>CALXVH010000001.1 GCA_944391965.1 uncultured Clostridia bacterium
TTGGACAATTAAAAAATTCTGAATATTTATATGCCTTTTTAGAACTTCCTGCATCTGTTGCAACAATAACCATATTATCTAATTTTTTGCTCATAAAATAATCCTCTAAAATTCCCTCTGCTGAAAGTCTATCACAATTTATATTATTAAAATATGCTTGTATCGCTGGATTATGTAGATCACAGGTAATTACTCTCGTTGCACCAGCAGCTTCTAATAATTCTGCTATTAATTTAGCTGTTATTGGAACTCTTGGTTGATCTTTTTTATCTGAACGAGAATAAATATAATATGGTAAAACTACATTTATTTTACCTGCTGATGCTCTTTTTACTGCGTCTATTGTTATTAATAATTCCATTATTCTTTCATTTACTGGTGGTACATTACTTTGTACTAAATATACATCATGTTCTCTTACTGTTTCTAAAATCTGTACAAAGTTATTATCATTTTTAAATTTCATTGTATTTATTTTTCCCATAGGTAATTTTAAATAATCACAAATCTCTTGTGTAAATGGTTCTGCATATTTACTACAAGCAAAAATTTTAATATTTTCCATAATTAGTTCCTCCAATATTTTTTATCTATTTTAATCTTACCATTATGAATTTGTTTTTACAAGGAAAATATACAATAATATCTATTTATAAACAAAAAAGACAAATAACAACCTAGAAATTATTATTTATCTTTTCTAATTTTCTATTTAATTATTTATCTTTTTTTACTTCGTGATATTCTTTATCTGTATTTACGTTCCATATGTTTTCTTTTGTCTTTTTACCTGTAATAACATTATTGGCAGCTTCCATTCCTGTAACCATAGAATGATCCATATTATTGTATCTATGTTGTCCATTTCTACCTATACAATATAAATTATCTATTTTATTGATAAATTCTATTAATTTATCAATATCTTTATATGTATCAAAATATGCTGGATAAGCTTTCTTTATTTTTTCACGGTGAGCATCTTCTACTTGGTCTTTATTTATTATATTCATAGAAACTAATTCATCTATTGCAAAATCAATAAATTCTTTATCTGACATATTCCAATATTTATCACCTTCTGAACATGTATATTCTAGGCCTATCCATACTTTATGTTGTACATCTTTTACTAAATATGGTGACCAGTTATTAAATATTTGTATTCTACACATTTTAACTTGAGGTTCTTGAACATATATCCAACAGTCTGGAACAATATTTCCCAATGTTTTTATATCTGTTTTATTTTCTAGATTTAACTTATCTACTAATAAACCAACTGTTATAAAATCTCTAAAAGGTAATCCTTTTGCTATATCTCTTATATTTTGAGGTACATCTATTCCTTCAAAGCCTGCAACTAAATCATTCATAGGCATACTAGATGCAAAAATATCACCCTCTACTGTTTCAATTTTCCCATTAACTTCGCAATCCACAGAAACTATTTTTTCATCTTTAAAATTAATATGTTTTACCTTATATCCTTTCTTTAAAGTTCCTCCCAATTCTTCTACTTTTTTAGCTAAAGTCTCCCATAATTGTCCTGGGCCATATTTAGGATACCAGAACTCTTCTATTAAAGATGTCTCTGTATTACTTTTGTTTTTATTTCCAAATAATTTATGGAACATATCTTTAATTACTGCAGAAATAGAAATTCCTTTAACTCTTTGTGCTCCCCAATCTGCAGATATTTCGCTTGGATGCCTTCCCCATAATTTTTCTGTATATTTTTCGAAAAACATACTATATAATACTTTGCCAAATCTATTAATATAAAAATCTTCTAGTGATTTTTCTTCTCTTTTAACAAATATAGTTTTTAAATAGCTAAAACCTGCTTTCATTGTTCTACCAAATCCCATATTTTTAAAAGTTTCTGGTTTCATACTTATTGGATAGTCAAAAAATTTCTTTAAATAATATATTCTAGAAACTCTATGTCTTAAAAGCATTACATTATCTTCTTTTTCTGGATCAGGTCCATCTTCTGCTAGTTGTTTCTTTCTGTTTAATATTTTGTCATCTATAGAATCTTTTCCTTGAATTGGCATTAAATCTTTCCAGAAATTCATAACTCTTTCATCTTTAGAAAAGAATCTATGTCCACCAATATCCATACGATTTCCATTATATCTTACTGTTTTCGAAATACCTCCAATTTCTGAAGTTTCTTCTAAAATTACCACCTCATACTTGTCTTTTCCATTTTTTAATATTTCATATGCCATAGTTAGTCCTGCTGGTCCAGCTCCAATTATTATTACTTTCTTTTTCACTTGTTATTCTCTCCTCTACTTATTTTTCCTGCAATAATGTATAAAACTTTTCTTGCTCCAAAATTCCATATAAATACTAGTGCAGTTGATATTATCTTACTCAATAAATAATATAATCCCCAAGAAGTAAATATCCATAAGAAAAGTGTGTCTAAGCCTAAACCTATTACTCCTATTATTGCATATATTGTAAATTCTATAACTTTATTAAATTTTTGCTCTTTTGCAAATACTAATACTTTACTTAATAAATAGTTTGTAATTAATCCCAATATAAATCCAAATATATTTGAAAATAAATAATATAAATGAAATATATCTGTAAATATATATAGAGCCCCAATATTAACAACTGCTGCAATTCCTCCTACTAATATATATCTAAGGAATTGTATTTTTACATCATTTGTTTTTTCGATAAATAATTTATTCAACATTTTTCTCATTTAATAAATTCTCCTTGTTTAATCTAATTCTTCCTAAAATAACTCCAATATATATTAATACTAAGCACATAGATGGAAAGAATAGTCTTTGTGGTTCAAAAGGTGCTCCTATAAAAAATGTAAATAAATTTGCAAATATGGTTGATGTGAAGAACGCACAAATCCAATTTATTTTCTTATATTTTATTAAATACCAAATTAAATAAATAATACTAACTAATATAACTATATACATAAACCCAAAAGTAATTGGAATTAATAATCTACTAATACTACTCAAGTTTTGCATAGCATTTATATCATCTGGCTCTCCCATCGGATGAGCTGTACCTATATTTTCACTTCCCAAAGCTATAACTTTGTTAAGCATATATTCTTTATATTTTTCTGTTTGCATAGCTAAATTTGTATATTCCTTTAATTCTTCTGTTGAATATATCTTAGCTAATTCTCCATGGATTTCATATGTTTTGTTGTCAGTTATTGGACCATCTACATATTTTAAAATAGTTTCAGTAATAGGATTATTTTGTACGTCTTCATATGCTCCACTATCTAACACAGATAATACATTATTAATCCCAGATATATTGGTTAAAGAAAATACTCCATATAAGTTCTTAATTTGCCAGCAATACATTATCAAAACAAAACAGCATATTAATAAAGAACCTATTGCAAAAAATAATGTGCGTCTCTCTTTTTTGTTCAATATATAGCGTAAAACAACAAATACTATATATATTGGTAAGAAATATACCAATGCTGGTTTTGTTAATATCATTACCAATATAATAATTCCCATTAAACTTGCAAAAAGCTTTGAAGGCTGTTTTAAATATTTTATAGTAATAAATGTTAACGTTAATATTTCTAAGCATGTCAATGCTTCTGTAACAATATATACATTCCAAACAATAATTGATGGAGTTATCCCAAATATTAATGTTAAAGCACAAATTATTACTTTATTTTTTATTAACAATTTAAGTATACAATAAAATAATATAATACTAATAAAAAATATAATTTTCTGTACTTTTGCAACCTTTACTTCCAGATTATCCTCACCTGAAATTTTTCTTATAAATCTTATAATATAAGAATATATCGGAGGTCTACTTTCATTTATATACCCTTTTAATATACTTTTTGAATCATATACATGCAAGTATCCATTAGAATCACCTGTAAGGCCATATTCTGGCATATTAGAATAAATTATTCCTTGTATTATTGCTATAACTATTAGTAAATATAATAGAGGTTCTTTTAAGATTTTAATTATTCTTTGTTTAAAATTTGAATTTGTTTTCTCGTGTTTCATTATTCTCCCTTACCTTATTTTCTATAAATTCTTTTTTATATTATCACTATAAATCTTCTAATACAAGCATATATATAAATTATTTTCATCAAAAATTAATTGTTCCTTATCAAATAAATTCCAGTCATTTTGTAGGAATCTCTCTTCATAATTAATAGGAACATCTATTTTATTATACTTTTTTCCACTATAAAACTCTATAGTCTCTTTAGCTGCCCATTCTGTTCCCATACTCCTTGTTGTAATAACACCTAACCAATTTTGGGAGTCATAAATTTGCATTGCTTTTTTATCCAAAGCTAAACCAATATTCTCTACATTTATTCCTGTTTCTTTTTCATATTTTTCTATCTCTTTAATTATTGTTTTAGCAATATTTCTGTCTAAATAATTTGTAGATAGCATTTCTGAAGATGCTATTATGTAGTACATACAATTTAGCACTACCATTATACTAACCAATATTCCTATTACATATTTTAGACAGACGTTTTTTTGTGCTTCCACAACTAAAACTAAAAACAAAATTAAAATTCCAATACTGCTTCCAAATGACATTGCCATTCTCGTCTCTAGATATTGATTTTCTATCGGTGTTACTAACATTGGTAATACTGGTATTAATATACATGCTACTAATAATATAATGTATTCTAATATATAAAATTTTGATTTTTTATTCTTTATAACATAAATTAAAAAAATTGCGCTTAAAACTAAACTCGCTAAAATATACCAATATTTAGTCCCTATTCCAAAAGTTGTTAATATCATATCAGCAGTAAATCTTATTATAGTATTAATTAAATCCATGATTGATAAAGCTGTCATTTTTCTAAACTCATAATTAAATACATAACTAAAAATTTTTGTTCCAATAAGATTTATAAGCATAACAATTAAATATATTACTCCAGCCTTTATGGTTTCAATAAAAATACATTTAATATTTTCTTTATATCTGTATGCTATAAAAACTAATGTTAATGGAATAAATATAGTAATTGCTCCTTGGTAACATAGACTTCCAATTAATAAAATAAAAAATGCTTTTATTCTGCTATGTTTCATATTTGAATTGAAAACGCATCCTGCAATTATTGTACATAAAATTCCTAAACACATTATTGCTGATTCCCAAAAAACTAAACTTTCGATAGTACAAAAATTAAAAATTATTATAAAAGTTATTCCAGCAATAATAATATTATAAAAAAAACTTATTTTATATTTTTTTAGATTAACAACAAATTTATACAATACAAACCATGAAGTCGTTAAACATAGTATTCCTATAATTGTTAATATTTCCATATTTATATAAAAAGGTGTTTTTAATATATCAAATATCCACCTTGCTAAAGCACTAAATATTCTATTTGAAACCAAAAAATGTGAAATTAATTCTTGACTATCATATGAATACACACAATATGTATCCAATGCAAAATGTGGTTTTATAAAGTTAGTACATATGACTATAGTAAAAATTATCATACCTATAAATATGAATATATTATATTTATTTTTCAACCATAATTCTTTTACTTTCTCCATTTTATCCCCCATAAAAAAAGATAAATAACAATTTTAGCAAATCATTATTTATCTTTTTAATTTATCATACATATGCTATAATTGCTTCTAATATTTCTATATCACTTAAATAATTATCCTTATTAGAAGTAACACCTAAAATTATTGAATCCTCTACTTCGTAAGGTTCTAAAACTTGGTATGGATCCATCTCCTCAAAAGGATATTCTATAACCTCTCCACTTATATAATCTCTTTGATATGTTTTCCCTGACATATCAATTACATATAATTTATCTGATTCTGCCATATTTTTTAATTTTTCTTCCTGTTCAGTTAAATTTCCTTGTTTATTACATTTTAAATATCCATCATTTGTTATTTCAAAATCTGATATATTATTACTATTTAATAAATCCATAAATTTTTCTCTTGAACTTTCAGAAATCCACATACCACTATTGGTTGGTGCCTGCTCTAATAATGTATTAATTTCGTCTTCAGCAGGAATACCATTTTTTATTATTCCTGCTAAAGCAACTTGGTATTGGACATCTGGTTTTACCTGAATTATTCGTCTTCCGTCATATTCTTCTTCAATTTGATATATGTCTGTTTGTCCTGTTGCATTTATTTCATTTTTTATTGCATTTATCTCGTTCGCATCTGTAGATACCATTCTATTCATAAAATCATTATTTTGGATATCATTTTGTAAAATATTTTGATCATTATTTTTTTCTTTATTATTATTAAAAATTAAAATTATTGCTATTACAACAACCACTACTAATAATACAACTATTAAAATATTTTTCTTCATAAATTAATTCTCCTCTAAAAATCATTTAATAATCTCATTGTTGCCCTATTAAATTTACCTGCATAATCCCAATTTACAACTTGATTGTGGTTTGATACTCCTGGAAGTTCTAATAACATTGAACGTGTATTAGGTAAACTTCTTGCCCAATTTATTAAGTATCCATTTCCATAACTTTCTATATGTTTAGAAATACCAAATTCATCTCTATAATATGAACCAACACCATTATCTCCAATTGTTTCATTTAACCATCCATGAACATCTATTAGAACATTACTTGAACCTTGATGGCCTAAAATAAAATCACGTAATTGCGCTGCTTCTGGAGCTTGAAAAGCTGCAGTTCCAGTATAATTTCTAGCTGAAGTCATTCTTTGGAATCCTATACTACATGCTCTGTTCATATCTATTCCTTGGTGATTAGGTGCGTTACTATAAACTGTTGTACGTCCTGGTCCATTATTAGTCCATCCATCATATTGGCCATCTGGATTTAAATTTGGAAAAATATAAATTGTCCATTCATTTATTAAATTTTCTGAAAGGTTATTGTATAAGTAGTCTTTAAATTGATTTGCCATATATGTTAGCTCTGATCCATCTTTCCAATAATAATCTTCGAACCCGTGTATCGAGAACGTTGTAAATAAATGCTTACTTCCTTTTCCTATTTTATAATATGTTAAATCATATCCTCCTTGACCCGATTGTCGTTTTCCTGATGTTCCATAAGTTCCTTCTTCATAAAATTTCCTATATCCTGTAACAAATCTAAATTGTTGTGCATTTGATTCATTATCTGGATATACTTGTACATTCTCTCCATTTGCAGCATAACCATTATATACATCTAATACACATGAATTATGCAGTGATATTAATTTATAATATCCATAACCAACCTCTTGTATTTTCCATTTTTGGTTATTGGACCAATTACAAGTTGCTTGATATACATTATTGTTACTTGTATCTACTGTTAATACCTTATTAGAATGTGTTGCTCTTATTACATAAACATCATCTGATTGTGGTTCTAAAGCAAATCTTTGCTGACTAACATTATTAGCTGACCATATTTGTACATTTGCTCCATCATCATGAGAACCTCCTGATATATCTACAACCATATTAGAATTTAATTTTGTTTCTAATTCATATATTCCATATTCAACTATATTAGTATGTTCTATTCTGAATTGTTGTGCATCTGAATTGTTTAAATAATATAGTTGTATATTTGCTCCGTCAGTATTTATTGCTCCATTTGCAACATCTAGACTTAATCCATTAGCTTTTGAAATTATATTATAATATCCATTACCACAATCTTTGAAATACCAATACTGATTGTCAGTACCATTTTGTTCATATTGTTGTACATTTGTACCAATATTTATTCCGCCATCTTGTACATCAACTGCCTTTGCGGAATGAACCGCTACAATTTTATAATAATTTGTATCTCCAATTCTAGTTATACGAAATTTCTTTTGAGGTAATTTATCGCTTGTCCAAATTTGTATATTAGCACCATTATCAAAGCTTGCACCGTTAACGTCTAATGTCATACCACTCTTTGGCTTTATTTGATATACACCATCTTCTATTATATTTATATTACTTTTTGGTTGTTCATTTAATAAAATAAACGATTGTGATTGAGTAGCATAATCTTTTAATCTTTGCAACTGCAATTTTTCTCCATTTTGCGGATTATCCTCAACTGTTAAATAAAGATTTTCACATTTTGAAATTATATTATATAGTCCATTTCCTATATCTTTTATTATCCATTTTTGAGTATCTAAATTTTTATCTTCTTCTTGCGTAATATTACTATGCAAATTTGGTACTGTACTTTCTACCGTTAAAACTTTACTAGATAATTTAGATTTTATTTTATAATAGCCTTCCCCAACATATAAAATTTCAAATTTCTTTTGATTATATATATCATTATCCCAAATTTGAATTTTAGTTCCACTCATATTTGAACCATCTGTTACATCAACGGTCTTTTTATTATCAATTGGTGTAATTATTTTATAAGTACTGTCTTCTACTGATTGTGATCCCTGCATAGGATTTCTATTTATTAAAAAAAATCTTTGAGATGTTAAATGATTACTTTCTGATACTTGTAACTTTATGCCATTAATTGCATTTGACAATGGAACATTTATACAATAATTATTTGCTAATGAAACAAAACTGTATTGATCATTACCAAAAAATTTTATTCTCCATTTTTCTTTTATATCTCCATCTTCGCTTTTTTGGATTAATTCATTATTATCATTTATTGCTAAAACTTTATTAGAATATAATGAAGTTATTGTATAATAGGTATTATTATATGTTATCTTAAATCTTTGTTGAAGAAATCCATCTAAATCCCATAATTGTATTGGAATATTTTCATCCACTAATCCATCTGTTACGTCAAAAAGTTTATTTTTATCAATTAGAGAAGCTATTTCATAAATACCACTATCTACAGGCTTTTCCATTTGGTCATCTAATTTTATAAAAGTAAATTGTTGTGCTGCACTTTTGTTTCCTTCATATAATTGAATATTTGCTCCATTTGTTATATTTCCATTATATACATCTAAATATAGATCACTTAACTTAGAAAGAATGCTATAGCTTCCATTATCATTTTTTATTATTTGCCATTTTTGTGCATCTGTATTGTTTTCTTCATATTGCCATACATTTGTTCCGTTTGTTGTACCTCCATTTTGCACATCTAATAATTTACCTGAATTAACATTTGTTATTGTATAATATCCATCTGTTTCATCATATTTAAGATTGAACTTTTTCTGTAGATTGTTTTCAGCCCATTCCCAAATTAAGACATTTGCACCATTACTTTTTAGCGCTGAATCAATATCAACACCTATATTAGGATTAGAAAACATTGCAATTCTATATGTGCCTTCTTCTATTGTTTTTTCTGGTTCTATAATTTCTATGAACTTAAATTGTTGAGCTGCAGTTCCATTGTTCTCGTATAATTGTACATTTTCCCCGTTTGAAATATTTCCATTATGTATATCTATATATAATCCACTTAATTTTGAAACTATACTATAACTGCCATTACTATTTTCTATTATCTTCCATTTTTGCGCATCAGTATTTTTAAATTCATTTTGACATACATTTGTACCATTTACAGTCCCATAATTTTGTGCTTCAAGTACTTTATTTGAATTTTTATTTATTATAATATAATATCCATCATCATATTTTAATTCAAACTGCTTTTGTAAATTATCTCCTTTATACCATTCCCATATTAATACATTTGCGTTATTGTCTTTAGATGCTAAATTTATATCTAAGCCTATACTTGGATTAGTAGCCATTGCAATCCTATATGTTCCGTCTTTTAAAACTTTCTCTGTATTTTGTTTTACCATTTTTTTTGCGTCGTTTTGTGTTGTTGTTTCTAAAGAATTGTTGTTTATATCATTAGATAAAATTACATTTAACAATTCATTTTCGTTAACATTATTATCACCAAAGACAATACTGCCCAATGATAATATTGTTATAATAATAATTGAAATAATAGTTAAATACTGTTTCTTCATTTTACTACTCCTTTAAATTTATATCTTCTTTTTTATATTAACATTAATGCTATTTTTTTACAATATAAAATAGAAAGTAAAATATTATATTACTTTCTATTTTTATCTAATTATTTGATTTTATGCCTTTTATAAAAAAATATAAATACTATAAATAAAACAATTAGAGCACAAACTATACCTACCCATTTTATATTGCTTTTCGTTTTATTTTCTACACTTATTGTATAAACTTTTAAATCTCCATTTTCTGCAGTTACTTTTATATTGATTATTCTTTGTTCTGGTGAAACAGTTACATTACCTGTTCCTTCAATTTTTGCATTTTCATTATCTACTTCTGCAGAAACATTAAAAGTGTTAATAGTATCGTCCTTTACATAAATAGTATATGTGTCTTCTTGTCTATTAAATTTTGGATATAATTTATATCCATCTATGCTTAAAGATTTCAAATAATTGTCACTAGATTTACCAATAAGAGCATTTGATGATACTACATTATTTTTGCTTTCTTCATATTCTCTTGCTCGTTCTGCTGCCTCTTCTTCTGTAAAGTCAGCATATCCCGCACTATTTGGTGGTACAGGAATATCTACAAGTCTGCCTGTTTCTGCAAAAGATATACTCACATAAGACATTATACATAATAATATAATAAAAAATATATTCACTTTAAATCTCATATTTTTTCTCCCTTCAAAATAAATTTTATTATAATATTTTTATTATTATGTTAAGAAACTCTAATATAAGTAAAATGGTAAATTAATTTAAAAATTAATTTACCATTCTCCTTTCTAAATTATTCTTAGATATTTTGAAGCTATAAAACCCTTAGTTCCATTATCAAGAATTACTAAATCCCATGTATATTCATCATCAAAATAAACATCTTTCAATATTCTAGTTCCTGTCGTACCATTTCTAAAAGTTCCAAGGCTAGTGTAACTTTGACCTGGTCCAATTCTAATATTAACACTTCCTGTAGTTGATATTGCCACTCTTTCATTGCAATTCGTAACATCATTTATAAACTGTAAATATTCTCCTGAACAATATCCTACCGTTCCAGAAGGAGTTATTACTTTTTGCCAGCCATTAACATATCTTTCTATAGAAAGAAGTATTGCTCCATTTTGTAATCTTTCTAGTTCTCCATATTCTTGACCTGGTCCACTTCTAACCTTTAAAGTCGTTTGGATATCATATACTTGAACATTCTTTGGTCCTTGATCTGAAATTGCAGGAAAATTAGGATCTGTACTAGTTCCACTTCCTGATGGTCTTGCTGATGGTGTTGAAGGCATATTTTCATATACTGGTATAATAAATTTAATTTTGTTATCTAAAGTTCCCGTATCTACATATGCTCCTCTAAAAGTATGAGCTTCACTATATGCTGCTGATAAGTTTTGCATATATTGGTGAGTATAAAAACCTCCTGGACTATTTGGGTTTACATCAAATTTATTTAAATATAAAGTATTCTGTTTAGCATCTAAATAATTTTGTTTTACAAAAGTAATTCCTCCTTCTATACCTTTTTGCATACTATCCCAGCCTTGCTCTTTAGCTTTTGCTAGCGCTGTAGCAAAATCATTTCCGTTTACTGCACCTATATTAAATGGATTAAAATATTGTTTTCCATCTCCACCATCCATATATATTGTTGGAGAACCATTTTTCCCTTGCTCTTGGAATAGTCTAGCAATTATATAATAAGGATTAACATTTTGATGTTCACATGATATTCTAACATCTTCTGCAAAATTATTTAAAAATGTTCCATTTACTTGATATTGTATTGAATCTAGTGTAGCACCACTATTATAATAATCTGCTAAATCTACAAATTGGAAAGCATCTATGTCATTTAAGAAGTTTCTAGGGTCCATAAAATATGCTATTCCATTATATGAAGCTTGTGCCCAATTTCCTGTTACTACTGGATTTGGAGCAATCCAATCACCTTTATATACATTTGTATCTACTAAATTTGCATATTGTCTTTTTCCACTTTTATCTACTGTATAATGCTCATATTCTCCTTGCACAGCTGTATAAAAATCAATTCCTGTATATAAAACTTCAAATTGCCAATTAGGATGATTTACTACTAACTCATTTACTCTTTCTTGTATTCCTGGATACTTATTTGTATCTATATTTATTCCACAATTTCCAAAAATAAATAATTGTGCTTGTGTTCCATTTCCTTGATAAGCTCTAACATTTGTTCCGTTGTTAGTACTTCCATTTTCTATATCCATGAATAGTCCATTAGCCTTACATACAATATTATATGCACCATTGCCATCTGGAATAACACTCCATCTTTGTGTATCATCAGATGCTATTTTTTCATTTTGTACTATATTATTATCATTTGTTACATCTAATACTTTATTAGAATGTGCTGCTGT
Source organism: uncultured Clostridia bacterium (assembly GCA_944391965.1). Classification (GTDB taxonomy): domain Bacteria; phylum Bacillota; class Clostridia; order TANB77; family CAG-508; genus Merdicola. The sequence goes on from CALXVH010000001.1 coordinate 12,455, forward strand.
AATATAATAATATCCATCTGTATAATACATAAAGAATTTTTCTTGTCCTACACCAGTATATTGCCATATTTGTAGATTAGCTCCGTTTATTTGGCTTCCTTCTGCAACATCTAAACCAACTCCTTGGTTAATTTTTGTGACTATTTTATATAGTCCATCTTCTACATATCTAATTGATTTTGTATTCTGCTTTATAAATTTAAATTGCTGAGCTGCCGAATGATTACTTTCATAAAGTCTAACATTTGAACCATTTACTAGGTTTCCATTTTCTACATCTAAACATAATCCACTAGCTTTAGAATAAATAGAGTAACTTCCATTTTCTTCTTTTTCTATATACCATTTTTGCGCTGCAGAACCATTATATTCATATTGCCATACATTAGTATAATTTGTTGTACCTCCATTTTCTGCATCTATAACTTTACCTGAATTTATATTGGTTATAATATAACAACCGTCTTCTTCAATATACTTTATATCAAATTCTTTTTGTATATTATTTTCAGCCCATTCCCAAATTAAAACATTTGCTCCATTATTTCTAGAAAAACTATCTATATCTATTCCCAGTTTTTCATTATTGTATAAAGCAATCCTATATGTTCCATCTTCTATAGTTCTTTCTGTTCCTATTTTTATAAATTTAAATCTTTGTGCATTTGTTCCATTATTTTCATACATTTGTAACTTTACACCATTAGAAGAATCTTCTAATGGAACATCTATATAATAATTATTAGATTTTGAAATAATACTATAATTATTGTTTCCTTCATCTTTAATTATCCATTTTTCTTGATCTGTTCCCTGCTCATCTTGCTGAACGATAGAAGTTCCATTCCTAACATCTAAACTATTAACCGCTAAAACTTTACCATTTATTTTTGACTTTATAGTATAATATCCATCATTATTATATTTTATTTCAAAATTTTGTTGAGCAGCTTCCCAATTATTCCATAGTTGAACTTCTAATCCATTACTAGTAAATACGTCCATTACCTGATTGTTATTTAAATTCGTACTTATTTTATAAATACCATCTTTTATAGTTTGTGTTCCTTGCATAGGTGTTCTATTTATTAAATGATATTGCTGTGTTTCTGAATTATTACCCTTATATGCTTGTAGTTTAACTCCATTATATATATTTCCAGAAGGTATATCTATACAATAATCATTTGATAAAGAAGCAAAAGCATATCTATTATCACCATATGATTTTATTCTCCATTTTTCATTTGTACTTCCATCTGCTGTTTTTTGTATTACTTGATTTTTCTCATTTATAGCTAATACTTTATTAGAATTCATTGAAGTTATTGTATAGTATGTTGTATTATATGTTATTTTATACCTTTGTTGTAAAAATCCATCAGAATCCCATAATTGCAATGGAGTTCCATCAGTAGTTAAATTATCAGTCATATCAAACACTTTATTATTATCTATTGCAGATGTTACTTCATATATACCATCATCAACAGTTTTTTCTGTTTGATTGTCCAACTTAATAAACATAAATTGTTGTGCTGGAGAACTATTTTCTTCATATATTTGAACATTTCCACCATTTGCTATATTTCCATTTGAAATATCCAAATTCAACCCACAATGTTTAGATACTATACTGAAGCTTCCATTAGTATTCTTCATTATTCTCCATTTCTGTGCATCTGATCCATTTTCCTCATATTGCCATACGTTTGAGCCATTTGTACTACCACCATTTTCAACATCTAGTAGTTTTCCAGAATTCACATTTGTTATTGTATAGCACCCATCATTTTCATCATATCTAAGATTAAATTTTTTTTGATTATTATTTGTATCAGCCCATTCCCATATAAGTACATTTGCACCATTATCTTTTGAAAATTCATTTATATCGATTCCTATATTTTGATTACTAAACATGGCTATTCTATAAGTACCATCTTCTAAAATTTTTTCAGTACCTATTAAATTAAATTGAAATCTTTGTGAGTTATCTCCATTATTATCATTAACACATAATTTAGTTCCGTCTTCAGTATTTGAATTAGGTACGTCTAGATATAAGTTTGTATTACATTTCGTAATAATACTAAATTGGTTATTTCCTTCATCTTTAATTATCCATTTTTCTTGATCTGATCCCTGTTCATATTGTTGTATTATTGTACTACCGCTCTTTACATCTTGTCCACTTACTGCTAATACTTTTCCATTTTCTTTAGATTTTATCGTATAATATCCATCATCTGTATATTCAACTTCAAAGTTTTGCTGAAGAGCATTCCAATCATGCCATATTTGCACACTTTCACCATCAACTGTCATTGAATCTATAACCTTATTATAATTAAGTGCAGTATTTATTCTATAAATACCATTGTCGATAGTCTTATATGAATAAGAAATAATACCGTTATATGATGTATCCTCTTTATTTATTTCCGTTTCAAATGATTCTATATTATCATATAATTCTTCATTTTCAATAAAATTTTCATTTAATACATTTTCACTAATTATATTTTCATTTGTTTTAATATCATTTATTATATTATTTTCAACTATAGTAGTATCATTATCTGCTAAAACTATACCACATAAGGAGATTGTTAATAAAATAAAAATACTAATTTTTAACAATTTTAATTTATGCATAAATTTCACTCCTTTTTATGTCTTTTCCATTTTATAAACACTAAAATTATATCTACCTGAAAGTTTACCATTCCATTGTTGTATATCTATATTACCTTTATATATTTCTTTTATATTATAACCGTTTTCTATAAATTTATTTTTATCAATAGGATTTGCACTATCTTCAAAATAATAAATAGTTCTATTTTCATCTTTAAAGTTTATGTCATTTATATTTTTTATATTTTCTTTTCTATTTGGAAAATAAAAATCTAATACATTTAAATAGAAGTGATTATAATTACTAGCCAATAAATCATCATCTTTTAAAAGCGGTAATATTGTGTTTACCGTTTGCTCTGCACCTTTATCATATTCATCAATCCATTTATTTTTATATCCTATAATCACCATATAAACTAATAAAATTACCGTAATCACAATAACCATCTTATTTTTATCTATATAACTTAATAGACTAAAAATACCAAGCCAGAATAGTCCCAAACATGGTATAAAATATCTCTCTATAAAAATTGGACGCATCAATACATTAAATAAAATTCCAATTAATATAGTAATAAATGGAATTGAAATTAGTAATATACTAAATATTATATTTTCTTTTATCTCTTTATCTTGTATTTTTCTATATTTATAAATTGCAAAAAATAATAATATTACTACTAAGAATAGAGATATATAAATTGATACTTCATCACCGACTATTTTATTTAAAAATATTTTTATATCACTAACAGAAAATAATATCCAATAATCATTTTTTACTGTTAATAATTGTTTTATAGCTGTTGGTAACCACCAAGAATAGCCTAAAATGGTTACTAGAATCATCATAATTATTCTTTTTAAATTTTTCCTGTTTTTTATATACATAAATATAAATAAATACAAATAAATAATACACTCCATTATTAATGCCCAATAATGCATTAATGCTGCTGCTAAACTAGATAAGATAAAAATTATTAAATTAGTTTTATTGAATTGTTTATATAATTTATATGCATACACTCCACTTATTGTTAAAAATAACATAGCCCATGAATACATTCTAACTTCCATTCCCAACCACAAGAAATTAGATGTTAACGTTGTAGTAATAATATAAATAATTAACCAAATTATATTTTTACTATTAATTTTATTTGATTTAAATGCAACAATAGAAATAAATATTACATTTAAAATAACTGGTAAAATAGAAACCAATTTAAATACCCAAAAATTATAATTAAATATTTCGGTAATTAATTTTAAAATTATGTAATATAGTGGTGGATGAACATCATTCACTAAAATATTCCACATACTAGGCCAATTTTCTTTTACAGTATTTACGCTAAATATTTCATCACACCATGCATTATGATTAAAGCTTAATATGATTTGTAATATTGTGCATATCACTATTGTTACTATAATTGGATATATATATTTTTTATTTACTTTATTTTTTTGATTCAGACTTCTCATTATTCTCCCTTACTCCATTATATTCGTTTACTAAATATAATGGTCTATCTTTTGTCTCATTAAATATTCTTCCTAAATATTCGCCAATTATTCCAAACAACAATATTTGTATTCCACTAAAAAATAGAATTAAAAGTATAATTGCTTGATAAGCATCTATTTTTCCAGTAACTAAAATCATTTTACAAATTACATATATAAAATATATTACTAAAGCTAAAAATGTTGGTATGCAAATATATGTAGATAATCTTAAAGGTGATGTTGTAAATGAAGTTATCCCATCAATTGCCAAGTCCACTAATTTTTTATAATTCCATTTAGTCTTCCCAGCTACTCTTGGATCCCTATCATATAATACTTCTTTTTTCTTATACCCAATCCAACTAAACATACTTTTTGAACATCTTTGAGATTCTCTCATCATTTTTAGTGCATTTACGCATCTTCTGTCCAATAATCTAAAATCACCTGTATCTTTTTGTATTTCTACATTAGTTAAGCTTTGCAAAACTTTATAATACATTTTAGAAGTAAATTTCTTTAACCATGTTTCACCTTTTCTTGTTCTTCTTCTTGCATAAACATCATCATAACCTTGTCCCCACCATTTTAATAATTCTGGTATCAATTCTGGTGGATCCTGTAAGTCTGCATCCATAAAAATCACACAATCACCAGTTGAATAGTCTAAACCTGCTATCATTGCTGTTTCTTTTCCAAAGTTTCTAGAAAAATCCACATAGTTTATTCTTTTATCCTCTTCTCTCCATTTTTTAATTATTTCTAATGTCTTATCTTTGCTTCCGTCATTAACAAATAATATTTCAAATTCATATGTTTTTATATTATTTATTAATTCACTTAATCTTTCTCTTAAAAATGGTAATGATTCTTCTTCATTATATGCTGGTATTATTATTGTTACTTTCTTCATTTATATCACCTAATTCATTTTTCTTTTTAAAAGCAAAAAATTTACTAATAAAGAAATTTAGTATTATTACTATAACTGTCATAAAGCATTTACTTATCATCTCTGGAATAGCTGTTTTGAACAATACAAAACAGCCTCCAAACTCAACAACCATTGTAAATGCTCTACCTAAAATAAACTTTAAAAATTGATTTAATTTTTCTTTAAAATTTTTAGCATCAGAATGAAATACTATATCTTTATTAGTTACATATGCAAATAAAACAGCAAGGACAATCGCTATGAAATTAGATACATCTTCGTTCCAATTCCAAAATTTTGTCATTACATAAAATGACCCAACATTTACAATTGTTGTAAAAACTCCAAATATTACATAGAATATAACTTCTTTAGTACAAAACTTTTTTATTAATTTTTTTATTTTATCCATTGTCTCCTACCTTATTTATTTTCTATTTGTTTCCATTTTAATAAATTTAATTCATAAGCTTCTTTATGCTGTCTTGTTATTGTATCTAATAAAACTCCACATTGGAAAGAAATTGCAGCTAAACTCACAAAACCTGTAGCTAATATTGCTGATGGCATTTTTGTAATTATCGATGTTTTAAAGAATTCTACTAATACTGGTATACCTACAGCTAATCCGCATATTAAAAATATTAAAGCAACTATTGTAAAGAATGCAAAAGGTCTATAATCTTTAAACATTCTTACAATTGTTTTTACTACTTTTATTCCATCTCCTACTGTGTTTAATTTTGAGCTACTTCCTTCTGGTCTGTCTCTGTAATCAATTGGAATTTCCTTTATTATATATTTTTTATCTAATGCATATAAAGACATTTCTGTTTCTATTTCAAAATTTGGACTTAATACTGGCATGTTTTTTACAAACATTCTATTAAACGCTCTATATCCTGTCATGATATCTTTTAAATCTGTTTTGAACAATACGTTAATTGCTTTTTTAACAAGATTATTTCCAAACTCGTGAAAATGTCTTTTATTTTCTTTTTGATAAGTTCCGTTTGATAGCCTATCTCCAATAGCCATATCAGCTTTACCTTCTCTTATCGGTTCTATTAATTTATGAACAAATTCTGCTGGATAAGTATCATCGCCATCTACCATAACATATATATCTGCCTCTATATCTCTGAACATACTTCTTACTACATTACCTTTTCCTTGTCTATATTCATTTACTACTATTGCACCATTTTTCTTAGCTATTTCTTCAGTTCTATCTTTTGAATTATTATTATAAACATATATATCTGCTTCAGGTAATTCTCTTCTAAAATCTTTTATAACCTTTTCAATTGTTAGCTCCTCATTATAACATGGTATTAACACTGCAACTTTTTCTTCTTTCATTATACTTCCTCCTCTTTCGCTATAATTCTTCTGCGAATTTTTTTTGCAATCGATAGAATATTAAATATCCCACTACACATAATGCAATACTTCCGACTAAAACAACTAATAAAGATTTTATATCAGGCATTGTTTGGTAATAAAAGATATTTCTATATCCCTCTATTATATATGTCATAGGATTATATTTTAAAATCCATTGAAAATTTGCAGGTATTGTTTCTGAAGCATAAACTATTGGTGTCGCATAAAATAATAATTGTAATAGTATTCCTATAAAATGTTGTAAATCTCTAAAATATACTGTAATACTTGATACTATTAATGATATACCTATCAATAATATATATTGAATAAATAATATAACGGGATAAAATATTACATATTTAGATATACCTATTCCATATCCACATACAAATGCTAGAATTATTATTGTAGAAATTACAAAATTAACTGCTTCACTTGTAATTACTGATATTGGCAAAATTTCTCTTGGGAAATATACTTTTTTGATTATATTTCCATTTTCCACCATCGTAAATGATGATCTAGAAATTCCTGAAGAAAAGAAATTCCATGGTATTAATCCACAACATACAAATACCACATAATTTGGTATATTACTTCTCATAATAAGTGGAAATACTAATGCATATACAGCTATTTGTAAAAGCGGATTTAAAAATGACCATATTATACCTAAAACTGAATTTTTATATTTACCTCTTACGTCCTTTTTTATACTTGTTTTTAATAACTCTCTATATTCGTATAAACCTTTAAAAAAACTCATTTTATTTTCCTTTCTACCTTTTACTTAAGTTGTTTCTTTTAAATAATCTTCTATAACTTCGTCAGTATTTCCATCCATTTTAATAATTCCTTGATGTAACCATACTGTTCTATCACATAATTCTTTTGCTGAATCTAAACTATGTGTAACAAATACCATTGTTTTTCCTTCTTTTTTCAATTCTTTCATTTTATTCAAACATTTTTCTTGAAAATGCTGATCACCTACTGATAATATTTCATCTACCAATAATATATCTGCATCTACATTTATTGCGACAGCAAATGCCAATCTCATAAACATTCCAGATGAATATGTTCTTACTGGATTATCTATAAATTGTCTTAATTCCGAAAATTCGATAATTTGTTCTAATCTTGCATCTATTTGGCTTTTAGTTAAGCCAAATATTGATGCATTAAAATATATATTTTCTCTTCCAGAAAAATCAGGGTGAAAACCAGCTCCTAATTCTAATAAAGAAGTAAGCTTTCCGTTTGTTATAATCTTTCCTTTATTTGGATAAATTATTTTGGTCATTAATTTTAGTAAAGTTGATTTACCACTACCATTTACACCAATTAGTGCTACTGCTTCACCTTTTTTTATATTCAAATTAATTCCTTTTAATACTTCTCTTACTTCTTTTCTATTTCGATTCCAAAATAGAAGTTTTTCTTTTAAGCTATTCGCTTTATCTAAATACACATCAAAAGTTTTATACACATCCTGTACTTGAATGCTATATTCTTCCATTAAATAGTAACCTCCATAATTTTAAATATGATTTATTTTTTTATAAATTTTCCATAAAAATTTATTTTTATAACAAACATTACCTATTCTTCTATTTAATGTAGCTTTATCAAATAGCATATAATAAATTAATCTTACAAATTTGTTTCTATTAGTTAAGTCTACATTAGAATTATATACAAGTTCATCTTGTCTATTAAAAATAGGAATATCGTTGTCAATACTATATAAAACATCCATCGTTGCCTGATTATGATATGATAAATCCTTTGTCCAACTATAAACCATACTTAAATCATCTCCTAAACCTAAACCATCCTCAAATCTAACTGATGCAAATGGAGCTTTATCTATTTCTCTTGATGAATTTAAATAAGCCATATATGGAAGTGATATATAATAATTTTGATAATATAATACATTCATATCTTCATTATAAATGTCTACAATATCTTTTACGAAGTCCATCGCTGCTTGTTGAATAGTTTCAATAGCAAATCTTACTGCATAAGTATTTGAATATTCTTCAAATACAGGTTCAACACCATTTTCCGTAATATTATAACCTATACAAGATGGAGCCAATGCTGAAAGTAACATTTCATATGCATGTCCTGTAGTCGTTGGCTTACCATCAAAAAATGTTTTTAGTTTAAATCCACCTATTTGTTGATGTCTTATTGCTTCGCCTTTATTTATATTAGAAAAATAAGTATCTATTGGTGTTTCTAATAAATTTGATAAAAACATCTCAGGTCTTGCACTATAACCAATATCAAATGTAGCTGAATGTTTTCCATAAAATTCTTTAAAATATTCTTTTAATTTTAGTAGGTTTTTTTCTTGTTCTTCTTTATCATAAAAATTTTCTATAACTATACTTATAAATTTATTAAAATTATCTATAGTTTTGAAATTTTCATCTATTTTAATCTTATTTTCTTGACATATCTTTTTAAATTTTTGATCATCAAATTTTATGCAATTTTTTATATATTTTATGGCGTCAATCGGAGTATGATTTTCCATATTTATTTGATCTGACATTTTATAAAAATCTAATTCATTTTGTATTGTAATTGGTACTAAAGCTTTTCTTGATACATATAAATATTTAGCTTTTGGTACTTTACTATAATATTTACCTACTATTTCATAACATTTCATTGGTAGATATCCATCTCTTGCCATAAAAACCATATTCTCATAATTTTCGTTTTGAACATCATCCAAAATCCACTTTGTAAGTCCAAACATATACATTCCTAACGCATAGTATCCTATTAGATATGGATCAGCATTAAAGTCTGTTTGATTGTTAAAACTTCTATATGGATTGTCAAAATATTTATTTGCCACAATAGCAAGCATTGATCTTATGCCTACAAATTCCATAGATGCTACATTATCTCTCCAATGAGGTAAACTTCTCATAAACATTTGTGCTAAATTTTGTGTTACACCTTTATCCATAAATACATTTGTGGCCATTGGTAAATGTTTTGCATTTATTCCTACTTTCTTTGCATTTTTAAAATCAGATTCATAATTATCACCTATATGAACTAACTCTTCAGGAGACAATTTTTCTTCATTAAAAACTACTTTATATAATGATTTATTCCATTTAGTTGCATTATAATCTGCTGATAAATATATTTTAGATATATCTGTATATTTATTTTTTTCTAATATTTTCTTAATTACATCTTGTGGTAAATACATATCTGATGTACATATTACTCTTTTTCCTTTAGCTAAAGCTAATTCATAAAGTTCAAAACCAGTCATTCTTCTTGTACAGAATCTTAACTCGCTTTCTATTTCTATTTGTTTTATTTTTTCTAGTGTCTCATTATCTATATTATACTCACTATGTAATGTTTCATATATTTCATCAAGTGTTATTTCTTCGTTTTCTTTACTAATCTTGGCTTTCTTTTCTCTTGTAAGTCTTTCTGCATAAACTCTTATATTAGTAAAATCTATACCTGTTCTATTACCAGTAATTTTTCCAAATTGTTTATCAATAATTGCAAAAAGATCTGTTGGATACCAAAAAGGTCTAACAACTAGTGTGTCAAATATATCAAAACTAACACATTTTATCTTAGGATCACATATTGCTTTTTTAATTTCCTCCAAACCTTCATTCCATGTTGTTTTTATTGAATAAAAATATCCTCCATCTTTAACATCTTTATGATTTGGACAAAATTGATTCAATCTTTCTACTATTTCATCTTTCTTCGCTTTTGAAACATTCATATTTTTAGTAATGTCAAAATGAATTTTATAATATAAACTTTTCCATAAAATAAAGTCTTCTTCATATTCATCATAAGCCTTTACATCTTTTAAAAATTGTTCTATAAATCCAAAAGATGTATTTAAATCTGTTATATTTCCCATTATCTTCTCATAAGACATATTTTTAGTTGATGTAGAAGATTTTTGATGTTGGCAATAAAATATAACATCATTATTAACTTTATTAACTTTATTAGCAAAATAAAATAATACAGTAGAAAAGGCTATATCTTCAGTCATTATTAGTCTTTTATTTACTTTTTTATAATGCTCTGCTGCTTTTTCCCAAATTTCCTTTTTATATATTTTATTCCATATTACAGACCAAGAATAATTTAATCCATCTTGCTCCATATATCTTTTAAAACAGTCTTTTCCATTTATCTCTTTTAAAGGTGTTTGCATTAAATTAAATAATTCTTTTGTTCCATCATCATATTCTAGCACTAAATTACTAATAACTATATCTGAATCATTTTTCATAGCACTATACATCATCGTTCTATAAAAATCTATAGATACATAATCATCTGCATCTAAAAACGCTATATAGTCTCCTGTAGCATTTTCAGCTCCAGTTAATCTTGCTTGAAATAAACCTTTATTTGTATCATGCTTTACGTATTTTATTCTATTATCTTTACTTTGAAATTCTTTTATTATATCATCACAATTACCCTTTGAGCCATCATTAACAACTATAATTTCTAAATTATCATAAGATTGATTTATTAAACTATTTAAGCTTTTGTTAAGAAATTGCTCATTATTATAGTTTGGAACTATAATACTTAATTTTTTATTATTCATTCTTGTACTACATCCTTTCTGTTTGAATCATAATATATTCTAAATAAATCCACTTAATTTTATTAGTTATTACTTTTTTTGTCAATATATTCTTTATCCTGCTCTGCTGTTTTTAAAAAAGGCAAACTTATTATAATAGGAGTAAACATTATTAAAGATAATACATATCTTAGTTCCACTATTGGACCTGCAAAAGAAGTTAGCCAAATAAAAAACGTTACTAATGTTCCCAATAATTTTTCGTATTCCTTACTATAAATTAAATACATCATGATAAATAATAATACCCAAAAATATAATCCAATTCCAGTTACTAAAATTGAAAATACTGGTATATCTTTTTGGTTTATATGTCTATTCAAAAAATCTATTATAGGATTTTCTATAATTGTCTTATTTTGTATTTTAAATTTTTCAGAATATGTTTTATCATCATCTATATGATTATTTAATTGCATCATTTCATACCATTCATTATCTATAATTCTTTGATTTAATGTCCATATTGAGTCTTTCTCATAATCTCCTAATCCCGAAATCTCTATGCTATTAGGATAATAATAACCAAATGTATTAAATAAAAGTGATTCCAATGTAATTTTTGGATATTTTACTGTAAAATGTAAATATAATTTAATAATTCCCATTTTGTCATTTAAAGCATATTCCTCTATAAAGTTACTTTTTATAGGATCAGATACTGTAGGATTATATTGTTCAGAAATTTCATCTATCGTCATATTACAATATCTTTCTATTTGTTCTTTTTCCTCTGCACTTAAATTATTTCCCTCATATTTAGCAACTCTTGCAAATTGTTGTATTGGTATAGATAATGCCTCTTTAAATTCTCCAGGTACTACTTTGAACAAATTAAATATTGGACCTTGTATTATAAAATATAATATTATAGGCACTAAAAAAACGAAACATATTTTTCCCAAGTATTTTCTTTTTACAATAGCAATTATTATAAATGTTAAAACAATTGCATATATTCCATTATTTCTTAATAAACACATCAATAACACATAAATCATAAACAGTATAATGTTCTTCTTACTTTTCAAAAACTCTTTTGTATTTAAAGTAAGTTCTATTATCTGTAAAGATACTAATATAGTAAATGCTGCAAACAATACACTTTTCTCTACTCTTACTGCCTGTATACAAATTATTGGATTTAAAATAAAAAATAATAGTGTTAAAACTCTCCATTTTATATCTATTTTTTGTTTTGCCATATAATAAATAGTATAAGAAATAGTAAAGGAAACAATAATCATCTGAAAAATTGTATACATTGCAATTCCTATATTACCATTATTAAAAATGTTATATCCTATTTCAAAAAATACACCAAGCAATAAAGTCCATAATACAGGATGATGATTGGTCATATTTGTTTTACCAGTTATTATATTAAGACTATCTATGGCATCATATTGCATTATTCCAGGATAAAAATGCAAAAAATAGAACATAAATACTATAAAAACTATTAATGCTACTACAAAAATTGATTTTTTGTTATCCTGAAAATATTTTTTTACTATTAATTCTTCTTTTCTTACTTCATGTGCTTTTTTATATATCCATTTATTAATTATTGTAATTATCCCAAAAAATATAATACTGTATGACACAAATTGTAAAACCAAATATAATATCAATTTTTTAGAAATTATTGGTAATTGTGTATTATAATACGTATTTGCTAACTCTCCAAACACATAAAATATAGAAAATAAAATAGCTAAAACGCTACTACAAACAAATAATCTAGTATTTGACTTTTTATATTCTAAACTTGTTTTATATAACAAAATATAAATTCCGCAAAGAATTAATATTGTAAATATATTATAAGTATTTGTATTAAATGATATACAATTTGTAGGTGCATCATACTCTAAACTTATTAAGCAAAGTATTAACCACGATAATAAAAACAAAATCAACTTTTTATATTTTATTATTATATTTTTTATGCTATCCATCTTTTAATTTCCTTTCACTTTATGTACTACTTTTACAAATCCTCTCCACAATGGAATCTTCCATAATTTTTCTTTTATTAGTTCATATTTATAATTAAGAGCTTTTACAGAATATGCTCGTCCATAGACTTTCTTTTCGTATTCTGTACATTCCCAATTATACTCAATTTTATCATTCATCATATTCATTGTTATTAATTCTTTTGTAATATTTATGTTGTCTAATAATTTCTTACCATTTCCAATTTTATCTTTATTTGGATTTGTTTGAGTTTCTTCTAAAATCTTAGACATTTCTTTTATCATGTTTTTAATTGTAAATTTATCTAGTATTCTTTTTCTACATTTACTTTTATATTGTTCTAAATTATTTAACACCTTTTCTATTGCTTGTGTATATACTGCAATTTCTTCATCTTTATAATCTTCACTATAAATATCTCTTTCGTTTTGCATGCAAGGAACAATAACTCCAACTTCTTCATTAATTAATTCTTTTTGTCCACCTACATCACTAGAAATTACCGGAACTCCCATACTTAATGATTCATAAGATGTTAATGCTAATCCTTCTTTTAATGAACAATTAATTGTTAGATCACTTATTTTATAAATCTCTTCTGTGTTTTCTATATTACCTAAAAACATGATGTTTTCATTTAATCCTAATTTGTTAGCTTTAGCTTTCATTTTAGGTAATAAATTTCCATCACCAATAACTAAAACTTTGAAATCATCTCTTTTTTCCTTTAGTTTCTTTATGATTTCTAATAATAACATTGGTCTTTTTTGTTCAGATATTCTGCAAATATAACTAAAAATATATTTTTTATCATTTAATATATTATATTTCTCTAAAATTTCTTCTTTATTATATTTTTCCGGATTAAATTCTTCTTCATCTACTCCGATATAAACTGTTTGTATTTCATTTTCATTTCGTTCAAAATAATCGCACAAAATCTTTTTACTATTTTCATTACATACTAAAGTTTTATCTAATACAGATTCTTCCATAGTAGAATATCTTGAATATCCACCATTTCTGTTATACCATTCTTCCATATGTACATAATCTATTAATGGTATATTAGCATATTTAGCTTTTAAATAAGGTAATACACTATATCCAAATTTGCTATTTGTATTTAATATAATATTTATGTTTTCCTTTTTAATAATATAATTTATAAACGGTAACCAAAATTCTTGATTTAAAAAAGAGGTCAAATCATACACAGTTGCATATTTTTCAAATTCTTGCCTTAATGTGTTTTTATTTGGTTCAGTTGTTAATATTGTTATGGTATACTTTCTTTTATCCAAACCTTTAACTAAATTCAAGTTAAATCTATCTGCCCCTCCTGTTATAAGCCAAGGAACAATTATTAATAAGTTTATTTTCTTATTATCTTCTTTTGGTTCTGGTTGTAATATACATTCTAAATTATCGTTTAAAAGCTCATAATTATAATCTTGTTTAGGATACTGTATTGCAGATACTGGTTTAGCAATCTTACTTGCTGTTTCATGTATAATTTCTAAAGATCTAGCTTTATTATCTTTAGATTTCTTTAATTCTCCACTTAGTTTTCTTCTATACCATTGTCCATAATAACTCATATGTACAGGATATTTACCTATTGCCATTAATTTAAGCCAAAAATTCCAGTCTTCATTTACAGCTTTTTCTCTTAACCCATATCCACCAACAGCATTAAAATCTGATTTTCTTACCATTGCTGCAGAAACTAGTTCATTTTCTTTTTTCATTTTTTCAGAATCAAACCATTTATTCCAAGTATAACTATCTGCATCAAACCCTATTGAATCTGAATATGCCCATGCGGCATCCTTATTTGTTTCTAATGTCCAATAAGCACATTCCATAAATGTTGGCTCTAACAAATCATCTGAATCTAAAAACATTAAATATTTAGCTGATTCTACTGATTTTGAAGCACCATAATCTCTTGTTGCAGCCAATCCTTCATTTTCTTTATGAAATACTTTTATTCTGTTATCTTGTTTAGCAACTTCATCCAGTTTTTTTAAAGATTCTTCATCTTTAGACCCATCATCTATAATTAATATTTCATAATAAGGAAATGTTTGATTTAAAACTGAATTCACAGATTGCTCAATATAATCTTTATCATTATAAAATGGTATGACAACAGAGATTACAGACTCATTGTCTTTGTAATCTCTGCTTTCTATTTTTACTTTTCCTGGTTCTAATAAGAAATCATAGTCTTCCTTCATTAAAGCCACCTCATTCACTTTTGTTTTAGACTTTGGTCATTATATCATTACATATATAGCTTTTCAAGATTATATTACTTAAATCTCTTCTTTGTCATAATAAAACCTGGCACATATAGTAATACCGTTAAAATTTTATTCAGAAGTCCCTTCATATCGGCAAAATTTGGCTTTTTCCTATTAAGCACACAAAATAAAATATAATGCTTAATTACATATAATCTTTTCTTAAAATTTACTCCAACCATATCTTGCATTGTTAAGATTTCTTCAAAATATTTAAGATATCCTTTAGGATTCTCCTTAAATACTTTATCTATATTTTTTGAATAACCATCTTTTTGGTATTCACATATCATAATTGGTTCATTATAGCATTTTATTTTATATTCTAAGTCCATTTTATGGTACATTCTAGCTTCTGTTACAAATTTTTCATCACCTTCTAATTCATAACTATAATTTTTTCTTCTATCTTTAAAAAAGGCTATTGCTTTTTCACCATCTTCTAGATCTTTAAAATATAAATCGAACATTGTTGTTTTTTGCTCTTTAAATTCATTCCCTATATTTTGTCCATTTTGATCATATTTTAAAAAGCAAAGTCCATACAAATCTTTTTCATATTTAGATTCTTCATATGCATCTTTTATATATAAAAATGCATTTTCTGCAAAATAATCATCAGAATCGCACTCAATTATTAAATCTCCTCTTGCATAGTCCATCAAATGATTTATTGCAGCCATTTTACCTTGATTTACCTGTTTTAAATATTTTATATATATTTTATTTTCATCTCTTATTTTACTAATAATCTTTTCTGTTTCATCATTTGAACCATCATCCATTATTAGCCATTCTACTTCTATTTCTACATTTAAGTTTCTTAATATACTCTCATACAGTCTTTTTAATAAATTTGCTCTATTGTAAGTCGCTGTTAAAATTGATAATTTCATAATTATGCCTCACATCTTTTATATATTTTTCTTATGATGAAATGTGTACTATCCCGCATTTTATCTTTTCATTCATTTTCACATATCTATATATCTATCGTCTTAACCTCTTCTTCTAAAAGCTTTTCTAATCTAGTGATTATCTTACTATTATCATATTTTTCTTGTTTTTCTGAAAAGCTTTTCTTATTCTTTTGTATCACTTCTTTAAGTTCAGCATATATCGCTTCTTCATTATTTTTTACTATTATAGAATTTTCATAATTTTGAACAGCTTCTCTTGCTGCAGTATCTGTTATTATTATTGGTTTATTTAAAATTTTAGCCTCTTCTATTACCATTCCATACCCTTCAAATTCTGATAGCAAACAGAAAAAATTCGCTTGCTTCATGTATGGATATGGATTTTCTTTTTTTCCTAAAAGATGGAATGTTTTTTCTACATTTAATTCTTCTATTTGTTTTTCTAAATTTGTTCTTTCCGGTCCATCACCTATTACATAAAACTCATGTTTAAATCCCTTTGTTATTAATTTTTTATGAACTCGTATAATCCTATCTATTGCTTTTTGCTTTGTAAGTCTAGCAACTGTTAAAAATGTTGTTACTTTAGTAGTTAAAGAATCATCTATTTTTTCTTCTGCACCTTTAATAACATTTTGCGGATTTATGTAATTGTATATAACTCTTTTATGTACTGGTTGCAAATACTCATCTCTTACATCTTTATAAATTTCAGTAAATTTATCTCTATTATCTTTACTTACAAATACTAATGTTTGATATTTTCCATATGTTTTTTTATCTATCGCAACTTTTATTTTTGCCTTTAAGTCTTTCCCAAATACTTTTGTTATATCATTATGTATCCATGCAATTTTTCTTGTGTTTTTATTTCTTACTCCAAAAAGTCTAGTAATTGGTCCTTCTAAAAATGCTATTTCTATATCATAATCACCTTTAATATATTTTTTATAAAAGTGTTTTTTAAATAACAATAATTTTAAAGCAGTATACTTTTTCTTAAATTTTTTCATATCATTAAATTGGAAATCATATATGCTTTTTAATTTTACTTTTGAATTTAATTTTTTCTCAAACTCACCTTTTGCATATATTGTAAGTATTGTAATTTCATATTTTTCACTTAATTTGTTTGCTAAATCAACTAAAACTTTTTCAGCACCGCCAAGTGTAAGACTTGTTATTCCAAACAAAATCTTTTTCATAATCTATCTCCTCATAAATAATTCATTATTATGCTTTTGTCACTTTTAAATCATTTTTTATTGTAAAAATCTTATTTATTAATAATGCACATATAACTGATATAACTGTAGATGTTGACATATTAAAGAATACATATCCAGAAAATACAGATATAGCAAATGCTAAGCCTATTCCTAACACATACATTATATATTCTGAATCTATTTTCTTGATTCTTTTTATTCCAAAATATATTCCATATATAAAAATTGCAAGAAATGGTCCAAAGTATAATAAAAATCCTAATATTCCAAAATTAAATAAAAATGCTGGTATATCCATTTCTAAAACTAATTCTCTGTATTGGTTCATATATCCATTTCCAAATATAATTAATAATGGATTTGCTTGATTTTTTACAAGAACTGCATTGTATATTAATTGTTGCATACGCTGGTCATTATTACTTATTCCCCACTTGTTTGCGATATCATATAATTCTAATATAGATTTCTTTTGTGCTTCGTTCATGTATGTATCTTCTATTTCACCATTATCTATCTTCTCTTTTATTTCCATTAAACTTCCTGTTATGTGTGCTTCTTGATTTGTTGATTCATCAACTATATCTGATTCTATTTCTTTTAAATGTTTCCTTCTCTCTATGGTATTTGAGCCTACTAAGGCAACTATAACCACAACTACAATTACCGCTCCAATTCCTCCTAGTATAACTTTTTTATTCATTTTTGACTTTTTTATTATCTTTCCAACAATTTCTGTAAACACAAAAGCTACTAGAGCAATTACAAATCCAAATAAACCTACTCTTGTACCTATTAATATACACAAGAATATTCCCATTGCAATTATTTCGCCTATAATTATTTTTCTATAATTTTTATCATTATTACTTAGTAATACAAATATTGATAAAATTAGAACTGCACTAATACTATTTCCAGATTCAAACCAACCTTTTATTCCTGTTCCTTCTATATATGTTGATGATGATGTATTGGTTATAATTGCTAATATTATTGATGCAATATATATTGATACTGACGAAATTATTGCTCTTTGTAATTTATCTTTCTCTTTATCTTTAAATACATAAACATATACAAATAAAATTATTATCATAAAAGTATAATTCATTATGTATTGCATTTCGTGTACTACATTACTATAACTAAATCCTGTGTTAGCAGTATTAAATAATAATAAATGAGCTAAAGCATATACTCCATATACTAATGCCACAATAAACATTCTTAGCTTATGTTTGCTTTTTATAAATAAATCTATAATTGCTATTAAAGGTATTACCGGTCTTAAAATAGTAGATGGAGATATACTTGTATTAAATGCATTTCTAAATATAAAACTTAAAATATCAAATACTGGACATAGTATTACAAATATTACTAATAAATTTTCTGTTAAATTTTTTGTATTTATTTTTATCTTTTTGGTTGGCTCTACTTTTGTTTCTTTCATAACTTCTCCTTTTATTTTTCTACATACACTAAAATTCGTAAATCAAGAATCTATGCAAATTTTTCTTGTATTTTTTTTCTTATAAATCTGATTCTTCCTAATTTTTCATATATTTTTAATGTTTTTTCATTAACACTTTTCATATATTTATTCTTTAGCCCCTTTTCTTTTAGATAAGGATTTTCTTTCCATTTTGGAAATCTTTCATTTAATTTGTTCCAAGCCAATTTTACCGTTTTATCTCTTTCTTCTTTTTCTTCAATCATAATCATTCTTAGCATTGAACTACATAATATATATCTTGCATAATTATATTCTAATTCATTTTTATAATTATCAAATATATTTTTTTCTTTATAAAATTCTATTACATTATCTAAAACATCTATTATTTGTGCAGTTTTACTTGTTTGTGTATTTGATATAGAGTTTTCTCTTTGTACATAATGTATAAAAGGCTTTTTTACTATTGATATAGTATTTATATAAGGTATTAATTTATAAAAAAACTCTACATCTTCATATCTTAAACCTACTGGAAATTTTATTTTTGTTCTTTCTAATAATTCTCTTTTTATTAGTTTATTCCATGCTACAACTCTAGCATTTAATATCATATCTCTCCTATCTTTATATGCTCTACCTTTACTTGCTATTGTTTCTTCTGGATATTCCCATAAATAATCACATTCTACCATATCTGCTCTATCCATTATTGCAGTTTCATACATTTCCTTATACATTTCTTCTTCTACATAATCATCAGAATCTAAAAAAGCTATATATTCTCCTGTTGCATAAGGTAAAGCATAATTTCTAGCATCAGATAATCCACCATTTTCTTTTTTTAAATACACTATTTTATTAGGATATTTGCTTTTATATTTTTTAGCTATCTCTTCAGATCCGTCTTTACTTCCGTCATTTACCAAAATTATTTCTATGTCTTCCAAAGACTGCTCTACTAATGATTTTATACATTTTTCTATATATTCTTCTACATTATAGAATGGTACTATAACACTAACTTTTTTCATCAAAATCTCCTCTATTCGTTCTACTTATTTCATTTGTAAATATAATTTCATATTCATGGTTAATAATATTTTCTTTATTAATTGTTTCATGTTTCTTATTTTAATATTTTTTGTCATTTTTCTGTTTTTGATTTCTTTAATATATTTTTTTTGCTCATCATTATATAACTCTTTTGCTTTTAAAATTATTGCATTTGTATAATATATTTTTAAATTTTGTTTTGTTAACTTACTAATATTTAATATTTCTATTAATATAATTGCATTATCATAATGCTTTAATGCATCATAAGCTTTCTTTATTGTTTTTGTATAATCTTCATTTCTTGTTATACTATTATCACTTTGAACATAGTAATATCCGTAAAAATTTACAGAAACCATTGTTTGTGCCAATACAATTATAAATGGAACTAATCCAAAGTCTTCATGTTCTGTCCCTACTGTAAACTTTAAACTATTTTTTACAAAAAGCTCTTTTTTAATTAAATAAACACATGGTGAATCTAATAGTACATCTGTACTATATAATTTATTAAAACCATCTTCTCCTGTAGTTTTTTCGAAAGTCGCTCCTGATACAATTTCCAGAGTCTTTCCTTCTTCATTAACTCTTTGTAATTTAAATTTAATTAAATCGATATTTTTGTTTACATATTCTTCTAATGTTTTTAATAAAGCCTTATCAATATAATCATCAGAATCTAAAAACATTATATAATCGCCTTTGGCTTTTTCTATACCAAAATTTCTTGTATCAGCAACTCCTGAATTTTCTTTTTTATAATAACTAATCAATTCAGGATATTTATTTTTATATTCATTTATTATTTGCTCTGAATTATCTTCACTACCATCATTAATAATTACTATTTCTAAATTTTTATAATCTTGTGCAATTACCGAATCAAAGCACCTTCTTAAATATTTTTCGGTATTATATACAGGAATTATAACACTAATCTTTTTCATTTTTTTCTCCAATCTAAGGAATGTTTCACATCCTATAGGAATTTGGAACATCCGGGATTTTGGGGACGTTCCTTAAAATCCCTTTTTTTATTTTAATCTCCTAAATTTAATCTATAATTTCTTCTAATTGATTAAATATACTAGTATTATACTCTTTTGCATCAAATTTTTTAGATATTTCATATCCGTTTTCTATAAAAGTTCTCATTGCCTTATATATCTCTGTTTCATCTTTTTCCACTACTATTCCATGTCCTTCTACTTGTTCATAGTCTGATACATTTGTAGTTATTATTGGCTTATTTAAAATAAAAGATTCTAAATACACTACTGGATATCCCTCATAATCTGAAGATAGTACCACACAATCACATAATTTATAATATGGATATGGATTTTTCTTTCTTCCTAAAAAAATTACTTCGTTTTCTAGCTTTTTTTCTTTTACTTGTTCTTTATAAAAATTTGTATCTGGTCCATCTCCTATAAAAATCACTCTAAATTTTTTGTGATCTTTTTTTAGTTGTTCTGCTGAATAGATTATCCTTGTTAACTTTTTTTGTTTTTCATCATGTCTTCCTACATTTAAAAATGTAACTACATTCTCTTTACTTAAATCATTTATATTTTCTTCTGCCTTATTTAATATTCTTTTATCATTAATTAAGTTATTACATGTTATAACTTTATTTTGCAATTTTGGAAAAACTTTTATAAAGCTATCTTTTCCTTCTTCTGAAACGAATATTATTTTTTTAAATTTATTTACTTTTCTCTTATTAAAAAAATCTCTCATTTTCTTTTTATCATTATTATATAAGCTTAAATAGTCTGCATGACCCCATATAGCATTATTTTTAGAACATGTCCTAGCTATAAAACTTGCAGGTATTGAATATGTAGCAAAACTTGCAGAAAAGTCATATTTATTTTTATATTTTTTTATAAATTTATATCTTTTTATTAAATTATTTATTTTTCTTTTTATTATATTTTTATCATTTGCAGGAGTATATTCTATTATGTTTATATTTGGAGAAATTTTATCTAGAAATACTCCCTCTCTTTTTTCTAAAGCTATTGTTATTTCATAGCCTTTTTCTAACAAAAAATTCGTAAGAGTTATAAGAGATGTTTCTATCCCACCTAAGTCTAAATTATATGCTGCAAATAAGAGTTTTTTCATATTAATTACACCTTCATTTCTCCCTATTTTTTCTTATGCCATTTTATATTAAAACTGCGTATGTGTCAACGAAAAGCGTATATCAATCATAATATAATACTACTTTTTTGATATAATAATAAAAGTTTTATAAATAATGAAATTACCAGAAAAAACTCTAATATATTTAGAGAGAATTACAAGCTCCTATTCAAGAATATCTTATATGTAATTGCGTATGTTGCCCATACAGACAGCAAGCATGAAAGAAAAAATATGCGATAGCTATTCTTAGCCACCGCATATTTTTTAATTATTATCTATAAAATCTTCAATTAATTTTATCATGTGATCTGTTTCACTTTTAAAATGTTTTGGTTTGAATTTTTTGGCTTTTTCTAAAGCTTCTTTTAAATCGTCTAGCTCTGTTACACCTATTAAAAAATCTTGCTTATCAAAAGAATCTACTATTTGTATCTGGTGATCATTTATATGTTCTCCAAAAGAACTTAAACGTGGCACAGCAATTACTTTCTTGCCCATCTTTAACGCCATTACTATAGATCCCACTCCTCCATGAGTTATAACCAAATCTGCTTTCTTCATTATTTCGCTTAGCTTTTCTTCTGGCATTAAACTATATATTTCCATATCTTTTGATTCATATTTTGTTCTTCCTGCTTGAACAATAACTTTCTCTGTTATTACTCTTTCATTAATTAGCTCTTGAATTTTATCTAGTAAACGATGAAAACTATTGTCCTGTGTTCCTAATAATACTAATATCAAAATATTGATCCTCCTAATTTTGCTTTTGGATATAATTTTAGCATTTCTTCCCATTGCACTATAAACAAATCTGCAAACTTATAAACCAGCTTTCCTGTTGCTGTTTTAGAATTTCTATTTGCAAATGTTTCTATATATATAATCTTACTACCAAATATCTTTCCCAGTATGCACATTGGACCTGCATTATGCGTACCTGTTGTTATTATGTATTTTGGCCTTATTTTTATAAAATAAAATACTGTTAAAATACAATTCCATAAAAACTTAAACGGATATGCAAGTGGATGAGATCTCGTTCCATATAACATATACGAAATTCGCTTTCCATATTGTTTTTTAAATCCTTCTGTAAATTTATCTTTTTCTGTTATTATATGATAATCATATTTTTCAAACATCGGTTTTAATTGCATCAATTCATTAAAATGTCCACCTGTACTAGATATAAATAGTACTTTCTTTTTTTTCATATTGCCTCCAAATTTATTCTTCTGTTTTATTTTGTTCTTTGTCTTTTTGAAGTTCCACATATCTTTTTATTTTCATTGTTGTTGTTTTTGCAAATTCATCATGTTTTATTTCTAGATTTTTTATTGCTTTATATGATGTTAATCCTTTATTTACTTCTTTTATTTTATTCCAAATGATTTTATGTATTTCTTCTTCACTTAAGTCTTTTCCATGTAATCTTTCTATTTCCTCCATGTTTGGAATAACTTTTACAGAAATTATTAATTCTTTTTCTCCTTCTACTTCTTTACCATATACCATACATTCTTGAATTTCTGGAATTTTAGATAGTAATAATTCTATTTCTTCTGGATAAATATTTTTTCCATTTTGTGTTACTATAACATTCTTACTTCTACCTGTAACATATACATAACCATCTTTATCTTGGTAACCAATATCTCCAGAATTAAACCATCCATCATGTACTACTTCTTTTGTAGCTTCCTCATCTTCATAATATCCAAGCATTAATGTTTGGCTCTTAATCCAAATTTCGCCTTCTCCATTCTCATTTGGATTATGAATTTTTATTTGTGCACAATTTACTGGAAGTCCAACTGAACCAACTCTTGGATCACACTCTGGTGTAAGTGCTGCAATTGGAGCAGTTTCTGTTAGCCCATATCCTTGTAAAAATTCAATTCCTATGTCTTGAACCCATTTTCCTATTTTTTTATCTATTGGTGCTGCTGCAGAAACTATTATTCTCATGTTTCCACCTAAATTATCATATATCTCTTTGAATACTTTTCTCTTTATATCTATTCCAACACTTTTTAATGCATTTGTTAGATGAAGCATAGAATTTACTAAACCTGATTTACCACTTTTTTCTATTGATTGATTTATTTTTTTGTATAAACTTTCAACTAATAATGGCACTGCTAGCATTGCTGTTGGTTTTGATTCTTGCATATCTGGTACTATATATCTTAGTCCACCACAAATTGCAACTGATGAACCATTTGCAAATGGTAACAATGCTCCAATTGATGATTCATATGTGTGGTGAAGTGGCAATACAGAAAAAAATCTATCACTTTCATATATTTTTACATATTTTGAAACTGCATTTACATTTTCTGCCAAGTTTCTATGGCAAAGCATAACACCTTTAGCTTGCGAAGTTGTTCCAGAAGTAAATATTAAGAATTTAAATTCTTCTGGATCTATTTCTACATCCATATATTCAGTATTTCCAGCATCTGTTAACTTCTTACCTTCTGCTATAACATGTTCTATTCCTACATCTCTACCTTGTACGCCTTCATCACTATTCATTTCGATAAAATATTTTACCATTGGTAAATTATCTTTTATTTTATCTATAGCATCTTTTTTCTTCTTTGAATAGATTACAGCTGCCGCATGTGAACGTTTTATTACATTTTCTATTTCGTTATTTGGTAATTCTTTATCTACAGGAACAGCAATACCTACTCCACATAAGATTGAGAAATATGAAACATACCAATAATATGTATTTTCACCAATAATTACAATTCTTTCATTTGGCAAATTTAAGTACTTCATAAGTCCTGTACCTAAATTAATTACATCATTACCAAATCTTTCATAAGTAAATTCTTCGAATTTAGCTTTATGATCATGATTTGGTCTTTCTAGAATATATATATTATTTTTATATTTTTCTATTGATCTTTTAAATATTTCTTTTACAGTCTTATAATGTGTTTCCTCGTAATATTTATTCTTTGACTTTTTGTCTTTTATTTGATCTATTTTGTCATAATTAACTTGCATTTCTTGTATGTTTTCCATACCTTCCATTTTCATTTTAGGAAATTTAAAATCTGGTAATTTAAAATCTCTCAAAATTCTCATAATACTATCACTCCTATACGTTTATATTATGCCACAATTATTAGTTTTTGTAAATAATTTTTATATTTCTATACTACTTAGTATAATTGTATTTTCAAACTTTTTGTGCTAGAATAAAACTCGATTAAGATTTTGGATAGGAGTTTTGATACTCTCATAAGGATTTTTGGACATTCCTTGTAATCCTCATTTAGGGATTTGGGGACGTTCCTTAAATCCCATTTATTTATATATTAATTATTTAGGAGGCTTAATTATGGCTTTTTTTGAACATGATTTTGAAATTGGATTAAGAGATATAGAAAATCCTAACTATTTAAGCAATAAAGCAATTTTAGCTTTTTTTGAAAATATTGGTTCTTATCATTCTGATAGTATAAATTTTGGACTAAATGAAATACCTAGAACAAATTCTTCTTGGGTTTTGCTTGGATGGAAAGTTAAAGTTTTAAAAAGACCAATTTATGGTGATAAATTGCACATCGTTACATGGGCTAGAAATACAGAAAAGTTCTCTACCTATCGTGATTATGAAGTATATAATCAAAATAACGAATTAGTTATTATTGGAACATCTAAATGGGTTTTAGTAGATACTAATACTGGCAAATTAAGACATATTCCTGATGAAATAATTAAGCTATACTGTCCAGATACTAAAACTGCTTTTCCTCCTGAAGAATCCATGCTTACTAAATTATCTGATTCGGATAATTATGAATCTTTAAGTATGTATATAGTTAATCGTTCACAAATTGATTTAAACAACCATATGCATAATCTATATTATTTGGATATGGCTTATGAAGCATTACCTGCTGAAGTTTATAAAAATAAAACATTCAACTTTTTCGAAATAGCTTATAAGAAACAAATTAAACTTCATGATACTGTAAAATGCTACTATGTCTTCGAAGAAAATACTCATAAAGTAATTATTGAAAGTCTTGATGATAAAAAAATTCATGCTATTATTATATTTAAAGAGAGTTAATAAAACAGAGCATTATTTCATTTTGCTCTGTTTTTATTAAATCATTTTAAGATGTCATATATATTTTCGAATACATATCCCTTGTCTTTTAATACTTGTATTAATTGTGGTAATAATTCATACGTACTTTTTTTAGTTCCTATATCATGCATTAATATAACCACACTATTTTTATTTCCAATTGTACTTTCTACATAGCTCATCATATCATTTACATTATCTAACCCGGCTGCATCAGCAGTTAAAGCATTCCAATCTAGATGTGCCACATTTTTTTGATTTAATAAATTAACAGCTTCTGTCTTAATATTTGCATATTTTCCTCCGGTTGTCCCTCCTGGGAACCTAAATACCCTAGAATTATAAGTTTGATCTCCTATTGCATTTTTTATAGCCACTTCTGTTCTATTGTATTCATCTAACACTGCCTGTGGTGAGGAATATATATTAGAATAAACATGTGTAAAACTATGGTTTGCTATATAATGACCTTCTTGATATGCTCTTTTTACTATTTCTGGATATCTTTCGGCATTACTTCCCAACACAAAAAATGTTGCCTTAACATTATTCTGTTTTAATATATCCAAAATTGGAATAGTAACAGATTTCGAAGGACCATCATCAAATGTTAGAAAAACTCTTTTATAATCTGAATTATAAATATGTGACACTCTATCTACTATTTTGTTTTTCTTTGCATTATCTGAAAAAAACAGTTCATGAGTTGGTTTATTTTTAGCTAATATCTCACTTTCTATTATACTTAAATTCTTATTATAATGACGCACACCAAAAAATATCGCTGTAGACATAAGCGATATGATTAATATCAAAACTATTGTAATTATTATTACTTTTTTTACATTTAAACGTGGTTTTACCTCTATTAAATCTAATGTCATTTTTGCTCACCTAGCACTTGTTTTTTCGCATATATTATATATCAAGCATATTTAAAATTCAATACAAAATATATTTTGGTTGTTGACTTCGTAGTATTTTACATAAATTTTGAACTTTAAGCCCGTCCCTAAAGTTCAAAAAAGGGATTTAAGGAACGTCCCCAAATCCCTAGGAACGTTCTAAATCCCTTTTGATTTATGCTTCGTCTTTTGTTGTATTTATTTTTGATAGTTTGAATATTTCTACAATTACTAATGGTGCTATTATTAATAAAATTGTTTCTATTAAGTTGCCCATTGGTAAAATTGGTATACTGAATATATGTCTTAATGCTGGTACTAACAATATTATAAGCATTAATGCTGCTGATGCTCCTATTGCTAGCAATAACATTTTGTTGTTAAATGGATGTGTTTTAAATACAGATTTTTTGTTATTCCTAATGTTAAATACATGTACTAATTCTGAAAATGCTAATACCATAAAGGCCATTGTTTGACCAATTTCTACTTTTACTTCTTGATTTTCTACATATTCTGCACCATTTGCTAATGCTTCATCTAAGTTTTCTACTTCTTCAACACCATATAAAGTTCCATCTATTTTTACCATAGTTGGTAAATTCTCTTCTGGTGTTGCAATACCAATTATAAATGCTGCAAGTGTAAGTAAACCAATCATTATTCCTTGATATACAACTCTAAAACTCATACCTTTTGTAAAAATACCTTTTTGTTTCTTTGGTTTTCGTTTCATTACATCGTCTTCTGCAGGGTCTACTGCTAATGCTAATGCTGGAAGTGAATCTGTTACTAAATTAATCCATAATATATGAATTGGAAGTAATACTTCGATTAATCCAATATCTATATTAAATGTGCTTCCAAGCCAAGGTGTAATTAGAATTGCTAAAAATAGTACTATAATTTCACCAACATTACTAGAAAGTAAGAATTGAATAGCTTTTAATATATTGTCATAAATACGTCTTCCTTCTTCTACTGATGATACTATTGTTGCAAAATTATCATCAGTTAATATTACATCTGCTGCTTCCTTAGAAACGTCTGTACCTACAATTCCCATTGCACAACCAATATCTGCTGTTTTTAATGCTGGAGCATCATTTACACCATCACCTGTCATAGCAACAATTTCCCCATTTGCTTGCCATGCTTTTACTATTCTAACTTTGTGTTCTGGTGATACCCTTGCATAAACTGAATATTTTCTAATATTCTTTGTTAAATCTTCATCTGACATTTCTTCTAGTTCACTACCAGTTATAGCTTCATCTTCATTTTCTAATATTCCAAGAGCTTTTGCTATTGCAACAGCTGTAATCTTATGATCACCTGTAATCATTACAGTTTTAA
Organism: uncultured Clostridia bacterium; assembly: GCA_944391965.1. Taxonomy (GTDB): domain Bacteria; phylum Bacillota; class Clostridia; order TANB77; family CAG-508; genus Merdicola. The sequence goes on from CALXVH010000001.1 coordinate 41,117, forward strand.
TTCCTGCTGTTTTACATTTTTCTACTGCTACTTTAACTTCTTCTCTTGGTGGATCTATCATTCCAACCATTCCAACAAATATTAAATCATTTTCTATATTTTTCATTTCTTCATCTGTTGGTTCATGATCTAACTCTTTATATGCCATAGCTAATACTCTTAGAGCATCCTTTGCCATTCCCACATTATATTTATCTATTTCTGCTTTATAATTTGCTAAATCATTTTTTATTTCACCATTTAATATATATGAATTACATCTTGCAAGTAATTCATCAATTCCACCTTTTGTATATACAAAATATTTTTCTCCTACTTTGTTTACTGTAGTCATTAATTTTCTGTCAGAATCAAATGGAATCTCTTTTACTCTTTTTAATTCTAAAACTTCTTTTACGTCAAAATTGATTTTAAATCCTAAATCTATTAATGCTGTTTCTGTTGGATCTCCTGTTAATTGATTCTCTGCACCAATTTTTGTATCGTTACATAGTGTACAAACTTGCATTAATCTATCTAATTCATTGCTGATATCTTTAATATCTGCAACTTCTACTACTTCATTATTTACAAATACTTTTTGAACAGTCATTTTGTTTTGTGTAAGTGTTCCTGTTTTATCTGAACAAATAACTGTTGCACTTCCTAAAGTTTCTACTGCTGGTAATTTCTTTATGATGGCATTTTTCTTTACCATTCTTTGAACACCTATAGCTAAAACTATTGTAGAAACTGCTGCTAAACCTTCTGGAATCGCTGCAACAGCTAAACTAACAGCTGTCATAAACATATCTATTACATCTTTACCATACGCAATCCCTATTATAAATATTACTATACATATTGCAAGAGCTGCTATTCCTAATGTTTTTCCTAATTTATTTAACTTTGTTTGAAGTGGTGTTTCTGTTCCTTCTGTATCACTAATAATTTTAGCAATTTTACCAACTTCTGTATTCATTCCTGTTTCTACTACAATACCTTTTCCTCTTCCATATGTTATAAGTGAAGAAGAGAAAAGCATATTTGTTCTATCACCAAGACTCACTTTTTCGTCATCTATAGTTTCTGTATTTTTATCTACTGGTACAGACTCACCTGTTAATGATGCTTCTTGTGACTTTAAGTTCGCACTCTCTACTATTCTTAAGTCTGCTGGTACATAGTCACCTGTATCTAAAACTACAACATCTCCTGGTACTAATTCTCTAGATTGTACTACTGTTACTTTGCCATTACGCATAACTTTTGATGCATGTGCACTTAATTTTTGAAGTGCTTCTAATGATTTCTCTGCTTTACTTTCTTGTACTACTCCAATTATTGCATTAAGTACTACAACTATTAAAATTATAATTGTATCTGTTATTCCTTCGCCTTCTGCAATTCCTACAGCTCCAGATACTATGGCTGCAATAATTAAAACGATAATCATAAAATCTTTAAATTGTTCTAAAAATTTTACAAATAAAGATTTTTTCTTTTTTTGCTTTAATTCGTTCATGCCATACTTTTCATAATTTGCCTTTACTTGTTCTTCTGTTAAGCCTTCCTTAATATTGGTTTGTAATTCTTTTTCTACTTGACTTATTCCTTTGTTAAACCAATTCACTATTCATCTCTCCTTTTTTAGTATTATACACAAAAAGCAAGACTTTAAAAAACTTTTTGTGTTTTTTAAAAGTCTTGCTTACCTAAATTAGGTTACTAACCAGAATATTTCGCGACTGTTGATTAGTAGTTCACAAGCTACTCCCTTTTAAAGTAGTTGTATTTTATCACTTAGTAAAAATTTTTTCAATATTTTTTTATTATTTTGCATATAAAATTAATCTTGCTGATCCATTTTGTGAACATGTAGCAAGTGTTATTTCTGGTATTCCACCAGTATCTCTAAACATATAGCTTGTATCCTGTTGAGATGTTTCGAACTTATTATATATTGTATATTCTACAGTTACACCATACAAGTCTGTAATATACACTTTATCTCCTATATTTAAATTTTTATTTTTTGAAAAAAATAGTCTATTTAAGTAATTATGTCCTGCAATTACTGTATTTCCTGGTTCGTTTGGACCTGGTCCATATTCTACACATACACCTTTTTCTAAGGCTTGTTTTGATAATGTAGCTATTATTGGATATTTTATACCTGTTTTTGGAATTCTTATATATCCACACACATCATAATTATAATATTTTCCTACAGATTTTTTTGTTTTTGAACTTCTTGCTGATTTTATTTTATTAGATTTATTATTAGCTTCACTATTAGCTTGATTTGAAGTTACTTCCCCATTGTCACTTATTATATTTCCATCAATATCTCCAATTTCATTTGTAAATTCTGCTATATATTCATCTGAATCATCATTTATGATTTTAGCAGAAATAAATCTATACGCTACATATCCTGCTATACATAGTAATATTATTAATAAAATTATAAAAAATACATTTAGAACTTTTTTATAAGCTTCTTCTGCGGTAGACATTTATACCTCCTATTAATTAGTTTTAATATTTATATAAAACTTTACATACAATAACAAAAAAGGGATTTTAAGGAACGTCCCCAAAATCCCTTTTAGATTATTCTGCAAGTCTTGCCCAAATTATAATTCTTGCTCTACTGTCATCTGTACAAGTTGTTAAAGATATTTCTGGTTTTCCTTTAGTATCTCTTTGCATATAATCTGCATCTTCTGGAGTTGTTTCATATTTATTATATACTTCATATCTTAATCTTGTTCCAGAATTATCTGTAATATAAATTGTATCTCCATTTTCTAATTTATAATTATTTGAAAAAAATTGTCCGTTTCTGTAATTATGTCCTGCAATTACTGTGTTTCCAATTTGGTTTGGTCCTGGTCCATATTGCATTACTACGGCTGTGTTCATTGCTCTTGTACCCATTTGTTTTAATATTGGAAGATCTACATTAGTTTTTGGTATTTCTATTGCACCTACAACATCAAATCCTTTAAATTTTTTTGTTTCTTGAGCACCATCTCCGCTTGCGTTTGTAACTGCATTAACATCCAATAAAGAATTAAAGTCTCCAGTAATATTATTTCCTTCTAATGGTTGTATTCCTAATGAATTAGTATATTCATCCATAAAAGCTTGTGTATCTGCATCTAAGAAATATTTCGTGTACATACTATATCCTAAAAATGCTAATAAGCCAACAATTCCAATTATTACAATAATTAATAAAACAGTTAATACTTTACTATATTTACTATCAACAAACATAATTTTACCTCCAATTACTTCTCTAAAGTATATTATAACATATTTTAAATTGTTTTCATATACTTTATGTAAATTTTTTCTTTTGTTTTTAACACATTTTTGTTCCTAATTTTTTACCACCTATTAAGTGAAAATGTAAATGTTTTACCTCTTGTCCTCCATCTTCTTTGCAATTATTTATAATTCTATAACCTGTTTCTGCAATACCTTGCTCTTTTGCAATTTTATTTATTACTAGATGTATTTTAGCAATAATATTTGCATCAGCTTCTGTTACTTCACTTATATCATTATAATGTTTTTTTGGAATTACTAAAATATGAACTGGTGCCATTGGATTAATATCTTTAAATGCTAATATTTCCTCATCTTCATAAACTTTTGTAGATGGTACCTCTCCTTTTACTATTTTACAAAATAAACAATCTTCCATTTTATTACCTCCATAGGGAATTGGGGACGGTGCTTTTTTCCCTTTCATTTTTTATAAAGTAGGGATTTAAGGAACGTCCCCGAATCCCTTTTTGAATTATTTTATTAAAACTGCTTTTATTCTTCTAATTCCAGATGAGCTAGATTCTTCTTTTTTTATTTTAAATGTACCAAGTTCTCCTGTATGTTTTACATGAGGACCTCCACAAATTTCCTTGCTAAAGTCTCCTATTGTATATACTTTTACCCTATCACCATATTTACTTGTAAATAAGCCTATTGCTCCAGAGTTCTTTGCTTCATCATAGCTCATTTCTTCACAAGTTACTGGTAAATCTTCTTTTATTTTTTCATTTACTAAATCCTCTACTTTTTGTAGTTCTTCTTTTGTCATTTTTTGAGGATGTGTAAAGTCAAATCTTAGTCTTTCTGTTGTAATATTTGAACCACTTTGTTTTACATGTTCACCTAATACTTCTCTTAAAGCTTCATGTAATAAATGTGTTGCTGTATGGTAAGCTATAGTTTGTTCATTTTGTTCTGCCAAGCCGCCTTTAAATTTTTGCTCACTACCTTGTCGTGATTTTTCTTGATGCTCTTTAAATAATTTATTGAAACCTTCCATATCTACTTTTATGTTATTTTCTTTTGCCAATTCCTCTGTTACTTCTGGTGGAAAACCATAAGTATCATATAATCTAAATACTGTTTCTGAATCTATAATATCTTTTCCTTGTTCTTTTGCTTTAGTGGTAGCTTTTATAAACTCTCTTTCCCCATGTTCTAGAGTTTTTACAAATTTGTTTTGTTCTTCTAGTATAACTTGTTTGATTGTTTCTTTATTTGCTACTAGATCTGGATACATTTCTTTTAATGTTTCTATATTTAAATTTATTAAATTCTCTGTTTCTTTTAAATCAATTTGTAGTTTATTTAAATGTCTTATCATTCTTCTAATTAATCTTCTTAAAATGTATCCTCTATCTATATTACTTGGTCTACCACCATCTGCTATTATCATCATAGATGCTCTTAAATGTTCTGCAACTATTCTTCTACTATTAATATTATCTACTTTTTGCAATTCTTCTAGCTTGTCCATTACTGGGGCAAAAAGTTCTGTTTCGAATGGCGTTTGTTTACCTTGTAATAACATTGTCATTCTTTCTAAGCCAAGCCCTGTATCTACATTATGTTGTTTTAGCTCTGTTAATGTGCCATCTTTATGTTTAAAATATTTCATAAATACATTATTCCATATTTCTACATATTTTCCACAGTCACAATCTGGGTTACATCCTTCTGAACATTTTGGTTTTCCTGTATCATAAAACATTTCTGTATCTGGTCCACAAGGTCCTTCTTCTCCTGCAATCCACCAATTTTCTTTTAAAAAGTATATTCTTTCTTTTGGTATTCCTGCTTCTTCCCAATATTTAGCTGCTTCTTCGTCTTTTGGAGCATCCTCATTTCCTGCAAAACAAGTAACAGATAATTTTTCTACTGGTATGTTTAATTCTTTGGTTAGGAATTCAAAACTCATTTTTATAGCTTCTTCTTTAAAATAAGCTCCTAATGACCAGTTCCCTAACATTTCGAAATATGTTAAGTGCCTGTTATCTCCAACTTCATCTATATCGTTTGTTCTTAAACATTTTTGGTAATCTGTTAATTTATTACCTTCTGGATGTTTCTCACCTAATAAATATGGAACCAATGGTTGCATGCCAGCTGTTGTGAATAAAACAGATGGATCATTAATTGGTATTAATGGTGCACTTGGTATTATTTTGTGATCATGTTCTTCAAAAAATTTTAAAAATTTATTTCTTATTTCTATTGCTTTCATTTTCATTCTCCCTCTCATTTGCGCTTATTTTACGCATTTAGATTATATTATATTATGGTATAAATTGCAAGATTTATCATATTTTTATCTTTTAGTGTATAATTTAATTTTTTCTAGAAATACTAATTTTAGACAAAATTAAAAGGAGGAAAATTATGAAAGCAACAGGAGTAGTAAGAAGAATTGATGATCTAGGTAGAGTTGTTATTCCAAAAGAAATAAGAAAAACTTTAAGAATAAAAGAACGGTGACCCTTTAGAAATTTTTACAGATAAAGAAGGAGAAGTTATATTAAAAAAATATTCTCCTATCGGTGAATTGTCTGAATTTGCTTTAGGTTATGCAGAAACTTTGGCAAAAACAACAGGACACATTGCTTGCATAACAGATAAAGATACTGTAATTGCGGTTGCTGGCGGTTCAAAAAAAGATTACTTAGAACAAAATTTAAGCAAAGAAATTGAACAAATTATGGAAGATAAAGAAGTCTATAAAAGTGATAAAAATAACAATTTATCTGTTCCTATTGTAAAAAATGATAAAAAAGATAAAATATATAATTCACAAATTGTATATCCAATTATTTCTAATGGCGATTCTATTGGAACTGTTATTTTACTTTCTAAAGAACCATCTACGAAAATGACTGATGTAGAAGCAAAAGTAGCTCAATCTGCTGCTAGCTTTTTAGGAAGTCAAATGGAAATATAAGTTTAAAGCATCTAGCATTCTTAGTTAGATGCTTATTTTTTAGTCCTTCGCAATTGTTAATACTCCAATTTTTTTAGCACCATTTTCTTTAAGTATCCTACTACATTCATTTGTGGTACTGCCTGTTGTAAACACATCATCAAATAATAGTATTTTCTTATTTTTTACTTCTATGCTGTTTATTACACTATATGCATTTCTAATATTATCTTTTCTATCTACCTTATTTAAAGTACTTTGTGGTTTGATATTTTTTTGCTTTTGTAAAATATTTATCTTAACTTTTATTGTATTATCCTTTTTTTGTAGATCTTTTAATATTAAATATGCTTGATTGTATCCTCTTTCTCTATATCTATATTTATGTAGTGGAATAGGAATTATATAATCATAACATCTTATGTATTTCATAACTTTTGAATTCGAATAGATAATCTCTCCAAACAATCTGTACAAATATGCTTTATCTTTAAATTTATATTGCCTAATTTTTTGTTTTATTATTCCATCATATTTAAAAATATGCATATGTTCATCATAATATATTCCTGATATCTCTAGGAAACATTTTCTATGTGGAAATATTATTTTTTCTAACTTCTTTTTGCATCGGCAACATATTACTTCATTGCAAATTTTCTCACATATACAACAAGTTTGTGGGAAAAATAAATTGAGAGCTATATCAATAAGATTCATATTTCTCCTTATTTAGCCCCCAATTATAGTTCTAAGATATCATTTTTAATTTATATTCTAAACCTGTATTACGAACTTTAGTATCCGCATTTTGTATCATAAATTTTACTACATTGTCATTTCCAATTAATATTAATAATTTTTTAGCTCTAGTTAAACCTGTATATAACAGATTTCTTGTAAGCAGCATTGCTGATGATTGTGTAACTACCATTATTACTACATCAAATTCGCTCCCCTGAGCTTTATGTACAGTTATTGCATAGGCATGTTCTATCTGATCCATATCAGAAAAAGCGTACCATGCTTCTTTTTCATCATCAAATAATATTTTTATTTGTTTATTTAAAAAATCTATTTTTTCTATTTTTCCAAGTTCGCCATTGAATATTCCTGTTCCATCTTCATAAGTTAAACTTAATGTATTTCCTTTTTGCCAATATATATCATAATTATTTTTAATCTGCATAACTCTATCACCTTCTCTAAAGATGACCTCCCCAATTTTCTTTTCTTTCTTTTGGTCATCTGAAGGATTTAATTCTTCCTGTAGTCTTTTATTAAGCTCTTTAGTTCCTAATAAGCCCTTTTTAGTTGGTGACAAAATTTGTGTATTTTCAAAAAAATCATAATCTCCAAAATTTTTTAATCGACCTTTACATAGTGAAATTACTTGTTCTAACATTATATCTTGACTTTTTTCTTTAATATAAAAGAAATCATCTTTTAATCCCTCTTGTTCTTCTTTATCTAAGAAATATTCCCCGTCATTTACCCTATGTGAATTAACAATTATTTTACTTTGCGCAGCTTGTCTAAAAATTTCATCTAAAAATATTGTTTTTATTCTTTCAGAATTAATTATGTCTTTTAGCACACTTCCTGGTCCAACAGAAGGCAATTGGTCTGTATCTCCTACTAATATAAGTTTTGTTCCTTGATATATTCCGTTTAATAAATAATTCATTAAATAGATATCCACCATTGATGCTTCATCAACTATAATAACATCTGCATCTATCGGTGCCACTTCATAATTCATAATTGTAAATTCATTATCTTTCTCTATTTTTCCTATCTCTAATAATCTATGTAAAGTTTTTGCCTCTTCTCCTGTCATTTCTGTCATTCTTTTTGCAGCTCGTCCAGTAGGTGCACACAAAACTACTTTCTTGCCATGTGATTTATAAATATCTATAACATTTTTTATGATAGTAGTTTTTCCTGTACCAGGTCCACCTGTTATAATAACTACATTATTTGAATTTATAGCCTGTATAGCCTCTTTTTGTTTTTCAGAAAGGCTTATATTACTTGCCTTTTCTATTTTTTCTAATTCTTTATTAAAACCATCAATCTTTTTTATATTTCTTGCTGAATCCAATAAAATCAACTTACTGGCAATATTTGCTTCTGCATCATATAATTCTTTACTATAAACCCAATTTTCTTCTTCTCTCTTTTCTATTACAATTTCTTCTTTTACATTTAAATCTATTAAACAATGTTCTATATCATCATCTTCTACTTTTAATAAATCTTTAACATATTTTATTAAATTAGCTTCTAATGTACAACAATGCCCATTATATGTAATTTTTACTAAACTATATTTTATTCCACATTTAATTCGTTTATAATTATTTATTTCAAAACCGTTTTCTAACGCATATTTATCTAATTTTGTAAAATCTACATCTTTTACTAAATCTATTAATATATATGGATTCGCTTCTATTTCATCAATTGTTTGCGGACCCAATTTTTTATAAATATTTTTTGCATTTGCTGGGCTTATTCCAAAATTATCTAAATATCCTACAATCTGCCAAAGGTCCCAATTTTCTACAAAGCATTGTGCCATCTCTATTGCTTTTTCTTTAGTAATTCCTTTTATTTGTGTTAATTTTTCTGGTTCAAATTTAAATACATTAATAGTATCTTCACCAAAAGTTTTTACTATTTTTTTTGCTGTTGCAGGACCGATTCCTTTTATTGTTCCATTTGATAAATATTTTTCTAATGAATCCAATGTTTTAGGCATTATTTTTTCGAAAGTTTCTACTTTAAATTGTTTACCATATTCCCTATGAGTAACAAAATTTCCTATAACCTTTATATAATCTCCTTCCACTAAAAAAGGCATATATCCTACTATGGTAATTGAATCTTCTTCATTTTCTAAAATTCCTATTAAATAGCTATTAACTTCGTTCTGATATATTATTTCTGTTAGTTGTCCTAAAAGTTCCACTTTTTACCTCTTTTCTACAGTATACCTGCTAATGCAACAATTTTATCATATTAGTTAAATATTAACAAATCTATTTTGAAATTTCATCCATTATTTCTTTACATTCATTCCAATCTGATGCTTTTATAAAATTATAATCTTTTGATAGTTTTGAGATTATCTCGTATGTATCATCAGTCGAGTCCAAGTCTACCATTATAATTCCCTTTGTTAGTTCTTCTTTTCCATATAACAGCTTACAAATTATATTTCTTGTAAAACATTCTATTTTATCTTCTTGATTTTTGGCAGCTATTATTACATATATTCCATCTTGCTTAAATTTGGTACAAGCAAAATAATATCTGATAGTTTTTGCAATTTCTATTAAACCATATAATGCAAATGTCCATATTATAGCATTTGGTATAAAATCCTGCATATAATCACCTTCTTATATAGTATATGTTTTTGGCTATAAAATGTTAAAAGCACTTTGTTTTTTACAAAGTGCTGATATATATAAACGAAGAGGGCTAATTCTTCTAATTTATAACTATTATTTTAGAATAATTAATAACTTGTTATTTTCTTTTTTTGCCATCTAAAGCATCAAGATTATCTAAAGCTTTTCCTGTTCCTAATGCCACACAAGAAATCGCATCTTCTGCAATCATTACATTTATACCTGTTTTTTCTTGTAATAATTTATCTAAACCATCTACTAGGCAGCCTCCGCCTGTCATGTATATTCCTCTATCACTTATATCTGCTGCAAGTTCTGGTGGAGTTTTTTCTAAAACTGAATGAACAGAGTCCACAATCATCATTGCTGGCTCTATCAGAGCTTCTAGCATTTCACTAGAATATACTGTAATTGTTTTTGGTAAACCTGTTGATAAATCTCTTCCTCTTATATCCATCTCTACATCTTGTATTTTTGGATAAACACAGCCTATATTTATTTTTAAATCTTCTGCTGTTCTTTCACCTATCATTATATTGTGTTTTCTCTTAATATATTTTACTATTGCTTCATCTAATTTATCTCCTGCAACTTTTAAAGAAGTACTTACAACAGAACCGCCTAAAGAAATTACAGCAATATCTGTAGTTCCTCCTCCAATATCTACTATCATATTTCCACATGGTTTAGAGATATCTATTCCAGCACCTATTGCTGCTGCTATTGGTTCTTCTATTAAATATACTTTACGAGCACCTGCTTGTGATGCTGCATCTATTACTGCTCTTTTCTCTACTTCTGTTACTTGAGAAGGTATACATATCATTATTCTTGGTGCGAATATAAATTTACCACACACTTTATTTATAAAATATTTTAACATTTTTTCTGTTACTGTATAATCTGATATTACCCCATCTCTTAGTGGTCTAGTGGCTACGATATTTCCCGGTGTTCTTCCTAGCATTCTTCTTGCTTCCTGACCTACTGCAAGAACATCTCCAGAATTTTTATCTACAGCAACAACAGAAGGTTCTCTTAAAACAATACCTTTGCCTTTTACATATGCAATTACTGTTGCTGTACCTAAATCTATTCCTATATCTTGACCAAAACCAAACATTGATACTCTCCTTTTCTATTATTATTACAAGTCTGTTACAATTATATTACAAAAAATTTAAAATAGCAATAAAAATATTTATATAATTTATAATATTTTTATTGCTATCAATTATATTACAATGTAATTAATAAAATTTCAAGTATTTTTATAAGTTTATTTATTAAAATGGGAAAAGTCCAAATAAATATCCAACTGGCATATAATAAATTACAATTAATCCTCCTGCTACAAGAGCCATCTTTTGAGTTTGAGTAAGTTTAATATCAATAGGATTTAATAAGTAATCTGGTGCTGTATCTGACATTGAAATTTCTACTCTCTCTGTTCCTTGACATTTATATTTTATAGTAAAGTATTGGCTTTCATCTGGTTCTAATTTAAATATTTGCGCATATCCAGTATTTATATTATTATCATACTCTGAATAGCAGTCTAATTTAATAAATTTATTTTCTATAGTACTTCCTGTAGTATTTGTTATACATCCATAAATATAACCATTTGCATTTGTTGCTTTTGAATCTATTATTTCTATTTTTGGATTTTCAAATAACACTGTACATTCTTTTGGCTTATACATTGATATTATTATTAATTTTGACATTATTGAGACAAATATAAATAATAATACTAATAGTAGTGCATATTTAAGATATTTCTTAAATTTATCCATTTTTTACTCCTTTTTCCTTCATTTTTCCCCTATATTATATAACAGTCTACATAATTTGTAAATAGAATTTAGGGACGTTCCTTTTTTTCTACCTAAATTATGGATTCGAAGAACGCCCCCAAATTCTATAGCTTATATAAATTCTCCTGTACTTTCTACCATATATTTATATATTGAATCTACTAAACTTGCTAAATATTCTACGTCATCAATCGTTACATCATTTGTATCTACTTGATTATATTCTGCATTTATATTTAACATTTCTTTAAATAATTTTTCGTCTTTATCTTCATATGTATTTACTATATTCATTACAGTTGAATTTGGCATATCCATATTGAATTTATGTTTTATATATTTAATATTTATATACTCTAAAATTGCTGCTAATTTAAAATATGCTTCTTTATAATCTTGCTCTTTTATTAATTTATCAATTATTGCTAATTTTTCTTTTAAGTAATTATTCTTTTCTAAATTTTCTACCATTTCTTTATCCATTATCTTTCATCTCCTTCATCATTTGTTTTGTATAACATTTCAAGTTCATCTTTTTGTAGTCCTGCTTTTACAGCGATTTCATGAGCTTCTCTACGAGATTTTAGTTTTCTTAAAGATTCTATTAATTCCGGTGTATCTTGTAACATAAAACTTTCTTGATATTCAGATGTTTTATCAATTAGCAAAACATTATCTGCATTACAAATTGGATATCTATATTCATTATCTGATAATAAAGTAATTAGTTTTTCATCATATATGTGTACAGACATCTGTCCAAAACAAGGTACATCTATAACAAAAACATTTTCTTCCCTTTTGCCATTTTTTACTTTTGCTAGTCCGAAAGATTGCGTTTTATCTTCTTTAAGTATTTTTATACTTTCAGCTATTGCTTCATCTTTTATTGCCATACAATCTACATATCCTTTAGCTAATGCATCATATCCTCTTTTTCTCAAGATTTCTATTTCATCTATAGTTATTCCATTTTTTGCTAATTGTCTTTGAGCGATATTAGCAGCCTTAGTATTCATATTGCTTTCTGCAATAAAATATCTATGTGCTGATTTTGCTATCTGATCTATTTCTTTCCCATCAAAGTGATATATTAAACTTTTATAACCTGCGTTTTCTCTGTTTTTTTCAGTAAACATATCACTTAACATTTGTTTCTGTACATCCCTACAAGTATGTGCTATACGATTTGAGTAAAATATTTCTAATGCCTTTTCTGTTGATGGTATTCCTTCTGCAGATTCCATAATCTCATGTAAATCAAAATCATAATCTAATTCTATTTGTTTAGCTTCAGGCTTCTTCTCTTCAAATTTTCTAAAATCAATTCTATATCCAGGAAAAATTCTTTCAAGTGTACCTGCTATAAGATTTAACCTATCCATATTATCTAACATCTTATAGTTTTTTAGTTCAAATTTATATCCTTGTTTTCTAAAAAAATCAACAGCTCGACTTGTTTTTTCCATTCTCATTTCTCTATTTATTTTTTTATAATTTATTCTCATTAATATCACCTTTTCAAATATATGGGTAGGACAGGCGTTACGCCTGTCCCTGTGTCAATTCTTTAACTTGGTCGAGATATGCTTTCAGCATATCTTGAACCTCCGGTGATTCCTCGTCTTCCATCAAATCTTTGACTGCGATTTCAATATCCGCAAGTTTCATTTCGATGGCTAATCTTTCGTTAGAATTGACACTTTGTGGAGTTTTCTTTCTGAACGCTTCAATCTTTGCATTCACTTCAGAAACATATGATGTTATCTCATGTTGCTTTGCCATTATGTATCCTCCTATTTTTGTCAACTGTTTACGTTACACCATATATTATAGCATATTTTTCTAGTTATGTAAATTATTAGACAAATTTATTGTAATGTCCTCCTATAAAAAACAGACAAAAATAGGGATTTGAGGAACGTCCCCAAATCCCTTTTATCGTTATTATATTTTTAAGATACCTCCAACTGTTTTATTAACAGCATATTTTGATTTTTCTTTGCTCATTATTTGTGGTCCTCCACATAAAACAGCTGTATCTCCTTCTTCTAAGTTTCCTAATTCTATTAATTTTTCTACACCTTTTTCAATTGTGTCATCAATATCTGTTCCATTTTTGATTAAGATTGGGTATACATTCCAAATTGGTCCTAATTGATTGTATACTTTTTCTGAATCTGTAATAGCAAATATTGGACATGCTGCTCCATATCCTGCTAATCTTCTTGCAGAATTTCCTGTATGTGTGTAGTCTATTATAGCATCAGCTTTAATATCTCTTGCTGTTACACATGTTGTATATGCTGCATGTGATTCGATATCTGCTTCTTCTATTTTCCAATCTTTCTTTGTAAATCTCTTCCAGTAATTAATTGTTGGTTCTACACTTTTAGCAACTTTTACCATTGTGTTAACACATTCTAATGGATAATCTCCCATTGCTGTTTCTCCAGAAAGCATTATACATCCTGTTCTATCGTAAATAGCATTTGCAACGTCACTTACTTCAGCTCTTGTTGGTAATGGGTTGTTTGTCATGCTTTCTAACATTTGTGTAGCTGTTATTACTAATTTTCCTTCTTCGTTACATCTTTTAATAAATCTTTTTTGTACAACTGGTACTTCTTCGAATGGAACTTCTACAGCCATGTCACCACGAGCTACCATTATACCATCACAAGCTGCTAAAATTTCTTCGAAGTTGTCTATTCCTTCTTGATTTTCGATTTTAGCTAAGATTTTAACATCTTTTCCGCCATTATCATCTAATACTTTACGCATTTGGGCTACATCTTCTTTATTTCTTACAAATGATGCAGAAACATAATCAAATCCAACTCTTGCTCCATTTGATAAGTCGTTTATATCTTTTGGGCTTAAGAATGGTATTTTTATAGAAACACCTGGTACATTTATACTTTTTCTTGATCCTGCACCACCATCATTTAATACAGTTCCTACTATATCCTTATCTTTAATTTCATCTACTCTTACTTGAATTTTTCCATCATCAATTAAAATTAAGTTTCCTGGTTTTACATCTTTATATAAATCTTTATAAGATAATGATGTACCTTCTTCATCTCCTAATCTATCTTCATAGAAGAATGTGAATTTTTGTCCTTCTTTTAATTGTACTTTTACATCTCTTCCGGCTTTATTTAATGCTGTTCTTATTTCTGGTCCTTTTGTGTCTAGCATAATAGCAACAGGTAGACCTAATTCTTTTCTTATTTCAAAAAATCTTTCTATTTTGTCTTTTTGTTCCTCAAAATCTCCATGAGAAAAATTAATTCTTGCAATAGACATTCCAGCTTTCATTAATTCATCCATTCTATTTTCTACTGCTGGTCCTATTGTACATACAATATTTGTTTTTCTTAAATTTCTTTCTTTCACAATAATTACCTCCTAGAATTTGACACTAGATGGTATTATATCATAAAAAATTTTGCTTAACAATACATTTTTCAACATTTTTTATGATAAAAAATTTTTTCGTTACTGGTGTAATTGCAAGCTAAAACATATATGTAACAAAATTTTATTTATTTAAAGCTTCATCCATTACTTTACTTAGATATTTCATACTATTTAAACATTGGTCCATTGTATTTCCAGTTGCTCCTATTTCCATTATTGTAGCAGCTTTTGCAACATGTTGATTATATCTTGAATTTCTTACCATTATTGGTTTGAATAACCCTGGGTATAGTTCATTACCCTTTTCTACAATTTTTATCGCATATTTTAAATTTTGTACCCATTGGCTATGTGTAAGCCCTCCTCCATCTGTTCCTATTACAAACATTATTTGTGCTACATAGTCATCACCAATCTTAACTGTAGGTGCATATGTGCCAGCTTCTCCCACTGCATCTCTATGCAAATCTATAACAATTTGAGTATTAGGATTTGCTGCTAAGTCATTTTTTATACTAGTAAGAGATCTATTATATGATCCACTATATGCAGGATAATCATGATATGTTTCATCATGTATTACATTAAATCCATAATTTGTTAACCTGTCTTTTAACTCTCTTCCTACTCTCACAACAGAGAAATTTAAATCTGTTGTTCTAAAATTACCACTTGGTGTATATTCAAAACCTCTACTTTGTGTGTAGCTTTCACAAGTATGTGTATGATAGATAATAATATCTTTTTTATTCTCTAATTCTATGTCTGGAATTAACATTTCTTGTGTTAATTCATATTTTGATTCATTTTTTATTTGTACACCATTATACTCATTTGTATATTTAGCATTAATATTTCCTCCAGATACTACTTCTGTTTGTAGCCCTGTCTGAGCTTCTTCTGTACTTATCGCCGCCACTTGTGTTTGATTTTGAATCTGAATTGTATTTTCATTTGCTATTTGTTCTGTTTCATTAGATTTTATATATTTACTCATTTGCAATTCTGAACTTAATATTTGTTCTGTATTATCTCTATCTATACTTTTAAATTCTTTTAGCGAATTTCCACTAGTAGAAATTATTGTATCTTCTATAACTGGAATTAATGATAAATTTTTTATTTTATCTTTTCCAAGCAAAAATATTTTTATTATAAGCATTATTAAAAAAGCCATTATAACTAAAGTCATAATAGCATTTTTTGCTTTTATTACTCTCATATTTATCATAAAATTTTCACCCTTGTACACATATACTTAAAATATATATATTCAGATCTCATAAAAATATGACAAGTATTTCGGGATTTGGGGACGTTCCTAAAATCCCGAAAAGGGAAAAAAGGAACGTCCCCAAATCACAGGAACGTCCCAAAAAATTCATATATATCTTTGTTAGTTTCTTATATTAGCAGCAATTTCTGCTGCTTCCATATTAATTTCTTTTTCTTCTCCAGTTTTCATATTCTTTAACTTAATTTTATTTGAATTTATCTCATCATCACCAATAACTATTACATATGGTATTTCTAACTTATCTGCATATTTAAATTTAGCTTTTAATTTTTTATCATTCAAATAAATCTCTGTATTTATTCCTAGTTTTCTTATTTCTGTAGCTAATTTTATAGGTTCTTCTAAATTTTCTGTAATTGGAATAATTAAAATATCAGAAATTGATTTTTTCTCTGCTTTTATTATATTTAATTCATTTAATTTGTAGAATAATCTAGTAAGTCCGATTGAAATTCCAACTCCTGGTAAACTTTTATCTGTATAATATTCTGCTAAATTTTCATATCTTCCTCCAGAACATACACTTCCTAGTTCTCTATAATTATTCAAAAATGTTTCATATACTGTTCCAGTATAATAATCTAGTCCTCTTGCAATTGTTAAATCTACTTTAAAGTTAGCCTCTGGTACACCAAATAATCTTACATTTTTTATAACTGCTTTTAATTCCTCTACGCCCTTTTTATAAGTTTCGTTGTTTATTCCTAGATTTTCTAGTTTTTCTAACTTTTCATCAGAAATTCCCTCTATTTCTATAAAATTCATAATAGAATTTATTTGTTCTTCTTTTACATCTAATTTTCTTAATTCTTCTATTACTGCTTCTTTTCCTATTTTTTCTATTTTATCAATTATTCTTAAAATTTCTGTAGCATTTTCTTTTTGATTTACTCCTTCAAATAAACCATTTAAGATTTTTCTATTATTAATTTTTATAGTAAAGTCTTCAAAACCTAATTCTCTAAAAAGTGTATAAATAATACTTGGGATTTCTGCATCATTTATTAAATCCAATTCTCCATCACCAATTATATCTATATCACATTGATAAAATTCTCTATATCTTCCTTTTTGTGCACGTTCTCCTCTATACACTTTTCCTATTTGATATCTTCTAAAAGGAAAACTTAAACTACCATAATTTTTTGCTACATATTTAGCAAGTGGCACTGTTAAATCAAATCTTAAAGCTAAATCACTGTCTCCTTTTTGAAATCTATATATTTGTTTTTCTGTCTCTCCACCTGCTTTTGCAAGTAATACTTCTGCTGATTCAATTATTGGTGTATCTAATGGTAAAAATCCAAATTTCTCATATGTTTTTTGTATCTTTTCTTTCATTTGATTAAATAATATCTGTTCATTTGGTAATAATTCCATAAATCCAGATAAAGTTCTTGGTTCTATTCTTTCCATATTTTCCACTCCTTGTTAATCTATATTTGGTTTAGCTTCCAAATAAATTGGTTTTTCGTCCCCTATTCTAGTTGGCTTTCCATGTCCTGGATATACTATTGTATTTTCAGGTAATATTAATAATTTTTTTATTATTGAATTCATAATAGAATCAAAATCACTTGTAGGTAAGTCTACTCTTCCCCAGGCACCTTTAAATAGTGTATCTCCTGAAAATAACATTTCTTCTTTTTCACAATATAAAGATGTTCCATCATTAGTATGTCCTGGAGTATAAATAACCCTTAATTCTATATCTCCAACATGTAAAATATCCTCATCATCTACAATGCTGTCTTCTTTTACATATATTTGAGGAAGCCCAATATATTCTGCAAGTACAGGAACTCTATTTTCTAAGTTTTCTCTCCCTTTTCTATGAATAAGGACTTTTCCTCCTCTTTCTTTTTTTAAATCATTTACACCATTTATATGATCGGCATGGCAATGAGTTAAATAGATATATTCTAATTTTGCTCCTAAATTATCTAGGATTGTTATTATTTTATCTACATTTCCTGCAGGATCTATTACCATTGCCTTTTTTTGCGTTTCATCTACTAATATATAGCAATTAGTTTCACCTACAAAATTCATTTGTACTTTTATTCTTTTTAGTATCATAAAAACTCCTTTATTTCTTTCTTGTTACCTCATATACACTATCTACTTTTCTTAGTTCTTTTAATACTTTATTTAATTCCTCTACATTTTCTACTTCTATTGTTATTTCTATTGTAGCAATATGTTCTTTTGTTGCTTTAGAATTTAATCCCATTAGTTTTGTTTTTAAATTACTTAAAACTTGAATTACGTCTGCAAGTAGTCCTGATCTATCATTTGCAAATACAGTAATATCTACATTGTATGATGCAGAATCCTCTGTATACCAGTAAACATCTATA
Organism: uncultured Clostridia bacterium; assembly: GCA_944391965.1. Classification (GTDB taxonomy): domain Bacteria; phylum Bacillota; class Clostridia; order TANB77; family CAG-508; genus Merdicola. The sequence goes on from CALXVH010000001.1 coordinate 59,674, forward strand.
ATTCTGTCTTCTTCTTTTAATAAGTCTTTTACATTTACACAATCTGTTCTATGTACAGAAACTCCTCTTCCTTTTGTAATATAGCCAATTATATTATCTCCAGGAACTGGATTACAACATTTTGAAAGTTTTACTAAGCAATTATCTATTCCTTTTACTACAACACCTGTACTAGATGGTTTTACATTTTTCCTTTTACTTGTTAATTCTTCTATTTTTTGCTCTATATTTTCTTCTTTATGGCTCTTTCTGTATTCTTCTAACATTCTAGATATAATTTTTACTTGTGATATTGCACCAAATCCAACGCTTGCATACATATCTTCTAAGCTTTTAAATTTATATCTATCTAATGCTGCATTTATGTAATCTTGTTTAAATAATTCATCATGACTTATACCAATTCTCTTTATTTCTTTATCGATTAAATCTTTTCCTTTTTCTATATTTTCTGACCTTTGCTCTTTCTTAAACCATGATTGTATTTTACTTTTTGCTTTTGTAGTTTTTATAAATTTAAGCCAGTCTCTACTAGGTCCTTTTTGAGAATCTGATGTCATAATTTCTACAATGTCACCACTTTGTAATTTTGTAATTATTGGCATCATTTTGCTGTTTATTTTACAACCAACCATGTGGTTTCCAATTTCTTCATGAATACTATATGCAAAGTCTATAGGTGTTGCATCTCTTGGCAATACTAGTATTTTCCCCTTTGGAGTAAATACATATACTTCATCCTCAAATAGTTCTGTTTTCAATGTGTTTAAAAACTCTTGTGGATCTTTCATATCTTGTTGCCACTCTAATGTTTCTCTAAGCCATGCAAGCTTATCTTTAGTAACTGTAACAACTTGTTTTCCTTTTTTACCATAATTTGCTTCTTTATATGCCCAGTGTGCAGCTATACCATATTCTGCAATTCTATGCATTTCCCATGTACGAATTTGAACTTCAAATGGTGTTCCTTTTTCTCCTAACAAAGTTGTATGAATAGATTGGTACATATTAGGTTTTGGAACTGCTATATAATCTTTAAATCTTCCTGGCATCGGACTATACATTTCATGTACAACACCTAAAGCAGCATAACAATCTTTTACAGAATTTACTAAAATTCTTAAGGCAAATAAATCATAAATTTGATCTAAAGTTTTGTTGTCTCTTTTCATTTTTCTATATATTGAATATAAATGTTTTGCTCTTCCTGTAACTTCTGCTTCTATTCTCTGTTTCTTTAATTGTCCCCTAATATCATCCATTATCTTTTCTATAAATTGAAGTCTTTCTTCTCTCTTTTTATCTATTCCTGCAACTAATTCTCTATATTCTTCTGGATATAGATATTTAAAAGCTAAATCTTCTAGTTCCCATTTTAATGAATAAATACCTAAACGGTTTGCAAGTGGAGCATATAATTCCATAGTTTCTTTAGCATTAGCAATTTGTCTATCTCTTCTTAAATATTTTAAAGTACGTAAATTATGCAATCTATCTGCTAACTTTATTATTATTACTCTAATATCTTTTCCCATAGCAAGGAACATTTTTCTATAATTTTCTACTTGGCGCTCTTCTGTACTTGCTTGATACCTTAATTCTCCAAGTTTAGTAACACCTGCCACCATAGTTGCAATTTCTTCTCCAAAATCTCTTACTAAATCTTCATGAGTAACTTCAGTATCTTCAACAACATCATGTAATAATGCAGCACAAATTGTAGCCTCATCCAATCCAATCTCTGCTAAAATATATGCTACTTGAACAGGGTGAATTATATATGGCTCTCCCGATTTTCTACATTGAGTTCCATGTTTTTCTTTTGCATAATTATATGCTTTTATTATAAGCTTTGTATCTGCCCATCTCTTTTTTTGTTTTACTAAACTAATTATATCTTCTATTGATTTATTTTGTACTTCTGACATAAGCTTTCCCCCTTATCTAATAGCTTTTTCTAATGTCTTTCATATTTATTTGTATAGAACTAAATCCATTAAAACTATTAATCTCTAAAGTTCCAACAACATCTATTCTATCTCCAATCCTATACTCCTCTGCTAAATATCCTAGTTCAAATCCTATTGCGTTAATTACAAAATTTTCATCTCTTAATGTAAGTTTTAAATGTCTTCCTTCTGAAAGAGCCCTTATAGAATCTATTTTTAAATTTTTTATTAAAAATAATGGAACTTTATTGGCTTCACCAAATGGTTCTAAAATACTAATGCTTTTTACCAAGTCCATATTAATATCTTTTAATTTTAATTCATCATCAATATAAATTATTGGTACTAATTCTTTAATATTTTTCTCTTTAGCAATTTGCTCAAATCTCTCTTTAAATTTTTCAAGATTTTCCTTTTTTAGAGTAAGACCAACTGCCATAGAATGTCCACCATATTTTTCTAGCAAATCTTCACATTTCGTTAGACCCTCATACAAATCAAATCCTGGTACACTTCTTCCTGAACCTTTAGCAATATCGTCCTCAAAACTTAATAATATACTTGGTTTATAATACTTATCTGTTACTTTGGAAGATACAATTCCAATAACACCATGATGCCAGCCTTTTCCACCTAAAACTATTGAATTATTTTCATCCAAATGATTTTTCTCGATTTGTTGTACAGCATCTTCATATATTGCTTTTTCTGTACTTTGTCTTAGTGTATTATATTCGTTTAATTCTTTAGTAATTTTTGTTGCACTTTCTAAATCTTCTGCTAAAAATAATTTTAATGCTTCTTCTTCGTGTCCCATTCTTCCACAAGCATTTATTCTAGGTGCAACACCAAATGAAATTGTGTTAGAATCTATTTCCTTATAGCCTGAGCTTTTTATTAATTCTCTTAATCCTAGATTTCTAGTAACTTTTATAAGCATTAATCCAAGTTTAGCTATAGTTCTATTTTCACCTTCTAATGGAACTATGTCTGATATTGTACCAACACATACTAAATCTAAATATTTTAAATATTCTTCTGGCTTAATTTCTAATTTTATAGAAAGGGCTTGAATTAATTTAAATACAACTCCTACTCCTGCTAAAGATCTAAAAGGATATGTATTATCTTTTCTTTTAGCATCGATTACAGCAAGTGCATTTGGAAGTTTTTCTCCTACTTCGTGGTGATCTGTAACAATTACATCCATTCCTAAATTTATTGAATAATTAACTTCTTCTATTGCAGAAATTCCACAATCTACTGTAATTATTAAATCTATATTTCTTTCTTTTATTGTATCTATAGCATTTTTATTTAAGCCATATCCCTCATGTAATCTGTTTGGTATATATGTATCTACTGTTATTCCTCTATCCATTAGATATTTTTTAAGAACAGTTGTACTTGTTATACCATCTACATCATAATCACCATATATTAGAATTTTTTCTTTATTATTAATGGCTTTTATTATTCTATCTACTGCAATATCCATTCCTTTAAATAAAAAAGGATCATGAAAATCATCTCTTGTAGGTGTTATAAATATTCTTACATCTTCATCATTTACAACATGTCTATTAACAATAATTTTTCCTATTACTTTATTTAAATTATATTTTTCACATATATCATCTACTAACTTTTCATCTGAATTATAAAATTCCCATTTTTTTATCATTCACTTTCTCCTCATATTATACAATTTGTACAATATTGTATAACATTTTCAGCTTTTTTAAAAGAGGTTTACAATAATTATCTAACAAAATTTAATATAATTCCAATTCCTGTATAAATTAGTAGTAAATATAATTTTGATATTATTAACTTATAGCAAGTATATTTTATTCCTACATCATTCAATTTTTCATATTCTTCTACTATTTCTTTTGTTTCTTTTACTTTGTTTTCTTCTAAATATTCTTTTGCAATATATTTGGCTTTAGTCATTGCTTCTATTTCTAGATAACTTCTTATAACGTAAAATATAATTATACTAATTAAAATAATTGTACTAAATAAAGCATATTGAGTTATTACTCCTGTAATGGTTAATATAGTTATTGCTAACCAAAATATATTTAACAAATTTGCAAAAATATAATTAAACCACAATATTTTTTTATCTTGAGTTGAATGAATACATTCGTGAGCAATTGTTTGTATTCTTGTAAAATATTTTTTATCTTTATTCAAAATAATTTTATCTGTTGCTATAAAATAAAAACAATTTGTATTTTCTTGCTCTTCTATTTTTACTTTTTCATTTTTTAATTTTTTTAGAATATCTTTACATATATTTATATTATCTGGAAGTTTTTGTACTATATTATTTAGTTTTTCATTATTTGCTATTTGCATTATTATTTTCTTATTACTTCCTAAAATAAGCTTTAAGATAATTATTGTAATTACTACTAATATAAAAATAATTAAACTTTCCATAAAACAAAATAGGGATATATCTAAAATATATCCCTTCCCCCTTATCTTTATCCTATAACATCTTTTATTGCTTCACTTATTATTTTATTTATATCTGTTACCATTACACTAAATCTCATTTCTGCCTCTAAATAATTTTTAGCAACTTCATTTTGATATAGTTCTGTATATAGATTTTGTAGTTTTACACTTAACTCATTTGAATTTGCTTCACCTTTTAGCATTGCTTTTTGTGTTTCTATTCTAAGTTTATCAAATTCTTCTATTTTACTTTTTACTTCTGCATTAGATTCTATTTGCTGTTTCGAAATCTTATATGCTTTATATTCATCTGTTTGCTTTATTTCTGCTGCTAATTTGTTTGCTGTATCATAAATATTCATTTTTTAGCCTCCTATTTTTAAGCATATGCATGTCTTTTTTTGAAGCTTAATAAATTCGTAATTTCTCCTTGTGTATTTTTTGCTTTCTTTGTTTTCTTTGCTTTTTCTTGCTCCAATTCTCTTCTTTGTTTTTCTGCCATTGTTTGACATATTGCTTTTTGATATATAAAATGTGTATCTTGTGCTATTTTTGTCCAATTGTATTGTGATTTTACTTTTGCTTTTGCAGCTCTTGATACCTCTGCACATAATCCTGGATTATATAATAGTTCTAATATTGAATCTGCAATTGAATTTGGATTACCTGCATAGCTTTTCATTCCATTTTCTCTGTGTTGTACGATTTCATTTAATCCGCCTACATCTGAAACAACTACTGGTGTTCCGGATAACATTCCTTCTAAAGCAACTACACCAAATGGTTCATATGTACTTGGGAATACTGCTACATCTGCACATTTATACATTTTAGTTACTTGAGCTAAGTTTAAATAGCCTGTAAAGTATACTTTATTTTCTATACCTAATCTTCTAACTTCATCTCTTAATTCGTCTATCATTCCGCCTTTTCCAGCAATTATTAGTTTTGAATCGTGATAACCATTTAATACTTTTGGCATTGCAGCTATTAAATTTTGAATTCCTTTTTCGTAAACTAATCTACCTACATAAAGAATTATTTTTTCATTATCTGCTGCATACTGTCGTCTGAAATCATAATCTCTTTCTACTCCATTATATAAGTTTAGGTTAACTCCGTTTGGTACTACATTTATTTTTTCATATGGAAGACCGAATAATCTTTGTAACTCATTTTTCATATAATTACTATTTACTATTACTTCTGTTGATTCATATGTTAACATCCATTCTGTATCATTAATATATCTTTGTACTTCGTCATGTATTCCAGAATTTCTTCCTGATTCTGTTGCATGTATTGTTGCTATAATTGGTATTTTAAATGAATCCTTTAATGTTTTTGCAGCATATGCTACTAACCAATCATGAGCATGTATTACATCAAATGGGCCCTCTTTGTTTATTAATTCTGTTGCTTTTGATATTAAGTTAAAGTTTAATTGCATAATCCAGTCTATGAAATTATTTGGATTAATCATATAGTTATTTACTCTATATACTTTAACACCATTATCATCTTCAAAGTCTTCTACATTTCCTTCCTTATATGTAACTACAGTTACCTCGTGACCATCTTTTATTAGTCTATGAGATAAATCATGCACTACTCTTGCGATTCCCCCTACTACTCTTGGTGGATATTCCCATGTTAGCATTAAAATTTTCATTTACATAAGCCCCTTTCGATATACATTTTCTTTAGTAATTTATTTCTCCGCATACTAGTTTATATTGTATATAAAATTTCGACAATTGTAAATAACTTTTTTGTAAAATATTGAATTTTTTTGTAGTTTTTTTATAACTATTTTTTTCACTTTTTTATTTTGATTTTAATATAATTTACAAGACAATATTTTAGTGTAAAAGTACTTTATACACATAAAGTTACTTTTGGTATTTATGTAAATTTGGAGGTGTTTTTATGTGTGGAATTGTTGGATTTGTAAATTACAAAAAAGATGTAAAAAATCCCATTTCTATTCTTAATAAAATGAACAATTCTCTTACTAATAGAGGGCCTGATGAAGAAGGAAAATATATTTCTTCCCCTGCTTATTTAGCTCATAAAAGATTAATTGTTATTGATCCTGTAGGTGGAAAACAGCCTATGATTACTACATATGATGAAAATGAATATTCTATCGTTTATAATGGGCAAATATATAACACTAAAGAATTAAAAAATACTCTTATTCAAAAAGGATTCGAATTTAACACAACTTCTGATACAGAAGTCTTACTAAAAGCATTTATCTTTTACGGATATGATGTTGTAAAACATCTTAATGGAATTTTTGCTTTTGCAATATGGAATAAGAAAAAAGAAGAACTATTTTTGGCAAGAGATCATTTTGGAATAAAGCCTTTGTTTTATACTTTAAATAATGATAATTTAGTTTTCGCTTCTGAAATAAAGGCATTGTTTGAATTTCCTGGCGTAGAAAAAATTGTTGACCAGAATGGAATTTGTGAACTTTTTGGAGTTGGTCCTGCTCATACCGCTGGTACTACTGTATTTAAAGATATATATGAATTAAAGCCTGCTAATTTTGCAATATTTAATAAGTATGGATTATTTGTTCATAGATATTGGAAATTTATAAGTAAACCACATGTAGATTCTTTTGAAGAGACTTGTATGAAAGTTAAATATTTATTAGAAGATAGTATAAAAAGACAGTTAGTATCTGATGTACCACTTTGCACATTTTTATCTGGTGGTTTAGATTCTAGCATAATTACTGCATATGCTAGTGACTATTGTAATAAAAATGGGTTACCTCCCCTTAATACATTTTCGGTAGATTATGTAGATAATGATAAAAATTTTGTTAAGAGTGATTTCCAGCCTAATTCTGATAATTATTATATAAATTTAATGGTTGAGAAATATAAAACTAACCACACAAATATTGTGTTAGATACACCAGATTTAGCAAAATATTTAGAAGATGCTATGATTGCACGAGACACTCCAGGTATGGCAGATGTTGACTCTTCTTTACTACTATTCTGTAAAAATGTTAAACCATATGCTACTGTTTCTTTAAGTGGTGAATGTGCTGATGAAATATTTGGTGGATACCCTTGGTTCTTTAGAGAAGATGCATTAAATAGTGGAACTTTCCCTTGGTCTATTGCACTTTCTGAAAGACAGCATCTTTTGAATACTAATATAGCTTCTAAAATTAATTTAAAAGATTATATTGATTTTAGATATAATGAAAGTTTGGCTGATGTAGAAATTTTAGATATTGATTCTAAAGAAACTGCCGAGAAAAGAAAAATCTCACATTTGACATTAAACTGGTTTATGCAAACTTTATTAGACAGATCTGATAGATGTTCTATGTATAATGGTTTTGAACTTCGTGTTCCTTTCTGCGATTATAGATTAGCAGAATATGTTTGGAATATTCCTTGGGAAATAAAAGCATATAAAGGTCGTGAAAAAGGATTATTAAGATATATAATGAAAGATGTATTGCCTGCAGAAATTGTAGATAGGAAAAAATCTCCTTATCCTAAAACACATAATCCAACATATTTAAAAGCTGTAAAAGATATGCTTACAGATATTATGAATGATAAAAATGCTCCTATTAATAATTTATTAAATAGAGATTATATATTAGAAATTTTGGAAACTAATGGTTCTGCTTTTACAAGGCCTTGGTTTGGCCAATTGATGACAGGTCCACAATTAATGGCGTATTTATGTCAAGTTGACATGTGGCTTGAGAAGTATGAGCCTAGGATTGAAATATAATTTTTAGCTTGAGGTCACAATTTGTGACCTTAACGTTGTTTAAATATTATCATTTTGCTAAGTTTAGCAAAATGATCGTTCATTTTTATATGTAATCATTTTCGTAACCTCACGAAAATGATATTTGTTTTATTTTATTATTGATACAATATTTTTTCTCTAATTATAATTACTTATTCTTTTTAAATATTCTTTATCTTCAATTTTAGAAATTGCAAAACATTTCTTTCCTAAATCTTTTAAAGATGCTCCTACATGATACAATTCTTTATTATCTATTACGATAAATCTATCATGGAATTTATTGGTATATGCTAATTTTAATACCGGATACTGCTTATTAAATTTTGTAATATCTAGTTTATTTAGCTTACTATTTTGTAACGTTAAAATTACAACTTCTACCTTTTGGTTTTTCTTTGATAACATTTTTAAAATGCTATCATCTATGTAATTGTCTATAATTAATATTTTTTGTTTCGCTTTTTTTATAATATCTATAATTAAACTATAAGCATCATAAATTTGCCCATCAAAAAATATTTTTTGTTTGAATTCCATTTTCTCATCTTTTTGTAATTCGTTAAACACTATATCAAATTTTTTATCATGTTCTAATATTTTACATTCTACGTTTGTTAATCTCTTAAATAATTTTCCATTTAGTGATATAAATTTTCTCATTTCTATAAAAGCTCTTATAATATTAATACTAACTTGTACTGCTATTTCGTTTTTTAGAACTCCTGCTAGCATAGATATTCCTTGTTCTGTATAAACATATGGTAAATATCTTCTTCCACCATAATTTTCTTTTTTTAAACTTGAGGTTCCAAATTGGAACCTCAAGTTTTCCACTTCTTTTTCTGTTAATTGAAAACAAAAATCCTCTGGAAATCTATTAATATTTCTTTTCATCGCTTTATTTATACTTTTAGTTGTATACTGATATAACATTGCAACATCACTATCTAACATTACTTGTTTTCCTCTAATTGTATAAATTAAATTTTTAATATTTTCTGTTTCGTATTTTATTGCATTTAAATCTTCATTTACTGGTACGATATTATTGTTTTTTTCTTCCATTTTATTTATAAACTATAGATGAAATTTCTGACCAAATCATATTTTGTGGTGCAATAATAAAATCTTTATTTCCGGCTAAAGTATTAGCCTTAATCAAAGTATAATCTTGATACCTATATTCTATTGTTCCACCATCTGAATAAAATCCTCTTCTGTATACACCATATTTACTATCAACCTCTGCCTGTTTCAAAATTTCATCTATAGATATATATTTTGCCTCTATTGCTTCTGAAAAATCTTTTGCTTCTTCATTGTTCTTTGCAATAGTTACATTGCCACCAATCACATAAATATCGAAATCTTCTTCTGAATTTATTTTATCTACTCCCATATCTTTTCTTTGTGCATAATATATATGGTTGTTTTCTGCATAATCTGTATCTTGTAATTCGTATTCAAATAATCTCACTTCATCTTCTACGTTACTTGAGCTATTAGATTTTTTTAATATTATTTGTATTATTTTTCCATCTTTTACAAATTTTCTTTCCAACTTATATGGTTGCATTAAATATTCTTCATTTACAATTCCTTGTGATGAAAATCTATCATTACTATAATCTGTCTTTACAAGTAATTTCCTATTTTTATAATTTTCCTCATAATTTCCTTGTATAGGCACATATGTTAGTTCTTTTGTAATAATATTACCTTCTATAGTATATAAATTAACTTTTAATGATATTTCATTCTCATATAAAACATTATTTACATTTTCAATAAATTCATCTAATTTTTCCAAGTTATATACTTTATCATTTGAAATTGTTATAGAATCGTCTTCTACCACATTTCCGCGTTACATTAGATATTTTGTTTACATCAACCTCTTCTTTTTGTATAATAGAAACCCATGCTAACAATAATAAAATAATTAATATTAGTACTAAAATTACTTTTTTCATAATATCACCTTTTCTCTTTTATTATTTAGACAATTTCTTTTTTAATTTTATTTGTCTTTTTATTAATAAAATCGAAAAGATTACAACAAGTAAAATAGTTGTTACAATAATCCCAAATGATACTATATTATTTGTTGAACTTTCTGCTGCTCCTGTAGCTTGAGCTGTAATTTCTATAGTGTCATTTTTTCCTGTATAACTGTCTGCCCTGTTATGTTCTTCTTGCAATTCTGTACTTTGGTTTATTGATTTATTATCAGCTGTGTTTTTTTCATCTATTGCTACCTCATCTTTTTCCTTAACAGAAGCATTTTCTTCTGGTTCAGCTTCATTTCTCTCTGTTAATCCTCTTGTTTTAATATATAAAAATGCTCCTACAAAAATAGTTAGCACATTACCCAATAATAATTTTATAGTATTTAATGATTTATAATAATGCCATTGAACTGCTGGAATTTTCATGTTCAATATATTAGCTATTTCTTTAAAAGATAAATTACTAACTATTTTTAACGATAATATTTCCTGTTGTTTTTGCGGTAAATTCTTTATTAAATTATTAAAATATTCTTTATCTAAAACTTTTTCTATTTCTGTATCATTATCTGAGATTTCATATAAATTTTCAAAATTTTTCTCTTTTGAATTTCTCTTTATGTAATTAATAGTTTCGTTTTTTGCAACCGAATATAACCAACTTAAATGTGATTTAGTCGGTAATTTTTCGTTATCTAATTTAAATATCTTAATAAATACATTTTGCAATACGTCTTCTGTTTCATCTGTATTTTTTAATATGCTATATATAACACCAAATACTAGTTTTGAATAATTTTTATATAATTCTTCTATTCCTAATTTTCTATTTGTTTTTAATAGTTCAAAAATTTCCTCTTCTTTTTTCATAATTCCTCCTGTCTTTTAGACAGTTAATATTAATAATTTTGTTAGTATTTTATAAATTTTCTATCATTTTTTTATTTGTATATCATCTTTTGCTGGAATATTATTTGTATTTAATGAATATATATAATCTTTTTTACTATCAAAATCTGCATTTAAAAATTTAAAGATTAGATTTGCTGTATCTAATGCGTGCTTAGGTTCTCCACTACCTCCACCTGTTAATACCAAAATTCCTCTTTTTTTCTTAAATGTATGAGTTATATCTAAAAAGTATTTATTACTCCAAATGTAATTTAGTCTTGTTAATAAAGAAAACATTGGTGGAGTTACATTATACATATACACAGGTGATGCTACTACTAATGTATCATAATCGTCTTTATATATTTTCTCCATATCATCTTTAATAGCACATCCTTTGTTTTTCCAACAATATCTACAGTCTACACATGGACTAATTTTAGCATCATATAAAAATATCTCTTCTATTTCTCCCTCTAGTTTTTTCTTTAATTCATTTACTATATATGCTGTATCACCATTTTTATGTGGTGAACCATTTAAAATTAATGTTTTCATACTATAACCTCATTTAATTCTTTTAAATTTGTTATTCTGCTGTATTTATTAAATTGCCTATAATTATTATCCCTATCCATTAAAATTGGGCTTAACTTCTTTTTTACTGCAACAACTAATAAATCAGGATTATCATCAACAAATATAGCTTCATTTTCTTTTATATTAAATTCATTTATTGGTCTATCAAAAAATTTTCCGTCCTTTTTTAATTCACAATATTCAGAAGAAATATATATCTTAGTAAAGAAATCATATATATTCCACCTTTTTAAAATATTATAAACACATGGCCAATTGTCTGATAATAATATTAATGTATGCTCTTTACTTGCATCACTTAAAAAATCATATACATCATCATACATAACATATTTATCTTCGTTATATACAAAATCTCGTGATAATTTTTCAGCTTGCTCTTTAGGATTTCCATCTATATGTAATTCATTTATTATATTATAATAAAACTCTTTAAATGCTTCATATTCTTCTTCTCTAGTTGTCAGCTTTACAGATATAAGCGCATTATATTTATTAAATAGAAATTTTAATTTTTTTAAATCTATTTTTTCTGTTTCTAATATTTCAAAAAAATTTTGTGTTATAAACCATTCTCCTGTTTTTGGTTTTCCTAATACTAATCCAAAGTCCAAAATTATATACTTTTGTTGCTTAACCATTATTCCTCCATAATCTATTTATTCAATTTATCATACATTAAATATGAATAACCTTTTAAGTTTCTTCTTGTTATATCTAAGTTTAATTCTTTTACAAAATTTAATAATAATTGATTTGCTTCATTTATAGGTATATTTTTATCATATACTTCTATTTCCACAAAATATCCCAAATCTTTAACATTATCTAATGATATTTCAAATAAGTTCTTATATATGAAGCTATCTCTTTCTTTTATTAAATCACATACTTTGTTTATGCGTACACCTTTTAATATATTAATTGTAGCATCTAAATTAGATACTTCTGTCTCATATTCTACAATATGAATATCTTCTTCATCATTTCCCATATATATTTTTTTATAGCATAAAATATATTTGTCTTTTTGTATTCTTATTCTAATACATTCATCATCAATATCTCCACCAAAAAACGCTGGATTTTCTGGCGAGAAATATATGTCATGTTGTTTTTTATTTGTGTGTTTATTATTTTCTTGTTTAAAATAATAAAATAATTTTTTATATTGTTCTTCTTCAATTTCTAATTTTATCTCTATTTCTATACTTGAACTGTTTTTCTTTTTTATTAACCTTTCGCCTTGTAAGAGTTCATTAATGGTAACACCTAATATTTGTGATATATCTGTAAACAATGATAAATCAGGCATATATTTTCCTGTTTCCCATCTAGATACAGTTTTACTTGTTACTCCTAATTTTTCTGCGAGTTCTGCTTGTTTTAACTTTTTTTCCTTTCTTAGTTCACCTATAAATTTTCCTATTTTTGCTTGATCCATATTTTCACTCCTTTTGGGTTTATTTCATATATTGTATTAGCTAACTTTAAGTATAGTAAACCCCATAAATAGCGATTTATTTATTAATATCTTGTTCTAATTTTTTTAGTGCTATTTTTCTACTAGTAATATTGTTTTTTTCTTCTGTTTCTAATTCTGCTAATGTTCTACCGTCTTCTAATTCAAATATTTCGTCAAACCCAAATCCGTTATTTCCTCTCGGAGCTTCTGCTATATATCCATTTAGTATTCCATTATATATCTTTTCATTTCCTTGTGAATCTATATATGCAATACATGTTATGAATTGAACTGTTCGTTTAGCTTTTGGAATACCTTCTAATCTTTTTATTAAATAATTATTTCTATCTTCTTGTGTTGCATTTTCGCCTAAAAATCTTGCAGTTTTAACACCTGGGAATCCATCCAATTCTTCAATGCAAATTCCACTATCATCTGCAATACATGCAGTATTAGTTAAGCTATAAATTTTTCTTGCTTTTATTAATGCATTATCTTCGAATGTTTCCCCAGTTTCTTCTATTTCTATATTTATATTCATTTCTTTTAGTGTTTTTATATCTTCATTTTTAAGTATCTCTTTAATTTCTTTTGCTTTTCCTTTATTATTTGTCGCTAAAATAATCATCTTACTTCTCCTATCGGGATTTTAGGAACGTCCCCAAATCCCTCCCATTGTTAAATTTCTATATACTCATTTCCACAATGTTTTATAAATTTTATTAAATCATCATATTTTATAGATACTGTTGCAGTGTTTCTATTTGGATGAATTAGTACTTTATTATTTTTTAATTCTTTATCTAGTACAACTGTTACTTTTTGTTCTTTATCATTTATTATTCCAAGTGGTGTTACTGATCCTGGAGTTAGACCTAAATATTCTTGTAAATCGTTTTCATTTGCAAAAGATAATCTTTTACTATTAATTTTTTCTGGTAAAGTTTTTAAATCAGCTCTTTTATTGTCTGGTAGTGTATACAAAAATAACTTTTTCTTTGCATCTTTTAAAAAGAGATTCTTGCAGCCTATTCCTTCCATTTCTAAACAAACATCTTGTAAATCCTCTACTGTATAGACAGCTTTATGCTCTTGCAACTTATATTCTATATTTAATTCTTTTAAAACTCCCAAGATATCCATAAATTCAACTCCTTTTGTTTAAGCTAAAATATCACAAAAAACAAAAAAAATCTAGTATAACTAGATTTCTTTTACATCATCTTCAATTAAATAACACATTTCCTCATGTACATCTATATTTTCATTAATTTTATTCGTGTCCAATTTTATGTATTTAATAGTTCCATTTGCAAGTACATTTCCTTGTAAATCTAAGATTTTAGAATCTACAACAAAAAATTTACTATTTTCTTTTATAAGTATTCCTTTTCCTATTAATTCGGTTTCATATGGTACTGGTTTTCTATATTTTGTATCTAATGACATTGTAACACCAAAATTTTCTTCATTCCCATCTTTTGCCCATAAAGCTCTTAGTCCCATTTCATCAAGCATTGCAGTAATTAACCCACCATGTACTCTTCCTGGATAGCTTTGATGTTCTTCTCTATATTTAAATTTTGTCATTACACTTCCATCTTCCATATTATAAAATTGTGCATGTACACCATATTTATTATCCATTCCACATATTGCACACATTTTACTATTTCTTTGTTTACTTACTACTTTCATTTTTCTACCTCCTAAAGGGGATTTAGGGACGTTCCTAAAATCCCTCTTTATATAATTTAAACAAGTAAAAAAGAACGTCCCCTAAGCCCTATCCATTATAAAATTCTTTACTTAAATATTTTTCTATTATTCTTCTAGTTGGTATACAGGTATTTTCTGGCATATCTTTTACAGCAAACCAATCATATTTTACAAGTTCATCTGTTTTTGGCAATTTTATATTTCCACTGTATTCTTCTGCAATTAAACCAAATGTTGCAAATTGTGCATAGCTATTTACATCATTTTGTACACAAATTACTTTTATTTTGCTTACATCTAAATTACATTCTTGTTTTGTTTTTCTAATTCCAGCCGCTTCTATTGTTTCTCCAAATTTTACCTTGCCACTTGGAAGAGTCCACGTGCCTTCTAATCTCATGTCCGAATCTGCCTTTTTTGCATCATCATTCCTAAGTAACATTAATATTTTGTTTTCGTTATTTTTAATTATTATTCCTACTCCAATACCTATTTTTTCCATCTTTTATCCTTTCTTGTATATTTATATCATATTTCATATAAAAAATCTATTAATTTACAAAAGTTTTGCGACGTACAATGTACGCCACAAAACTTTTACATAAGATAAACTTTGTCCACTCCTTTTAAGAGTGTTTTGTTAGAAAGTTGCTTTGCAAGCTCGTCATTCTTTTTCAGCTCCTGTTTAGAGACAATCAAAATTGTCTGATAAGCTAGTTCTTTTTCCATAGCTACTTCAAGGAAGCCTAACCGAGCATCCAGACTATAAAAATAGCGTTCAACAAGAGCTGTCCCTAGCTTTAAAGCCTTTTTTACTCTTGTATAAAATTCGTTATTGACTTTCTGTTGGAAGTCATTCATATCTGTAACCGTTTCTTGCAATTCATCTCGGATTACTGAATAAGTAATTCTTCTCACCTTATCTTTTTCTGCAAATTTTCTGATTTTTTTATTATCAGATAATCCGATAAGCAGAATTAACGTCCGATGTTTAGCAAGTTTTTTAAAATCCGGCTTTTTATTACAAAGCTTTCCCTCCTTTACTGATACTGGAAACATGTTCGCATACCCAGTTTGGGTAAATTGTTTATTTCCCATTTTTTTCTACCTCCTTGAAATTTATTCACTTTTTATTATACCATTTTACTCAAATTGCCTCAACCATTTATAACATCTTTTATAACTTCTCCAGCTATAATTAGACCTGCTACAGAAGGTACAAAAGATATACTTGCAGGTGTTTTATAGTCACCATCATTTGGTTTTATTGGTTCTTCTTTTGAATATACTACTTTTAATTTTTGTATACCTCTTGAACGTAATTCTTTTCTCATTACTTTTGCAAGAGGACATACAGAAGTTTTATAAATATCTGCCACTTCAAACTTAGTTGGATCCAATTTATTTCCTGTTCCCATTGCAGAAATTATAGGAATATTAAGTTCATTAGCTCTGCATACTAATTCTATTTTTCCAGTTACTGTATCTATTGCATCTACTATATAATCTAACGAATTATCTACTAGCTTACTTCCTGGCATAAAGAACTCTGTAGATATATCTACTTCTGCTTGTGGATTTATGTTTAATATTCTTTCTTTCATAACATCTACTTTATTTTTTCCTATAGTAGTTATATTGGCATGTATTTGTCTATTTATATTAGTAATATCTACTGTATCATTGTCAACTAATAAAAATTTTCCTATTCCTGCTCTTGCCAAGCCTTCTACAACAAAAGAACCTACTCCACCAATTCCGAATACTGCGACTTTTGATTTATTTAATTTTTCTACATTTTCTTTTCCTATTAATCTTTCCTCTCTACTAAAACCTTCGTACATTTTTCCTCCTATAAATATAAACTAAAATAATTATATCTCTTAATATAATTTATTAAAAGATGCACTTAAACTTTCGTGCATCTTTTATAATAAACTATTTCATCTTTTCTTTTATTTTCATTAAAGTATTTAGTGCATCTATAGGCGTTAATGTATTTAAATCAATCTTATCAAGTTCTTGTGCTATTTCTGCTAATTTGTAATTATATAAATCTAGTTGACCTGCTTGAACTTGTTTATTTTCTTTTTCCATTTTCTTACTACCTAAAATACTTTTTCTTTCTAAGCTTCTTAATATTTCATTTGCTCTTTTTAATACTTCTTTTGGAACTCCTGCAAGCCTTGCAACATGAACACCATAACTTTCATCTGTTCCGCCTCTTACAATCTTTCTTAAAAAGATTACATCTTCACCTTTTTCCTTAACTGCTATAGAATAATTTTTTACACCTTCTAGTTTATCTTCTAATTCTATAAGTTCATGGTAATGTGTTGCAAATAATGTTTTAGCTCCACATTTTGTTTTATCAGAAATATATTCAGCAACTGCCCATGCAATTGATAATCCATCATATGTTGATGTTCCTCTTCCAATTTCATCTAATATTACTAGACTGTTTTTAGTAGCTTCTTTTAAGATATCTGCAACTTCCATCATTTCAACCATGAATGTACTTTGCCCCATACTTAGATCATCTGATGCACCAACTCTTGTAAATATTTTATCTACAACACCTATATGTGCTTCTGATGCTGGAACAAAACTTCCTATTTGAGCCATTAAAGTAATTAGTGCAACTTGTCTCATATATGTAGATTTACCAGCCATATTAGGGCCAGTTATAATTGATAATCTGTTTTCATCATTATCCATATATGTATCATTATCTATAAAACTTCCTGTTGGAAGCATTTTTTCGATTACTGGATGTCTTCCTTCTTTTATTTCTATTTTTCCAGCATTGTCAACTATTGGCATACAGTAATTCATATCTTCTGCAACAGTTGCAAATGAAGCTAACACATCTAGCGTTGCAATTATCATTGCAGATTTTTGAAGTCTTTTTACATTTTTAGCAATTTCTTGTCTTATCTCTGTAAATGCTTCATATTCCAAATTGATAACTTTGTCTTCGGCTCCTAAAATTTGATTTTCTAATTCTTTTAACTCTTCTGTTATATATCTCTCACAATTTGTTAATGTTTGTTTTCTTATATATCTATCTGGAACTTGTGGTAAATTTGATTTTGTTACTTCTATATAATAACCAAATACTTTATTAAATCCAACTTTTAAATTTTTAATTCCTGTTTTTTCTTTTTCTTTTTCTTCTTATTTAATTAACCAATTCTTACCTTCTGTTGTAGCAGTTTTTAATTTATCAATTTCTTCATTATATCCTAGTTTTATTAGTCCACCTTCTTTTACTGTCATTGGTGGATCTTCTACTATTGATTTTTCAATTAGCTCATAAATATCTTTTAGTTCATCTAAGTTATTATAAAGTTCTTGTAACATAGTTGAACTTGTATTTTGTAATACAGCTTTTACTTCTGGCAATTTTGATAAAGAATTTTTTAAAGATATCATATCCCTACCATTTGCATTACCATATGATATTTTTCCTGCTAGTCTTTCAATATCATAAACCTTTTTTAGGCTTTCTATAATATCTCCTCTAAGCATTACATTTTCTTTTAGTTCTT
Source organism: uncultured Clostridia bacterium (assembly GCA_944391965.1). Taxonomy (GTDB): domain Bacteria; phylum Bacillota; class Clostridia; order TANB77; family CAG-508; genus Merdicola. Next base: position 78,131 of record CALXVH010000001.1, read on the forward strand.
TTACTGCATTTAATCTCTTATTTATTTCGTTAACATCTATTAATGGATCATTTATCCATCTTCTTAAATGTCTTCCTCCCATTGATGTTGATGTTTTATCTAACACCCACAAAAGAGTACCTTTTTTGCTTTTATCTCTCATTTTCTCTGTAAGTTCTAGGTTTCTTCTTGCATTAATATCTAAAGACATATATCTAGTTGTGTTATACATAATTATTTTGTTAATATGTTCTAAGCTTGTTTTTTGTGTTTGTTTTAGATACTCTACTAATGCATTTATACTTGCAACAGAAAAAAGTCTTTTATCTATATCTTTTATAGGATTGTCATCATTATCAACTAAATTGTAGTTTTCTACTATTGTATTTATGTCTTCTGAAAAGAATTTATCATTAAATCTTGTAAAATATATTTCAAATCTTTCTTTTATTTTGCTTATCTCTTCTGTGCTATCATACATCATGCTATTTACAACTAATTCCGCTGGTGAATATCTTGCAATTTCATCTAATACTAAAGGAAAATTATTGTTTTCTTTTATTTCTGTACTATAAAAATCTCCTGTAGTTACATCACATACAGCAATTCCATAATAGATTCCTTTTTTTACAATTGACATGATATAATTGTTTTTCTTTTCTTCTAACATATTAGATTCTATTACTGTACCTGGTGTAACAACACGAATAACCCCTCTTTTTACAATTCCTTTTGCTGTTTTTGGATCTTCTAATTGTTCACATATTGCAACTTTATACCCTTTAGCAATTAGTTTTGAAATATAAATTTCTGCTGCATGATGTGGCACACCACACATTGGTGCTCTTTCTGCCTGTCCACAATCTTTGCCAGTTAAAGTTAGTTCTAGTTCTCTTGATACTGTTATAGCATCATCAAAGAACATTTCGTAAAAATCTCCTAATCTATAAAAAAGTATACAGTCTTTATATTCTTCTTTTGTTTCAAGATACCTTTGCATCATTGGTGAATATTCTGCCATTTGTATATTCCTTACCTTTCTATTTTAGTCCTAATTCTTCTAACTTGTCTTCTGTTAATTTCTCTATTTTGTATTTTTTCCGTTAAGGTTATAATATGCTTCTAATTTCATAATTTACCTTTTCTATTTTCTTGAATCATCATCTTGTTCTTCTCTTCCTGTAAGTTTTTCATATGCCTCCACAGTCTTTCCAGCTCTTCTTATTGTACTAATAGACACTTTTAATTTCTCTGCAGCCTCTTTTTGAGTAGTTCCTAATTCTTTTACCTCTGCTAGTAAACTTTTTGCTTTTTCATATTTTTTCTCAGCTTCTGTTTTTTGACTACTTATTATTACAGGTCCTTCATCATAATTTTCTAGTGTACTTTGGATTAATATCCTTTCTAATTGTTCAAATACAGATGCTTTATCTTGTGAATTTCCTTTTTGCATTTTTCTTCTTGACAATTCTTTTGCTATTTCAAATATTGTTTTATATTCTTCATTCTTTTCAAGTTTAGCTAATTCTCTACTTATTGTTCTAGGTGGTATACCATACTTTCCAGCCATATCTGTTTGGCTTGCTTCTTCTGCAATCATTTCTATAAATAGAGCTTTAAAATTTATATGTGAATAGTCGGGATGCTTTCTAGCTTCATATTCTATATATGATCTTTTTAATTCATCATCATTTGAATCATTAACATAAGCCACAATATTTTCTTTAAATGTTTGTTGATCTATGTCTTCACCAGTTCTTAAATATAATTCTCTTGCATCATTTAAAGTTTTTAGTTCTCCAGCTAAAAGTCTCTCTACTATTTTCCCTAACCTTGTCTCATCAATATCTTTCTTTTGTAACTCACTCTTGTTTTTGGCTAATATTTTTTCTAATTTTTCTCTTTGTTCTGAATTTTCTGGAAATCTTTCTTCACACATTTCTCTAAACTTTTTTCTATCGATTCTATAAATTTTTTCGCATTCTCTTACTGATTTTCCATCTAGAACTGCAAGAAACATTTTTTCAAAATTATCTTCCATTCTAACCTCCAATTAAACTTCCTTTCAAATACCACATATGTTCAGAAACAATTTTTAAATCTATTATTTCATTTATTAAATCTTTATCTCCTTCAAATATAACAACCTTATTGCTATCAGTTCTTCCTGTTAGCATATTTGGATTGTTTTTACTTGTTCCTTCTACTAAAACTTTTTGAATTGTTCCAACATATTTTTGGTTATTTTCTTCAATTTGACTTTCTACTAATTCTTTTAATCTGTCAAATCTTTTGTGTTTTATTTCTTCTGGAACTTGGTTTGGCATTTTATCTCCTGGAGTTCCAACTCTTCTTGAGTATATAAACATATATACTTGTTCGAATTTTACTTTTCTAACTACATCTAATGTATCTTCAAATTCTTCATCTGTTTCTCCTGGAAAACCTACTATAATATCTGTTGATAATGTTAAATTTGGTATTTTATTTTTCATTTTTTCTACTAAATTTAGATATTGCTCTTTAGTATATTTCCTATTCATCTCTTTTAAGACTTTAGAATTTCCAGATTGTAATGGTAAATGTATTAGTTTACATACTTTATCACAATCTGCTATTGCTTCTATTACATCTTCTGTAAAATCTTTTGGATGTGGAGAAACAAATCTAATTCTTTCAATTCCATCAATTTTATTTATTGCACTTAATAATGTTGCAAAAGAGTTTACACCTTCATATGCTTCAAATTCTATATTTTTCTCTTTTTCTACTCTTAGATATGAATTAACATTTTGACCTAATAAAGTAATTTCTTTATATCCTTCTTTTGCAAGTTCTTTTACTTCATTAATAATATCTTTTGGCATTCTGCTTCTTTCTCTTCCACGTACATATGGCACTATACAATATGTACAAAAATTGTTGCATCCATTCATTATTGTTACAGAAGCTTTTATATTGCTATCTCTTTTTATTGGTAAACCTTCGAAAATTTCACCATCTATATCTATAACATCTTTTACTTTCTCTCTTGTTTTTAGTGCTTTAAATAGATCTTCTGGAAATCTATATAATGTATGTGTTCCAAATACTACATCTACAAATGGATAGCTTTGTTTTATTTTATCTGTAATGTGTTTTTCTTGCATCATACAACCACCAATAGCTATAATTGTTCCATTAGCTTCTTTTATTCTTTTTAATTCTCCTAGTTTTCCAAAAAGTTTATCTTCTGCATTTTCTCTTACACAACATGTATTAAATAAAGCTATATCTGAATCTTCAAAATTCTCTGTTCTCGTATATCCCATTTCTTCTAACATTCCACATAACTTTTCAGAATCATTTTCGTTTAATTGACACCCCATTGTTAGAATGCAATATTTTAAGTTTTTATTATTTTTATTTATTTCTTTTATTTCATCTATATATTTTCTTTGCTCTTCTACTTTTTCCACGTTAAATCCTCCTATTGCCCCTATATTCTATATTATTTTCTAAGTTTTTTCAAGTGATTTTGTGTTCAAGTTTATCCATAAGTTAACCTTTCCATATAAAAACAAACTGTGGGCTGAAAACCTTAATTTTTTCCCCCACAGTTATACATAATTTTTACTTATTTATTTTTACCTAAAAATGAATTTACCACATTTGCAAATCACTTTACAATCGCAAAGATATATGTGCCTTAACTTATTATATAATTTCCTATATAATATATAGTAAGAAAAAAGAAAATTATAACGCTTTATAATTTTCTTATATATCTTATTGAATTCCATATTTCTTTTTAAATTTATCTGCTCTACCACCTGTTGTATCTTTTCTTAAATTACCTGTCCAGAATGGATGACATTTTGAGCAAACATCTACTTTTATAGATTCTTTTGTTGAGTTTGTTTCTATTACATTACCACAAGCACATGTAATTGTTGCAGCAGTATATTTTGGATGTATTCCTTCTTTCATTTATGTTCACCTCTTCCTTTTCTTCGTAAAATGCTGTATATTATCATAACATATATTTCATTAATTTTCAAGCCCTAATTTCTTTTTTATTTAATTTACTTCATTTGTTTGTTCATGATCTAGAATGTATTGTCCAGATGTTTCTAGCTCTTCTTTTAAAGATGTTTTATTTACTAGTTTAAAAGTTATATTAAACAAACAAGCTATTACTAATATTATTAAACCTATTCTTTTCCAATATTTAGCTAGCATTTGGACCTCTCCTTCTCTCTTAAACTCATATTTCTATTATACTATATTTTATTTTTTTGTCAATATTTTTAACGTTTATCATATGTTTTGGTATTTTTTTGCTCATTTCGTGTAAAAATATTATAAAATATTTTATTGTGCCTATTATTTTTATTTGAGAGGATTGAATTTTATGAAAAAGAAAATGCTACTATTTTTTATTATTTTACTTACTACAATTTGTTTTTCTGGATGTAGTAAAGAAGAAAAAACTCAAACAGAAGTTAATACTGTCGAAGTTAATAGAACATCGATTGATATTAGTGATGTTTCTTTAAATGAAATATCAAATAATACAATCTTTAATAATACTTCTTCTACTAGCACTACTTCTAATTCCACTAAATCAACAAATACTAATAAATCTGAAGAATTGCTAGCACAATTTTCTACTAGAATATACTCTACAGATTCTGCAAGACAAAATAATTTAGAAATAACATCTAACAAATTAAATGGAACTATTGTAAAACCTAATGAAACATTTTCTTTTACAAAAACAATTGGACCTTCTACCTCTGCTAAAGGATATGAGGAAGCAGATATATATGATTCAAATGGAAATAAAATTAAAGGTTATGGTGGTGGAAACTGTCAGGTAAGTTCTACCTTATACAATGCTGTCCAAAAGGTTTCATCTCTTAAAGTTGTAGAAAGACACGAACACAGTAACACTGTTCCATATGTAAAAGAAGGTCATGATGCTGCAGTAGCATATGGAAGTGTTGATTTTAAATTTAAAAACACCAATAATTATAGTATAAAAATTTTAGCTCAAGCCTCAAAAAAATACGTTGTAGTTAAATTAATTAAAATTTAATTCATATATTTTCTCCTTTAGCATATATTTTAGGAAAAGGAGGGGATTAAAATAAGAAAATTTATTTATAAACTTTTAATTTCTATAATTATTTTTAGTTTAATATTAACCCCAATTTCTTGTTTTGCATATACTGATTCTTCATATGTTTGGTCTTCACCAGAAGTCTTAACTAGTGTTATTGCTGATGAACAATCACAATTAGCGGAAAATAGCTTAAATCTCACATGTGGAAGCGCTATATTAATTGAACAATCAACTGGAAAAATACTATATGAACATAATGTACATGAACAATTACGTCCTGCAAGTGTTACTAAAGTTATGACAATTCTTTTAATTATGGAAGCAATAGATTCTGGTAGATTAAGTTATACAGACCAAATACCCTGTAGTGAAAATGCAAGCTCAATGGGTGGTTCACAAATATGGCTTGATACAAAAGAAACTTTAAGTGTAGACGAAATGTTAAAAGCCATATGTGTTGTTTCTGCAAATGATTGTACTGTTGCAATGGCGGAATATTTGGCTGGTTCTGAAGAAAACTTTGTTGCACAAATGAATGCAAAAGCAAAGGAACTTGGAATGAATGATACTACTTTTAAAAATTGTCATGGTATAGATGAAGATGGTCATGTATCTTCTAGTTATGATATTGCGCTTATGTCTCGCGAACTTTTAGAAAAACACCCTGATATAAAAAAATATACTACAATATACATGGATTCTTTACGTGATGGAAAATCTGAATTAGTCAATACTAATAAATTAGTCAGAAATTATAGAGGAGCTACTGGATTAAAAACAGGTTCTACTTCTCTTGCACTATATAATCTATCAGCATCTGCAACTCGTGATAGTTTATCCTTAATTGCTGTAATAATGAAGGCACCTACTACTAAAGATAGATTTGCTGAAGCAACTAAATTATTAGATTATGGCTTTGCAAATTATTCTTATAAAACTTTTGCTCAGAAAGGTGATACTATTAAAGAAGTTCCATTATCTAAAGGGGTTTCTTCATCCGTTTGCGCAGTACTTGCTAATGATGCAGGAATTCTTCTAAAAAAAGGTGAAGAAAGTAATATTGAGCAAAATATTAATCTTCCTGATGAAATATCTGCACCTATAAATGAAGGTGATAAACTAGGTGAAATTTCTTATTCATTAAATGGTGAAACAATTGCAACTATTGATATAGTCGCAAAAAACAGTGTAGATAAAATAGATTTACCTCATATGTTACAATATGTATTTAAATCTTGGATTAATTAAAATTTTATATAAGAAAATAGCCTTAAGTTATATATTTCAACTTGCCATATATTAAAGAAAGGGATTTGAGGAACGTCCCCAAATCCCTAAGGAACACCCAAATCCCTATTCTTCTTGTTTTATTTTTCCCGTTTTGTATGCATCTAATAGCTTATTTAAATCTTGAATTTGCCCTTCTAATTTTTTACCTATATCTGTATCTGCAATCTTTTTGCGTTCAACCTTTTCTACAATTTGTTTTGTGGAATGTATATCTGTTTCATTTATAATAGCATCTTCTGTAGATGTAAATGGCTCATGTGCAGTAAGCAGTAAGCCATATGAATTATAGATTAATGTATAACCAGCAATACCTGTAGTTTTTTGATAAGGTTTAGAAAGTCCTCCATCAATTATTAATAATTTTCCGTTTGCTTTTATAGGACTTTCACCATCTTTCAATTTAACCGGCATATGTCCTCCAATAATTCTTCCTTCTTCTTCATTTATTCCAAATTCTCTTAATATATCCTTACATACATTTTCAGCTTGTGCAAATTCATAAAATGGGTTTTTTGTTTCCTTTCTTAAATTTTTATCTTCTAAAAAATATCTTTCAAATGTTTTCATTGCATTTTTACAAAATATTGGTGAATACTTTCCACACCATAAATACCACAGAAAATCCATAGCATTTGTTTTTTCTTCACTTTCATCTAAATAAAATGCTTTACGTGCAATTTCATCTATATAATCTAAATATTCTTTACCTTTTAGCTTTTTATTTTCAAACTTTATTTCTACTAACTCTCCTAAATCATTCATTGGAACACATCCATGAATTAGCAAATTTTGATTATATATTTTATAAATACTACCTTTAGTATATAAAAAGTTTATATGTTTTTGTAATTTTTCACTATTTTTAAAACTTTTAATTAATTTTTCTACAACCTCTTTTTCTTCTACTGATAATTCATATGGAGAGTCTTTATCTATTGTCGGAAAATCTGTATCTAGCAACTTATAAGTATATCCATTAATATTTATAGTTCCTTCTTCAAAATTTATTTTGTCTAGTAATAGTCTATCTTCCATTTCATATTCTGGATGTCTCTTAATTATTTCTGCTTCTAACTTAAACTGCATAATTGCTGCTGCTTTTTCCATTTTACCCATAAGTTCTATATCTAGACCTTCTTCAAATTCTTCTGTATGTGAATGGAAAATACTTGGAACCCTATTAGTATATTGTTCTTTTGCAAACTCAGTCATTTTTCTAATATTTATTCCATATCCCTCTTCTAAAATTGATAAAGTTCCATATCTTGCACAAATTCTTATAACATTCATTATACATGCTGGATTTCCACATGCTGCTCCCATCCAAACAATGTCATGATTTCCCCATTCTATATCTATTGAATGATATTTCATAAGCTTATCAATTATAATATCTGGTCCAGGTCCTCTATCATAAATATCTCCTATAATATGAAGATGATCTATTGATAACTGCTGAATTAATTTTGATATTTCTATTATAAAAGCTTCTGCCCTACCCAATTTTATTATTGATTCTATTATTTGCGCATAATAAGTTTCTTTATCTTGTGATTCCATACTTCCATGTAATAACTCATCAATAATGTATTCATATCCTTTTGGCATTGCCTTTCTTACTTTTGACCTACTATATTTTGATGCAACTACTTTGCATAGTTTTATTAATCTATATAAAGTTATTTTATAATATTCATTTAAATTATCTTTATTTTCTTCTTTTAATAGTTTTAACTTTTCCTCTGGATAATAAATTAATGTAGCAAATTTTCTTCTCTCACTATTTGTCATAGTATATTCAAAAACTTCATCAATTTTTGTTTTTATTACTCCAGAAGCATTCTTTAATATGTGTAAAAAAGATTCATATTCTCCATGCAAGTCGCTTAAGAAATGTTCTGTACTTTTTGGTAAATTTTGAATTGCTTTTAAATTGATTATTTCTGTACATACCTCTTGTATGTTAGGAAATTTTTCCGATAGTAATTTTAAATATTTTAATTCTTGTTGTTCCATTTTTATTCACCTAATTCTTTTTTATATTGCTTTACTCAATTCTTTATCTAAATAATCTTTAGCAAAATTATATACATTACATAAGCTTTCTTGTGCTTTATCATTCGCTATATCAAATCGACTATATAATTTTGTCAGAAATTTATCTTCTTTTATCTTTTGTAAAGTGAATTTATAATTGAAATCATAAATATATGCAAAATGAGCTATAGCTAAATCTAATCCTGAGTTTATGTTTTTATAATTTATATATTTATCCTCAAAAAATTCTCTGTATACTTCCTTATTAATGTTCTGTTTTTCTATGTTATTTCCATAAAGTACATTTATATTTTCCATATTCAAAAAATAGAATATATCTAATTTATCTGCATCTCTTATTAGTTTAGTATGTACTAATTCTTTTTTATTCAAATCTTTATCTATGTTTAAATAACCCCTATTATGGTTTAATATTGCTTTTTTTATTACATTGTCATAAGTATCTTCTTTTATAAATTTTCTAATCAAACCATCTTCGAATAGTACTTTTACGCCATGTTCTGCATGATTGACACTATCTTTATCCATAAAGGTATTATATATTTTTATTTGTTCAAATCTTCCTATATCATGCAAAAGTCCAATTAATTCAGCAAGATTTATATCCTCTTCACTAAGTTTTAATGATATAGCTAATTCTTTTGCCTTTTGACTTACTCTTTTAATATGTGCAATTTTTAATGCTATTTTTGGATCTTGTGGATTATAATTTTTTATATAATTTTTAAATTCTATTCTTGCGTTTTTTATATTTATATTCATTTGTATATCCCTCCGTCAAAATTGTATCATATCCTCCTTTTTTGTCAATTGAGGCTTTATAATAAAAGTGGCTTCGTCATATGTGCAGATTGCTTTGCAATCGCACGGATATAGGTAACTTATCCTTGTTGTTATACAATAACAAATTAAGCGAACTTATGCGGTTCGCTTAATCATCTTCCATTTCTTCAGAAGTAATTGTTGTTTCATACTCAAAAGGTCTTTTTACTTTTACTATTTTTTCTTTTTTAGTATTTACTTTTTCTTCTTTATTTGTACATTTATTAATTAAATTATTGGCCTTTTCCATTATATCTGGAACATAATCTAATAATTTATCCACTGATGAAGAATGTTCTATAGGTAATAATTTTACACTTTGATTTTGTACTACTAAAAATGCTATCGGACTTATATTTACTGCAGCACCACTACCTCCTCCAAATGGTAATTTATATTCTATAGATTCTTCTTTTTCCTTCTTGTTGTAATTATCTATAGTCTCACTATTAAATTCACTACCTCCTGATGCAAATCCAAAAGTTACCTTTGATAAAGGGATAATTATTCCATTTTTCGTTTCTATTGGCTTGCCTACAATAGTATTAACATCCACCATATCCTTAATACTATTCATGGTTGTATTCATAAGTCCTTCTATAGGATTTTCTTGCATTTTTATCAGCTCTCTTTCTTTTCAAAATTTCACACATTACACTTATAATATGTATAATTTTTATATTTATTATACTATTTAGATAAATTTCGTATGTTGTATTATTGGCATATTTCATGCTTATTCCATATTTTCCTTCATCTTTATCAATCATATTTTTAGCAAATATGATCGACAAAATAGTTGATAATACTACTGTTGCAAAAGTCATTAAAAATATATTTTCACTTTGTAAATTAATTTTTACATAGAGCTCTTCTACCTTTGTTATTCCAAGAATTTGCTTTAATTCAGTTTTATATATTTTAATTTTCGACTTATTCATGTTCTTTTCTAAATTTTCTAGAGTCATTTTCTTTTTTATAAATTTACTATCTAGTAAATTCAACTCTAAATATGGTATTATATTTAGAAATTTTAGTACTATTTTTATTTCTCCATCTTTTTTTTGATTGTTTTTTATATATAAATTATTTATTTGTAATTGAATTGTAGTGGCTGCTAGCAATACTATTAAACTACCTAATATTATTAATACAATAAAAAAAAATACTAGCATATTTCCACCTCTGCTAGTATTTTTTCCAAATTTTATTTATTTATACTATTTTTTTCTTTTTCTCTACGATTATATCTTCGAAAAGATCTTCTTGCTTTGTATTTACTTTATCTCTTTTTGACATTTCTAGTAACCCACTAAATGCTGTTACTACTTCTTGTTTATTATGTTCTTTTAAAGAGAATAATTTATTAAATACAAATTTATTATTTTTGATTAATGCTTTAAACATTTCTTTTACTTTACTTGTTACTGTATAGTTATCTGTTATCGCAATTTTCTCTATGTTTTCTGCATTCTTATTTATTTTTTCTTCGTTTTTCTCTAAAAGAGATTTATATAAGTTTGGTATTAAGTCTTTATCATATTCTTTTTCGATTTCTTGTTTTGGCAAGTCTATATTCTCTTTAATTCCTAAATAAATCTTTGAGTTTTCCTCATAATTTACTTTTAATTTCTTTATAATTTCCTTATATTTTTTATATTCGATAATTCTTTGTATAAGTTCCTCTTCTGTAAGTTCTTCTTCTGCTTCTTCTTGTTTTGGAAGTAAACTCTTAGATTTTAAATAGATTAATGTTGATGCCATTATTACAAATTCACTGGCTATATCTAGGTTCATTTCTTCCATATGATTTAAATAATCTATATATTGATCTGCTATTTCGTTTATTTTAATATCATAAATATCCATTTTATTTTTGTCTATTAAATGACATAATAAATCTAATGGTCCTTCGAAATTATCTATTTTTATTGCATATTTATTTGTCTCTAACATCAACATATTTGCCATAATTACTCCTCTATTTTTATATTGTCTTTTTTATATCCTTTTCTTAATAAATAATTTATTATATCTTCTTTTTCTGTATTATGTATTTTTTTATTTATTATGTTTTGAGCAGATTGTTTTTCGTATTCTTCTAATTCGTCTATATGTTCACTTACATAATCTTCTAATACATCTCTTCTTATACCCTTTGAATATAATTTATATATTATCTCTTTTATAGACATATTTTTTAAATTTTTGAATTCAGTAACTGCTCTTTCTATATAATTTTTGTCATTTATATATCCTGCTTCTTTTAAATATTCTATACTATCTTCTAAAAGTTCTTCATCTATATCTTTAAATTTTGTTCTTATTTCATTTTCTGTTCTTTTTTTATACATAATGTATTTTAAAATTTTCGTTTTTGTTTTGTCAAATTCCTCTATACTATACATTTTTATTCCTTACTTTTTATTTTTTCTTTGGCTTTGCTTCTTCATCCTCTACTAATACTACTACATCATCATCATCATTATTTTCTTCTTCATCGCCTAAGCTTTTTTCAAAAGCTTTTTCGAAATTATCTCTTACTTTCTTTTCTACTTCTGCCATTATATCTGGATTTTCTGCTAGATATTTTTTAACATTTTCTCTTCCTTGTCCAATTCTATTTCCATCATAACTGAACCAAGAACCACTCTTTTCGATTATGTCTAGATTTACTGCCATGTCTAGAATATTTCCTTCTTTAGAAATACCTTTACCATATACTATATCAAATTCTGCTTCTCTAAATGGTGGTGCAACTTTATTTTTTACAACTTTTACCCTTGCTCTACTTCCTGTTATTTCACCATCTTGTTTTATATTTTCTATTTTTCTAATATCCATTCTAACTGATGCATAGAATTTTAAAGCTCTACCACCAGTTGTTGTTTCTGGATTTCCAAACATAACACCTATTTTTTCTCTTAATTGATTTATAAATATTAATACTGTCTTTGATTTATTTATTGCTCCTGCTAATTTTCTTAATGCTTGTGACATTAATCTTGCTTGTAGACCCATATGAGAATCTCCCATATCTCCATCGATTTCTGCTTTTGGAACTAATGCTGCTACAGAGTCTACTACAACTACATCTAATGCTCCACTTCTTACTAAAGCCTCTGTTATTTCTAAGGCTTGTTCTCCTGTGTCTGGTTGTGATACTAGTAAATTATCTATATCTACACCTAAATGTTTTGCATATACTGGGTCTAATGCATGTTCTGCATCTATAAATGCTGCTTCACCATTCATTTTTTGTGCTTCTGCAATTATATGTAGTGCTAATGTTGTTTTACCAGATGATTCTGGTCCATATATTTCTATAATTCTTCCTCTTGGTACACCACCAATTCCCAATGCTATATCTAAACTTAAAGCTCCTGTTGGAATAGCTTCTACTTCCATTGCTTTAAATTCTCCTAATTTCATTACAGAACCTTTTCCAAATTGTTTTTCTATTTGACTCATTGCCATTTCTAACGCTTTTTTTCTTTCTATATTTTCTCCACTCATTATTTTTCCTCCTATGAACGCATGTTTGTTTTATTATATACTAATTTATTTTTTTGTCAATACTTTTTTTACCTTCTGTACCAATTTTCTATTCCATAAAAAATATTATATTGATTTGGCTTTATATCTCCTACTAAACTTGTACTATAAATTACATTTACTTTATTAAAATATAAACTAATATATGGTACATCATCTCTATATATTTGAATTAACTTATTTGTATTTTCTTTTATCTTATTTTCATCTGTTACACTTAATAGTTCATTTAATAAATTATTAGCTTCCTCATTTTGATAATTAGCTAAATTTCCTGATCCAAAATAAGTAACCAAACTAGGTGATAATGAGCTATTAGTTCCTGTAATTATCATTCCATAGCTTCTATTATTTAGTGCTGTATTAAATCTTTCTGTATTTAATTTAGATACATTTACATGGATTCCTATATTTTCTAAACTTGTTTTAATTAAATCTGCAACTGCAACTTGTGAGCTATTATCTGCATTTACAGTAAGATTTATATTTAATCTTATTGTTCTATAATTTTCAGTTTTTTGCCAACTTCCATATTTATATGACCAACCACCATCAATCAACACTTGCTTAGCTTGATCTGGATTATATCCTGCACTAGTACTAGTCTGGTCAAATGTCCAATTACCATAATCTAATGGATTATCTGCTGTAAAATATTTTCCACCAAATACACTTGTTACTATACTACTTTTATCTATAGCATATGATATTGCTTTTCTTACTTCCCATCTACTTAAGAAACTATCTGCAGTATTTAATGCAATAAAATCATGTCTTCTTCCGTAATATTCTTTTTTGTTATAGCCAATAGTTCCGATATTATCTTCTATATTTATATTTTCAGTTGTTAATATATCTATATTTCCTAATTTAAATGCATTGTATGCTTCTCCCATAGATGAATATTTATTTACATTTATAGTTTCAACCTTTGCATTTTTTTCTGATATATTCCACCAACTAGTATTCTTTTTTAATACCAATGTATTTTCTGAATTTGATTCTATTTTATACATCCCTGTGCCAATTGGAGTATTATTTTTATCTGTATTTTGTATATCTTGTCCTGAAAAATATGTGCTTGAAACTATTGGAAATATTAAATTATATTCAAAAAATGGTATTATTGTGTCTAAATTTATTCTTACACTATAATTATCAATTATATCAACACTTGTAATATGTTGAACATTATAACTATATATTGAATTTATTTGTTTTAATGCTTCTATTGTATATTTTACATCTTGTGCTGTAAATGCTGTCCCATCTTGCCATTTTACATTATTTCTTAATTTTATTATATAAGAAGTATCTCCAGATTTTGCCCATTCTGTAGCTAAACAAGCTTGTAATTTATAATTCTCATCTAATTGTATTAATGGTTCAAATATTAATTTAGTTATCTCTTGCACATTTCTATTGCTACTTATTAACGGATTTATTGTATCATAACTTACTATTTCCATTCTTAAATCTGTAATAGTTTGATTTGTTTGAGCTGTTGTCTGATTTTCTGTATTTTCTGAACTTGACTTATTGTCTCCATAAATCATATAAACAGCTATACCAATAATTATAATTACAGCTATAAAAAATATATATTTCATAAAATTTGATTTCATTTTTCTCTCCATTTACATTTGTATTTTACTTCTCTATAATATATTAATTTTGTTTTTTTTTCAAGATATTTTTATTTGTATATACAAAAATGGGGACTTAAATAAGCCCCCACTATAATTTATTTTCTTGATTCTATTATTAACTTCATCCCAGTTCTATCTTCTCCTTCTACTTGAACTTCTGCAAATGCAGGTATACAAACTAAATCTACTCCTGATGGTGCTACAAATCCTCTTGCTATTGCTACTGCTTTTACAGCTTGATTTAATGCTCCAGCACCTATTGCTTGCATTTCTGCCTTGTTATTTTCCTTTACCAAACCTGCTATTGCTCCTGCAACAGAATTTGGATTTGATTTTGATGAGATTTTTAAAACTTCCATTTTTTGCCTCCTATAATTTATTTTTTAGTTCATCTTGTGACTGATATATTTATATTATATTTGGAAAATAATGTAAAGATATTTTTCCATTTTTTAGGAGGTTTGTATCGCATGTTTTAACACTTTTCGACATTTATCTATCATTTATTCTAATTATCTCTTCTGTTCGATTGGTTTCATCATTTATCTTAAAAACACATCCATTTACCATTGCTTCACTATCTGCTAATTTATATCTTTCTGGAAGTGAGGTTACAAATCTTTTAAAAGAAACTCCTACATCCATTCCTATAACAGATTTTTTTGGTCCTGTCATTCCAATATCGGTCATATATGCTGTTCCCTTTTCTAATATTTGATCATCAGCAGTTTGAACATGTGTATGTGTTCCATATACTATAGTAAATTTTCCATCCATATAATATCCCATGGCAATTTTTTCTGCTGTAGCTTCAGCATGAAAATCTAGTACAAATATATCTACTTGATTTTTTAATTTATTATATATATCATTTGCAACTATAAATGGATTTTCTGATAAACTCCCCATAGATGTTCTTCCTATTAAATTTATAACTGCTATTCTTTTATTGTTTTTGTTAATTATACTATAATCATTACCAGGTAAACCTTTTGTATAATTTGCAGGTCTTACAATTCTTTTATCATCTATAAATGAAAATATATCTTTCTTTCCCCAGGTATGGTTTCCCATTGTTATTACATCTGCTCCTGCATTTATTAAGGAATCAAAAATTTTCTTAGTTATTCCCATTCCTCCTGCTGAATTCTCACCATTTATTATGCAAAAATCTATATCATATTTTTCTTTTAGTTTTGGCAACTCTTTTACAATTTTCTTTACGCCAATTTCTCCTACAATATCGCCTATTGCTAAAATATTCATATTCTACCTTCTTTCTAATTCTGTTATATTATATAGTAGGTTTATTAGTATTTCAAGTTTTATATTAATTAATATAGAATGTAGAAAGTTCTACTGCAATTAAATTTTTCCTATACAACAAAAAAAGTAGCATCTCTGCTACTTTTTTTATTTTGCATAATCTATTACTCTTGTTTCTCTTACTAGGTTAACTTTTATTTGCCCTGGATAATCCATTTCTTTTTCTATTTTTTCTGAAATATTTCTTCCTAGTAATACCATTTGACTATCAGAAATTTTATCTGGCTTAACAATAATTCTTATCTCCCTACCAGCTTGGATTGCATAAGATTTATCTACACCATCGAATGAATCTGCAATTGATTCTAATTCCTGTAATCTCTTTATATATGCTTCTAAAGTTTCACGTCTTGCACCAGGTCTTGATGCAGATATTGCATCTGCTGCTTGTACTAAAACAGCCTCTATTGTTTGTGGTTCTACATCTCCATGGTGTGCTTCTACAGCATTAATTACTGCAGGATTCTCTTTGTATTTCTTTAATACTTCAACACCTATTTCAACATGAGTACCTTCCATATCATGGTCTAATGCTTTTCCAATATCATGCAATAAACCAGCTCTTCTTGCAAGTTTTGGATCTAAGCCTAATTCTTCTGCCATGATTCGTGCTAAGTTTGAAACTTCTATAGAGTGATTTAAAACATTTTGACCATAACTTGTTCTATATTTTAGTTTTCCTATTAGTTTAACTAAATCTGGATGTAATCCCATAACTCCTGTTTCTAAAGTTGCTCTTTCTCCTTCTTCTTTAATTGTTTCTGCTAATTCTTCTTTAGCTTTTTCTACCATTTCTTCTATTTTTGAAGGATGTATTCTTCCATCATCAATTAATTTTTCAAGAGCAATTCTAGCAACTTCTCTTCTTAATGGGTCAAAACCTGAAAGTACTACAGCCTCTGGAGTATCATCAATAATTAAGTCTACACCAGTTAATGTTTCAATGGCTTTTATATTTCTTCCTTCTCTTCCGATAATTCTACCTTTCATATCATCATTAGGAAGTGAAACTATTGAAACTGTAGTTTCTTGAGAATGATCTGCAGCACATTTTTGAATAGAATATCCTATAATTTCTTTAGCCATTTTATCTGCTTGTTCTTTAAATTGTTGCTCTTTTTCCTTTATTAAAATAGCTTTTTCATTAGTCAATTGTTCGTCAATCTCTTTTAATAATTGATTTTTTGCTTCTTCTGAAGTTAAATTAGATATTCTTTCTAATTCTTCTCTTTGTTTAGAAATAAGTTTTTCCAAATTTAATTTTTCATTTTCTAAATCTTGTCTTTTTAATTCTAAATCTTTTTCTTTCTTTTCCAAATTATCTGATTTTTTATCTATGTTTTCTTCTCTTTGGAATAACCTTTTTTCTTGACTTTGTATTTCGCCTCTTCTTTCTTTAATCTCTTTATCCAATTCATTTCTTGCGTTCATAATTTCTTCTTTTGCTTTAAAAATTTCTTCTTTTTTCTTATTTTCAGCATCTTTATTAGCATTTTCTAATATTTTCTTTGCCTCTTCTTCAGCACTTTGAATTTTAGATTCTGCTATTTTCTTTCTATAAGCAACACCTATAAAAAAGAAGATAACAGCAGAGATTACAATAGAAGCGATAATGATTCCTATATTCATAACCCCTCTACCTCTTTCTATTAAATTTTCAATGTACAGTGTAAATATATATAAAACTTAAAAAAATATATTTTTACTCACAATATAATTTTATCTTTAATATGCAATGCTGTCAAGGTTATTTATGTAAAATATTTTTTTAATTTGTTTTATAAAAATTAATAACAGTCCTTTGCAAAGGACTGCTATTTTGTATTTTTTGATATTTTATTTTCTATTTTTCTCCCACTGCTTTCTAATAACTTTTAATGACATTCCTGATAAAATAAAACCTATTACTGGTACTAATGAACTTAACCATATATTTGATATAGTGTTTATAAGTGCTGAATATATAACTACTATTATATATGTTAATATGCAAATACATATTCTTCTCATATTGCTTGTTTCCCATGCTTTGTCAAGCTCGACTATTTCATTTCTTTCTTTTATTTTTTCTATTTCCTGTTCAACATCCATGTTTATTTCCCCTATCTTACTTTATTTTTTATCTCTTCTTTCATTTTTTCTAAGAATTCTGCCTGATTTACTTGTCCTAAATCTCCTTCTTTTCTAGATCTTACAGCAACTGCATTTGCTTCTATCTCTTTATCTCCTACAACTAACATATATGGTATTTTTTGTAATTGAGCCTCACGAATTTTATATCCGATTTTTTCATTTCTATCATCTACTTCAATTCTAATTCCTGCTTTTCTATATTCTTCTTCTATTTTTCTAGCATATTCTAATTGTGCATCAGAAATTGGTAATATTTTTGCTTGTGTTGGCGCAATCCATAATGGTAATGCTCCTTTTGTTTCTTCTAATAAGAATGAAATAAATCTATCAGAAGAACCTAAAATTGCTCTATGGATTACAACTGGTCTATGGGCTTTTCCATCTTCTCCTATATATTCCAAATTAAATCTTTCTGGTAATGCAAAATCTAATTGACATGTTGGAATTGTAACATCATGATTTAATGCTGTTCTTATTTGAATATCAATCTTTGGTCCATAGAATGCAGCTTCTCCCTCTGCCTCGTAAAAATCAATATTTAGTTCTGTTAATATTGCTCTTAATTGGCTTTCTGCTGTTTCCCACATTTCATCATTATCAATATATTTTTCTTTGTTATTTTTATCCCTTAAAGATAGTCTAAACTTAAATGCTGATGCAGGGAAACCAAAGTCTTTTTGATATACTTCAAATATTAGATTTATTACTTTTCCAACTTCTTCTTTTATTTGATCTGGTCTTACAAATAAATGAGCATCATTTTGGCACATTTCTCTAACTCTTTCTAATCCACAAACACTTCCACTTGCTTCATATCTAAAGTCATGTGCAAGTTCACCAATTCTTATTGGTAAATCTCTATATGAATGTAATTTATTTTTATAAATTAACATATGATGTGGACAGTTCATTGGTCTTAATACCATTTCTTCATTATCCATTTTCATTACTGGGAACATATCCTCTTTATAGTGATCCCAATGCCCACTTGTTTTATATAATTCCACATTTGCAAGTGATGGTGTATATACATGTTTATATCCAAGTTCTATTTCTTTATCTTGAATATATCTTTCTAAAATTCTTCTTATTGTTGCACCATCTGGTAAATACATTGGAAGTCCTGAACCTACAAGTTCATGTGTCATAAATAAGTCTAATTCTTTACCTATTTTTCTATGATCTCTTTCTTTAGCTTCTTGTAACAAATTTAAGTAATCTTCTAATTGTGATTTTTTAGGGAATGAAATTCCATATACTCTTTGAAGCATTTTATTTTTTTCATTACCTCTCCAATAAGCTCCTGAAGCTGATAATAATTTTACTACTTTTACTTTTCCTGTACTCATTAAATGTGGACCTGCACATAAATCTACAAATTCACCTTGTTTATAAAAAGATATTTCTTCTCCTTCTGGTAATTCTTCTATTAATTCTACTTTATAGCTTTCTCCATTTTCTTCCATGAATTTTATTGCTTCTTCTCTTGGTAGTGAATATCTCTCGATTGGTAAATCTTCTTTTATTATTTTTTTCATTTCTTCTTCTATTTTTTCAAAATCTTCTTCTGAAAAATGTTTTTCTGTATCAAAATCATAATAGAATCCATTTTCTATAGCTGGTCCTATTGTTAATTTTACATCACCATATAATCTTTTTATTGCTTGTGCCATAATATGTGATGTTGTATGCCAATAAGCTTTCTTTCCTTCTAAATCATCATCTTGAAATGTATGAATTACTAATTCACAATCTTCGTTTATTTCATGTCTTAAATCTTCTACTTTTCCATTAATTTCTCCACAAGTTGCGACTCTTGCTAATCCCTCACTTATTTTTTTTGCTACATCTATTATAGATGTTCCTTTTTCTACCTCCATAATAGATC
This sequence comes from uncultured Clostridia bacterium, assembly GCA_944391965.1. Taxonomy (GTDB): domain Bacteria; phylum Bacillota; class Clostridia; order TANB77; family CAG-508; genus Merdicola. The sequence continues at coordinate 97,938 of CALXVH010000001.1, forward strand.
CATCTTTTAATTTTAATTTAACCATATATATCCCTCCTATTTTATAATTACCTTATTTTTTATAAGAAAAGTGGCTTCGCCACATATACAGATTGCTTCGCAATCGCGCGAACATAGGTAACTTAACCTTGTTATATACGTAAAAATCTGTCGATTTTTCCTATATAATAAAAAAAGCACCACTATAGACTTTTTTGCCTATAGGAGTGCTTACACGGTTCCATCCTAATTTTTTACTTAATTTGATTATATCGTTATCAACGCCATAGGTTATTAGCCTAGGTGCTTAAAAAGGTAGTTTTTCGATTAGTTACATTTAAATTAGCTTTCAGCCTATGACTAATTCTCTCTAAAAATAATCACTAATTTACTTTGTCTTTTTATTGCATATATATTTTTATACTTTTTCAAGTTCTGCATTCTCTTGAACTTCGTTAATTTTAATATCTCTAACGTGGTCAATTTTCTCCCATTTTGTATCTCTTTTAAATAGTACTTTAAAGTTTATTAATAACCATGAACCTAGGAATAATGGATAGCATAATAATCCTTTAATCATAGGTCTTATTGGTCTTTTATCCAACTTTAATATTAAGATACCTGTTAATATTGGTAAGAAAAAAGTTGGTATAATATATCTTGCATAATTTAAAATTAAATCTGAAGTTGTCATACCATTATTTAAGTACATAATTGCATTTATTAATAATAGAACAATTGCAATTATAAACATTGGTATACTTCCTAAAATATATAATAAACCATCAAAATTCATTAAAGTTTTGTATTCTTTAACTCCTTTTGCAAGTTCCTTAGTATATTTTTGAATACATTGAATATGACCAACACTCCATCTTGTTCTTTGTGACCAAGATTGTCTAAATCCTACTGGTTGTTCATCATATACTATTGCATCTGTTGCCCAACCTAGTCTTCTTCCTTTTATGATTCTCTTTAATGAAAATTCTATATCTTCTGTTAATGTTTGTGTATCCCAACCGTTTGGTTTTATTACATCAAATTTTACCATAAAACCTGTACCATTTAATAATGGTGATAGTCCTAAATTATATCTTGCTAAGTGGTAGAAACGGTGCATTGTCCAATAAAATATTGCATATCCAGCTGTTACCCAACTGTCCGTAGGATTTTTTATATCTCTATATCCTTGAACTACATCTTCACCTTGACATAGTTTTTTATTCATTGCTTTAATAAAACCTTTATCTACAATATTGTCTGCATCAAATACAAAGAAAGCATCATATGGAGCATTTTCTTGTATTTTTTGTTGTAAAAACCATTGCAAAGCATAACCTTTGGTTTTCTTTTCGCTATCGAATCTTTCGTATACGATAGCGCCTTTTTCCCTAGCTATTTTAGCGGTATTATCTGTACAATTATCTGCTATAACGTAAATATCATATAACTCTTTTGGATAATCTTGTTTTTTTAAACTTTCTATTAAATTACCCACAACAGCTTCTTCATTATGTGCAGGAATAATAGCCATAAATTTATGATTTTTATTTACTAATAAAGGTTTTTCTTTTAATTTAACAAGCGAACAAATACTAATCATTAATTGGTATAACCAGAATATAGTAAGTATCCACACTAGTGCTTGTTGAACTATATATAAATATTCCATTTCTTCCCTCTCTTTTTATTATTTATTCTATAATATTCACTACAATTACAATTATACTACCTTTATACTATTTTTGCAACTTTTGACAAAATTTAATAAATTCTTAATATTTTCTATTTTTCATTACTTTCATCTACATCTTTCATAGATAAATTTATTCTATCTTGGTCATCTATTTCTATTACTTTTACATTTACTTTATCTCCTTCATGAAGTACATCTTCAATATTTTTTATTCTATCATTTGATATTTTTGAAATATGAACTAATCCTTCTTTTCCAGCACCTAAATCTACAAAAGCTCCAAAATTCATTAATTTTATTACTGTTCCTTCATAAACTTGACCCACTTCTATTTCTCTTACGATTTCTTCTATTATTTCTTTTGCTCTTTTAGCTTGGTTTTCATCTTCAGAATAAATAAATACTTGTCCATCTTCTTTAATATCTATTTTTACACCTGTTTCATCTATAATTTTATTTATTGTTTTTCCACCTGTTCCAATTACATCTTTAATTTTGTCTACTTTTATCTTCATGTTAATAATTTTGGGTGCATATTCTGAAATTTCTGCTCTTGGCTTATCTAATTGTTTTAACATAACTTCTTCTAGGATATATTTACGAGCTTTTCTTGTTCTTTCAAAAGCTTCTTTTATTATTTCATAAGATAGTCCATCTACTTTTATATCTACTTGAATTGCTGTTATTCCTTTTTCTGTTCCACCAACTTTAAAGTCCATATCTCCAAAGAAATCTTCTATTCCTTGGATATCTGTTAACATTACATAATTATCTGAACCATCTGGTGCTGTTACAAGACCTGTTGAAATACCAGCAACTGGTCTTTTTATTGGAACACCTGCGTCCATTAATGCTAGTGTACTTGCACATATACTTGCTTGTGATGTAGAACCATTTGAAGATAAAACTTCTGAAACAACTCTTATTGCATATGGAAATTCTTCTTCACTTGGAATTACTGGAACTAATGCTTTTTCAGCTAAAGCACCATGTCCAATTTCTCTTCTTCCTGGTCCTCTTGATGGTCTAGCCTCTCCAACACTATAGCTTGGGAAATTGTATTGATGCATATATCTTTTGCTTTCTTCTGTGTCTATACCATCTAATGATTGTTCTTCTGAAACCATTCCTAATGTTGCAACAGATAATACTTGTGTTTGTCCTCTTGTAAATAATGCACTTCCATGTACTCTTGGAAGTAGACCTACTTCACATGATAATGGTCTTATTTCATCTATTTTTCTACCATCAGGTCTTTTATGTTCGTTATAAATCATTTCTCTTACACATTTCTTTTCTAAGTCATGTATGCTTGTTGCAATGTCTGGCATTATTTCTTCAGTTTTTTCTTCTCCAACTTTTTCTGTAAAATATGCTACTATTTCGTCTGTTAATTTATCTATATTTTCATCTCTTACTTCTTTGTCCACTGCTTGTACTGCTTCGTACATTTTATCCTTATAATTTGCTTCTACTTCGTTATAAATTTCTTCATCAACAGCAAATGATTTATATTCGAATTTTGGTTTTCCTATTTCTTTTTGCATTTTACTTATAAAAGTACATAATTTTTTAATTTCTTTATGTGCTTTCTTTATTGCTTCTAGCATAATATCGTCTGGTATTTCATCTGCTCCAGCTTCTATCATTGCTATTTTATCTTTAGTTCCAGCAACAGTAAGTGTTAATCTGCTATTTTTTCTTTGTTCTTCTGTTGGATTAATTACTGTTTCATCATTAACATATCCTACTGCAACTGCTGCTGTTGGACCACCAAATGGTATGTCAGATATAGATAATGCTGCTGAAGCACCGATCATTGCACAAATTTCTGGTTGATTGTCTTGCTCTACAGATAAGACTGTTGCTACAACACATACATCATTTCTGAAATCTTTTGGAAATAATGGTCTTAATGGTCTGTCTATTGCTCTTGATGTAAGAATTGCTTTATCACTTGGTTTTCCTTCTCTTTTAGTATAGCTTCCTGGTATTTTTCCTACCGCATATAATTTTTCTTCGTAATCTACTGATAATGGGAAGAAGTCTATTCCATCCCTTGGTTCTTTTGAAGCAGTAACATCTACTAATACAACTGTATCACCATATCTTACTAATACACTTCCATTTGCTAAACCTGCAAGTTTTCCTGTTTCTAATGTAAGTTTTCTTCCTGCTAATTCTGTTGAATAAGTTTTAAACATTTTCATCTCTCCTCTAATAATTAATTTACTTATTTATTATTAGATGTAACCTCTATTCTAAATTATTATACATAGTTCAGAATACAAGCTACTTTCTAAAATAATAAATAAGTATTTATGTTAAACTGTAGGCAAAATATAAAATTTGTTTCCACAGTAATAACCAAAGTTTTCTTATATACCATTTTAGGGCGTATGATAACGCCCTAAAGTTGTATATTATTTTCTTAAACCTAATTTTGCTATAATGTCTCTATATCTTTGAACATCTTTTTTAGCTAAGTAGTTTAATAAGTTTCTTCTTTTACCAACCATTTTTAAAAGACCTCTTCTTGAGTGGTTGTCTTTTTTGTGAACTTTTAAATGTTCTGTTAATTCATTAATTCTTTCTGTTAAAAGAGCTACTTGAACCTCTGGTGAACCAGTATCTTTTTCATCTCTTTTATAAGTATTAATAATTTCTTGTTTTCTTTCCTTTGTCATTATTGCACCTCCTATATTTCTTATTCCTTAAACTGAGCTAAAGTTAGGTGTCTTATATCCTATAGCTAAGTATAAGGTCACTTCAAGTATTTTACTATATTCTTAGTAAAAAATCAAGTAATTTCCTTATGTTTGTTGCCATTATTTGATTATTTATTTATAATATATGAAAAACTAAAGATTTTTCATATATTGCGGGAATAAGTTACCTATATACATTCATGATCTGCATTAATCTTATAATTGGTGGTGATATTATGAATTTATCGTATCAACTAGATAAAAATGATTGTTACGATAATGTTCTTCATGTCTTAAAAGAACAGTTTTTATTATCAGATAGACTAATCACAAAATTAAAAAAAGCTAATAAAATTTACTTAAACGACCTTCCAACATATACAAAAAAGCCAGTAACTGTGGGCGATACAGTTTCTGTATTAATTGATTTTGAGGAAGATAATTCTAATATAGTTGCTACAAATATTCCTCTAGACATAATCTATGAAGATAAATATTTATTAGTAATTAATAAGCCTTCAAATATTGCTATTCATCCTTCTATTTTACATTTTGATAATAGTTTATCCAATGGAGTTAAATTTTATTTTGATAAATTAGGTTTAAAGAAAAAAATTAGAATCGTAAATAGATTAGATAAAAATACTTCTGGAATTGTAGTGTTTGCAAAAAATGAATATATTCAAGAATGTTTAATAAAGCAAATGAAAACTAAAACATTAAAAAAAGAATATTTAACTATCGTTGAAGGTATTTTAGAATCAAAAGCTGATACTTTAAACTTTCCTATAGCAAGAAAAGAAGGAAGTATTATAGAAAGGACTGTAAGTTCTAATGGAGATAGTGCAATTACACATTACGATGTAGTAAGGGAATTTAATAGTCTTTCTTTAGTACACATTACATTAGAAACTGGGAGAACTCATCAAATAAGAGTTCACTTTAGTCATATTGGTCATCCGATACTTGGGGATACTTTATATGGCAGACCCTCTGAATTAATTAACAGACAAGCTCTACATAGTTATAAACTTTCTTTTATACATCCAATTACAAAAAAAATTATCACATTAGAAGCTCCAATACCAGATGATATGAAATTCATATATACAAAAGAACTTTAAGGAATGAATCCATAAAGTTCTTTATTTTTTAGTCGTATAATTTTTAATTAATAAGTAAATCTGTAAGCCGGGTTCTGTCGTGGACAGTCATTTATCTAGTCCATATGTTACCATATGGCTCAAGCCACCAATAAGAGGACGACGAGCAGTCTTAACCCTCAAGCTCGGTGTTGCTCCAGATGGGGTTTACATTGACCAGATATGTCACCATATCTGCGGTAAGCTCTTACCTCACCTTTTCACCCTTACCTTTACAGGCGGTTATTTTCTGTTGCACTTTCCTTAAGGTTTCCCTCACTGGACGTTATCCAGCATCATTGCTCTGTGGAGCCCGGACTTTCCTCGTACGCTGTCTTTCGACCTTGCTATACGCGACTGTCTAATTTACTCTTATTTATTTTAACATCTTTTTAATAAAAGTCAAGCTATCTGGCCTCTTTCCTTCTGTTCCTAGCTATATCGATAATTCTATCTACTGTTGTCTCATCTTTTAGTTTATCTCTTAGTTTTTCCCTATCTATTATAAGTATTACATTAGTAAATTTTTTAAGTGGTACTGTTCTTTTAGGGTGTTTATCAAATGTATAAACCTTCCCATCTTCATCTGATACATAAATTTCTTCTCCTGGTTTACTTTTATATAAATTGTTTTTAGAAACATCATATGTAATACCACAATCTTTAAAATCGAATTCCTCATTTGGGTTTATTTCTCTTTTTATTTCCTTCAATTTGTGTTTTAAATCTTTTTCGTTATTACATTTCTGCATTACATATCTTTTTCTTATTAATTCAAGTGTAGAACCTGCTGGTAATTGTGCTATTCTATCAAAAAACTTTGCATTCTCGGCTGAAAGTCTTATATTTCCATCTTCATTCATATCTTCTTTAGTTACCATTAAACCATAATATAATGCATAATAACTTTCAGAATCAGGAATACAAACTCTTGCTAAATCTTTTAATCTCTCATCTGTTGTTTTGTCATATACTTCAAATATTCCCTTTAAAAATTCTATATCGTTGTAGTGTATATATTCATCTAAATCAATTTCTTCCGGTCTTTTATTATAATTATGTTCTAAAAATGTTTTCAAACTAAATTCTTCATCAGATTTTAACAGTTCCTCCGCAAATTCTTTATATATATGTTCAAATAATTTGCCAGATGAAGAATAGTAATATTTTTGATAATTATCAAATCTAGCATCTAAAAACTTTTCTATTTCTGGTAAACATTCACTCGAAAATACAGGAACTAACTTTCCTTTGCCATCTACTACAATTTTTTGTATGCTTACATTTTGTAGTAAATCTGTAATTTCATTTGAATTCACATCATCTAACCCAAACGCCCAGCTATCTCTAGGTAAAAAGTCTCCTCTGTCAACATCAAGTTGCCCCTCAAATAAAGTATTTAAGCCTAAAAAATCCCTCTTCTCTACTTCTTCCATTATTGCTGGTAAATTAGGCCATATTTTGTTTAAAGCATCATTTATCTCTTCATTTTCGTTAATTATTCTTTTCCCTATATCTTCATGAAATCCTTTTGGCAGATTACATATTGTTTCCATAGTATGAGAAAATGGGCCATGTCCAATATCATGTGTTAAACCTCTCATTAATTCTGCAATAATAAATTTTTCATAATGATATTTTTTTACTAAGCCATTTATATTTTTATCTTCTAACAGATGCATAACAAGCTCCATTGTTCTTGCATATGTTCCCTTACTATGGTCTGCTCTAGAATGCTTAAGATTACTATCATCTAAAAATTTAGTTCCTAGCTGAAAAATCTTTCCCATCCTTCTAAATGGTTGTGTTCTAATTAATCTTGCTATATCTTCTGTATAATATATTAATCCATCATTTGGATATTTACCACTATTTCTATTAATTATATAATCTGATTCAAAAACAATATATTTTGGTTTCTCATACAAAAAGCCATAAAATTTCTCTACTTCATTATATCCTGTATACATATTTAACATCCTTTTTTATTAATTTTCTGCTTTGTTATTATATCATATATCTCTAAGAAATAAAGTACTTTATAATATTATAAGCTCTTCCATTAAATTTTTGTATTTAATAAATAATAAATCCTTATCTTTTGTATCTACTGCATTTTTAAATTCCTGTAATAATACATATGATTTTCTTATATTATATTCTTTTTCTGCTTCATTTGTATTATTTACAATAGGTTCGAAATTTGAAATGCTACTGTCTAAATTAGTTTTTAATCCATCCCAATTTTCAAAGTCTATATTCACATATGCTTTTATTACTTCCACTTTTGTTTTGACCAATGCTATTTGTTGGTCATCAGTCACAATTTTTTCTAAAAACACTGGTATATATTCATACAATTTTGACAAACTATTTAGGGTTTCTGTTCTATTTTCATTTTTTATATTTCCGATACAAGTATTAATTAAATCGCTAAACTCTGTTAATTTGTTATTATCCACATCTGCTTTGTATAAATCCACGATTATTGATGGCCAGGTATTATTTAAGTTTTCTATTTCTATTTTTAAGTTTTCCCAATTTATTGTTTTATCAGCATTTAAAACCATATTGGGAACCATGCTATATTGCACAACATTGTTTCCTGTATCTTCACTTGATGTTTCTTCTTTTTCTTGTAAAACTTCATTTAGATTTTCGGTTTGTTCAATTTTAGCATCATATTGTTTTAGGTCAATATTGTTAATACTATTTATTAACAACATAATATAATTATCCAAATATTTTATTTCGGATATATTTTTATCTTTAAGTTGTTCTGCATCAGTTTTTTCTTTAGAGCACCCTGAAAAAGAAATGATTACTAATACCATTAAAAAAATAATGCTTAAAGTTTTTATTATATTTTTTAACATATTTCCTCCAAAATTAGCTTTTTTCATATTATTTCCAAAAATTGATTTTATATACAATGTATAATTATATTTTTTATACAAATAATATTTTTGAAGGAGTTTTTTATGTTGGCAAGTGTAAATTTATATAGTACAAAAATTGGGGAAATAAAAAGTTTTTTAGAAAGTTTTTTTGATGAACCTATAAATTTAGAAGATAATCTATATTGGACAAAAAAATACAACAATCCCATAGAGATTGTTGATATGATTGGCAGTTTTATTGATAATAATTATAAATACAAAATTGGTATGTGGATTTCTCTCGATCCTGGTATTTTAATAAATATTACTGATTATAATGCCGATTTAATTATAAAATATATGTTTGAACGTTTTCCTTATTAAATTATTTTTCCATTATTATAGTATTGGGTCCATCATTTATTAATGAAACATCCATATGTGCTCCAAAAACACCTTTTTCTACTTTTTCTATTCCATTTTCTTTACATTTTGCCATAAAATATTCATATAGTTCATTTGCTTTTTCAGGCTCTTCTGCTTCTATAAAACTTGGTCTGTTACCATCTTTTGTATTTCCATATAAAGTAAATTGTGAAATAATAAGTAATTCACCATTAACATCTTTTATAGATAAGTTCATCTTTCCATTTTCATCTTCAAATATTCTTAAATTACAAAGTTTTCTTGCTAAATAATCTGCATTTTCTTTGGTATCACCTTTTTTTACTCCTAATAATACCATATAACCTTTTTCTATTTGCCCCACAGTTTTATTCCCAACTTCTACTTTTGCTTTTTTAACTTTTTGTATTACTAATTTCATTTTTTCACTCCCAATTATTTGTCTATTTTATTTTTGTTCCACATTTTGGGCAATATTCATATTCTTCGCTCATTTCATAATTGCAATTAGGACATTTTATTTTATCTTTTAAACTCATTATTTCTTTATTAGCTATATCAATTTTTTCACTAATAGTATCTAATTTATTTAATTCATCTTGAATGTCTTCTAATTGCATTTCTTCTTGAGCTGCATATTTTTGGTATATTTTTTTACCAACTATTTTATAAAGATCTTCCATATTTGATTTATAATTACTTATTTCTAGTTTCAACTTTGTTTCTTTAGCAATTTTAGTTGTTTTTTCTGCAGTAACCTTATAAGTTTCTGACGCTTTCTTTCCTAATTTATCAAAAAAATCCATACTCATTCTCCTTTACTCAAATTTTTTATCTCGAGTCATAAGCATTGTAACAGCTTCTTTTGGATCTAAATTATTATATAAAATATCATATACTCCTTCTACAATTGGCATTTCTATATTATGAATTTTAGAAAGTTCATATGCTGCCTCTATATTGTCAATACTTTCTATTACCATTCCAACTTCTTTTCTTGCTTCCTTTATTGTTTTTCCTTCTCCTATTAGTTTTCCAGCTTTTCTATTTCTACTATGTTCACTTAAACAAGTTACTATTAAGTCTCCTAGACCACTTAATCCATATAAAGTATCTTTTTCTCCACCTAAGGCAACTCCTAATCTTGAAATCTCACCTAGTCCTCTTGTTACAAGAGCAGCAAAAGAATTATCTCCTAGATGTATTCCTGCAGCAACACCGGCACAAAAAGCTATAATATTTTTAAAAGCTCCTCCTATTTCTACACCTCTAACATCATGTGATGTATAAATTCTAAATTCAGGACTCATAAAAGCATTTTGAATATCAAATAAAAGTTCATCATCCTTTGATGCTACAACCATTACTGTTGGTATTCCAATTGAAACTTCTTCTGCATGGCTTGGGCCTGATAATACACCAATTTTAGCTTCTGGCATTTCTTGTTTTATGACTTCATCTAATGGTAATAAAGTCTCTCTTTCAAATCCCTTTGAACAAATAATTATTGGTTGGTTTGTTACATATTTTTTGTACTCACTTACTGTACTACGAGTAAATTTAGAAGGTGTAACATGTAAAATTATTTCAGATCCATCTATTGCTTCTTTATAATCTGTACAACATGTAATTCCTTCAGGTAATGTTACTTTTGGCAAAAATTTGCATTTTTTCTCGTTATTTATTAAATCTGCCTCTTCTTTAGAAAAAGACCATATCTTTATTTTATGTCCTAATTTAGCTAAATGGATTGCTAGAGCTACTCCCCAGCTTCCACTTCCTATTATTGTAATTTTCTTCATTTGTTTCACTCCTATTTATTAAAACTGATTTTATTTTCTGTACCACTTAAAATTCTTTTAATATTTTCTCTATGATTAAATATTACTATTACAGCAAGTATTACACTATATATAAAATATCCATTTCCTAAGCCACTACTTTCTACTATGTAATGACCTCCTCCAACAAATAATGTTAATATTGGGTATAATATTGCTGCTGCAATTGATCCCATAGAAACAACTCTTGTTAATGCCATTAATACTAATGCAAATACTAAACAGATTAATCCAAGTTGCCAGTTTGTCATTAGTAAAATACCAAGTGATGTTGCGACACCTTTTCCACCTTTAAATCCAAAGAAAATTGGAAATGTATGCCCTATAACAACAGCAACTCCAGCTATTTGAACTAGTAAAGCTTTATTTGTGTCTCCTAAAATGTTTCCTACAATTATAGCTATTCCAATTGCAACAACACCTTTTAATACATCACAAATTAATGTTATTGCTGCATATTTCTTTCCTAAATTTCTTAACATATTAGTAGTTCCAGCATTACCACTGCCTTTTTGTCTAATATCATAACCAGCCTTTTTCTTACTAATTAAAATTGAAAAATTAATGCTTCCTATTAGATAAGCTATTATAGCAATTATTATATATTCCATATACTTTCCCTCCTATTTTGTTTCTATTGTATTACCTTTTTCACGTACAATTATTCTTATTGGCGTACCTATAAGTCCGAATTCATTTCTTATTTGGTTCATTAAATATCTTTGATATGAAAAATGAAATAGATTTTTCACATTTACAAAAATTACAAATGTTGGTGGTTTTGTAGAAGCTTGTGTCGCATATAATATTTTTAATCTACGCCCTCTATCTGTAGGTGGTTGTCTTACTGCAACTGCTTCATTTATTATTTGATTTAATGTTGCTGTTGGTATTCTTATTGCATTTTGATTTGCTACAACATTAATCATTTCGAACAATTTGTTTATTCTTTGACCAGTTTTAGCAGAAATAAATAATATTGGAGCATAAGATAAATATGATAGTTTTTCATATACTTCCTTCTTGTATCTTTCTAATGTACCATTTTCTTTTTCTAATGCATCCCATTTATTTACTACAATTATTACACCTTTACCAGCTTCATGAGCCTCTCCTGCAATTTTTGCATCTTGGTCTGTAACGCCCTCTGTTGCATCTATTAATATTAGACAAACATCAGCTCTTTCTATTGCTAGTTTTGAACGCATTACACTATATCTTTCTATATTCTCATTAACCTTAGATTTTCTTCTAATTCCAGCTGTATCTATAAATACGTATTTTCCATATTCATTTTCATAATAAGAGTCTACTGCATCTCTTGTTGTTCCAGCAATATTGCTTACAATTACTCTATTTTCACCTAATATTTTATTTATAAGTGATGATTTTCCAACATTTGGTTTCCCTATTACTGCAACTTTTATTTCTGTTCCAATATCTTCCTCTTCTTTTTCTTCTGGAAAGTTTTCGTATACAGCATCTAATACATCTCCTAATCCTTTTGCATTAGTTGCAGAAATCGCATATGGATCTCCTAATCCCAAATTATAAAATTCATATATTTCGTCTTCTACTTTTCCAAAAGAATCTGATTTATTACAAACTAGAACCACTGGTTTTCTAGCTTTTTTAAGCATTATAGCTATATCTTCATCTGCTGCTGTTACACCTTGTTTTATATCTGTCATAAAAATAATTACATCTGCTATATCTATAGCAATATTGGCTTGAGTCCTCATTTGAACTAGAATTTCATCATTTGATTCTGGCTCGATTCCACCTGTATCTATTAATGTAAACTCTCTTCCTCTCCAATTTGCCTCACCATATACTCTATCTCTTGTTACTCCTGGTGTATCTTCTACAATTGATATTCTTTTTCCTACTATATAATTAAAAAATGTTGATTTTCCAACATTTGGTTTTCCTATTATTGCAACTATTGGTTTTGCCATCAAATTCACCTCTCGTCCCCATTTTATACTATTTGACTTTTCAAGTCAATATGTAAGAAATTAGCATTTAGCACATTTTCACCTATATAAATTATATTAAACTCCTCATTTTTTAGTCAAAAAAAAACTAAAATATTAATTACTTAATACTTTAGCTTTCTTTTATAATTTTATATTCTAATTATTTGCTGTATTAGTTTCCTTAACTACAACTTCTTCTCCATTATAATATCCACATGTTGGGCAAACTCTGTGTGGCATTACAGGTTCATGGCAATGTGCACATGTTGCAAATTTTGGAGTTTCTAATTTCCAAGTTGATCTTCTTTTATGTGTTCTTTGTTTTGACCATCTTCTTTTTGGTTGTGCCATTTTTCTCCCTCCTTTGACTCAAGATATTTATATATCTATTTAATTTTTCGCATAAATTCAGTTACTGTATAAGTATACTAGCATTTTTGTTTTTTGTCAATAGTTAAATTACTGTATTTTTGAGATTTTAAAGTTTTCATAATCTATTTCATATTTATGGGCAGATTCACTATTAGTTTTTATTAAAATAGAATTATCTTCTTCATTTAATGTTGCATCTAGTCCAGTTTCTCTTAATCTTTCGACTGTTACAATACCTTTTATTTGCTTTATTCTATTTTCATCACCAGCAGCTTGCTCTACCAATGTTCTATATTCTTCTTTATTTTGCATATCATCTTTTGCTAAATTTAATGCTCTTTGTACTTGAGCTCTAAATTCGTCTTCATCAAAAGCATCAACTATTCTACTCCATTTTAAAGTTCCTTGATAATTTATAGTATCAGGTTCAAACCCCATATTTTTTACTTTTTCATTATACAAATATTTAATTCTCTCTACTACTGAGTTATATAAGCTATTTATCTCCTCTACAGTCATATCATTTAATACTACAGAATTTTCAGAATTTAAGCCCTCAATATCTACATCGTTAGTAAATTCTTTTTTATCATTATAATTTATTTCATTTGTTTTATTTCCTATAAGATTTTCTAATTTTATGTTTAATTCCAAATTCTCTGTATCAACATTACCTTTCAAATCTATGGTAATAGCATTTCTATCTGTTGTAGTTTCTCCTGCTTTTGATATTGCTTCTATCTTTAATGAATTATCATTTGTTGTTGTATTTCTTTCAATTGTAATTGTTGTATTAACATTGTTTCCATCTTTTGATTGTTTAATTATAGTCACTTTTTGGTTAGTTTCTGAAACATTATTATTTATTGCATAATTATATTCTGCCGTTTCTATTGTTGTAGTAATAAGTTGCATACCACTCTCATACACTGTAATTCTGATAGTATTACTTGCATCAACTTGTTCTCTTTTCAATTCATCTATTTTTTCTTGTAACATTTGTTTAATATTAACCGAATATGATGCATCTAATTGCAAAAACTGTACTATATATTTTAAAGTTAATTCATCAGTCATTAATGTTTCTAAAAATCTTATTTTTAATGAAGAAAATTCTTCTTCTGTTAGTGTTAAAGAATAAGCATTAGCCACAACATTTTGCCCATTTACATTTAAAGTTACATCAGCTTGTTTGGTATAATGGTTACTTAAAATATTTTTATTCAATACATTTTGATATGTTGACAATATCCTAGACTTATCCTCTGCATTCATATTCTTATAAATATTATAATCTATTCTATTAAACTGATTAAGCATATTTTCTGTATTTTCAACACCCAATTTTTCATATACTTCTCTTAAATTTTCATTTTTTAAAGATAAATATTTATATACTACTTCATCAGACTTTATTCCATAGTTATTATTATCTTCTACCACACTAAACTTAAATTGTTCTTGATCATTATAGGCTATAGTAGCTTCTGTTTCTTGTTTTTTCTCTGGCAAATTACTTTTTGTTGTATATGAAAGTTTTACATTATTTATAAAATTATCAAATTGTTCTGTATCACTTTCAGAACCATCTGAATTTCCTGTTTTTATTGTTATTTCTCCATTCCCATTATATGGATTATTATCAATTCTTTGATAATACCTATCAAGTAAATTAGTATCAAAAACATTAGCTATAGAACCATTTTGATATAGATATTTATAAAATAATTCATCCGGACTTTTAAATGCGTCTGTTGCAACATTTAAATATATTAAAACTCCTCCTATTATTAAAATTAAAACTGTTATGATAGAAAGCACTATAATTAAAATTCTTTTCTTTCTCCCCATCATATCTTTTTCCTCCCATCTTTAGTATTTTATTTAATTTTTCTTTGTTTAACCGCTTCATACATTACAATTCCTGCTGACACAGAAGCATTTAATGAGCTTATTTTTCCACTCATTGGAATCTTAACTAGAAAATCACAATTTTCTTTAACTAACCTGCTTATTCCAAACCCTTCACTTCCTATTACAAAAGCTATTGGAATATTATAATTTTCTTCGTAATAATATTGGTTAGTATTCATATCGGTTCCGCAAATCCATATATCATTACTTTTTAAATATTTTATTGTTTCATTTATATTGTTTACTCTTGCTATCTTCATATATTGCACAGCACCTGCAGACACTTTATTAACTGTGCTATTTACTGCAGCAGCTCTTCTTTTTGGTATTATTATTCCATGTACCCCAGCTGTTTCTGCTGTTCTTATGATTGAACCCAAATTGTGTGGATCTTCTATTCCATCTAATATTAAAATAAATGGCTGTTCATTTCTTTTTTTAGCTTCTTCTACTATTTCTTCTACCGAACTATATTCGAAAGGAGGAACTATTGCTATAACCCCCTGATGATTGTTAGTTTGGCTCATCTTATCTAATTTAGATTTTTCAGCTTGTACTATAACTATTCTATTTTCTTTAGCTTTAGAAATAATTTTATTAATTGAACCGTGTTTTTCTCCTATTTGTATAAATATTTTATTTATATCTTTTCCCGTTTCTAATAATTCTAATACACTATTTCTTCCTTCTACCTGGTCTTCGTATTCTTTTTCACTCATTTTGCCCTCCTACTAAAATCTTCCTTAAATATTCCTCAAGAAAATTTAACATTATTTTAATATTATTAAATTGATCAATATCTCTATACTTTTTTGCAATTTCTATCTGCATACATGGTATTTTTGTTTCTATAGAAATCGTATTTGCTACAGTATGTAAAGTTTCTGCTTTAAATACTTTATCTATAGTAATATTTAAATTATATTTTTCTCCTATTTTTATAAAATCTTCGATATATTTATTTTGTCCATTTAAATTACTTAAGTTTGCTGTTCCAACATCTATATCAAATTCTTGTCCGTCTTTTGCACCATGAATATCTAATAAAAAATTTATGTTGTTTTTATCTATTAAATCTATTATTTTATCCTTATATGGATTATTTTCTATATCGTAGTTTGCATCATCATTACAATTTTTGGTTTTATATATGCAATAACAATTTAATTGTTGCTGTAGCAAAATTGCAATTGTCCCTGTACAAGAATCTTTTCCTTTTATATTCCCATTTCTTAATTGCCTAACACTATGTGGTGCAGATAAAATTATCCTTTCTCTTCCTTCTATAACATCGAAAGCTTTTGCTTCTTTTATTTTATACTCATCAAATCTATTATTTATATTTATAAATTCTTTTTTGGTTATTTCCATATTACTACCTACTACTTGTATTCTTTAATTTCCTCTAAATTACCTTTAAGCGGTATTACTCCCCAGCCAACTAACTCATCTGCAAAAGGCTTATATATATCATTTTTTAAAAATACTGTTTTACCAAAATAGAAGCCCATTGCTATTTCTGCGAAACTATTTGCACCTACATAATTTTTCTTTCCATTTTTTTCTTCATTTACTACTAAAACATAATCTGTTCTTTCATTCTGTATTTCTGAAAAATGTAACATTGAATGTTCTCTTTTTGGCATTGGTACAAAAAATTCTTTTGGAATAACAACTTCGTATCCTTCTTTTTCTAATTTGTATCCTAACTGTATAATATAATCTTTAAATGTTCTACTTCCACATAATACAATTCTTTTCATTTTAATACTTCCTATTTTTCTTCATCTAATTTTAATACTGATAAAAAGGCTTCTTGTGGTATTTCGACATTACCTATCTCACGCATTTTTTTCTTACCTCTTTTTTGCTTTTCTAGAAGTTTCTTTTTACGTGTTATATCTCCACCATAGCATTTAGCCAATACATCTTTTCTCATTGCTGAGATTGTTTCTCTTGCTATTATTTTTCCTCCTATAACTGCCTGTAATGGTATTGTAAATAAATGACGTGGTATAACTGTTTTTAATTTTTCTATCATCTTTCTACCTCTATCATAGGCAGAATCTTTATGAACTATAAAGCTTAGTGCGTCAACACTTTCACCATTTACATATATGTCTAATTTTACTAATTCAGACCTTCTGTATTCTTTTAATTCATAATCAAATGAAGCATATCCCTTTGTTTTTGATTTCAATGTATCGAAAAAGTCGTATATTATTTCATTTAATGGTAATTCATATATAATTGTAACCCTATTCTCGTCAAGGTATTTCATATCTTTATATATACCTCTTCTATTTTGGCAAATTTCCATTATATTTCCCACAAATTCTTTTGGTGTTAATATTTCTGCCTCTACAAAAGGTTCTTCCATATAGCTTATTTCTTGTGGTTTTGGTAAATCTGCTGGGTTGTAAAGTTCAATTATTTCTCCATCTGTCTTATGAATCTTATAAATAACTGAAGGAGATGTTGTAATTAAGCTTAAATCAAATTCTTTATCTAATCTTTCCTCTATTATTTCTAAATGTAGCAAACCTAAAAATCCGCATCTGAAACCAAATCCAAGTGCATTAGATGTTTCAGGTTCATATTGAAGTGCTGCATCATTTAATTGTAATTTTTCTAATGCTACTTTTAAATTTTCATAATCACTACCATCTACCGGATATAATCCACAATACACCATTGGATTTACTTTTTTATATCCAGGTAAAGGCTCTTCTGCTTTATTATCTTTTAATGTTATTGTATCTCCAACTCTAATATCTGATAAACTTTTTATGCTTGCAGCAATATATCCTACATCACCTGCAACTAATTCTTCACAAGGATAATATTTACCTGGTTCAAAAAATCCTACTTCTGTTACTATAAAAGTTTTATTAGAAGACATTAGTAAAATTTCGTCACCTACTTTTACTCTTCCATCTCTTACTCTTACATAACTTACCGCACCTTTATAATTATCGTAAAAAGAATCAAATATTAAACATTTTAATGGCCTATTTTTATCACCTGATGGTGCTGGAATATCTGTTACAATTCTTTCTAAAACTTCTTCAACATTTAAGCCAGTTTTAGCAGAAATGCAAGGTGCATCTTCTGCTGGTATTCCTATTATATCTTCTATTTCTTTTTTTACCTCATCTGGTCTAGCATTTGGTAAATCTACTTTATTTATTACTGGTAAAATTTCCAAATTATTATCTAATGCTAAATAAACATTTGCTAATGTTTGTGC
Organism: uncultured Clostridia bacterium; assembly: GCA_944391965.1. Taxonomy (GTDB): domain Bacteria; phylum Bacillota; class Clostridia; order TANB77; family CAG-508; genus Merdicola. The sequence continues at coordinate 116,103 of CALXVH010000001.1, forward strand.
TTCAACTCCTTGACTACTATCTACAACTAATATTGCACCCTCACATGCTGCTAAGCTTCTAGACACTTCATAATTAAAATCAACATGTCCTGGTGTATCTATTAAATTAAATATATATTCTTTTCCATCTTTGGCTTTATAAATCATTCTTACAGATTGTGATTTTATTGTTATTCCACGTTCTCTTTCTATCTCCATATTATCTAATACTTGAGATTCCATCTCTCTTTTTGAAAGAACACCTGTCATTTCTATCATTCTGTCTGCTAATGTTGATTTACCATGATCTATATGTGCAATTATGCTGAAATTTCTTATGTTTTGCTGTCTATCTTCCATACAATTCCTCCGTTTTTAACTTTATTTATTTTACCATAGCAAAACTCTAAACGCAATATTGATTTTTCAAAACTAAAAATGTTATAATACGTAGGATTATAGGAGGTTTTGTTATGGAATTTATTTTAGCTTCTTCTTCTCCTAGGAGAAAACAGTTATTATCAACAATAATAAGTAATTTTGATATTATTCCAAGTGATATTGATGAAAATGAATTGAAAAAGCTTGAACCTAATCCACAAAAATTGGCAGAAAAATTGTCATATGAAAAAGCTTATTCAACTTTCACAGATAAATATAAAGAAAATAACGAGTATACTGTAATTGGTTCTGATACATTAGTTTCTTTTGGCAATATTATTCTAGGTAAACCAAAAGATAGAGATGATGCTATTCGTATTTTAAAGCTACTACAAGGAAATTCGCATGATATCTATACTGGTACAACTGTAATTATAAAAAAAGAACATTCAATTATATTTGAAACAAGAGTTAATAAATCAACCGTTTATTTTAAAAATATGTCTTATTATGATATTTGCTCTTATGTTGATACCAAAGAACCTATGGATAAGGCTGGAGCATATGCTGTACAAGGTATAGGAAAAGTTTATTTAAAAGGCTATGATGGTGATTATAATTCGATTGTTGGCTTAGATACACATATGATTAAATCAATTTTTGAGAAATACAATTTAATATAAAGGAGTTTTCATATGTTTAGCAAATATTTAGAAAAATTAGAATTTAACAAAGTTACAGAAAATTTAGCAACTTATGCTAAAACATTTATTGGAAAAAAATATTGTAATAGTTTATATCCTTTTAATGATAAAAATAAAGTTATAAAGGCTCTAAATGAAACTAATGAAGCTGTTATTTTAAGATATAAAAAAGGCAATATTCCTATTTATGAAATATCAGAAGAAATTGAAATTTGTTTAAAAACATTAAAAAGTAATAAGATACTATCAATTGCTAATGTACTAAATATCGGAAAATTTTTAAGATTAGCAAAAGATTTAAAGGATTACTTTTTTTCTGATGAACTTATTGACCTAACAGAATTTAAGTGTTTATATAACTATTTTGATAATTTATATACTAATAAAGATATTGAAGATAGCATTTTTTCTGCAATTATTGATGATTATACTGTTGATGATAGAGCATCTACTAATTTATTTAATATTAGAACAACTAAGAGAAAAATTGAACAAGAAATAAAAAACAAATTAAATCATTATATATCTTCTTCAAGTTATTCTAAATATCTTCAGGAACCTGTTATAACTATAAAAAATGATAGGTATGTTATTCCTGTAAAAGAAAAATACAGAAATAATATAAAAGGATTTATTCATGATATGTCAAATAGTGGTTCAACTGTTTTTATAGAACCTGTTTCTATTTTTGAATTGAATAGTAAAATTTCCAATTTAATTGTAGAAGAAAATTTAGAGATAGAAAAAATTTTAGCAAAGTTTACAAACTCACTTTTTGAGATTTTAGAACAATTAGAAAATAATCTTAGAATTATAGGATTACTTGATTTTATTTTTGCTAAAGCAAATTATTCTATATCTTTAGATGCTACAAGACCTATTTTGAATGATGATAAACAAATAAATTTAATAAAAGCTAGACATCCTTTAATAAATAAGGATTCTGTAGTGCCAATTAATATAAATTTAGGAATTCATTTTAACACACTTGTAATTACTGGGCCAAATACTGGTGGAAAAACTGTAACTTTAAAAACAGTAGGTTTAATAACATTAATGGCTATGTCTGGATTAAATATTCCGGCCAATGAAAATAGTAGTGTATTTGTATTTGATAATGTTTTTGCAGATATTGGTGACGAACAAAGTATTCAAGAATCTTTAAGTACTTTTTCTTCACATATGCTAAATATTATAGAAATACTAAAAAATTCTACAGCAGATAGTTTAGTTTTAGTTGATGAACTTGGTTCTGGAACTGATCCTATCGAAGGAAGCAGCCTAGCAATCAGTATATTAGAGGCTCTATATAATAGAGGAATATTAACACTAGCTACAACACATTATCCAGAAATAAAAAACTATGCTTTAACACATTCTGGTTTTGAAAATGCAAGCCAAGAATTTGATATAGACACACTTTCACCAACTTATAAACTTCTAATTGGTGTACCTGGTAAAAGTAATGCTTTTGCTATTAGTAAAAAACTTGGTCTTTCTGATGATATATTGCAAAGAGCTAACGAGTTCTTAGATACAGATACTATTCATGTTGAAGATTTATTAAAAAACATTTACGATAATAAGCAAAAAATTGAAGACGAGAAAAATGAAATTGAACAAAAATTAGCTAAAATATCACAATTACAAGAATCTTTAGAGAAGGATTATTCTGATGTTCAAAATAAACAAAACGAAATTATCAATAAAGCTAAGTTAGAAGCTCGTGAAATATTATATTCAGCAAAAGATGAAGCAACTAATATAATACGTCAAATGAGAAAAGTCGAAAATTCTTCTAATTCTTTAAAAGATTTGGATAATTATAGGAATAAATTAACAGATTCTATAAAAAAGGTTTCTTCTAACACAATAAGCACCTCTGCTTCTAGTAATTTAGATGTAAGTCAATTAAAAGTTGGAATGGATATATATATAAATAAATTTATGAATAATGGTACCTTACTATCATTACCAAACAAAAATAATGAAGTACAAGTACAATGCGGAAACATGAAGTCCTTTGTTCCTGTTACAGATATTTCTATTGTAAATAAAAAGCAGAATACAAATAAAACACCTTCTAAAGCTTTCTCTGGTATGTCAAAATCAAAAAATATATCTCCAGAAATTAATGTAATAGGACAAACAGTAGATGAAGCAATTTTCGTTATTGATAAATATTTGGATGATTGCAGTTTAGCAAAATTAAAAACTGTTAGAATAGTACATGGAAAAGGTACTGGTAAATTACGTACTGGTATTCATGCTTTTCTAAAAAAACATCCTCATGTTAAATCATTTAGACTTGGTACTTTCGGAGAAGGTGAAATGGGTGTCACAATCGTAGAATTAAAATAATATCATTATATAAAAGAAGTGGATAAATTTAATTTAGTCCACTTCTTTTTATATATATTAGTCCATTTATTTAAACTGCTGCTCTTAATTCCATTGCATGTTTTAGTGATATCTCTGATACAATTCCACTCGCAATTCTTGCTATTTCTTCTATAACTTCTTGTTCGTTTAAATTTTTTATTCTTGTTTTAGTATTATCTCCATCTACTTCTTTGTAAATATAATAATTAGAATCTCCTTTTGCTGCAATACTAGCTAGATGTGTAACAATTATAACTTGATGATTTTTAGAAATTGTTTTTAATTTTTCACCAACCGCATTTCCAGCTTTTCCACTAATACCTGTATCTATTTCATCAAATATTAAAATAGGTACTTCATCTACGTCTGATAAAACAGTTTTTATTGCTAACATTATTCTAGACATCTCTCCTCCGGATGCGGTTTTTATTAATGGTTTAAAATCTTCTCCTTTATTAGTTGTTATCATAAATTCTATTTCATCAGTTCCATCTTTATTAAAATTTGTATTTTCTATATTTATTTTAAATTTTGCATTAGGCATTTCTAAATCTGAAAGTTCACTATTTATTTTATTTTCTAATTCTATTCCATGTTTTTGTCTTGTTTCGTGTAATTCTACTGCTCTTTTTTCTAATTCTACTGCAAGTTTTGCTAATTCATTTTTTAAAGCCTTGTTCTTCTCGTCTAAATTTTCTATTTTATCTATTTCTTCTTCTACTTCACTTTTATAATTCAATATTTCTTCTATTGTATTTCCATATTTTCTTTTTAAGTCGTTTATCTCATCTATTCTATTTTCTATCTCATCTCTTTCTTCTTCTTCGAAAGATGTATCTGAATTATAATGATTTAAATCTATTGCAATTTCTTGTAAATCATAATAATTACTTTTTAATGAACTTAGTGTTTTTTGGTATTTTATATTTATATCTTCTATTTTCTCTAAGTTTTTAATTGCTATACTTATTGAATTTAATGCATTTTCATTTATTTGCATATCTGCCTCATTTAATGATTTAGATATTTTCTCAGCATTTACTATAAGATTTTTTTGTTCCTCCAATTCTTCATCTTCGTTTATTTTTAAATTTGCATTTTTTATTTCGTTTACTTGATAATACAACAAGTCTAACTTACGTTGTTTTTCTTTTTCATCTCCATAATTTTCTTTTAGTTTTCTATTAATATCTACATATTTATTATATAACTCTGTATACTCATTTTTCTTACTTAAGAACTCTTTGCCTAAAAACTTATCTAAATATTTTATGTGATTTTCTTTATTTAATAAATTCTGATTATCATTTTGCCCATGTATATTTATGATATTATTCATGAATTCTTTTAACTCATTTACAGTTACTAAACGACCATTTATTTTGCAAGTGTTTCTGCCATTCTCAAATATTTCTCTAGAAATTATGATATTTCCATCTACTGCTTTTGGATGATCTGGCAAATATATGCTAACCTCTACAAATGAATGATTCTCGCCTTTTCTAATCATTTCTTTTGAAAATCTTCCACCTGCAACTATTCCTAATGCTCCTATTATTAACGTCTTGCCTGCTCCTGTTTCTCCTGTTAATATATTAAATCCTTTTGAAAAATCTATCATAATCTCATCAATTATTCCTATGTTCTTTATATGCAATGTAGATATCATATGTACACCTCTTTATTTTAATTCTTTGAATGCCTCTGCAGTAATTTCTAATGCATTATTTCTCATTTTATATAAATCTAATAAATTATTTTCATTTTTTTCAACGTATAATAAATATTCTATATTCCCTGCTGGCCCTTTAATTGGAGAATATGTTACATCTATAATTCTAAATCCAAGTTTATTTGCAAACATTACAATATTTTGAATTACTTTTTGATGTATCTTTATATTTTTTACAACCCCATTTTTATTTAGATGTTGGCTGCCAGCTTCGAATTGTGGTTTTATTAACACAACTGCTTTTCCTTTTATTTTTAGTAATTCATATATTTTTGGCAATACATGTATTTCTGAAATAAAAGATACATCTGAACTAATAAAATCCAACTTTTCTATACTATTAGTATCTAATTCTTTAATATTGGTTCCTTCTAAATTTACTACCTTTTCATTATTTAATAATTCTTCTGCTAATTGTGAATGACCAACATCTATTGCATAAACTTTTTGTGCACCATTTTGCAACATGCAATCTGTAAATCCTCCTGTTGATGCCCCTATATCTGCGCATATTTTGTCTTTTAGTGAAATTCCAAATAAACTAATGGCCTTTTCTAATTTTAGTCCACCTCTACTTACATATTTTAGTATTTGGCCTTTTATTTCTATATTGTCTTGATAATTTATTATTTTACTTGTTTTAGTAATTTGCTTTCCGTTTACATATACATTTCCTTGTTCTATTTCATATTTAGCTTTTTGTCTTGTTTGAAAATAGTGTTTTTTTACTAAAACGACATCTATTCTATCTTTTTCTTCTAACATTTTTTTGCCTTTCTTTAAAACTTTTGTTCGCTTATTATTATATATTATTTTTAGCTTTTGTCAATAGATTTTTGCGAAATTTTGTTCCTATTGACTATATTTTATTTTTATGATATAAATAATAAAGCTTGTTTATGGCCCGTTGGTCAAGCGGTTAAGACGCAGCCCTCTCAAGGCTGAATCATGGGTTCGATTCCCGTACGGGTCACCAATTTATATTTTATTAGAGTATCAAGTATTTTATTAATTTGCTTGATACTTTTTTTGGTAATTAACACACTTTTAACACATTAATATTCTATAATATGAGTTAAATAATCTGGGGAAAAATAAAAAAAGATTTTAATTAAATAATGAAAAAAGTAAAGACACCTATGATA
>CALXVH010000002.1 GCA_944391965.1 uncultured Clostridia bacterium
TGCATTTCTTTGCCCTCGCTTTTCTTTTTTCTCTTTTTGTTAATCTTTCGAACAATTTTTGTTTTGGGAATATTCGAAATCAACTTTTTCTCCTTTTATTTATTTTATATTATTAAATTTTTTATTTTTTGTAAATACTATATTTACAGCAAAAAGTCTGTACCTTTTACGCACAGTCTTTTTTACCTCTTTATTTACATTTTTATAACATTTTTTATATTGCTGTTGTATTGTATAAATTTTTATAATACAATAGCTATGCGGAGGGATTTTTTATGAAATTAAAAAAAGTATTTATAATTATAGCAATAATATTAATTTTAGTACTACTAGGATTTGGTATATATTCACTATATAAATATCTAACTCCTGTAACAATTACATCAAGCAATAATGAATTTAGTTTACAAATACCTGGAAAAGTAGACTTCAAAGAAACAGCTTCAGGTTCTTCAGAATATGTATTAGATATATATTCTTTAAAAGATCAAATGATGCTATATAGTACAATTATTGATAATGTTGATGGAAATATGAATTTAAAAGATGTTATAACATCAGAAAAAGATAATGTATCAAACGCGAGAGAAAATGCAAGAGATATATCAGATATTATTCAAATGAATGTACCAAATTGTGAATCATATAAATATACATTTACTTATTATGATTCAAGCTTAGAAACAGATCTTTATTCTAATGTTGTATGGATAAAAACAGATAAACATATTTATATATTAGATTTTGAAGTTATCTTAGATAATAAAGATAAATATGTAACAATTTTTGATGATATAACAAATTCATTCAAAGAAAATAATTAATTTATCTAGCAGATATGAGTAATTTATACTTATATCTGCTTAATTTATTTTACAAAAAACTATAAATAGCAAGTAAAATAAAATATTCAATGATATTCATTCTTATATACTTATGGCAATAATTCCTAATATAAATCCGCAAATATTTCCTATTGCATTCATTCTACCTTTATACATATTATTAGCTTCTGGTGTTAATTCCCCAGATACAATATAAAGCATTGCTCCTGCTGCAAAGCTTAATGATGCTGCTATTATACTTTCTGATATTCCTCCTACTAAGTGACCTACTAAAGCTCCTATTCCAGTGCTTATTCCTGACATAATTACATAGAATATTACTTTTCCTTTACTCATTCCTCCATGTTTCATTGGTACTGCCATGCTAATTCCTTCTGGCACATCATGTATTGCAATTACTATAGCTAATGATAGTCCTAAATTTATCGAAGCTTGAAAACCCGTTCCTATCGCTAAACCTTCTGGTACATTGTGAAGAGCTAACCCAATACTTATTATTATCCCTGTTCTTAATAAGCTATTCATTTCTTTTTTACCGCTAAATTTTTCTTTTACAAGTGTATCGCAAATTATCATTGTAATTATTCCAAGCAAAATTCCTAATAAAATAACTGCTAAACTAGATATTTCCATTGCTTCTGGTAATAAATCAAAACAAATAATAGCCATCATTAATCCAGATGCAAATGACAAAATAAATCCTAAAAATTTATTCGAATTACTTTTTAAGTTAACTCCAATTAATCCACCAATCGTCGTTCCAAAAGTTCCAAAAAATATTCCTATTAAAAATGTCTTTATTAATTCAGTAATAATTATCACTCCCGTTTAGTTTTGTTTTATATATATGCTATTATTAATAATATTATGAAATATTTTATAAAGAATAAAAAAAGCTAGGAAACTTAATTTCCTAGCCATTATTTATAAATTATTCTTCTTCATTTCCCTTTAACTTTTCTGCCATATGTGCAGCAGTTAAACTATCTATCATATTATCTAGATTTCCATTTAAGAAATCTTCCATTTGGAATATACTTAATCCTATTCTATGATCTGTTATTCTTCCTTGTGGGTAATTATATGTTCTTATTTTTTCGCTTCTATCTCCACTTCCTATTTGTGATTTTCTTTCATTTGCAAGTTCATTATCTTGCTTTGTTTTTTCTATTTCATAAAGTCTAGAACGTAATAACTTCATTGCATATTCCCTGTTTTGTAATTGTGACCTTTCTGTTTGACATTCTGCAACAATTCCTGTTGGTACGTGGATAAGTCTTACTGCTGAAGATGTTTTATTAACATGTTGTCCTCCAGCTCCAGAAGCTCTAAAAACTTCCATCTTTATATCTGCTGGATTTATCTCTATTTCTACATCTTCTACTACAGGTAAAACTGCAACTGTTGCTGTTGAAGTATGTATTCTTCCACTACTTTCTGTATCTGGAACTCTTTGTACTCTATGTACTCCACTTTCGTATTTTAATCTACTATATGCACCTTTTCCTGTAATCATAAAAGATATTTCTTTATATCCTCCAAGTTCTGTTGCATTTTCATTTAATATCTCTAATTTCCAATGCTTTCTTTCTGCATACATATTGTACATTCTAAATAATGTACCAGCAAATAATGCTGCTTCTTCTCCACCTGCACCAGCTCTTATTTCACATATAATGTTTTTATCATCATCTTTATCCTTTGGAATTAATAACATTTTTAATTCCTCTTCTAATTTCGGTAATCTCTCTTTTGCTGAATAATAATCTGCTTCTGCTAATTCTTTTAACTCTTTATCTGCCATCATTTCTTTGGCATCTTCCATTTCTTTTTCTACTTTTTTATATTCTCTGTATTTTTCTACTACATCAGAAATCTCGGCATGTTCTTTTACATATTTTTGCCATTCATTATGATTTGCTATAATTTCCGGATCACTTATTAATTTTGTTAATTCTTCATATCTTTTCTCTACTGCCTCTAATTTTTGAAACATAACTCTCTCCTCTTTTTTATAAACTCTGTATATTATTATACACAATTTTTCCAGCTTTTTCAAGTGGGATTTGGGGACGTTTTCCCTGTATAAAACAAAAGAATGCTCCTAAAAAATCCCGATAAATTTGAGATTTTTAGGAACATCCCTAATTTTCTATGCATTCCAAAATGCTTTGTATGCTTGGTATGCAGAATATACATCATATTTGCTTGCTACTTCATATGGTGAATGCATACATAAAATTGGTATACCGCAATCTATAACATCTATTCCTTTATTAGCTAGAATATATGCTATAGTTCCTCCACCACCTACATCTACTTTTCCTAGTTCTGTTATTTGATATTTTATATTGTTGTCATCAAATATTTTTCTTACTTCTGCTAGATATTCTGCATTTGCATCTGATGCTTCATATTTTCCTCCAGAACCTGTGTATTTATTTATTCCTACACCATATCCCATATATGCTGCATTAAGTCTATCTGAAACATTTGCATATATTGGATCTAAACATGCATCAACATCTGCTGAAAGCATTTTTGAATTGCAGAATACTTTTTCTAATAAATTAACTTTATTTTCTCCTGTCTTATTTAATAGATATGTTATGAATGTATCAAATGCATGTGATTCCATTCCTGTGTTTCCTACACTACCTATTTCTTCTTTATCTGCAATAATACATACTGCTGTTCTCTTAATGTTGTTTAGTTCCATCATTGCTGTTAATGATGTATATACACTTACTTTATCATCTTGTCCGTATGCTGCTACCATACTTTCATCAAAGCCTTGAGTTCTTGCTTTATATGCAGGTACTAATTCTAATTCTGAACTTGCTAAATCTTCTTCTACTATTCCGTATTTTTTATTTAAAATATTTAAAATATTTAATTTAACTCTTTCTGGAATTTCCTCATCAAAAGGCATACTTCCTATTAAAAGATTTAAATCTTCTCCTTTTATTGCTTCTTTTAATTTTAAGTTTTCTTGTTCTTTTGCTAAATGTGGTAATAAGTCTGTTACTGTAAATATTGGATCTTTATCGTCTTCGCCAATTCTTACTTCTACCTTTTCTCCATTACCTTTTACTATTACACCATGAATACTAAGTGGAATAGTTGTCCATTGATATTTCTTTATTCCTCCATAATAATGAGTTTTAAAATATACTAATTCTTGATCTTCATATAATGGGTTTGGTTTTAAATCCAATCTTGGAGAATCAGCATGTGAGCCTATTATATTTAATCCGTTTTCTAGCTTGTCCTCACCAATTATTGCTAAATACATACTTTTTTCTTTATTAATATAATAAACTTTATCACCCACATCTAAATGTTCCACTTCATTTATGTCTTTAAATCCATGTTCTTTTGCTATTTTTACAGAACTTTTAACTATTTCTCTTTCCGTTTTTGAATTATTTAAGAAGTCCATATATCTTTCATTATATTCAAAGATTTCTTTTTTTAATTCATCAGAAATTTTAAACCATCCATTTACTTTCTTCTTGAATAGTTTATCTTTTAGTTCTTCTCCATATGTCATATATATCTACTCCCTTTCTTTTTTGTATATTCTATCATTAAATAATACAAATGTCCAAATTTTCCGTACGACATTTTTCGAGTCCGGGTTTGGAGACTTTCCTTTTTTCCGATTTCAAATTTCATATGCGCCAAAAAAAAGGATTAGAGGAACATCCTCTAATCCCGATTAATTAATTTATTTTCTTAATACTTTTCTCTTTATTAAGAAGATTCCTATTCCCAATACTCCAGCTACTGCTATTGCAATAAGTACATATTTAACTACATCTTCTGCACCAAATGGTGGAACTATTGCAATTCTTTCTGATAATGCTGTATCTGGTTCTCCAATGTTATAGTTACCAGGTATTGAAACTATTTCTGAGTTATATGTTCTTCTACCATTAGTTGTAATAGATTCTATAACTTCTGCTGTATTCTCATATTCTGTATCTTCTGTAGTATTACCATCTGATGAAATTACTTTAGTTAAGAATACTGTTGCTGTTTGTGTTTCTGATGCTTTTCCTACTTTATTTTTAGCTTTTTCTGGTACTATTGGATCAGATTGAACTATTGGGTTATCAGCTGTTGAAACTATTACCTTTTGTAATCCATTAAATGCATTTTCATCTACTGCTTTAATATATGGATCATCTCCAGATGTTAATTGTGTTTTATCTGTTATTTCTTGCCATCCAGAATTTAAGTTTGTATCAAATACTAAGTTGTTAGATACATAATCTACTATCATTGCTGGATCTAATGTTACTATGTTGTTTGCATTTGTTATAACACCTGTATTGTAATATGTTTCATCTTCATAATCTGTCTCACCAGTATTTATTACCTTTATACTAAATGTTAATTCTAATGTTGCACCATGTACTAAGTTTTCATCAACTGTTCCTTGTATTAATCCTCTCTTCTCTCTAGTATTAGGTACCCATGTTAAGTTTGATACTGATTGATTTGTGTCAAATATTGTTTGTCCATCACCTGCTGTTGATAATTTTAAATTAGAAACTGTTTTCTCTACATATATGTCTGAACGTGGTCTTTCAATAATACCTAAGTCTATATTTTTTACTAAGTATTCTGTTCTTTCTTGACCAACATATTCAACTTCCATACTCATTTGAGCTGTATTTGCATTCATATTTGTTTTATCTGCTAAAGTTCTTAATGTTGCTTCATCTGTTTGAGCTGTAGAATTTAATACTGTTGCATTTGTATATTTTAAATCCTCACTGTATGAATTTACTTCATTTCTTCTTGTCTGATCATCTTTAGCATCATTTGTTCTTGTGTCTATATTGTTATTATACCAATGTGAGTCTGAATAATTAGCTTCTTGATATATTGTAGATTTATAATCCTGACCTGTATACATTTCATTATTTTGTTGTACTGCTATTAATGATTCATAATCACCATATGTAAATTTAATAGAATAATCTCCTGGGATATAATCTGTTATTTCATATGAACCATCTTCATTTGTTCTAACTTCTTTTACTTCTACATCTGGATTTGTACAAATCAATTGTACTTTAACTTGGTTTACTACGTTTTCACCATCTTCATATGTTCCATTACCAAGTCTTTCATTATCTTCTTCAAGTTTTTCTTCTAATGCTGCATCCTCGAATACTGTACCTGTAAGTCTTCTCTTATTAATATCATCAACTATTAATTTTAATCCAGGTGCTGCATCTGCATCATCTTCGAATACTGCCATACTTTGTTTTGTTTTATCTTCTCCACCTAAACTTTGATATTCGTCTGTCTTAGAGTATGCTACAAATTCTTGTACTCTTGAATCTGTTGGATTTAAGTTTGCTGGTGTAGAATCTATATCAATTAATCCTGCATTCTCACCTGCATTTGTTATTACTTGTCCGTTTAGGTCTTTTCTTTGTTCTCTATAAGTATTTCTATATCCAGATATTTGTGCAAAATTCTCTTTAGTAGATTGTTTTTCCTCTATTAATGCTCTTAAAGCATCATTTGTTACTTTATATTCTACAAATATCCATTTCTTATCATCAATACCTTGATCAGCTAATGCTGTTGTATGCATTGAATGATATGTTTTTCCAGAACCTGATATATCAGATTGTTGTTCCCAAGAAATTTCTTGTTCGTTTTCATCATATGATCTTATAAATTCATAAGAAGTATCATAGTAATCTGCTAAATCTGTTATATATCCTGTAATCTTACCAACTGATTGATTTCTTATTTGAATTTTATAAGTTACGATTACTTGTAATTTATCTGGGTCTTGGTCATATTGTGCTGCTGCTTTATATTGTAGATCTGAAGATCTAATTGCTCTGTTATAATCTGGTATATCTGTACCTCTTATATCTACCTCTAAGTCTTGTTCTCCTCCTGGATAGTCATATGTATGTGATTTACCATTAATATGTAAATCAACTTTTACTAAATCTTTTCTCAAGTTCATATCAAATTGTTCTCTATCTTTAATACCAAAGTTGATATTTAACAATTCTTCCTTAGAGTTTGATACTCCATAATATAATAATTGTTCCATTCCATTAGGTCCTGTGTATGCGTATATATCAAATGCTGCATTTGTAGTATCATTTCTATCTGGTACTGTGTGTGTACTATCTACTGGTGTAAATTTATTATTAAAGTTTTGTCTATTTTGTTTACCATCTGTTGCATATGATCTTTCTGCTATAGTTGTTGGTCCTAATGTTCCATCATTATCTATTATTTTACTTACTCTTTGATATGTTGTTGGTTCATATAATTGTCCATTATATTTAAATCTTACATAATATTGTTTTGATGCTGGTTGGTCTTTAAATTCATAGTAACCATTTTTATCTGTTGTTGTTTTAGCAATTTCTGTTCCTGCTTTATCGAATAATGTTACTTCTATTCCTTCTAGCATTTCGTCTCCAGTACTTAAAATACCATCTTCTGTACCATCTTTATTAGCTAAATTGTCTTTAAATACTTTACCAGCTAGGTCAATTGTTAATTCTATTTCTGGAGTATCATCATCATCTGTTTTAGTTCCTCCAGTATAATCTATTGTTACTAAACGTTGTACTGTTTTACCACTCATTGTTTTGTGAGCATTATCTGGTTCATAGTATGTATATGTACCACTTGCTTCTTCGTATTTATAATCTGCTACTAATTTAACTTTTGAAGCTTGTCCTGCATCTTCTTGAGATAATAGTACATAAAATTCTTCACCAGAATCTATGTCTGATACACTACCTGTATATCCTCCAAAGTTTACTCTGCTAACTTCTATTGTTGTTCCAATGTCTGTTTGTAAGTATAATCTAGAAATTCTAGAATAAGCACTCTTATAGAAAGATAGTTTAAATGGTCCTAATTTAAATACTCCATCGCTTGACTCTTGTAGTGTTGGATTTGTATCCTCAAATTTAACCTTTTTATCTGTTGCTTGTAATTTATTATAGTAATCATTAAATCCATCTATTTTGCTGTGTTGTACTAATGCATCGTCATAATCAGAATGCCAATCTGGAGTTGATATATTATTAGATATATCTGACATCCAAATTAAGTTTTGTCTAGAATTTATTGAACTACATTGTCTTAATGCATATGCTAAACCTGGTGACATTGAATGTGTAGATTGACTATAGAATGTTATTACACCCCAACTGCTCCATAGTGAACCACCAGCTTGTGAACAGTATACTTCAGTTGATTTACCATCTATTGTTGTTACAAAAGGAGGTGCAGTCGAAGTAGTATATTGGTAGTTAAATGAACTAGCTTCTGAAATTGGTGAAAGATACGCTAATACTGTTATTATTGGTATAAGCATTGCTATTATTAATAATACTAATAATTTTGACTTTCTCATATTTCCTTCCTCCTTTCTAAACCTTTAATACTTTTTTATTTATTATATATGCTCCACATGCTGCTATTGCAAGTATAGTTAATGTTAATACTACATATGTTACTGGTCCACCAGTTTTAATACCTATAATTACGTTTGCTGTAGAGTTTGTATCATCATTTTCTGATGTTTCATCTAATAAACCTTGGTCATTATATGTTTCTGTAATTGCTGCTTTGTTTGATACTGTTCCAGTTCCATTATCTGTCATTTTCTTAGTTAATACTAATTTAACTTCTTTTGATTCTCCTGGGTTTATAATATCGTTTTCTAATCCTGTACAAATTACTGTATCTCCTGATACATACCAATCTTTATTTAAGTTAGAACTGAATTCTAATTCGCTTGGTAAGTAATCTACAATCTTCTTAGCATATCCTGCTACATTACCATTGTTTGTAATTGTCATTGTGTATTCTATTACTAAATTTGTACTATTTATACGTTTTCCATCAACTTCTACTTTTCCTAGTTTCTTTTTATCATATGATACAGATTTCGTTGTTTTTCCATCAGCCATTTGAATTTGTGTTAATGTCTTATTTAATGATAAATCGAATATTCCTTTTGTTGTTAAACCTAAATCTATATTACTCATGCTTGAATCTGTAATTTTTAAAGTATCTGTGATTGCTACACCATTATTTTCTGTTGTATTAATTGCATCAGAGTTTATAGATTCATCAATTCCTTGTTTTCTATATTCTGTAATTACATATTGTGAATTATCATAATTAAATTTAACAATATATTCTCCTTGGATTAAATCACTTAAGATATATTCTCCTTTATCATCTGTTGTAGCATTTATTACATTACCACTTGAATTTTTTACTTCATTACCTGTTTCAGCATCTACTATTGTTACTGGAATACCAGAAAGTACTTTCTCATCTGCATCTCTAGTACCATTTCTGTTACTATCTTCCCATACTACACCAGATATTCTATAAGTATTAGAATTTTGTACATTGTCATTCTCTATTTTATTATTTATTTCCTCATGATAATCTTCTGTACCATCTCCAGATACATCTACTTCTACATTAGAATCCTCTTCTTCTTTAGAAGTATCTATCATTTTATTAACTGCTGCTCTTACTACAAATTTAAGTGTTTGTCCTGCATCTAAATCCATAGTTGTTTGTGATACTTTATTCTCTAATAAATATCCATTAAACATTTCTTTATCATCTAAATAATATGTTGTATTTAAATATTTTAAGTTATCTGGAATTGTTGTAGCTACTCTTACATTTTTAATAATTCCTGAACTTACATTCTTAGCTGTTATTGTGTATGTTACAACATCTCCAATTTGTAAATATTCTTCAGTTATATCTGTTCCTGTTGTTACTTCTAATTTATTATCTCCTGTTGTATGGATTATAATAGCACTTCTTTGTTCATTTGTATCTTTACCTTTTACTACAACTTGCATATTTACATCTTCTTGTTTTGTTGTTTTTACTCTTAATATGAAGTTATATTCTGCAGCTGCATTTGCTTCTATATCACCAACATTAAATGTTACTTTTCTATTTTTCTCATCATATTTTACATCTTCTTGTGATGGGTTAGCTCCACCATATTCTTGTCTCAATGCTTCTACATATTCAACATTTTCTGGTAAAGTAATAGTTGCTTCTACATCATCTATTTTCTTATCTGTTGCATTAGAAATATTAATATAATATTCTATTTGACTTCCTAAACCAACATTGTCTTGAGTTGGTGTTGTAAATTCTATATAAAAGCTTGCTAATGATACTTGTACTTCTGGTGTTGATACTTGTTCTGATTTTTCTAAGTTATCTGCAGAAAGTACTAAGTCTAATTTAAATGTTCCTTCTTTATTTGCTTTTATTGTAAATGATACTTCTTTACTTTCTCCTACTGCAAGATTTCCTACTGAAAGTTCTAATGTTCTTTGTTCTGGTCTTGGTTCATATCTTTCTCCCATAGGTTCTTGTATATATTCTGCATAATCTACCATATCTGGTAAATTTACAGTTACTTTTGCATTTTCTGCATCTATTTCTCCATCATTTTTTACCGTTATTTTATATTCCATAATATCTTCTGTTGATGCTGTAGTACCTACATTTGAATATATGTCAGCTTTTAATTCTGGTCCTTTTCCTGTAGATACACCAACTGTTGGAGCAATTGTTTCTTTTGCAATTGTTTGAGCATTTTCATCTTCTTCATAATATACTGTATATGTCCCAAAAGCATTTTCATTATGTGATAAGTTTTCTGGCACTTGTACATTGTATGACATATCAAAAGATGTTGCTTGTGGCATTACATAGTTATTTAATACTATTAAATATGATTTTATTTTTGATGCATCATTTATTGTTTGTGTCCAACCATTTGATGAATTGTTTATATCTGCTGTTGCATCACCATTTTCACTATAATATATAGTTACTAAATTATTGTCTATTCCTGAAACTGTAAGTCCAGATGTTAATACTGTATTTAATGTTGAACCTAATTCTGTTCCATCAGTCTTTTTATTTCCTTGGAATGGTATTCTTCCTAATATCTTTGGATTTTTAATATCTTTACCATAGTTATTTACTACAGTTGCTTTCATTGTTATATTTCTTGCATTTGATTTTATCTCTATTTTTCCAGCTTGTTCTTTATTTGGTAAAGAAACTACTTCTGTATTACTATTGCTAAAGTTAGATACACTACTTAGTAAAACAACTCCTTGTGGTGCATATATGTTCATTGGAACTGTAGCAATTCCATCATTTGCATATTGAATTGCTTTAGCATTTGTTACTTTCAATGTAGCTTCTTTTGAAGTACTTGCTGCTGTTTTTCTTAATGTAATATCTGTATTTATTACAACATTAATACCTTTACTTATATCTGTAACAAATTCTGTTTGCTCTCCTTGCATATTTATTCTGATTACTTTATTTCCATTTGCATCTGTTATTACATCATATGTAGATATTTGAATATTTTCATTATATAATAAGTTAATTGTCTTTATTTCTAATGTTTCTATTTCACTTGGTAAAGTAATTTGAAGTGTTGGATTACTATATAAGTCACATGTATAATCATTTGATGTTAATATTGCTTTTATTTCTACATTTTCATTTTTAGCAGTTGTTGTTAAATTTGTATTGTTTATATAAAGTTCTGCTTTTGTTGATGTTTCATTTAATTTTGTTGTTTCTGTTTTTGCATTCATTTCTGTTACCATGTCTGCACTTACTATATTTCCAGAAACTATTGCATCCATTCTTTGGATACTTGTTATTGTAGCTCTATTTAAAGATGTTGTAGCCTTTATAGCTTTATTAATATTAAATGTTAAAATTCCTTCTGCTTGTGGCTTTGTTGTTTCTATTCTTAAAGCTGTAACATCTTGATTGTTTATTGTAATTACCATATTACCATTTGAGTCTACTTGTGTATTTTTATCTATTCCGGCTATTCTGTTACCATTTTGGTCATATATTTGAATATTTCCATCTTGTCCTAAAACTTTATCAAATATAGCTTTACTAATAGATACAGCTTTATAATAAATATTATTTCCTGCTTGTATTGTAGCTTCATTTCCTGTAACAAAATTTGCATTATTTTCATTTATAACTAATTTGTCTACAGCATCTATATATGCTATATTTGCTGATACTGTTGAGTTGAATTCTGTTTCGTATTTATTATTTGCATACATATATCCTTTATATATTTCTGCTGTTGCTGTTACTTCTGTATCAACTACTGTACTAATTTCTCCATTTAATTCTACATTTTTTTGAACATTTGCTGTAACTTCTTGTTCTGTTACATATGTTTTAATATTTGAATTTGCATTCAATGTAATCACAGTTGCATCAGCTGTAGCATCTGCATATATGTATGTTATGTAGAATTTGTCTTCTCCTTGTTTCCAATTAACTTGATTATTATTTTCTTTATTTTCTAAATTAATTTCTAATATTCCGGTGTCTTTATTATAAGACCACATATCTTTTGTAAACTCTGTACCATTTGTTGCTGTTGTATTCGCAAATATTCTTACCTCATCTGGATTTTTATTTGCAATCTTTGGTACTGTAACTTCTATTTTTGTTTCTTCTACTGGAAGTGAATTTCCTTCTAACGCACTTGTTAATAATGTTTGCATATAAACATTATTATTATGAGCACCATATTTTATTACATCTTCATTTAGTATTGCTTTTGGTTCAGCTTTCCAATTAAATCTAACATTTATATCAGATTTAATGTTTCTTTCTCTTTCATTCTCATCATAATAGGTTCCTGTTAAATTTAATTTTGTTTCTCTTGAAAAATATGTTAAATCCATATTATCATTTCTTACAAAATTAACAGGAATTTCTATTTCCACTTCTTTTCCACTTTTTATTTGGTTTAATGTAATTTGATTATTATCATAATCTATTGCTTTTATATCTCCAGATACTGAAAAAGCTCTTGAAATTACAAAGTTTGGATTTTCGAATGATATTGTTGCATTTTCTAAATATCCTGCATTTTTTACATTTACCTTTACATATAGTTTTTGTTCTGCAGTTATTTCTGCATCCATACTATGTTTGTTTGTTCCGTCTAGTTTAAAATATGCATCAAATTCTATATTTTTGTTATTTGATACAATTCCTTGTTCCTCTAATTCTTCATAGGCAGCATAAACTGAGTTTGTTAACGTAGACACATATGTCATAAGTAAACAAACAGTGACTATTGCTGCTATTAATTTGTTTACAACATCTCTTTTCATATTTTCCTCCTAAAAAAAATAATAATCCCATATACTAATATTATACACTCTTTTTCCTTATTTTTCAATGTTTTTCTCATATTTGTGATATTTTTATGTAAATTTGTTTTTCTTCTAACTTTTATCTTAGCGGAAGCTCATATTTGCTTATTTTTTACATTTTTATTATTTTTATAAAACTGTCACTATTTTTTTGTATTTTTAATATATTAATATAACAAAATTCATATATATATTTAGAGGTGATTTATATGGATAATATGGATATGGCAAAATTAATGAGTATGCTATCTAAAGTAGATAAAAAAGATTTAGAAAAAAGTATGGAAATTGCAAATAAAATCATGAAATCAGAAAACAAAGATGAAATTATAAAAAATTTAAAAAATAACTTAAATAAATAAGTCTTGGGAGGTTGTTATGAGTGATGATTTATCAGATTTAATTAAAAATTTTTCTAATAGCAATATAGATATGAATAAAGTTAATGACATTTTGAACAGTTTAAAATCTACTGACAAGTCATCCTCTTCTAATGACTTAAATAAAAGCTCTTCTGAAAAAACAACAAATTCGGATATAGATATTAACACCATCTTAAAAATAAAAGAGATGATGGATAAAATAAATTCTTCTCACAATGATAAACGATCTAATTTGTTATTAGCTTTAAAACCATATCTTAGAGAAAGTAGACAAACCAAATTAGACCAATACATGAAATTATTAAACATGGCTCCATTATTAGAAATGTTTAAAAATGATAATGGTGGTGATAAAAATGTATAAATTTCCTCCTCCTTATTCTAATTATTACAAGAACAATATACGAAAGCTACAAAAAAGCAAAAGCAATATAGTGCCAACACAAAAATCAAATTATAGTTCCAAAAATTCTAATCAAACATATTCTACTTCAGTTACTGATAATAATATCTGTATTAATATATTAGGTATTAAATTGTATCTAGATGATTTAATTATACTATTTATTATATTTATTTTATATAAAGAAAATGATAAAGATAATGAGTTAATAATCTGTTTATTACTATTGCTTTTTACTTAGGTTATCCACATTTTTTAATTTACAGATAATGCTCCAATAGATTGGCTATGAAGCACGTATAAATCTTTGATTTGTTGGGCTATGCCATAAAATAAATCCAAGTATCAAAAAGAATGTACTATCAAATTTTTAGTACATTCTTTTTGATTTATATATTATTCCAAAATAATATCTCTTCCATTTTCATCAACATATGCATATGTGTATGCAACATTATATGCTTCATCATCTTTTTCCATTTCTTTTATTATATTAGCAATTCTAAGTTGATGAGTATCTATTCTATGTGCTGCAATTATTGCTTGCTTATTTCCTTTGGCACCAGCATGAGCTAATCCTCTTAAATTACCTACTACCACTACATTATCACCAGCAATTACTTCTGCTCCATCATTTACGTCACCCAATACTATTAATGTTCCTTCATATTCAATTCTTTGGCCTGATCTTAATGAACCTCTGTGAATTTTAGATTCTGAGATTTCTACATCTCTATTATATGTTCTTCTTATTTCGTTTAGCCCTAAGGCTTTAGGCGTATCAAATTCTACTTCAACATTTATACTCTTTTTTATCAAATCTTGAATCTCTTTTAATTCTTTATTTTTCAAAATTCTCCCTGTCACAAATATCGGTGTTTTTTCTTGCTGATATAATTTTTTTAGCTCTGGTAATTTCTTCTTTAAACTTTTAATTGTATCTGCCTGTGTTGCTTTCTCGCTTAATTTCATAACAATTACATCTTTTTTTAAATTTACTGTTATATACTGTGCCATTTTAAACTTCCTTTCATTCTTATCTATATGTTTCTACATATGGTGCTTGTGTCATATCTTCTTGTACTTGTGTAGTATTCATTCCAAAATATTGTTCCATTATATTTCTAACAGTCTCTCCTGTATACCAACCATGTCCACCATTTTCTACAAATACAACTACCGCAATTTCAGGATCATCAAATGGAGCAAAACCTGCAAACCAAGCATTAGTTTTACCATTTCCCTCACCACTTTCTGTTTCTGCAGATCCTGTTTTTCCTCCAACTTCTATTGGGAAATTTCTAAATACACTATATGCTGTTCCAGATTCATCAGATGTAACTGAGCGCATTCCTTCTTTAACTACATCTATGCTTGTTTGAGATATCGTTAAATCCTCTGTTCCATCATCTGTTATTCCTAATTTTTCTTTTATTTTTTGTTCTACCTCATCTTTTGGTATTTCTGTTCCATCTGCTTTTATAACAGATTCTACTATTGTTGGTGTTATTTTATTTCCACCATTTGCTACCATACTTATATATTTAGCCATTTGTAATGGTGTAAATGCATTATAGCTTTGTCCTATAACAGCAGACATCATATCACCTGGTTGCCAAGAATGATTATTCTTTTCTGCAGTTTCTCTTGAAGCAACACTTCCCGCTACCTCACTTGGCAATTCTACACCAGTCTTTACTCCTAGCCCGAAATATCTAGTATATTTTGCTAATGTATCTATATCCATTCTTGTTCCAATTGTGTAGAAGAAGTAGTTACATGATTTTTCTATTGCACCTGTAATGTTAAGCCATCCATGTCCACCTCTTTGCCAGCAATGCCAACTACTATTATATCTATAAAATGTTCCAGTATCATTTACTCTTTCTGTAGTATTAACTACCCCAGACTCTAAACCTGCAATTGCTGTTACCATCTTAAATATTGAACCTGGTGCATATGCTGATTGAATAGTTTTATTCATTAGTGGTAAATCTGGATTGTTATTATATTCATTCCACTTTTCTGTAGATATTGTCCCAACAAAATCTTGTGGATTATATGTTGGATAACTTGCCATTGCTAATATTTTTCCTGTTTTAACTTCCATTACTACTGCTGCTCCAGAATTTGTATCATATTGTTGTGAATATCCGCCACTATTTATTTTATTGATAGTATTTGCTAGTGCTTCTTCCGTTACTTTTTGTAAATTTAAATCTATTGTTAATACAACATCTGATCCCTTTACAGCTTCTTTTGTTGTATATTCTTCTTGAACAGTTCCATCAACACTCATATCTAGTTGTTTTATACCATCTTCACCTTTTAAATACTCTTCGAACATAGATTCTATTCCATTTTTTCCTATTATATCATCTTGGTCATAAGTATCTTTTCTAGTTTCTAATTCCTTTGATGTAATTTTTCCGGTATAACCAACTATATGTGAAGCAGTTGTACCTTGTTCATAATTTCTGACTGGTTCAACAACAACATTTATTCCTGGGAATTCTGCTGCTTTTTCATTGAATATTAACGCAGATTCTCTCTTTATATTATTTGATATTTGTAGTGGTCTTGTACTACTATATCCTTCTTGCTGTATTGCGTACCTAATTGCCATTATTTTTCTTGCTTCTAGTACATCCGTGTTTTCTATTTCGTACTCTTCTTTCATTATATTAAAACACTCTTCAGCTGTCGCATTTTCGTCTATATCATTATCCTTTTTAAAATTCGCCACTTTTTCTTCAGAGACATTAAAAGCATATGGATTTACATCTATTATAAAATCATCAATATAAGAATCTCCATTTTGTTCTAACACATTTATAACATTTAAAATAGTTTGATTTAATGTTTTATCATCTATTTTCGTTTTGTATAAATCAACACTAAATCCCATTGTATTTCCTACTATCGTATTCCCCGATTTATCTAGTATTGAGCCTCTATCTGCTTCTATGGTACTTTCACGTGTTAATCTTGTATTTGATTGCTCCCTATATTCACTACCATGCACTATTTGTAGATTGAAAAGTTGTAATAATAAAATAATTCCTACTACATATATAATAGTTGTTATAAAATTAAATCTAAATTTTGTATTTGGTTTCTTGCTCAATTAATCACTTCCAATCCTACATTAAAAATATCTTGTTAGTATTTTTGTTTCTTTAAAATTTTCCTCTAAAGCATATCCACATTTTTGAATAAGTGGATAAAATATTATGGTTATTAATATATTAAATAATGTTTCTATTGCTAATTTTATAAAGAAATCTATTAGTTCTAATGAATAAGAAAATATAATTGCATTTATAGCATAATTTAATATTTCATAAAGTACAGTTAAAATTATAACCATCAGAATAAGAGTTATCCTACTATCTTTTGAAAAGTTTTTATCTAATAAAGCACCAATAAAGCCTACTAACCCTAAGGTTATTGCTGTCACTCCTATTTTCTTGCTTATGAAAATATCTATAAGTAGTCCCGCAACTATCCCTGTAGATATTCCTGTATTTTTCCCAGCAAATAATCCTATTACTAGTATTAGTACCACAAATAGATTTGGCATTACTCCTGCAATATTAAACCATGTAAAAAAATTTACTTGCAAAAAATATATTATAAGGAAAGCTAAAAACATTAACAATATACATACTGCTTTTTTCATAAATGCTCTCCTTTCTTTAATTTAGTATTACAAGTACTGTATCTAATTTTGAAAAATCTACCGCTGTTTCTATTGTTGCATATTTATCTGTTGGATTTTTGGTATTAACGACTTCTTTTATCGTTCCTACATGTATTCCTTTAGGATAAATTCCTCCTAGCCCTGATGTTTCTACACTTGTGTCTTGAACTAATACTGCATCTGTTGGTATATATGTTGCTCTTATTTCTCTTCCACTACCATTTATACTTCCTTTTGTTATAAATGCATCTTTAGAAGTACTAATAATACAGCTTACAGAACTTGCTGGATCCACAATCGTTTGAACTTTCGCTGTATTTGCAGTTACAGACACTACATTTCCAACTAGTCCTTTATCTGCAATAACAGTCATATTAGGCTGAACACCATCATCTGATCCTACATTTATAACTACCATACCTGTATAATTGCTAATATCTCTATTAATTACATAACCAGATACTGTATTATATTCTCCATATTTTTCCTTAAGATTCATTTGCTCTTTTAAAGTAGTATTCTCTGCTTTTATTATTTCTAATTCTCTTAGTGATTGTTCTAATTCACTATTTTTTTGTTTTAACTCTTCATTTTCGTTTTTTAAATTATCTAAATCAGTAAAAAATGTATCATTTCCTGAGATTTTATTTTTTAGCATTGTAAACCCATTTTGAAATGGCATAACTATTGTACTAAAAACATTTTCTACAACTGTTAAATTTTCTATTTTTATATTTGAAAGTATTACTAATAATATTAAAATTATTACTGTAACAACTATTCCAATAACTCCACTTTTTTTCTTTTTATACATTCTTACTTCCTTCCCATATAATTAAAGTTATACTCTTTTTCTTGCGTTAATTAATACTGTTCTTAATTTTTCTATGTTTTCTAATGTTTTACCAGTTCCTTTTACTACACAATCTAAAGGATCTTCTGCGACATATACTGGCATTCCAGTTCTCTCACTTAACAATTTATCTAGATTTTTAATTAATGCTCCTCCACCTGCAAGCACGATACCTTTTTCCATAATATCAGAAGCAAGTTCTGGTGGTGTTTTTTCTAATGTTGCTTTAACTGTTTCTACTATTTCGTTTATAGAAACTTCTATTGCTTCTTGAATATTGCTAGAAGTTACAACTATATTTCTTGGAAGCCCTGTATTTAAATCTCTTCCTGTAACATCCATAGTCATCTCTGTCATTAGAGGAAGTGCACAACCAATTTGTTTTTTTATTTCTTCTGCTGTAGTGTCTCCAATTGCTAAATTATATT
This sequence comes from uncultured Clostridia bacterium, assembly GCA_944391965.1. GTDB lineage: Bacteria > Bacillota > Clostridia > TANB77 > CAG-508 > Merdicola. Next base: position 18,900 of record CALXVH010000002.1, read on the forward strand.
CTCTTTTAATATAATTAATTATATCTTCATCTAGCTCGTCCCCAGCAATTCTTAAAGAATGACTTATAACTATTCCTCCTAAAGAAACTACTGCAACTTCTGTTGTTCCTCCACCAATATCTACAATTATATTTCCACTAGGTTCAGAAACATCCAAATTAGCTCCAATAGCTGCTGCCATTGGTTCTTCTATTAAGTACACTTCTTTTGCTCCTGCTTGCATAACTGCTTCTTCTACTGCTCTTTCTTCTACTTCTGTTATTCCTGATGGAACTCCAACTAGTATTCTTGGTTTACCAACATTATTTTGTCTACATACTTTTTTTATTATATTTTTTAACATTAATTCTGTAGCTGTAAAATCTGCAATAACACCGTCTCTTAGAGGTCTTACTGCTTTTATAGTTTCTGGAGTCCTTCCTAGCATCTCTTTTGCTTCATATCCAGTTGCTAAAATTTCTCCAGTATTTTTATCTATTGCTACAACTGAAGGTTCATTAAGTACAATTCCCTTCCCTTTTAAAGTTACTAATAAATTTGCTGTACCTAAGTCTATTCCAATATCCTTAGAATTAAGTCCTAAAAATTTAAACATATTAAAACAATCCTTTCTTTCTCATTATTCCGAAAACACTTTCGTAATTGTTATTTCCTATTATTACATGATCCAAAAAAGAAATACCTAATAACATTGATGCATCTTTTATTCTACTTGTAAGTAATATGTCTTCCTTACTTGGCTTAGGGTCACCACTTGGATGATTATGCACAAGTATTAATCTTTGTGCTTGCATTTTTATTGCTTCTGTAAAAATATCTTTCGGATCAAGCATTACAAAATTCTGTCCTCCAAATGATATATCTTTAATTTTTATTACTACATTTTTATTATTTAATATTACTAGCTTTGCAACTTCTCTTTTTGAATTTTTTAATTCTTTCATAAATAAATTTGCAACATCTTCTGAACCTTTTATTAAAATTTTTTCTGCACATATAGGCTTTCCTATTCTTTTTGCAAGTTCACAAACAGCTTTTATTTGTATTGCTTTTACCCTACCTATTCCTTTTATTTTGGTTAGCTCTTGTATTGTAAGTTCTTCTAAAAATGTAATATCATTTGTTTTGCAATTATTTCCCATATTTAAAATACGTTGAGCTACTGCCAATGCAGACTCTTCCTTTGTCCCACTTTTAATTACTATTGCTAGCAATTCAGAATTTGACAAATTTTCTTCTCCATATATTTCTAGTTTTTCATATGGTCTTTCGTAATTTGGGAGCATTTTCATTATCATAATTTATTCCTTTCTGCCCCCATTTTAAATTACACTTTTCTATATATAAGTATAGATAGCAAAACTCCAATTATACTTGCTATATTAACTTTTATTACTAACGCAAATGTGATTTTTACAATACTTAAGTCTAATACTAATGGCTCTGCTAGTCCAAAACTATTTCCATACCCAAGCCACCATAAAAAATCAACCCTAGAAGCAAGTTCTCCTAACAATCCACCTACTACTAATCCTGCTAAAATAAATATTACTAAAACCCATATATTTTTGTCTTTAGTTGCCATTATTGCTCCTCCTTTTCCTTACGGAAATTAACAATTAAATTCCATAATATTATATATATATTACACAGATTTTTCAAGTCATATTTACAATTTTTGGGGAATAAAAATTCTTTGTTTTTTTCCATTTTTTTCTTTTAATTTATTTTCTTTTATGCTATATTAAAGGTACCTATTTTTTTAATACAGAATATATTATATTACCAAATATTACTCATTTAAATTATACTTTATATATAGTATAATTAATATATATTTCGGGAGGGATATTTTAATGAGATTTGAAAAATTAAGTAATGATAAAATTCGAATTATTCTTGACCTTCAAGATTTAGCAGATAACGATATAGATTACCAGGCTTTTATGTCAAATTCTTCCGATTCGCAAAAACTATTTATGGAAATATTGGATGAAGCAGAAGAACAAATAGGTTTTATAACTAAAAATTATAAGTTAATGGTAGAAGCTTTAGCAACTTTGGACGGTGATTTTATTATCACAATTACTAGGTCTTTGCCAGATTTTGATATAACAAATTCTACATATAAAAAGAGAACAATTAGAGCAAAACGAAAGTCTAATAAGTTAACAACTGATTCTATAATTTACGAATTTAATACTTTTGATGATATTATTGATTTTGTTTTACTTTTAAAAAATCTTAAGCTTAATGGTTTAATTGCTTTTACAAAAGATTTCTCTTTATATACATATAAAAACCGCTATTATTTAGTTATGGAAAATATTAATAAAAACTTTAAAGGTATTAAAACTTTCCTTTGTACATTAACTGAATTCGGCAAAAGTATAAATAATTCTAATTTATTTAAAAACAAATTAAATGAATATGGTACTTTAATAGTAAAAAATAATTTCTATCAAGTTTTATCTAAAAATTTAAAATAGACTATAATTTATTTTTTTAGCCCATCATTGGAATCTCTTATTTCATTTGATGGGCTATATTTTTGGAATTCAAAAAGAAGGCTAATCATTAGCCTTCTTTTTATTATATTTTTTATTAATTTAAGCTACGCCACTTGTGTGTTTGCAAAGCAATATGTAAATTTTAATATACATATTTTTGAGGATTATAACTTTGTCCATTTACTCTTACTTCTAAATGTAAATGGTTACCTGTAGAATTACCTGTGCTTCCAACTTTTGCAATAACTTCTCCCTGAGAAACTGTATCTCCAACAGAAGCTAGTAAACTACTGCAATGTGCATAATATGTTTGTACACCGTTTCCATGCGAAACTACAATCATTTTACCAAATGAGCCCTTTCTTCCAGAAAATACTACTGTTCCTGAAGCTGCTGCCTTTATAGGTGTTCCTGCTGGTGCTGCTATATCAAGACCCGTATGCGCACTAGAACGAACACTACTTCTTTCTCCATACCTTGCAGTTATTATTCCGCTTATTGGTTCTATTAATGTTATTCCTAAATTTGCTTTTCCACTTGAAACTTTAGTAGAAGTACTTACTCTATTGCTTGTTTTTCTATTTGTTGCTGTGCTTGCTATCATTACTGTACTTTCTACTTGTTTTTCTTCATATAATTGGTTAACCGCATCTTCCTTCGCAACTAATGTTGCAAGTTCCGTATTATATTTTTCTTCTATTGTTATATTATCTTTATTTGCACTATCTTTATCTTTTAATTCTTGTAATACTGCTTCTGCCTCTTCAAGATTTTTTACATATAGTTTTTCTTGTCCATTTACTACCATTGCATAATATGTATAATAATTTTTACCATTTCCTATTACTTTTTGAAAAATTTCATCATCATCTGTTGTAATACCCTTTTTTAAAAAGCACATTTTGTATTCTGGTAAATCATTAATTTCCACAAATGCAACATTCTCTCCGTAGCCATTATCCATATATTCGTTTATCCTATTTTGCATTTCTGTTTTATCTTCACAGTATCCTATAAATTCGCCATTTAAAGTTACACTATATATTGGCTTATAAATAAAAATTATTGCTGCCCAAATTAGTGCTCCTGCTACGGCTAATAATGCTAATAATTTTATTAAAGTTCTAAAATTAATTAATACTTTTCTTACCTTAATAATTTTTAACACTCCTTTGTATACACATTGGTTATATAATATAATAAAAGATTTTTTTCTTCAAATTTTAAAATCAATGATTTTTTCGCTTTTTTTCTTTAAAAAGTCTCTCTTTTTCTTTTTTTCTTCGTTTATCTATACAACTTAATATTTTTGTAACATTTATTTGCAATTATGTTAACATTTCAAAACGCCCACACTATATAAAATGTAGGCGTTTGTTTACAGTAATATTTTATTGTAAATTATTTTTCACTTCATCTATTTCTGTTACAGTAGCTTTAGACGCTGGTTTATAATATCCCTTTGTTTGTGCGACCTTAAATAATTCATATTGAAAACTTTCATCATTATTTCTTATTTGTTGTAGAGTTTGTCTAAGCTCCATATTTTCACATTCTGCTATTGCGTTTTGATATGTTGTTAAATTAGACTTAACTCCTGATAAAATATCATTTACCATAATTTTTTCATTCATTATAAAATCGAACCTCCTGATTTTAATTATTTAAAAAACTCATCAATTTTTGTTTTGTATTTAAAGCATCTTGTGCAGACTTTGCAAAAATTTGCTTAATTTGTGGATCAACAGCCTCTGAAGAATACGCATTCAACTTTTGATATGAAGTCTCATGTGCTCCTATAAGGTGTCTTAAATTTTGTAATTCAACTTGACTTAAATTTGGCATATTATCACTCCTTTTCATTTTTTTATATTATTATCCAATTTTCATTTTTTATACATCGAATTTTACAGAAATTTTGGTGTGTCGCATAGGGATTTGGGGACGTTCTTTAAATCCCTCTATTATAAAACTGTGACCTCAAAAAAACTGCCGGTTGGCAGTTTTTTAAACATTATTTTCAAGTAACAATTTTTCTATTTCTTTCCAACTATTTACTCTAGTTAGTTTCTTCTCTTTTAATTCTTCCTCACCAATATTTTTATTGTGATATGCTGTAAATAATAATTTTAATTCTGCTTTTCCTTTTAGTTTATCAACACTATCATCAATTCTTATATCTGCATCTACTAATTCTTTATCAGATAAAAATATAAATTTTTTTGGATCTATAAAAGGTAAATTCTTAGTTAAGTAATCAAATTTATTTTTTAATTGATTTCCTGATATTTCTGGTTTATCCCTAAAAATATATGCGGTAATTATATATATATCATATACTTTATTAAGTTTTTCTATAACTTCTGGTGCATCTTTAACTATATTTACATAGTCATATACATTCTTTTCTTCAAAATATTTTACCCATTCTTCAAATTTATCTGCAGGTATTAGATCATTTACGTAATATGAATTTGCATCTTCTGCTCTATAATTAGTACCTAAGAATTCATTTATCATACGAATAAACCCATTTTCACAAATAACATCGTCCATATCAATTAATAACTTTTTCATTCCATTCTCCTCTAATATATTTATGATATTTAGCTAATTACTATAATCATTGATTTTTATACTTAATATTAAATAGGGATTTAAGGAACGTCCCCAAATCCCCCCCTATGAGACAACTCAAATTCTTATTTAAATTAGTCTATAATTTCTAGATTTGCAAATTTTGCCATTAGTCGTTTATGTCCTACTTTGTCAAATTGAATGTCTAATTTTAAATCGTCTCCTTCTGGTTCTATTTTACTTATATTTCCTTCGCCAAAACGTTTATGATATATTCTTTGACCTTCTTTATATTTCGATAAATCTGTTGTGTTTCCTTGTGATTTGCTATTTAGTTTTGCTAAAAAGCTTTCTGCAGATTTAAATGCAAAACTTGGTTCTGGCTTAGCATTTGGTATATCTACTTTATAGCTTACGACTTTTCCATTATTGCCTGATTTTCCATAGCTCCATTCATAACTACTTTCTTTAAATTTATTTTCTGGTTCGCTTTCTATTTCATTTGCACCTTCTAGCATGTTTTCTGGTATTTCTTTTACAAATCTTGATACAGGATTACAGCTTGTTGAACCAAACATTGTTCTTTGTCTACTACATGTTAAATATAAATTATTTTTTGCTCTAGTTATGCCTACATAACATAAACGTCTTTCTTCTTCTAATTCCTTTGGCTCTCCTATAGATTTATATCCTGGGAAGATTCCTTCTTCCATACCTACTAAAAATACTACTGGAAATTCCAATCCTTTTGCTGAGTGTAATGTCATTAATGTAACAGATTCTTCTTCATCATCCATTCCATCTATATCACTAGAAAGAGTTATTCCCTCTAAGAAAGTGCTTAAATCATTATCTGCCTCTTCTTCTTCGAATTGTACTGCAACAGTTAAAAATTCTTCTAGGTTCTCTATTCTGTTTTCTGCCTCTATACTATTTTCATCTTCTAAAGCTTTTGTATATCCTGTTTCTTTTAAAGTATGTTTTATTAATTCTGTAATTGTATACTCATCTTTCTTACTTATTAAATCTTCTATAACTTCTATAAATCCTTGTGCATTTGCATATACTCTACTAAGACCATATTGATCTGCTTCTTTTATTATTTGATACATTGGTATTCCAGTTTGTTCTGATATTGCTTGTATCTTATCTAAACTTGTTTTTCCGATTCCTCTTTTTGGTTCATTTATAATTCTTTTTAATGCTAAATTATCTGATGGATTATTAATTAATCTTAAATAAGAAATTATATCTTTTATTTCTTTTCTTTCATAGAATTTAAGCCCTCCAACAATTTTATATGGGATATCTTCTCTTCTTAAAATTTCCTCTATTGCTCTTGATTGTGAGTTCATCCTATAAAGAATTGCAAAATCTGAATATTTATAATATTCTTCTCTTTTTAGATGATTTATTTGCTCTACAATATATCTTCCTTCATCATATTCATCATCTGAAACATGAAATGTTGGTAATGCTCCTTTTTCATTTTCTGTCCATAATTTTTTCTTATATTTTACTTCATTATTTTGGATTACAGAATTTGCTGCATTTAATATATTTTGTGTACATCTATAATTTTGCTCTAATTTTATTATTTTTGTTCCTTTAAAATCTTTTTCAAAATTTAAAATATTTGAAATGTCTGCACCTCTAAAACTATAAATTCCTTGGTCATTGTCTCCAACTACAGTAATATTCCCATGAGCCTTGGCTAACATTCTAATTAATGTAAATTGTGCTTTATTTGTATCTTGATATTCATCTACTAATATATAATTAAATTTATTTGTATAATAATCTAATACATCATCATTTTCTCTAAATATTTTTATAGCATAATTTATAATATCATCAAAATCTATAGCATTATTTTCTTTTAATCTTTTTTGATACAAATTATATACAGAAGCTATTTTTTCTCTTCTATAATCACCTTTTACCATAGCTTCATATTCTTCTGGTTCTTTCATATCATTTTTTGCATTGCTTATTTCGAATTGAACAATCCTATCTGTAAACATTTTATCATCTATTTGTAAGTCTTTTAAACATTCTTTAATTAATGTTCTTTGGTCTGATGTATCAAAAATTACAAAAGAATGGTCAAAACCAATTCTATCTATAAATCTTCTTAAAATTTTAACACATATAGAATGGAATGTTCCAATCCACATATCTTTTGCATCATCACCTACTAATCCCTCTACTCTTTCTTTCATTTCGTTTGCAGCTTTATTAGTAAATGTTATTGCTAATATATTCCATGGTTTTATATCTTTTTCTTCCATTAAATATGCTATTTTATGTGTTAATACTTTTGTTTTACCGCTTCCTGCACCAGCTATTACTAAACATGGTCCATCTGTATTTACAACGGCTTCATATTGTTTGTCATTTAAACCTTCTAATAAATTTTGCATCTTTATTCTCCTTTAGCGATATTTTGTTCTCCTGCAAATTATATCATAATTCTGTATTTTAACAACATAAACTTACACTTTTTTTACTTTTGTTAAAAACTTTTCGTAATAACAGAAACACACGAAATCCTCTATTTCAAAATAAAACTTTTTAAAAAGCAGTCCTATAAATTAGGACTGCTTTATTCATGTGTATTAGTATTATAAGTAGTTCTTCTTATACTCTTTTAAATTTAATAGCAACTTTAAATAAATCTCCATCTAAATAAATATTAAAAGTTCCATCTTGTAATTCTGTTAAACTTTTAGCAATAGAAAGACCTAATCCACTTCCTTCTGTATTTCTAGATTTATCTCCTCTAACAAATCTTTGCATCAATTCATCTGCAGAAATATTTAATTCATCTTTAGAAATATTTTTTACATATATTGCAACAGTATTTTCCTCTTCTAATATACAATCTATATAAACTCTAGTATTTTCTTCTGCATATTTTGCAACATTACTATACGTATTTTCTAATACTCTATATAAATATCTACTATCTGCTTTAATATATATAGTTTCTTCTGGTAGTTTACTTATAATATTTAGTCCACGCCCATTAAATTTATCTTCAAATTCTCCTGTTACTTGATTTAGCAATTCTTTAACATTTAATACTTCTTTATTTATTTTTATATTTCCTGAAGATGCCTTTGATGCTTCTACTAAATCTTCTATTAATTTCTTTAATCTCTGTGATTTATTATCTAAAACTTCTATATATTCTTTTGCTTTCTCATTTTGTATATTTTCTTGTTTTAATAAATCAACATAATTAATAATTGAAGTTAATGGAGTTTTAATATCATGAGAAACATTTGTTATAAGCTCTGTTTTTAGTCTTTCACTTTTTAAGCTTTCTTTTATAGCGTTAGAAAATCCTCCGGCTATGTCATTGATGTACACTGCAAGTTCCTTTAAAACTCCTGTATATAAAGATTCATCTAATTTAATATTTGTATCACCCTTATAAATTTTTTCTGCAGCATCATGTATTTGTTTAAACTTATCGACTTCTTTCATAATTTTATAATAGCACCAAATCCAGAAAACTATATCTAATAAAATTCCAAATCCACCAAAAACTAAAATCAAGATTCCAGATACTGCTATCATTCCAATAAAATATAATGCTATTTTACCACCTAAATTTTTATTTGCTGAAATTGTATTTTTTACATTTTTATATTTTTTTACTATCCATTTTAGAATTCTATACGTAATTGAGTTCTTAAAAAATGTATGTACTTTAATTCTTTTTAATAATGTTCCTGCTCCACATAATGCACTTAATATTGAAAAATATCCAACTAACATAATAAGCATAACACATAAATTAACATCAACAGCTACTACACTAAAGCAAATTACTAATAATGCAGCTTCCACAAGGAATAATAAAGAATAAGCTCCAATCAATATTTCTAGTGGAATTTTATCTAACCAAGATAAATAAATATCCTCTTTATTTTTTACATGACCTAAACTGTAAATTAAATATATAAGTTCTATTGCACCTAATATAATACTAACTGCTAAAGTTGAATATGCATATTTATATAGTGCCTGTGTCTGATTATATAGAGCTCTACTAAGTGTTATATCATTTGTAGAATCTAAATTTTGTACTGTTTCATCAAAAGCTGTATAATATTGTTTATTAGTTGAAAATTCACTTATCTCCTGTAAATCTTCATTTCGTACTATATTTTCTTCTGATAATCTATCTATATTTGTTTGAATTTGATTATTAGATATTGACCAATATTTATTATTAGTTATTATTTCTTGTTTTAGCTTTTCTAAGGTATTTGTTTTAGCGGTTTGTTGTATATTGGTATATGCAATCTTTGTTTCTTCATTTATTAATAAATATATAAATTTTTTCTTTGTATGATTTGTTTGATAATATATTCTGTATTCTCCATCTTGTACATAAATTGGCATTCTATCATTTTCTTCTGCTGGATCTATCCAATATCCATATTCATCTATAAAATATCCTTCTTCAACTTCATCTTTTAAGCTTGAACTTTTTCGTTCGACTTCTCCTAAATAAGATTCTATAAACATATCTGTGTCATAAAAATCTTTATTTTCTTTTATTTCTGGGTGTGCAACAGAGTAATAAATTAATACGCAATCAATTATTATTATCATTGCAAATATTGGTAATGTTAAAAAAGCAAGAATTTTTAAAACCTGATTTTTTAAAATACTTTTTTCTTCCATCTCTTCACATCCTTTTAAATATTCTCTATTTTATATCCAATTCCCCATATTACTTTTAAGTATCTTGGTTCACGTGGATTTATTTCTATTTTTTCTCTTATATGTCTTATGTGTACCGCAATTATATTCTCTGCTCCATAAGATTCTTCTTCCCAAACATTTTCATATATTTGCGATATAGAAAAAACCTTTCCTTTATTTTTTGTTAAGAATTTTAAAATATTGTATTCCGTAGGAGTTAGCTTAATATTTTTTCCATCAACAGTAACTTCTTTTTTACTATCGTCTATTACTAGTTCCCCAGATTTATATATATCATCATTTTCTTCCTTTTGATTAATACTTCCTAATTTTGTGTATCTTCTTATTTGTGAATTTACTCTCGCTACTAATTCCATTGGATTAAATGGCTTAGTTATGTAATCGTCTGCACCTACATTTAAGCCTTTTATTTTGTCATAATCTTCTGATTTTGCAGACAGCATAATTATTGGAATCGCTTTATCTTTTCTTACCTTTTCTGCTACACTTATTCCATCTAATTCTGGCATCATTATGTCTAATATAACTAAATGTAACTCTTTATTATCTATTATTTTTAAAGCCTCTTTTCCATTGTATGCTTTATATATTTGATAACCTTCTTTTTCTAAATATATTTCTATTGCATTTACTATTTCTTTATCATCATCACACACTAAAATATTATACATAAAATCCTTCCCCTTTATCCGAATCTATTGGTATTATACCATTTTATTTATTAAGAAAAAAGAATATAAATTATTAATGTTTTATTAATAATTTATATTCTTCTTCTAATTTATATTTAATTATTTTTTACTCTATATTTTCTTGTGCTTTTTGTTCTAATCTATAATTTACAAAATCTGATACTAATAATTTAATTACAGCAGCAACCGGTGCTCCTAAGAACATTCCTAATATACCAAAATAAGCTCCACCTACTGCAACTGCAAATATAACAAGTAATGGACTTAATTTTAAAGAACCACCTACTATTTTTGGATTAATAATATTAGCATCTATTTGTTGTAAAATAATTACTATTACAAGCATCCATATTGCTTGCGCTAAGCCTCCTGTAACTAATGTTATTATTGCTGAAATTGCCACTGCAAATATAGCACCAAAATATGGTATAAGGTTAAGCAATCCTATAAAGAAACCTAACAATACAGCATATTTCACTCCTAATAATGACATAGCTATCGATGTTAATATTCCTACGACTATTCCATCTAATACCTGGCTTGATAAAAATTTAAAGAAGTATTCATTTGCATTATTAAAATACTTGATTAATCTTTCTGCAGTGTTTGGTTTAAATACTGCTATAATAAATTTTTTTAAAGCCTTTACTAATTTGCCTCTTGCTGCTAATACATATACAGAAACTACAATTGCAACAAATATATTTAATAGGCTTGTAGCAAAACTAAATATACCAGATAAATAATTTAATATTTGCATAATATCTATTTCTTTTAATTTTGCTATTGCCTGCTCTAAGAAATCTTTCTTTAAGAAAGAGTCATCTGGAAGAGCAGAAAATTTATTCATAATATCAGTTATATACCCTTGTGAATTATTTATTAATTCTATTATACTATCATATACTCTTGGTATAAGAAATTTCATTGCAATTATTAAAATAATTAAAATCAATACATATATTATTATTACACTGATTGGTCTTGCCTTTTTCTTTATGAGTTTTAATTTTCTTTTTTCTAGCTTTTTTTCTATTCCTCTACATGGTAAATATAATATATATGCTATTAAAATACCTGCTAGAAACGGACTAAGTATCTGAAAGAAATTACCTACTATTTGCTTTAAATTATCAAAATTATTAAATATATTAAATACAATTATAATTGCCACTCCAAAGCTAAACCAATATAGCCATTTTTTCCAACTATTTTCTTTCATTTTTTTCTTCCCTTCGCTTAATTAAATATTTAAATCCAATTCTACTGGACAATGATCACTACCATAAATATCATCTAATATTTTCGCATCTTCTATTTTATCTTTTAAGCTTTCTGAAACTATAAAATAGTCAATTCTCCAACCTGCATTTTTTTCTCTGGCATGAAACATATATGACCACCAGCTATATTTTCCTTCTACTTCTGGATATTTATATCTAAATGTATCTATAAAACCTGCATTTAAAAGCTCTGTCATTTTTGCTCTTTCTTCATCTGTAAATCCAGCATTCTTTCTGTTTGTTTTTGGATTTTTTAAATCTATTTCATTATGAGCAACATTTAAATCCCCGCACATTACAACAGGTTTTTTAGTACTTAAATCTAGCAAATATGCTCTTATTTCATCTTCCCATATTTGTCTATAATCTAATCTTTCTAATTCTCTTTTAGAATTTGGAGTATAAATATTTACCATATAGAACTTTTCGAATTCTAATGTTATTACCCTTCCTTCTTTATCGTGCTCTTCTTTACCAATTCCATAAGTTACATTCAAAGGTTTTTGTTTAGTAAAAATTGCTGTACCGGAATATCCCTTTTTCTCTGCACTATTCCAATAAGCATTGTACCCCTCGAATATTTGTAGAATAGTTTCATCTAATTGTGCTTCTTGCATTTTCGTTTCCTGAATAGAAAATATATCAGCATCTACTTCTTTAAAGAAATCTTTAAAACCTTTATTTATAACTGCTCTTAATCCATTTACATTCCATGATATTAATTTCATAATACTTCCTTTCTAGATAAAATATCTTTTTACATTTGTTATATGTTGACTAAAATTATAATATCTAAAAAAGCCAATGAATTAGCTATTACATATTGTAATTACCAATCCATTGGCCATTTTTTAATACCAACCTTTAGATTTTGAGTGACTCCATGCTGCTGATGGCGAACCATATCTTGAGCTTATATAACTTAATCCCCAATTTATTTGAGTTTTATAATTTGTTCTATAATCAGTTCCTGCTGTAGCCATTTTACTTGCTGGTAATGCTTGTGGTATTCCATATGCACCTGAACTTGAATTGTATGCATTTGGATTCCATTTACTCTCTTTGTTCCAAAGAGCAACTAAACAATTAAAGTCTGCAGTTGACCAACCATATGCACTACATCTTGCTCTTGCATAAGCTTGATATTCTGCTACACTTCCAGATATATAAGTTCTACCACTTGAACTTCTTGATGTTGTTTGTTTTGCTCTTACTTGAACTATTTTATTTACTGGTTCTTCAAGTACTACAGAGCTTACCTCTGTTCTTTCTATTTCTACATCATTTTGATATTTAACTCTATATGTTACTTCTTTCTTGCCTTCTTTACCTTCTTGTATAACTTGGTCTTTAGTTTCACTAGCACCATTTGCTACATTTTTTGTTACTGTTTCAAAAGGTATAGATTGAACTTCTACTATTGTTTTCTCTGTTATTGGATTATATGCTTGTGCTATCATATCCATACTTAACTCAGTTGTTTTTTCTTCTTCGGTATTTGCAGCTTCTGTTTCGTTTGATACTAATTCTGCAACTTCCTCTTGTGCTGTTTTTTCTGAAATTATTATTTCACCATTTGCACCAATTGTTGTATTTTCATCTGGTGTTACTTTTTCCTCTGGTAATAATATGATATGTTTTTCATCTAATATATCAGCAACTTTTGTTTTTGATGTTACTATATTCATTTCACAGCCATTAGATAATGTAATTTTTACATTTTTAACTTGTTTGTTTGCTGCGAATACACAAATTCCTGATATAAATAAAAATATTAAACAAATTCCAATTATTCTTTTAACCGATATAGATGCTTTTTCATCATCTTTAATCTTTAACATAAATTCCTCCTTCGTGCGCCTGCACGATTAAAAAGTCACAAATTAAGCTTATTTCCCATAAGCAGATTTTATTATACTATATATTTTTTCATATGTCAAATTTTCCAAAATTGTTAATATTTACTATATTATATTCATTGAAGGCAAGTTTTATGCATATATTTTATTTGTGTTACATTTATATTATATGTTGTATTAAATCATATAATATGCTAAAATAACTGAAAGGAGGAGAGTATATATGGTTATTCCAATAATAATTATAGTTGTTGTTGTAATTTGTATCATAATTGTAGCAATGTATAATAATTTGGTAAGCCTACGTCAAAGGGTTCAAAACGCTTGGAGTCAAATAGATGTACAATTAAAAAGAAGATTTGATTTAATTCCTAACTTACAAGAAACAGTAAAAGGATATATGGCACACGAAAGTGAAACATTTTCTAAAATTGCTGAACTTAGAACAGCTTGGGCTTCCTCTACTACAGTGGCAGAAAAGGCTGATATTGCCAATCAATTAACAGAAGCTTTAAAAACTATAATGGCTGTTTCTGAAAATTATCCAGACTTAAAAGCAAGCGAATCATTTGCACAACTACAAGAAGAATTAAGAAATACAGAAAATAAAATCGCTTACTCAAGACAATTCTATAATGATACAGTTACTATGTATAATACAAAAATAGAAATGTTTCCTTCAAATTTAATTGCAAAAGCATTTAATTTTAAGCCTAGCGAATTATTTGAAGTAGAAGATGAAAAAGAAAAACAAAATGTAAAAATTGATTTTTCAAAATAATTTAATTTTAATAAAATCCAAAGATTTCTTTTAGTATAAAGAAATCTTTTTAAATATATATTATTAATGTGAGGTTCAATTATGTATCAAGACATAAAAAGAAATAAAATAAAAACAGGATTTATAATATCTGTTTATATAATTATAATAACATTAATTATTTACTATATATGTTATGCTCTAGATTTTGGGGTATTTTCTATAATCTTAGCACTTATAGTATCTATTGCATCAGCATGGGGTTCATATTATTATAGTGATAAAATCGTTTTATCTATAAATCGAGCTCGACCTGCAACTGAAGAAGAAAATAAAAAATTAATAAACATATTAGATGCTTTAATGGTTTCTTCTGGCTTACAACATAAGCCAAGATTATATGTAATGGATTCTCACCAACCAAATGCATTTGCTACAGGTAGGGACCCAGAACATTCTGTAATTTGTGTAACTACTGCATTATTAGACAAATTAGATTATTATGAATTAGAAGGAGTAGTTGCCCATGAAATGGGACATATTAAAAATTATGACATTAGGCTTTCTGCTGTTTTAACAGTTATGGTAGGCTTAGTAATCATATTATCTGATTTCTTTTCCAGAGCATTTTTATGGCGTAGATTTGATGATGATAACAGAGGCTCAAATGGAATTATGCTTCTTATTAGTCTAATTTTACTTGTTTTAGCTGGTTTTTTCGGTAAATTAATGAAACTTGCTATTTCTAGGAAACGTGAATTTATGGCTGATGCAACAGCTGTCGAATTTACCAGAAATCCAGATGCTTTAATTTCTGCATTAACAAAACTAGATTCTGATAGTTCTAAACTAGAACAAGCTAATAATTCTACAGAAAATATGTATATAGTATCGCCATTTAAAGGTAAACAAAAGAAAGCCAATAACTGGTTTTCTACTCATCCATCCATAGAAGACAGAATAGAAGCAATAAGAAATCTAAAATAGGGATTTAGAAAAATAGGAATTTTGGAACGTTCTTTCGGGATTTGAGGACGTTCCTTTTTTCCCTATTTTAATTAGATTTTTAAAAATATAACCACTAAATGAAATCAGAATTTCAATAGTGGCTTTAATTTTATTATTCACTTATTCTAAAAATTCTTTTGGCATTTTCATATGCCATATTTTGAACTTCTTCAAATGTTTTCTCTTTAACCTGAGCTATTTTTCTTAAAATATATTGAACATTTCTTGGATCATTCCTTTTTCCTCTATATGGCTCTGGAGATAAATAAGGACTATCTGTTTCTACTAAAAACCTATCGTCTGGTACCATATTTATTATCTCGGATGCATTCTTTGAATTTTTAAAAGTTGTTGGTCCAGCAAAAGATATGTAAAAACCTAATTTAAGACCTTCTTTTACAAGTTCTCTATTAAATGGGCAACAATGAAATATTCCTCCATATTTAACCTGATTAGTTTTTAAAATATCTATTGTATTCATTACTGCATCCCTTGTATGAATTTGTATTGGCAATTCTAATTTATTTGCTAATTTTATTTGCTCTATAAAAGCATATTGTTGTAAATCTTTATTTCCTGTATTCCAATGATAATCAAGTCCAATTTCTCCTACGGCAACAATCTTTTCAGAAGTTTTATACAACTCACTTAATTGATCTATCTCTTCTTTTATTCCATTAATATTATCTGGAATATCATTGGGTGATATTCCTATTGTTGCATAAATAAAATTATATCTACTAGCTAAATTAATAGCTTCTTTGCTACTTTCTAAGCTATATCCTGCTGTAACTAGTTTTTCTACACCCTCATTATTTAATTTTAGGATTAACTCATCCCTGTCTTCATTAAATTTTTCATCATTTAAATGACAATGTGAATCAAATAATTTCATAATATTTCCTCTTCTCTTTTAGTCTTCTACTTCGGCAATACACACTGCTGTTGCATATTCTCTACAATGGGATATGCTTATATATATACTTTTAATTTTAGATTTATCTATTACATCTGTATATAGTTGAACATATGGGCTTCCATCTTTATTATTAATTATTTCAAAATCAGTCCATTTAATTTTATATTTATCCTCTATTATATTAGATAAAGCTTTAAATATTGCTTCTTTTGCAGCAAATCTGCCACTATAACTTTGATATTTTTGCACATTTTTACTTTCACAATATTCAATTTCTTTTTCTGTATAAACCCTCTCCCTAAATCCATCTCTTTCTAATGCATCTTTTATTCTATTTATTTCTATTATATCAGTTCCGCATTTTATCATAATTTATTCCTCCTTTTGATATAATAAATTATACGAAAAAATCGGGATTATAGGACCGTCCCCAAATCCCGATTAACTTAATAATACCACAAAATTTATTATGTTTAATATTAAAGATATTATTAATACTAACATTATTATCTTGTTACTTTTTGCTGTTTTCTCTATATTAGATTCTTTATATAAAATATCATATTCATTCTTTAGTTTCCAATATAATTTATCTAGTTCTAAATTTTCTGACCAGCTTTTGGTTAGTAACTCTCCTATATCATCTGTAGTAATATCTTGTAACCATACATTATGTGTAAAATTCAAAAATTCTTTTCTTAATTTTGTAGCTTTTGTAGCACTTTTATATTGCTCTATTAATGTTTGCATATATATTTTTTTGTAAAGTTGCAATATATACATATAAATATATACTTTTTCATAAAGAAATGGTAATTTAGTATAATTAAATGTATCTACTCCTGAAGTAAATAAGGTTGTTGCTTGGTTAGAAAAACCAAATTTTATATACTCCCATTTATCTAGTATATCTATTTTTCTATCTTCCTTACTAAATTCTACATTTAAATTATAATTACTTGGCAATACATTTGTATACTTATAAAATTGATGTTTAATATTTTCAAAATTTTTATTTTTATTCCAATGTTCTTGATCTATACAAGAATATGAAAAAGTTAGAAATTTATTTGTATCTATATTTATATTTTTTGTATAACTTCCTACTATTTCATCTACTATATCTGTTATTTTCTTAATATCATCAAATTCGCTTGTTTGAATCTTTATATTATCAAACTGTTTCATAGAAATAAATTCTGATTTTATATCTTTAAATTTATAATTAAAATTTAGTACATCATCAAATTGTTCTAAATCTTCTATAGCTGTTTTTAACAATATAAAGCATTCTCCAGTATAAAAACAAATTATTTCTATTTTTTCTATCTTAAAAAATATTCCATTATTTCTACCTGCTTTTCCTTGTGCATTTTTACCTAAATTATATTCGAATATAGTGCATGGATATTTCTGAAGTATTGTTGCTTGTAAGCCCACATCTAATTCTTTAAATTTCTTTCTCTTATTTTCTGAAAAATCAAATGTTGGAAACATAAATCTTCTTACTTTAGGTAAAAATTTGTTATATATATCCAAGTCTTTTTGTTTTTCAAAAATTCTTAGTACACATTTTTTATTTCTCAACAAGTTCTGCAAATACTTTGAATATCTATTTTGTTCAATTATATACGGATATATAAAATATGTATATTGATATCTTGTCTTTAGTTCCATTTATTCTCCCTCTTTTGTTAATTTTTATTTCGTGTAATATGTAGCATTTGAATCTACACTACCTAAATGCCATTCTCCTATGAAGTCAATATTTATATTATTAGAAAAATCATATTGTGGATTAACTATTTCTTCTCCTTTTTCATTTATTGCTCCCCATTTTCCGTCTTTTTGAACTGCTGCATATCCATATTCATTTTGTTCTGTTGCATCATCATATTGGTAATCTACTACTACTTTACCATCTTTATCTACATAACCATACTTATCATTTTGTTTATCTAAAAATAATGTATTTGAAGTATTTATATCCTTTTCTGCTCTTTCTTCGAATCTGAAATTATAATATTTATTTTCATTATCTTGTCTTATTCTTATATAACCTCTACTAGTATTAATTTCCGTAACTATTCCGGTTAATTTTGTCTCCAAATTACTATTTAATAAATTTGAAGTTATTCCATCTTCACTAGCTTCTATTATATCTGCTGTTTGTATATAATTTATTGTTGTATAAGTAGGATTTAATACTATTTCATCATTTTTCTTGGCTATTCCATATTTTCCATTTTGCTCTATTATATATGAATCTACAAAGGCAAATTCTATATCATCATATACTGTATTTAATATTGTTTCTCCTGTAGTGTTTATTACTCCTACTTTATTATTGGTATTTTGTATAATTACATTTCCATTTTTCAACCCTAATATATCTTTAACATTTTTTAAGCCATCAGAAAAAGTTACTTCACCATTTCTTTGTACTAATTCCCAATTATTATTCTCTTTTACCACATATGTGCCATTATCTGTTAAACTTTTTATATCTTGGTATTTTGTATCTAAGACTTTTTGATTATTGCAATCTACTACTCCATATTGATTATCTTCTGTTATTACTATATATCCTGATGTATAGTCTGTTCCCAAGCCTCTTATTTCTTTATATTGTGGTTCTATTATTACCTTGCCTGTACTGTCTACTAATCCTATCTTGCCATCTTTTTCTACCAATATACTGTTATTAGTATTTTTTAAAGAATATAAAGCATCATATTCACATGGCAATATTTCTTTTCCTTCTATATTAATCATTCCATACTTACCATTTTTTTGAACCTTAATAGCGTTTTGTTCATAAGAAATTATGTTGTTTGAATCATAATTTGCAATTGGTTCTAAATTTTCATAATCTGTAAATATTTCTTCGTTTTTAGAATTTAAAGCTTTTGTTTTGTATGTATTATTTGAATAATCTACATCATATGTACATAAAAATATATCTGTTCTATTATTTGGTATAACAATATATTCTTGGTAAGATGGTGCTATTACCTCTTGACCTTTATTATTTATTACACCATATTTATTATCTTGAAAAGAGGTAAAATAATAATTGTTTGTCATTCTTTCTCCTCTTCCATTTGTTACTAATTTATATATAACAAAAACAAACATAACTATTACTAAAAGTGCAATAACTACTGCTAATACTTTTTTCATGTTGAGTTTTGCTTCTCCATTATATCGTTTTCCTCTACTCATTTTGTTTCCTCCGTAAGAAATTTTGTTTTTTTACATATACAATATACCACATTTTTATTACAAATTACAACTAAATATGCAAATTTTATATTAAGTTACTATCAAAATTTTTTGTAGAATTTTAAAAGTATATTTTGACTTGCCAATTGCCTATAAATAGTACAAAAAAAGCTCTCTTTTAGAGAACTTTTTCTATTTATGTATATCAATTCCTTTCTATTTTGCATACAATAACTGTCATATCATCTTTGGGAATTCCATAATTATTGTCTATCGCTTCTGCTAAAATTATATCTGCCATCTTTTGAACATTTTCTGTTTCCATTTGCTCTAACAAATATTTAAGCCACAATTCTTTATTTTCATATTCTGCATTTGATTCAGCAATACCATCACTACACATTACTAGAATTTCGTTTTCTGATATATCTCTATCTGAAATTTTTAATTCGATATTATTTAAAATTCCAGCTGGAAGTGTAATATTTTTTATAATGTCAACATGGCGTCTATCCTTTATATACGTAGGAGATGCTCCGTTTTTTATAAATTCGACATTACCTTCATATAGATCAAATATTGCTATATCTAATGTTGCATAAGAATCATCTTCTGCATTTAAGCACATACTAGAATTTATCATATCTAATGATGTTTCTTTATTAAATCCAGATATAAGTAATCTTTTTAACATTTGTATTGCTATTTTACTACTTTTTCTTGCATTTGGTCCAGAACCCATTCCATCACTAATTGCAATTAATTGCTTTCCATCCTGTAGCTTCATTTTTAAAGTAGTATCTCCAGAAACTGGGCTTCCCTCTTTAGTAGCTTTTGCCAGTCCAATTTGTAATTTATATTTATTCTTACTTATATATCTAAAATAGCAGATATCAGTTGCTTTTTGTATAGAGCAATCTACTAATTGTACTTCAAATTCTTGCTTATAAAATTTATTAATTATTTGTTTGATTCTATCTGATTTACATTCTTCTATTTCTAAATTTGTACTATTATAGTCTTCACAAGGTTTAGTATATACACCTATTTCTATTTTTCCGTTTAGTTCTTTATTAATATTTAATTCTTTTACCTCTATTCTCTTTTGTTCAAATAATTTTAATAATTCCTCTTTTTCATCTAATTCTTTACTGCTACTTTTTTTAGTTGTTATATCTTCTGCTAAATTTGATATAGTTTTTGATATTCCATCTAATTGATTTACCATAGCTTCTTTATTTTCTACAATTTTTTTCTTCCAAATAAAATTTATTCTACTAACTCTATAAGAAGCATTTATTGCCTTTACCATTTTGTCTATTTCATCCATTAATTTGTTACTTACTGCTGAATCATCAAAACCTAAAATATAATTATTATGGTTTTCAAATATTTTTAGTAATTCTTTTCTTGTAATTTCCGCTTTCTCTGTTAATAGTTTAAATATATCATCAATTATTGGAGATTCATCATCTATTAAATCATCATATAATACATTATCTTTTAAATCATTTATATTATTCTCTAATTCTGTTACAAAGATTTCTTTATTCTTTGTATATTCTACTTCATTTTCTTCTAACACTGTTGCCGCAGCTTCTTTATATGTATTTGCCATTTCTGATATTGCATCAGATACATTATTTAATTTATATACCATATCTTCTTTTTGCTCTAATCTATTATCTGGAGCTTTAGGCAAATATTTTATATCATTTACAAAATCTTCTATATTTATTTTTAAATTTTTTGGCATTGCAAGTAATCCAATTGAAGCAATTAAAATTTCTTGAACCATTATAACAGAATGCGTATTTCCATTTGCAGCATAGCTTAATATAATATTTCCTAATAAAAATCCTATTATTACTCCTATTTTTCCAATTTTATTTAATAGTCCTGCTATCATTCCAGAAATCGCAAAAGCAGCTATTTGTACTGGATCTCCACCTTGAATTATTGCAATTACCACTCCTATTGTTACACCTGAAGTCGCTCCTACCAATATACCATTTTGCCATCCTAATATTAATACTACTAATACACTTAAAATATTTCTTATTGAATATCCAAATATTGCTATATCTCTAAAAGCTGATATTGCAATTGCAACTAATAAACTTGTCCCAATTACTTCTTCTATAGAAAAAGCTTTTTTCGTTTTAGAATCTTTTATTACTGAAATTGAACTATTAAATATTTTATAAAAAATACATGAAATTATAGTAAATAATATTGCAGATAATATATCATAAATTAGTATTGGTCCGAATAATATTTGTACAATTTGAACTAATATTGTAGCTACAATTAAATGTGGCATTAGTCTTTTTTGATCTGTGTCCTCTTTTACTTTTGGCATTACAAAAATAGAAAGTGCCATAAATATTAAGCTTGTTAATATATATGTAAGTAACCCTGATCCTCCGAATCCTATAAAAGTTCCTATGCACGTTATTACATACGGAATTAATATTGGTATATTATTTGCTGTGATTGCTGCAATTATTGAAATTGCAAATGGTGCCATATTATTTCCAAATTTAACAGTGGACACCATAAAGGCTAATATATAAATTAATATCGCTTGTTTCGAAAGATTTTGCTTTATAAAATTTTCCTTTAAGTTTGTTTTATTTTTATTTTCTTCTACATAATCTGTATTAGCACTTATATTTTGAAACATCCTTTACCACCTCATAACTTCTTTAATATAGTAGCTATTCTAATATATTGTATTAACTTTTTTTGTCATTTTAGGTAATGTATATTAAAAAAGTTTTTTACAATTTGTGATATATTTATTATCTATTTTTTCTTTTGTAATTATAATCTCTATTTTACGATTTCTATTTTATTATATATCCGTAGAAATTACAATATTTTGTCTTAATTTAAAAATAAATTCCTATAATATTTTATAGAAATTTATTTTAATCTTACATGTTTATTAAATTATATTCTATATTTAATTCATCTAATATATTTTTTTCCCTTTCTGTACATGAAAATATTATTATTTGATTATTATGGCTATCATTCAAATAACTTATTGTATTTATTAATCTATTTTTATCGAAAAATACAAAAGATTCATCCAAAAAAATTGGTAAAGTTTCATATGAAATTTCTTTTAATATTGCCATCCTTAGAGAAAAATATAATTGATCTATTGTTCCTTCGCTAAATAGACCGGCAGAAACATAATTGCCATTTTCTACTTCTACCATAATATCATTATCTGTAATTTTCATATTTTTATATTTCCCATCTGAAATATCTGATATTGTTTGAGATAGCTCTTTAGAAAATTTTGGTGTTACATTTTCTTTCATATTTTTATATGCTTTTTCTAAATATTCTTTTGCTATATCTATTATTTCACTATTATTTTTTAATTCATTATATTCTTCTATAGAATATTCTAGTTCTTCTTGTATATTTGCCAATCTATCTATTTTAGGAAATATATTTTGTTTATCTAATTCTAATTTATGCTCTTCTAATTCTTTTTCGCTTATTTCTTTATTTATTAAATTTATTTTTTCTTCAATTTCTTCATTATAAATTATTTGATTATAATTTACTGTATTTAAATTATTAATAATTAATTCTTTTTTTATTTTATTTTCTATTTCTTTTTCTAAATAATTTAATTCATTTATTTTTTCATTTTTATTTTCATTTAATAAATTAATTTCATTATTTATTTTTTCTAAATTAAAATTAATTTCTCGTTTTTCTTTTTTATAATTATTTTTTAATTTATTTTTTTTATACAAATAAATTAATATTGGAATTATTAAAAAAATATAAATTAAATTAAATAAATTATTTTTTAATACTGAATTAATTAAAATAAAAATAATTAATAAAAATAATTCCATAAAAATATATTTATTTATTTTTATTTTTTTATAATTAATTTTATTTTTTGAATTATTTATTTTTTCTTTTTCTATTTCTAAATTATTTATTTTTTTGTTATATTCTTCTATTATTTCTTTATTTATATTTATTTTATTTTTTTCTTCTAAATAAATATTTTTTATTTTTTTTAATTTATTTAAAAAGTCTAAATTATTTTTTAATTCATTTATTTTATTTTTTATTAAATTATTTTCTTTTTCTATTTCATATTTTTCGTCTTCATATTTTTCTAATTCTTTTTTCTCATTTTTTAAATTATTTATTTTATTTATTATTTTATTTATTGGTCTATCTTGACTTCTTTCTGTTCCGATTTCTTCTAATTGTTTTTTATTTAATTTTTCTATACTTTTTTTAAAAGAAATATTATCATTTCCAGTTGTAGCTAAATTAGATAATTTTTGAATAATTAAATTTTGATTTACTTTATCTATTTTTATTTCATTTTGAATAATTTCTGTACTATTTACAAATAAATCCTCATCCACTTTTGTTTGTTCATAAAAAAATGGAATTTCCTTATTTTTTTCTACATTAAATAATGGAGTAATATCATCACCAAAATTATTATATATTTTTAATTCTTTATTTTTAAAATTACGGTATATTTCAAATTCATTATTATTATCTAATTTATATTTTATTTTTCCAGAATATTTTTCTGTATTCCATGGTTTATATTTTTCTAAATCTGATATATTTTTTCCTCTTTTGTTTTTAGAAATTCCATATAGCATACTATTTATAAATTTTAATAATGTAGATTTTCCACTTTCGTTTTTTCCTATAATTATATTTATGCCATCATTTAATTCTATATTTTTATTTTCTAATTTTCCAAAACCATTTATTTGTATTTTTTCTACTTTCAATTTTTTCCTCCTATGTATTTTCTAATGAGTCTAAACCAATTTCTATTGCTTTTAAATATTTATTTATTTCTTCTTCATTATTTAATTCTTTTATTTTTTCTAAAATTAGATCTACATATATTCCTCTTAAACTATTTTCATTTTTTATTTTTTCTAAATCATAATTTATTTTTGTTTTATCTTTTATTTTTAAAATATTATTATTTTGAATTAATTTATTTATTTCTAAAATATTTATTTCAAAGT
Source organism: uncultured Clostridia bacterium (assembly GCA_944391965.1). Lineage (GTDB taxonomy): Bacteria > Bacillota > Clostridia > TANB77 > CAG-508 > Merdicola. The sequence continues at coordinate 43,524 of CALXVH010000002.1, forward strand.
TTCTTTTTCCATTTAAAATTATTTTATAAAAATTATTTTTATTTAATTTTAATTCCTGTAATTTTTCTATTAATTCTTCTTTTGAATTAATCTCTGATATATCATAATTAATTTCTTTAAATTCTCTTTCATCGATTGGAATAAATTCAATTTTTATTTCTTTATGTTTTATTTCTCCTGCAATAAAACCATGTTTTCCTAACTCGTCAAACCCAAAAGAAATTGGTGAACCAGGATATACAATTTTATTATCATATTTTGGTTTATGAATATGTCCCAACGCTATATAATCAAACTTTAATAAATCTCTTGTTGCGACTGGATTATATAATTCTTTTGCTTCTTTTGAAGCATCTAAATCTGCATGCATTATTAATATATTATTTTTCTGATTATCTAAATTTATCTCATTCACATTTATTCCTTCAGAATAAAAACTACTAAAGCCATAGCCATATATATTAACATCATCTAATTCTATTTTCTCTATATCATATTTAAATATATGTACATTATTATTCCAATTAAATTTCATATAATATGAATTTATTAAATATGGGTCATGATTTCCTGGTGTAATAAATATTTTTGTATTTGGAATTGTTTTAAATAAATTATTTATATATTCTATTGTGCTTTGTTTTACATAGTCATTTTCGTATAAATCTCCTGATATAAATAAGCACTCTATATTATTTTCTTGTATATATTCTATTATTTTTTTTAATATTTTTCTTTGTTCTAGTCTTCTTATATCTGATAATCCTTCTATTCTTCCCAAACTTGTAAATGGACTATCGAAATGCATATCAGCTATATGTACAAATTTCATTGCTTCCTCCTTTGTAAACATTTGTTTTTGATAATATATCACAAATACTTGTTTGTGTAAATCAAATTTTAATTTTTTGTTGCTTACTTTTTACTAATTATACTAAAATATATTTGGTGATTTAAATGAGTTCAATTCTTGATGAAGATTTACTTTATTTGATTTACTCTATAGTAGAAGAAATTCCTGAGGGTAAAGTTGCAACATATGGGCAAATTGCAAGATTAGCTGGTATTCCTAAAAATTCTAGACTAGTTGGAAAAGCATTAAAATACTCATCACTATATGGTGATTTTCATTGCCATAGAGTTGTAAATTATAATGGTAGATTAGTTCCTGGATGGGATGAACAAATTGTATTATTACAAAATGAAGGAATTACTTTTAAAGATAATCTACATGTTGACTTAAAAAAACATTTATGGGATATGTAATTTTGTATATTATCTAAATAAAAAAAACACTTCCAGTCATATGGAAGTGTTGGTGCACCAGGAGGAATTCGAATCCCCGACCTTTCGGTTCGTAGCCGAATGCTCTATCCAGCTAAGCTACTGGTGCATGTCCGTTTAATATTATAACAGTTCTCTTTTAATTATTCAAGTTTTTTTAAAATTTTCTGTAAAAAGGCTTGAAATTTCATTTTTATTATGTTATATTATATTGGTACTTTGTAATCGAGGTGTAGCGCAGTTGGTAGCGCGCGTGGTTTGGGACCATGAGGTCGCAGGTTCGATCCCTGTCACCTCGACCATAAAAAGGAACTTTTTGAAGTTCCTTATTTTTTTGTGAATTTTGAAAAAGGCTATTTCAAGCCCTTTTTATTTTTTACATTGTATTCGTCGCTCTACGAATAACTTCTTCAAGTCTTCCCTGTTTTTTTGCTATAACTAAAACACGTAAATTTTGCTCAAAAGCAGATATGTATTCAATATCTCTAGGATTATATGGATTTTTTTCAAACTCTACTTTATCCTTATATAACTTAATAATTAATTCTGATTTAGAAAAAATATCTTGTGTCCATTCTATAGTAGCATATTTTAAATACTCTTTATCTGCAAGAATCATTGAACCTCCAATCATATCTATCTTTTTTGGATTATAAATATTAAAGAATTTCACTAACTCTTTATAATCATAATTAAAATTTAATAAATATGCATCATTATTTAACACTTCAATTATACTATTAGCGCTTTTCATATTTGTAATAAAATATAAAAACTTTTCCTCATTAATATAATTACAATTTGTTAAATTCGTAATATCGTTATTTTTGATATAATTAACTATTTGCCTTATCTTTGGATTACTTTGTATTTCTTTTGTGGCTTTAACTTCAATATTTCGTAAGAACTCTTCTTTGTCCATATTGCCCCCTAACATAATAATAAATCAATATATCAAAAAAATTGTATCACATTTTTGTTATTATAACAATTAAAGCATTATAGTTTACTTTAGTCACTAGATTTTCCTGCTCCTAAAATGTCTCCATTTATTGCATCAACATAAATATATAGACTTGTTAATGCATCATTTTCATCAAACAATCTAATTTGCCACATTACTTGTCCTTTATATTTATCAGTTTTCCATTGTTCTTCCCAATAATAAATTCTATTTATATCATCTAATTCAAATAACAAATCAGCTGCAGGTTCATCATTTTTGTTTTTCCCTCTACTATAAAATTCAGAATGCCAACCTTGATATTGATACTTTTCTTTCTTAGATTCTTCATCTGCTATATCACAAGCCTCTTCTTCTGAAATAATATTTGTTTCTTTTCCATTAATTACAGCATAATACTTGCCATCTCTAACAAAATATTTTTCATTCTCGATGTCGTTAATACTATTAGTTTCATTAGTTGCTTCAGAAGTACTATTTTGAGCTATAATATTAAGATTAACTTCATTATTATTATTTATATTAATTGTATTTTTCTTGAATAATATAACTTCAAATAAGCTAATTAATAAAATTATTAATAAAATTATTAACCATATATATCTATCTTTTATGTTTATATCTTTTTCTTTAATATTAATTTTTTTATTTATGCTATAACAGGTTATATAAATAACATATATTAATAAATATAATAATTCATATTTTAAAATAACTGCCAAGATGTATCCATCACTTATTCCTTCTTCTTTTAGAAATGCATATAACTCTCTTCCATCACCATCATCTAATAAAGTTTGATCTTTTTCTCCATTAGTATATTCAAAAAACAAATACCAGTCTCCCAATCCTTGCATATAACCAATTTTTTTTAAACTTCCTTCTAGCTCTATTCCATTTGAGGAAAGCATGTGTAAAATATATTCTTCATTTTTTTCATTAACTGTTACATATGCTCTGCCTCTAAAAGATAAAAATAATAACACTACTACACATATAGGAATTAAAATTACATCAATTATCATAAGCTTTTTCAAAATTTTATTTATTTTATTCATCGTATCACCTTATAAAAAAACTTCTAATTTTATTTAAAATTTTATTAAACAATTTCTCTTCTTTTGGTTCTTCTACAACAATCAATTTATTATTTACCTCTTCTTTTTTTAATATATTATCCGTATTATATTTTTCTTGCCTTATTTTATCTTGCTTTAATAAGTCTATTTGCAATTTCTCTATGTATCCTTCTCTATCCTCACATAAATAATCTTTATATATTAAAGTAATTATTCCCCTCGTTAAATTAGAAATTTTTTGTTCATTTAATCTTTTATTTGTGTCATAATTAAATGTATAAGTTTTATCCTCAATATCTTTCAGGAACTCTTTAAATGTATGAGGAATTTTATTCTTCACATCACTTGTTGAATTTTCTAATATTATATTAACTTCTGTTGCAGCTCTACTTAATTCTTTTGTAACCATACACATTCTTCCTTACTCTAAGCTTTTACCTTCTTTTTCATTTTCTATTTTTCGACTCTGTACAGCAGATTTAAGTTTTCCCATTGCATTTCTCATATTAGTTATTGGATTAACTCGTTCTATATCTTGCGCAACTTCTGCAAATTCGTCAATTCCAATTGCTTCGTTTTTAAATCTTGAAAAGTCTAATTGTGATGGAATTGCATCAAAAAAACTTTTTTCTTCTGCTAATGCTTCTGTGTATCTACCAATAAAACCATCTACAATTTCTTTAGATTCAACATCGGTCTTGCCATTTAATAACATCGTTCTCAAATTTTCTATTTCATTTTCAGTTAATTCTGTTTTCCCTAATACTCTTGAATTCTCTATTTCTTCTTGTTTTTCTGGAGGATAATCTAATTTTTTTCCTAAATTTCCAAATTTCCTAATAATCTTAGATTTTGTTGTTTCCCCTCTGTCTGACATTTCTCCATAATCAGATATGTATTGTAAAGCATTCTTTCCTTGCACAGGAATTTGCTCAAGTTCTCCTTTTATTTTATATGAATGACGTATAAAGTCTGTAAAAGTTCGTCCTTGTCCTAACTCTTTATCTCTTGCTTCTATTACTTTTAAAGCCATTTGCATTTTTTCAAAATATTTATCTGTTCTAATCTCTTGTTCCGGACATCCTAAACTTCTTGTTATTGTCACCGCTACTGCTTGTACAAATCCTTCTGTTACTTGATTATGTATTACTTCTTCTCCATTAGGTAATATTTCAGTTGTTGTTAATCCAGTCGAAATATTAAATTGACCTTCTACTGGTAAATCTATAACATCTGATATAGTTCTTTTCCCATTCAAATATTCCATTTTTCTATATTTATCTACTTTATTATAATTACTATATTTTCTTCCATCTATACTCGTATATATCTGTGGTTCATCTTTTGATACAAAATCTTTCTCCATATAATGTGTTACCTCATGAAAGAAAGTGTCTCTTAAATCTGTTAAATCTCGAAATGTTGCTCCCTCTCGTATCTTTTTTCCTTCATTATCTCTAACTTCTTTAAATATAGCTACTGTATCTGCTAACTTACCATTTTTATCAAAATAGCTGAAATGCATTGCTCCCGTATGTTTTCTAACTGTATTATAGTATTCTTGTGAATTAGCCATCATCATAGTTTTATCTTGATAGTTTTTACCATATAATATGTCATCATTATTCTCATTAAATTCCCCTAGAACTAAATTATCAATTTCCATCAACTTACTTAAGGCCTCATCAAAACTAACTATACCATTAGTAATATTTTCTATCCCTTTTGAATACTCATATGCTAATAGCAATGTTAAATTAACTTCTTCCCCATTTTCATCAATAAAATTTCTCTGCCAAGTATCCTTTTCACTTAACGCTTTACTTACCTTTGTTAAATTTTCAGAATCATTTTCTTCATATTTTTTTAATAGTTCATCTACTTCGATTTTAATTTTCATATGTTTCACCTTATTTATTTAAAATAACTTTTTCCTGTTTTAAGGCTTTTTTCTTTTCTTTTTTCATAGCTATTAATATTCTTGGTCTATTATATCTTTGCATAATAATAAACTGACTATCAAAAGCCATAGCACAAAGTGCGGTTATAAAAAATATCCAAAATTGTCCCCATATTGCAGAAAAGAAAATTGTTGAAATAGAAATAACTTCATTAACCCAATGATCTAGTTCTGACTTTGCCATTGTATTTGCGATATCCTCTAATGAATGTTCTTTTAGCAAAAATGTTTCTGGATTATATGTAAGTGCTTTTCCTTTCCACTTTTTCACTTTTAATTTTTGATACAATTTCTTTTCAAATTTTCTCTCTTTAAACCACCATTGTTTATATGATATATGTTTTTTAAATAGTTTGGTAACATTTCCCATAATAATTCTCACCCAAAAATGATACATTATAGTAAATGTTGTTACCCCTGTCCATAAAATAACTTCGCTTTTATGAATATTTCCATAGTATAATGTAAAACAAATAATACTTACTATACAGGTAACAATTATTACACTATGCATAAAAACAGCGGGTTTGCTCTTTTTATTTTTTTCCATTTTATTACTCCATTTTTTCTATGTATTTTAAATTTCTTTACCTTTCTTCATCCTCTTTATTTTCACCTAATATATTACCTTGTCTTTGTTTTTCTTGGCTTATTCCTTCTTGAATCGCTGTTTTTATTAGGGCTGTTAGATGTTCTGGCTCTGGATAATCTTTTTTATCTAATGCTGCTAATACAAATTTATCCCTAATGCTATATCTCTTAATTCTACCATTCTCATCTGTAGCTCTAGAAAGTTGATCTAATAGCATTGAAATATCCATTGGAAATCCATGTTCTTTTGCATAAATATCAGCAAACGCTAAAGTTGTTCTTGTGTTTCCATCTCTAAAAGGATGTACTCGCCAAATCTTTGCTAACCCTTGCGTAAATTCTGAAGCAATTTCTTCTATGTTTTTTCCTTGCCAACTAGTATTATTTAAAACATCTAATGCTGAATCTAATTCTTCTGGAATATCCTTTGGCTCGGTATAATGTAAACTTAATCCTGGTATTACAACCTCTATTTTTTCAATTGGAACTGACCTGAATTCTCCAGCCCAATCAAAAATATCTCCAAAAATATGCTTATGTATTGTTTTAAAGAACTCTGCATCATATCTCTTCTTAAAAGCTTTATTTACATCGATTAATTTTACAAATCCTATATCTTTTTCTGCCTTATTTAAATCATCATACTCTTCTATTCCTAATTTATTTTTTAGAGTTCCGTTTTCTTGTATATATGGATCTTTCATAGTTACTCTCCTTATTTATTTTTATTATATTTATTTTTATTATATTTATCTATAATTCTCTTTTGAAGTTCCTCTAATTCGATTTTTCCATCAACATACTCTTTTGTAAGATTTAGCGTTTCATCTGTTGGCACATCTGCTCCTGATATAGAAATCGCTAAGGCTTTTTTTACTAGTTTTATTCGGTCTTTTCTAGTTGTTTTATCTACAGAATATTCCATACATTTCATCCCTTCTTACTTTTATTCTTATAAATTACGTATATTATAACAGATTCTAATAAATTTTGATACACTCATATCTAAATATTCTTGCATTTTATTAGGGTTAAACATATAATTTTAAAAAAACTATAAAAAGGAGTAAATTATGGAAGAAATTTTTGATATTTTTAACGAAAGAGGAGAATATTTAAACCAAACTGCAAGTCGTGAAGTTTGCCATTCTAAAGGTCTTTGGCATAAGGCTGTGACTGCTTTTATTATTAATTCTAAAGAACAAGTTTTATTACAAAAACGTAGTCCAAACAAAAAACTATGGCCTAATTGTTGGGATATAACTGCAGGCGGTCATGTACTAAGTGGAGAGTTTGGCTTTCAATCAATTATTCGCGAAGTAGAAGAAGAATTAGGCATTACTTTAACTAAAAATGATATATTATTCATTGGTAGTTCAATTTCTGTTAACGAAAAAGGAGACATTATTAATAAGCATTTTAATGAATATTATATAGTGAACAAAGATATAGATATTTCTAATTTAAGTCTTCAAACCGAAGAAGTTTCAGAAGTTAAATGGGTTGATAAAGATGAGATTATTAAAAGAGTTAAAAATCACTATGATGGTATAACTGATAAAGAAGGTTGTTGGGAGTACTTAGTTAAATATTACGAATGGTTAGATAAGCAATAGATTTAATATTTGCAAGCTTTTTAATTTACATAATTCAGTTTTTATGTTATAATTTAATAGCATTTAGCAAATTTCAAGTAATGAGGGGGATTCTTTTTTTCACTACATATTGTAGTAGAAAGGATTTTTATGACAAAAGAGCTATTAATGCATTGGTGGCACTATTATGGTAAAGCCATCTATACTTTTGAGGACTTGGAGAAATTTTCAGCATTAATCGATAAATATGGTGCAGAAAAAATTTCAGAACTTGTAGTTGCCTCATATATTTCTAATGATGGCTCACCAACCGTTTTACTTTTTGCCATTAGGCACAACCAGGTAGACAATCTTCTGAATACATTACCTGATGTTTCTAATTTTTCAAAAGACGAAAAAGAGTTATATGATGTTTTAAAAAATTCTTTAGAAAAAGAGATTGAAACGTCGTATAACAACTTAGGCGTAGCTGCAACAATTAAGGAAAAAATCGGAGTAATAATGCGGTCAGCTATTATTTTCAAAAAGCGCCATAGAAGGCGTATCTCATTTGAAAATATAGTAAAGGTACGCTTTAGAAGTTGTACATTTTACTTCGATGTTCGCGCTTTACAAAAGCACGAGCAGGATATTGCGTATATTTTTGACAACGTCAAAACAGGACAAGGTTCATTATACAGATTGTTTAGGCTAAAAGACGATTTTATATGGACTGAGGACTTAGGTCCGATACATGATTTAATGTTAATTGGACTCGCTACCGGGCATATAAAATATGTCAAAAACCACTTCAAAAACGTGCGCAATCCGTACATTATTTGTAACTGATAACCTATCCCCCTCATATAATATTCGATATATGATAATTGTACCTAATTATCTATATCGAATATTTTTTAGCTCTTTTCTTTTTAATAAATTTATGATATCTTGTTATAATAATTATATTAAGGAGTATTATGAAATCAAATAATGATATAAAAGAATCAAAATTTAATATAAAAATACTAGGAATTTCTATTCATGAAATTCTTTGGTACTTTATCTTATTCAGTATTGCTGGTCTTATACTTGAAACAGTATATTGTTATCAAACTACCGGAGTATTAGAAAGTAGAAAAGGTTTAATTTACGGACCATTTTGCCCTATTTATGGTGTTGGCGCTGTTTTTTTAATAGTTTTATTAAATAATTATAAAAACAATCCAATAAAATTATTTTTATATGGAATATTATTAGGTAGTATCTTAGAATATGTCTTAAGTTTTGCTTTAGAAGCATTATATGGCACAAGATTCTGGGAATATTCTTATTTAAGATTCAATTTAAATGGTAGAATTTCTCTTGTTTATTCTTTATTTTGGGGAATTTTAGCTATTTTCTTAATAAGATGGCTTAAACCATTAGTAGATAAAATAATTGACAAATTAACAAATAAACTAACTTTAACTGTAGAAATTGTTGTTGTTACTTTTCTAGTATTTGATTTATTTGCAACAGTATATTCAATTTCTATATATAAAACAAAAGCTATAAATAAATATTATAATTTACCACCTAAGCCTTATGGTAAAATAGAAACATTCATAAAAAATAAACTATTTCCTGATAGCTATATGAAAAGGAGCTTTCCAAATCTTCGTTTTATAGATAGCAATGGGAATGAAGTTTATATAAGAGATATTTTATAACTTGAAAAAGTAGCCTTAACAGCTACTTTTTTTATACTCAATTTATTAAAACAAAAAGGGATTTAAGGAACGTCCCTAAATCCCCCCAAAGGGACTTCCTAAATCCCTAAATTTTATTTTGGTAAAATGATTTTTGTTTTTTCTTTATTTCTTTTATATAGTGTTATTTTGTTTCCCATTATTTGCACAATTATTGAGTCAGTTTGTAACGAAATTTCTTCTGCAATATCTTTTATTGGTGCTTCAACATTTTCTAATACTTTTATTTTTATTAGCTCTCTTGCCTTTAATGCATCTTTTATTTGTTTTATTAAATTATCACTTATTCCAAGCTTTCCCACCTGGAAAATTGGTTCTATATGATTTGATAAACTTCTTAAGTAAGCACGTTGTTTACTTGTCATAGTATTACTCTCCTTTATAAATCTATGTATATATTTTAATATATTCTTATATTTTTATCAATATTTTAAGTTATTTTACACAAATTTTTTCTTTCATATTTTCAAATTTGCTGTCACCTATTCCGCTTACATTTTTTATATCTTCAATAGTCTTAAATTTTCCATTAAGTTTTCTATATTCTATTATCTTCTGTGCTGTTGCCTCACCTACACCAGGTATTTCTTCTAAATCACTTTGATCTGCAGTATTTATATTTATCTTTTCATTTTCCTTGCTTTTTATATTTGATGTCTCATCTTCTATTATTATATCATCCCCTGCTTCATCTGTTACATATTCCTTTTGGAGTACCTTTTCTTCTCCGTTTACTTTTTCATCATTAATCCTTGGAATATATATTTTTTGCCCATCTTCTAATTGATATGCTAAATTAATTTGAGAAATATCAGCATTTTCGGAAAATCCATTTGCCGCTTCTACTGCATCCGCAATTCTACTACCTTCTTTTATTTCTACAACTCCTTCATTCTTTACTGCTCCTGTAACATGTATATATATTTTTGAAATATCTTCTTGTTCTTGCTCGATATTTGTCTCATTCTGTAACATATTATAATTATCTAGCTCTGTATATTCATTTTCTAGATTGCTACGCGTATAAAAAAAGACGCATAAAAAGATACTAATTATTATAGAAATAATTACAATTATTACTTTATTATCCTTTAAATTAAACTCGTTCATTTAACCTCCTATTCTATTTTACTAATTCGATAAAAAAAGATTGAAATTTGTCGAAATATAATATATTATATATATATTCTTATAAAGGAGTAAAAATATGAAATTCAAAAAATTTATTTTATGCTTAATGGCTTGTATTTTAGGTTTATCAATACTACTACCCGTAAGAACTTTTGCAGATAACAACAACCTAAATATTAATGCAGAATCTGCAATCTTAATTGATGGAGATACAGGAAAAGTCTTATATGAAAAATCAGCAAATGAAAAGCGCGAACCCGCAAGTACAACAAAAATCATGACAGCATTACTAACATTAGAAAATTGCGATTTAAATGATATTGCAACTGTAACATCAGATGCTATAACTACTGTTCCATCAGGATATTCTACAGATTTATTAAAAATGGGAGAAGAATTAACTATAAAAGATTTATTATATGCCTTATTACTACCTTCTTCTAATGAAGCAGCTAATGTTTTGGCTATACATATAGCTGGAAGTATAGATAGCTTTGCATCTATGATGAACACTCGAGCAATAGAATTAGGTTGTAAAAATACCCACTTTGTAAATCCAAATGGAGTTCATGATGATAACCACTATACAACTGCTTATGATTTGTCAGTTATTGCAAGGGAAGCAATGAAGAATGATACATTCAGACAAATAGTATCTACTGCATCATATACTTTACCTAGTTCAAATAAATATTCTAGAATAGATAGAACTCTTATAACAACAAATGATTTAATTAAAAAACAAAGTGAAAACTATTATGAATATGCAGCAGGAATTAAAACAGGATTTACTACACCTGCGGGAAATTGTTTAGTATCTTCTGCAACAAAAGATGATAAAAACTTAATTGCTGTTGTACTAAAATCTCGTACAGATAATGACAGATATAATGATGCCAAAACTTTATTTAATTACGGATTTGATAACTTTTCTAAAAAAGATATTATAAAAACAGGTGACATTGTAAGAACAATAGATGTAAAAAATGCAACTTCTGCTACAAAGAATCTAAATTTGGTTGCTGAAACAGGTGTTAATACAATTGTTACTAATGATAAACTTAATGATACTATAGAGCCAGAAATAACTTTAAATGAAAATTTACAAGCACCAATAAAAAAAGATACAATAGTTGGTACAGCAACATATACTATAGATAATATTCAATATACTATTAATTTAAAAGCTGGAAACGATGTAAAGAAATCTTATGTTTTATATATAGTAATTGCAATAGCTATTATTGCTTTAATACTAATACTATTTGAAAAACCAAATAAAAAGAAGAAACAAAAAGGTAGAAGAAAAAAATCAGCAGTTAGACCAACAGGATATTATAAAGCAAGGTAATTAAATACCTTGCTTTTCTTTTGTATTAAATATTTAATTTAATTTTTCCCATAAATCTTCTAATTTATAATGTTCTCTATCTGCCTCTGTAAATATATTAACAATTACATCTAAATAATCCATTAATATCCAAGAATTTGAGTTATAACCTTCTACTTTATGTGGAAGAATATTTTCTTTTTTTAGTTCTTCCTCTACATTATCTGCCAATGCTTTTATATGTGTTGTAGATGTTCCACTTGCTACAACCATGTAGTCTGCTAAAGAACTCTTTTCTTTTATATCTATAGTTTTTACATCTATAGCTTTCTTTTCGTCCAATATTTTTACTATTTTATTTAATAATTCGTTTTCCATACTTCCTCCTAATAATCTTGTCCTATAGTTATAGTAAAATCTACATCTTCTGTATCTTTACCTGTTTCTGTCTTTGCTGTTTCCTTTATTACATTTTTCACTTCTGTAACTTTTTCACTTGTTTGTTTTGTTCTATTAGTTATTTTGGTTTGTTTAACTTTTGATTCTGTATTTCCTACTTTTAAAATATTATAACCCTTTTCTTTATATTTATTTACAACTTCTTCTAGATTATTAAAATCGCTTGTTCCATTTAAAATTTGAAGTGTTGGCATCTCATTTGTTATTTCTTCTTCTGTAGGACAATCGAAGAAATATTGTGCAATCATAGCTTGTGCCTCATCATCATCTGTTAAATATAGCCATACACCGTTCATTTCTTTTGGTTCACCTGGTAATGTTGCTGTTTTTAAATTATCTGTAGAAAACTCTACTGCATATGGAATATAATCTTTTAAAGTATCTAATGGTATATTAGTTTCTATATTGTTATTAGCTATGTCTATTAATTCACCAATTTTTGATATATTACTTAATTTTAAAGTTTGTTTTAATAATGCTGATATAAAATCTCTTTGAGTTCTCATTCTTCCTGTATCTTGAGTTCCATAAGATGAAGGATATGTAGTACCATCATTGTTATGTCTAAATCTTAAAACTTGTTCTGCTTGATCACCATTTAGCTTTTGTAATCCTTCTTTTAAATTGATGTGTAAATCTTGGCTAGTATCATCATATTTCATATCCATTGGTACATAGAATTCTACTCCGCCTATTGCATCAACTAATTCTCTTAATCCTTTTGTATCTATTGCAACATAATATTTTAGATTTAATCCTGTTAATTCATTTACTTCTTTTAAGATTTTTTCAGAATTTTTACCTTGATATACAGAATTTATCTTATCATATGCTGTAGCACGTTTTGGATTATCTCCAATAAAAGTATCTCTTTGAATAGATACTAAAGATGCTTTTTGTGAATTAGGATCATACTTTCCAATCATTATTGTATCTGTTAAATTTAAGCTTTCTCCTAATATTAAGAACTCTATATCTGTCATATTCTTTCTTGCTTCCTCTGTTTGTCCAACCAATGTAGCAAGTAGTCCCTTTAGACCACCACCATTTATTACAACTTTACTTGTAAATACTCCTGCTAAAATAATTAATATTACTACTATGAATAGCATCACTCTTTTTGCAACTACATGTTTCTTTTTTCTTTGTTTATTTGTCACTTTTCCTCTGCTATTTACATTGTTTCTATTTTTATTTACCGTTCTTTTTTTAGTATTAGTTACTTTTTTTCTATTTATATTCCCATCATTATTTTTCATATGTTTACTTGCCAATTTTTTCACTCCTATTATAAGTATGATTTATAGTATAGCAAAAAAAATATTAAACTTCAAGAATTTCCTTGAAGTTTAATATTTTAAAACAATAATATTAATAATAAGTTATTATTATATAAAATTGATGTTATATATGATGATTTAATTGCTAATTGTAATTCTTGTATATCTACAAATGATAATATTGCAAGAACTATATAAATAATCAATAATCCTTCTATAATTCCATAAATAAATCCGCCTAATTTATCTATCTGTTTTATAATTGGCAATGATGCAATTGCCCCAAATATAAATTTTAAGAAGAACATTATAATATTTATAATTACAAATAATACCACTATAACTATTAAATTAATAATAACTTCTGCCATGCTTTTAGCAATCACATTATTTGTATTTTCTTTAACAGTATCTATTTGTTTATTTATAGATTCTAATATAATATTTGGTTCTGTACTTGTTTCTTCTGAATTTTCGTCTTTCGAATTTAAAGAATTTTCTATCGTACTTGTTAAGTTATTATATATATCTGTATGATTTATAATTATTGCTGATACTGGTTTGAATAAGATTAATGAAAGTACCAATGATATTACTATAGAAAGTAGCCTAACAATTACTCCAGTTAACCCTCTTTTTACTCCAAAGAAGATACAAATTGCTAATATTAAAATAACTATAATATCTGCTATAATATTCATTCTATCCCCCTATAAATTAATAATTTCTATTTTATCTGAATAAACAATACCTGCGATATTTTCGCCTAATAAAATATCGTTTATTTCTGTGGATGAGTTATATTTCTTTATTAACCAACCATTTGTATTAATGAAATCTACTTCTGTTCCTAAATTTACCGCTATTACATTTTCTAAAGCCTTTATACTAGTAGCTGCTCCATCAATATTATAAACATTGTTTTTATTATTAGTTATATTGGTTATTTCTACATCTATATTTGCAAATAATCCTGATGATTTTTCTGTTATACAAACAACATTATCTTTTAAGTTAATATCTGCAAAAGTATTTTTTGTATTTGATATATCTAAAATCTTCTTATCTGAATTATTTTCTATAATATGTATAGAATCATCATACATACAAATTAATTTATTATTATCTTGATATTTTAAATCTACTATTATTTCCTTTGATTCTGCAGGATAAATATATTCTATAGAATTTGATGGATCTGTTTGTGCTTTTTCTATTGATATTATTTTTACATTTGACTGTATAAAGCTACCTGATGCATCTACTTCGCCATATGCTAAATATTTATTATCATTTGATATCTCTACATCTGTCGCAGTTGTTTGTGATAAAAAAGTTCTAAAAAGTTCTGTTCCTTCTGGATTATATGTTACTATAACATTTTTATGGCTTGTTCCTGTAATTATAATTGATACATAACCATTTTTATTCACATAAATATGTTCTATATTTCCTTCAATATCTTTTTTCCATAAAATATCTGTTCCTGATATAAGTTCTAATTTTGAGCCTTCATTCTCTGCCATGGCTAAAAATCTATTAGCTGTATCATATATACAACTACTTATCTCTACTTCTAATTCTTTTTCCTTATTTCCATTTGTTGTGTATATATTCAAAATACTTTTATTTAATATTCCAATATAATTGTTATATGCTATAAGATTATTACTTTCTATTTGTGATGGCAATTCTATTGTTGGCCCATTGTTTTCTTCTATATTTTTTCTAAAAATATATTTATCTACATTATCTCGAAAAGTTCTATTCATCATGTATATTGCTGTAAGTATTGCCATTACAATTAAAATAACTATTATAGTAACTATTATAATAACTTTTTTCCTATTTAATTTGCCTTTATTCTTTGTCTTCTTATACTTATTAAAGCTAATTAATTGCATTATTTTCTCCTTTGATTTTTTCCCATTCTTTTTCTTTAAAACCTTTTAATATAAAATTCTCTGATATAAATAATGGTCTTTTTATTAACATTCCATCTGAGGCTAATAGTTCATATATCTCATCTTCTGACATATCTTTTATTTTTTCTTTTATATTAAGTTCTCTATATTTTATACCACTTGTATTAAAAAATTTTCTTACATCAATTTCTGATTTAGCTATCCATTCTTTAAGTTCTTCTTTTGATGGTGTTTCTGTTATAATATTTCTATCTATATA
Organism: uncultured Clostridia bacterium; assembly: GCA_944391965.1. Taxonomy (GTDB): domain Bacteria; phylum Bacillota; class Clostridia; order TANB77; family CAG-508; genus Merdicola. The sequence continues at coordinate 59,111 of CALXVH010000002.1, forward strand.
ATCTATTTTGTTTTCATCTAGCCATTTTTTAGCTTTTTGACAAGTTGAGCATTTTGGATATTCTATAAATAAGTTTTTCATATTCCTTCTCCACCTTTATTTTTTGTATTTAAATATTATCATAAAACGTGGAAAATATAAATATATTTATTAATTTTTTTAAATAGTAATTTAGAGACGTTCCTTTTTCCCTATTCAATTTTTATTTTTTGCATACAAGACATAAAAAATTGTCTAATACCTGTAAAAGGCTATTAGACAACTTTTAAATATTATCTTTTTCTTCTTCTAATTTGCCATATAATTATACCCACGATAATTATTACAAATGGCAATATAAATATTATACTTCTTATTATTAAATCTTGCTTTTGTGTTGCTGTGTAAGATACATATTCAGTTTTCTTTCTAATTGTGACTGCTGGATCCCTATCTGCTAAATATGATACTGTATTTAATAATATATCTGAATTACTTCTAAAATTAATTGCATCTATTGATTGGGTTGAACTTGTTGTTGTCATAGTTATAGGTGTATCAGAAACAAAGAAATTATTACTAAAAATTATTAATTTTGATTCTTTGTCTTCTCCTAAAGATTTAGTTAGTTCTTCTCCTATAGGAAATGAACCTGTTTCTTCTCCTTCTTGCATTGCAGTTGCTGTTATTGATTGATCTGTTCTATAATAAGAATCTTCTGAAGATTGAATAATTGGTTCTGCGGTAACACCTAAACTCTCTAATTCTTCATCACTCTTAAACTCTAGCCTTGTTGCATTAAATAAAATTATATATCCATCAGATATATCTTCTGTTACTTTATGAGTTGATAAACTTGGCAAAATGAAATTTGGTGTACCTGGTAACATTCTATCAGAATCAGTTTCTCTTATAACTCCTGTTCCAACACTTACACCATACATATCTAGAATACTTTGAACATTTGGTAAATCTGATGTTTTAACATTACTAAACCATAATATATTTCCACCATTATTTATATAATTACTTATTTTATCAGTTTCTATTTCTGTAAAATCTTCGGTTGGTGTTGTAATAATTAGAACATCACTATCATCTGGTATATCACTTGTTAATAAATCCAAATCATCAGAATCTATAATATCATTTTTTAAATATTGCTTTGCAAGTTGCATATTTTCTGCCATTTCGCCATGTCCCGTAATGAAATATGCTTTTGGTTTATCTTCTGAAGTTGTATCTACTATGGCATTAGTTACTTTTTCCTCTGTTAAATCAGTTGTTTCTCCTGTTGTATAATTATAACTACTTAACTCATAAGCAGATATTTTTTTCGATCTTTCTGGTGATTGTACAACTATTGCAGATTCACTACTTGATACATTATATTTATCTAATAAATCTGTTCTTTGCGTAGCATCTACAACTTCTACTTTAATATTAGAATTTATTGCACTATATTGTTTAGCAAAATCTAGTATTGCTGTATTTTCATCCGCTCCAAAAAAGTATATTGTTACTTCTTGATCTATATCTTTTATTATGTTCTTACTTTCTTCTGATACAGAATATAATTTTTCTTCTGTAAAATCTAATGTTGGTAAATTTAATTTTTCTGCTAATATATTTATAGCTATATATACTACAATTAATAGTGCTATTAATAAAACAACTCTAGTTGTATCAGCTATCCATTTTTTCTTTATTATCTCGAAAAATTTTCTCACTGTAATTCTCCTTTCTCTATTTAACACTTTTTCTTCTTTGTATAACTATAATTGTTAATAATATAAATAATACTGTATAAGAAAGAAATGCTACTACTTCTGTACAAGCTATTTGACCATTTCCGAATCTGTTAAACATATTCATTAGTCCTAATGGCTCTAAGCTTGAGCTAAGATAAGGAGTTCCTATCCATGTTACTACATAAAATGCTATTGATATTATAGCGGCTATGACTTGGTTTTCTGTTAGGCTTGAAGCAAACATTCCAAATGATATTAATGCAGCTCCTAATAATATGAATCCAAAAACAGTTACAAGTGATGTTTTTATGTTTGGTTCTCCTAAAAACATTAATATTACATAATATATTAATGTTAATAATATCGCAATTAAAAGAACTATTAATGCTGCAAAAAATTTTCCTAAAACAATACTTGTTACACTTCTTGGTGCTGTTAATAACAATTGCTCTGTCCCGTCTTTTCTTTCTTCTGAAAATGTTCTCATTGTTAATAATGGTACTATCATTATTAATATTGTAGATAATGAATAGAACATAGAGCTAAACATTGTTGATCCTGTAACTAATATATCCGCATAGAAAAACATACTTGCCATAAATAAAAATAGCCCTATAAATACATATCCTATTGGAGATAAGAAATATGTTCTAACTTCTTTTTTTATTATTGCCCACATTATTTTTTACCTCCTTTTTTCTTATTTGCTTTTTTGTTATTCTTTTTTTCTTGTTTTTGTTCTCTCTTTTCAATCTTTTCTTGTTGCTTTTTCTCTTCTTGTTGTCTTTTTTCTTCCGCTATTTGTTTTGCCTTTTCTTCTTTTTCCTTCTCATTTTTCTTAATTAAATCCATGAATGCCTCTTCCAAAGTAATCTCTGGTTTCTTAAGCTCAAATATTGTAATATTTTCTTTAGCTAAATCTGAGAATATTGTCTTTCTAATATCATAATCCTTTTCTGGAATTATTCTATATTCTTTAGTATTATCATCATTTTTCTTTATCAAATCTATTTTCTTTGCGCCTTTTATTTCTATATTTTCCATCTTGTTATTTGCATCTTCTACAATTATATTTATCGCATCTTCAACATTTACGGTATCTTCTAGGTGTTCTGGTGAATCTACTGCAACTATTTGTCCTTTATTTATTATTATTACTTTTTCACATATTTGACTTATTTCAGACAATATATGTGAACTTATTATTAAAGTATGATTTTTTCCTAGCTTTTTTATTAAGTTTCTTATTTCTATTATTTGCTTTGGATCTAAACCTACCGTTGGTTCATCTAATATTATTATTTCCGGATTACCTACTAATGCTCCTGCCATACTAACACGTTGTTTATATCCTTTTGATAAGTTTCTTATAAGAACCTTTTTTACATTTTGAAGCCAAGTATCTTGTATAGCTTGTTCTACGCTCTCTTTAATTTGCTCTCTTTTTACGCCTTTAAGTTCTGCCATGTATGTAATAAATTCTTTTACTGTCATATCTTTGTACAAAGGAACTCCCTCTGGCATATATCCTATGCATTTTTTTGCCTTTTTTGGCTTTTTTGAAATGTTATAACCATTAATTATAACTTCTCCTTCTGTTGGCTCAATAAAACCAGTTAAAATATTCATCGTTGTACTTTTTCCTGCTCCGTTTGGTCCTAAAAGACCTATTATCTCACCATCATTAATTTCGAAGCTAATGTTATCTACGGCTTTGAACTTTCCATACTTTTTTGTAACGTTTTTTACAGTTATCACCGATTTTTCCTCCTTTTACAAATATACGTAAATATTATCACTTAAGATTTTAAATTTCAATATTATTTATAATAATAGCTTTTGTTTCACAGAAAATTTACATTTTGTAAACATTTTGAACTTTAGGGACGGAGCTTAAAGTTCTCTTTGTTTACAGAATACCTAATTAAATAAGAAAATTCCTGAAATCCCCAATTTCTTTTACTGTATAATTATGGAAATAATATAAAAAGGAATCTATAGTATTTAACTATGATTCCCTTTACTTTTATTTCTTATTTATTTTTTTCTTTTGTCTCTTTGTTAATACTACTGCATATCTTAATGTTACTGTCTCTAATCCTACTAATCCTACTAATGCAATTATTAACCCTATTGGTAATTCTCCAGTTTCTACACTTATGATTACATTTGCATTTGCTGTATTATCTTTATCATTGTTATCTACAAATCCTGGTACATTTCCTGTTCCTACTAATTTTACTTCATTAGTCTTTTCTCCCATGTTCTCTCCAGTTTGTTCCCAGTTTAATAATACTGTATATTCTTTTGTTTCTCCTGCTCCTAGCTCTGGTATTACTTTTATTAATTTTCCTTCTTGTTCTTCCCATGTTCCGTCATTATTTGCTAGTCTCATTCCTTCTGGAATGTTTTCTTCTATTGTTGCGTTTCCGCTTACTTCTCCTGTGTTACTTACTTTTATCTTGTATTCTACTTGTACACTTGTTTCTTCTGTACTCTTTCTGTAGATTTCCACTTTCTCTATTTTTCCATTTGTAGGTTCTCTTCTTTCTCCATTTACTATTATTCCTGTTATTTCTTTGTCTACTCCTATGTTAAATGGTTTAGCTTCGTAATAATAATATAATTCTATTGTATTATTTACTACATCGTTTCCTTCTTCATCTTTTACGATTTCTACTTTCATTTTACCTTGTTCTTCTTGTGGCTTCTCGATTAATGTATAATACTCGAATTCTTTTGCTGTTGCTGTATAATCGTCATCTTTTTGTCCTTCTATTAATACTTGGCTATTTTGTAATTCACCTGTTTCTGGATTTGTTTCTTCTATTTCTTTTCCTGTTGCTTTTTCCACATAGTGTACTATTACTTTTGCTGGTTGATTATAGTAATAGTTTACTACTATTTTTTCTTCTGTCATTGTTCCTATTGAGTTTGTTGGTAACATACTGTTTCCCTCTTCATCTACTGTTACTACTTGATAGCTTAGGAAATCTTTTGAAGGTATATTGTATTCATCTCCTATATGTCCTTGGTGTAACGTTGGCTCTTCTAATTCTTCTCCTGTTCTTAAGTCTATATGATGTTCTTCTACTCCAGCAGATTTCTTAGCATAATAATATGTTACGATTGTTCTATTGTTTGTTATATTTCCTTGTTCATCTGTTTCGACTATCATTGTGCCTTCTTTATTGCCTTGAATTTCTATCATGTCATATCCATCGAAAACTTTTTCCTCGGTAGTATAACTATCACCTTCGTGTTTTGTATCATCAACTACTTGGTCTGCTAATGGTTCTCCTGTTAATTTATCTATGTAGTTTACTTCTAACACTGCTTTTTTAATGTAATAGTAATTTACTGTTACAAGTTCTTCTCCCATTGTTCCTTCTGCATTTTCTGGAAGTTTGCTTTCTACTAAGTCATATCCTTCAAATTCTTTGCTTGGTATGTCGTAGTCTTCTCCTACTTGTACATCATGGCTTTCTGTATATAACACTTTTCCTGTCTTATCATCTATGTGGTTTTCTATTAATCCTGTATATACTGGTTCATAGTAGTAGATTAGTGTTTGTTCTTCTTTTGTCATCTCTATTGTTGTCTTTTCTGGGCTTTCTACTAATTTGTATCCCACAAAGTCTTTTGAATTTGTTACAAATTTATCTCCTACTAGTCCTTCTTTTACTGTTGGCTCTTCTAAGTCTTTTACTATTTCGTGTGTTTCTGGATTTCTTTCCACATATCTTACTGTTGCTTTTGTATTTTGTAGATAATAGTATGTTACTGTTATATCTTGTAATGTCATATTTCCTGTTTTGTTACCACTGTCACTAACTAAAGTATATGTTTTTCCGTCTTTCTCAATTGTTTCTTTTCTGTGGTCTGTATCTGTATTGTAACTATCATCTACATATCCTGTTATTTGCTCTTGACTGCTTAATACAACATTATTGCTGTCATCTGTATCTTCATCTTTCTCTAAGTAATTTATTAATACTTTTGCTGGTTTTAATCTGTAATAATATATTACTTCTTGTGGCTTCTCTTCGTTGTATTTTTCTATTGTTCCTGTAGCATTTGCTGGTAATTTTTCTGCTACAAGTTCGTATTTTTCATTTATATTAGTTGCTGCTTCTGTTTCATATGATGTTCCTTCTTTTCCTTCTATTACTACATCTGCTATTTCTGTTCCATTTGCATCTGGAACTCTTGTTGTTGTAGTACTTCCATCTGTATTCATTATGTAATGATGTACTGTTACTTTTCCATATTTATTTGTGTTTGTTACTGTCTTATCTATAACTATGCTGTCATAGTATCTTAAATCTCCTTCTGTCTTTTCTTCTTCTGTTAATGTATATACTATTTCTTGTTTATTTTCATCATATTTTGGTAAGTTCTCGAATATATCATTCCATTTATTTGGATTTGTGCTATCTTGTGTTGTTGTACTTCCTGCTGTTCCTGGTTTTGCTACTTCTTTTGTATATTCGCTTCCATCACTTCCATGTAGTTTGAATACTACTTTTGTAGGACGTTGTCCAAGTTTGTTTGAGTCATCTTCCCAAACTTTACTTACTGGTATATTTACTGTAAATCCAGTTGTTGTAGTTGCATTTGCTGTTACTTCATCACTTGTCATAACTGGTGTTTCGTATTCTATATGTCCTGTAACAACATTTTTTATACTTACTACATCTGGGCTTACATCTTTATATACTACTTTTATTGTTTTATTTACTGTTATTTCTTTTTCTTCTGTAATTTGTATATTTTCTACAGGTTCTTCCCATGTTATTGTTTGTGCCTGTGCATCATATGTTCCTCCTGCTAAATCTGATCTAGCTTCATCTATTGCATATGGTAATGTATCTATTAATTTTACTGTTGCTCTTCCACTATAGTCTGTTATCCTTGCTGTGTAATTAATATTATATGTTATTTCACCATTTAGACTATCTATTGTTGCTGTTCCATTTTTACTTATGCTTTGCTCCTCTTTTGGTTCTACATATGTATGCTCTGGCTCTTCTGGAACTTTCTTGTCTTCTCCATTTTGATTTATATATGCTGTATTCTTTATCTTTGTTCCATCTATTAATTTGTTTACTGTTACTTTAAACTCTACTACTTTTTCTGCTCCTACTCCAATTGTTACATTTATTCCGTTTTGTAAGTCTGTTGCTGTTTTTGTGCTGTCTGCAACATTGTCTATCTTTACTGAACCTTCTACAAATGTTGTTCCTGTTGGGACTGTATCTTTTATTATTGCTGTTCCTTCTCTTGTTCCGTCATTTCTTACTCTTATTCTGTATGTTATTTCGTCCCCAAAGCGTACTTTACTTCCACTTGCTGGGTCTGATTCTTTATGTGCTGTTATATTTGCTTTTGTTACATTTGTTGTTACTTCATTTGTTGGCTCATTATCTACTGTTGCTTGGTTTGTTAATGTCTTACTGTATTCATTACTTGCTAATGTATCTACTTTTCCTGCAAATACTACATCTATACTTCCATTTGCTGGTACCTCTACTGGTATTCCATTCTTTAAGTTTTGTTCTGTGTAAACTGTTCCTGTTTCTCCTACTTTTATTAATGTATCTTTATCAAATGTTATTCCTGCTGGCAATGTATCTCTTACTGTTACTGTTTTTGCTAGGTTTCCTTCATTTTTTATTCTTACTGTATATGTTACTTTTTCTCCTTCTATTGCTTCTGTTTTATCTACCAATTTTTCACTGCTAATTATCGCTTTATATATTGTACTTTCTTGGCTTCCTGTTACTTCTTCACTTGTTTTCTCCGGTGTTAATAACTTAATATTTCCTTTTACATTATTAACAACTTTTTCTTGGTTCATATCTAAATCTACATATACTACTTTAAATGTCTTTGTAACATTTACTGTTCCATTACCTGTATAACTATTTATGTCTGATACGTTCTCTTTCCATGTAATTGTCTTGCTAGCTGAATCATATGTTCCACCTGCTAAATCTGATTTTGCCTCATCTATTGCATATGGAAGTGTATCTACGATTGTTACTTCTGCATTTCCTATATAGTCTGTTACATTTGCTGTATATGTTACAGTATAACTCATTTCTTGATTTGCTACTGTTATTCTGTCTGTTCCTGTTTTTGTTATGTTATTTGTCACACTTGGTGTTTTTAGCCTGTAGTAATATATTACTACTATTTGGTCTTCTGTCATCGTTCCTGTTGCATTTGTTGGAGTTGTTACTAACTCATAATTTTGTGGAATATCTGTTGCTACTTGTGTTGTATAACTATCTCCTACTTTTCCATTTATTGTTACATCATTACTTAATTTTTCTGTTGTATTTTCTTTATAGTGGTGTACTAGTACTGATGTTGCTTTTAATTTGTAGTAATATATTACTTCTATTGTATCTTTTGTCATAGTTCCACTAGCATTTGTTGGTGTAGATATAAGTTCATACATACTATTTACGTTATCTGCTGGTTTAGTTGCATAAATATCTCCAACAACTCCTGTTTGTGTAACATCATCTGCTGTTCCACCATCTTGTAATGGAACTTTATCTGTTGTTCCTTCTATATAGTAGTGAACGATTACTTTGGCTGGTATTTTTTCAAATTCTACTACTACATGTTTATCTTCTGTCATATCAGTAAATTTATTTAAAATTACTGTTCCATCATCTTCTGCTGTAAATTCTATAGATTCTCCATTTATTAGTATTTGTTTTACTTGATAATTTTCGTCAGGTACTGCAACTATATCATTTTGTGAATCTTCTCCATATATAACTGTTTCATATGGATTTTGATTTTGTCCAGATATAGTTCCTCCTGCTACATCTACCTCTTCTCCCATTTCGTTTGTTTCTTTATGGGTTTGTACAGCAGTTGTTACTTCTACTTTTTTAGCTTTATAGTAATATGTTACTACAACTCCATCTTTAGTATATATTCCATTTGCATTTTCAGGAGTTATAGAAAGTTCATATTTAGGATTTAATTCTTCTGGTGTTAATGCTACTGTTGTGTATTCTGTTCCTATTTCTCCTTTAGTTATTACATCTTGTGCAAGTTCGCCTGATGCTAGTGGTACTTGTTCGTTTGTACCTTCAATATAATGGTGTACAGTTAATGGAACTTGTTTTTTAACATAATAATATGTAATAACTTGTTCTTCTTGTTTAAATGTTCCACTTGCGTTATCAGGAATTACATATTCTCCATCTACTTGTTTTAATTCATATTCTTCTAAATCCATATGTGGAGCTGTTGTATAGCTTTCACCAATTGTTCCTGCAATGTGTTCATCTTCTGCAACTTTTGTTTGTGTACCATCTATATAATGATGTACTAAAACACTTGAAGCAGTATTACTGAATGTTACTACTATATGTTTATTTGTTTGCATATTTGTAAATTGTGGCATTGTGAATGACCCATCTTCAGCTGGTGTAAATTCATAATTTTCACCATTTACAGTTATCTTAACAATCTTGTAATTCTCATCTGGTACAATCTTAATTTCTTTTGTACTGTCTTTTCCATATTCAACTGTCTCGTATGGTGCTTCATCTTCACCTGTGATTGTTCCACCTTTTACTCCATCCACTTCTTCTATATCTGTAGTTATTTGGAATTTCTTTAAATTATTTTCTATTGTTATTTCTGATGATTCTGGAACTTCTGGCGCTGTAATAATTTCTCCATAGTTAAATACAAATCCATCAGAATATTTAGATAAGCTTGCTCCTTGTGAATCTGCTGTATCTCCTTTTACTGTAGTACTATTAAAATATCCAACTGCAACAAATTCATTTTCATCTCTTTCTGCAACTCCTGTTACTTCGTCTAAATTATCACCTGTTACTTGTTTATACCATGCTTGGTTTCCGTCAGAATCATATTTTATTACAAATCCATCAGAGTCACCAGAAATACTAGGTATTTCCCATGTTGTTTCTTCTTGGTTAAAGTCAACTTGGCTACTATATGTATAACCACCTATCATATATCCACCATCTGTAGTTTTAGTTACACTTGTTAATACTTCATCCAATGTTCCTCTTATAAATTTGCTACTATTAATTGTACTAGAGTTTATATCATATTCTATAATTATTCCGTCATAATTACCTTTTGTTTTTACTGTTTGTGCTGTTCCTGTGTAATTACCTACAATTATAGCTTTTCCATTATCTAATCTTGCAACTGCATTTGCATTAAAGTCTAGTTCGCTTCCTGCAGTTACACTACCATTTGAGTATAAATCTATTCTACCTGTAGTTGTATCTGTTAATCCTTGGCTTACTATTATGACATCTTGGCTATTATATCCATCCATATCTGAAATTTGTACATTTGCACTTATTGTTGTTTCACCATTTATGCTTCCATCTGTATTAGTATACTCTATAACTTTTGGATTTTCGCCAGTTGTAACACCTGCAACGATATTTCCTTCCAATTTTTGTGTTAATGCTGTTACATCATAATCTAATCCTTCTTGTGCAACTTCTTTAGCCCATTCATAACTTCCACTACTACTTAGTTTTATTACTATACCTTTTAAGTCGTTTGTAGTATTTGTTAAACCTGTACTTACTTCTCCTACTTGTAAATTTGTACCTGTAAAGCTTCCTCCTACTACATAACCACCATCATTTGTTTGAATTACTTTATGTAATATAACTTCTCCTGATTCTGTATATACAGAATTTGCAATTTCCATATTACCTTCTTTGCTATATTTTGCAATAAAGCCAGAATAATATGAATCGTTTCCTTTTACATCTGCTAATCCATCATTGTTTAAATCAGCTTCTTTTGTAAAATATCCACTTGTTACAAATCCGTTATCTGTAGTTGATTCTACAGCTTCTACTTTATTCCACAAATCTCCTGCAACACTTGTATTAAATGATGTTCCAAATTCTGTTTCTTGTGCTTTACTTGCACCAATACCAAAATAATATGTTCTATCTGCTTCATTTTCTGCAAGTTCGTAGCCTTCTGGTGCTTCTATTTCGGTTGCTTTATATAACCCTGCTTTTAACCCATAAGAAATTTCACCATTTTCGTCTGTTTTTACTACTGGGATTTGTGTATTCATTCCTTCTAGTTTTATATTTTTTACAAAACCAGAATCTAAACCTTCACTGTTAGAACCATCTGTTCTGTATGTAAATGCAATTTTATATGTGCCTGCTTCTAATTCTTCTGTTACAGTTTCGAAACTTAAGTCGTTATAATCTGTAATAGAAGAATTTCCACCAATTTTAGTTGATGTTCCTCCTATTGTAGAATTATCCTTTGTATTTGTAATTGTATAATATACATAATCATAACTTGCACTTTCTGAAGATACTGCCCATTCAAAGCTAATATTTCCGTCTTTTTCTAGTGTAAATTCTTTTGATGTCATTGTACTTGTTTTGCTTGTTAGGCCAGAAATTCCACTTTGATATGTTCCATCCTCTAACTTAGACCATGGATATGTTTCCTCATCTAATGGGAATGTAATACTACCTGCTCCAACGTTTTCTTCTAATGTACCTACAACATTTCCATTAATATCTTTTGCAAATCCTAATTCATTATAATTTTCATCTATTTCTTTTATAACAAATTTAGCATTTTGAATTGGAAGTTTTGTTGCCCCATCTATTTTTGTTATTTTAAATAATGGCTCATCTTCGAATTCTAAGTTTATAGTATTATCTTGTACACTACTATTACGTAAGAAATTGTCTCCTAATACTTCTAATTCTAAAGCTCCTTCTGTATTTCTTTTTACTCTAAATTGTAGTTCTCTAGAATCTAGCGCATATCCTTCTGGTGGAGTAATTTCTTGAAGTGTATATACTCCAGTAATGTTCTTTCCTTCTACATATTCGTAAAGGTTTGGAATTGTGAGTATTCCTGTATCATCTGTTGTATATGTTGCTCCTTTTTCGTCAATTCCTTCGCCTGTTATTTTATATTGTGCACCTTTTAATGTTGTGTCTTCTTCTTTTGCAAATTTCTTTACAGTAACTTGGTATGTAGGTATTTTTTCGTTTGTAAGTTCTGCTGTTACAGTATCTTGTGCATCTAACCCTGTTACACCTGTTCCTGTTGTAACTTGTGAAGTACTATTAAAGCTTCCACTTGTAACTACAAACTCTAATTTTCCAGAATTATTTACAACTTTAAATTTAACTGGTGTTTCGTTTACATAGTAATCTTTAGCCTCTGTTTCTGTTAATGTATATTCTACATCATGAGAAAGTCCTGTTAATGTTAAAGTTCCTTCTTTATTTGTTGCAACTGTAATACCATTTCCTAGTCCTTCTCCCTCTAGCTTATACTTTACACCTGCTAAAAGACTGCTATCTGCACCATCTTTTTTAGTTAAAATAACTTTATATTTTGGTGTATTTTCTACTTTAAAGTTTAGTATTCCTCTAGAGTCTGCTGTTGCTTGTGTAATGCTATATTCTTTTAAAGAATCTTGACCTTCTAGAATTTGTAATACTAACTTATCATCTTGTACTGTTACTTTGAATTTAACTTCTGTTTCGTTCTTTTCGTATGAACCTGGTGTACGAATTTCTTTTAATATATATGTTTTATCAACAAATAAATTTTGAATTGTAAATGTTCCAGAATTATTTGTTGTTCCTAGTTTTGTTTCATCTTCGCCTTCTGCTGTTATACTAAATGTTGCTCCTTGTACAGGTACTGTAGTATCTTCTTTTACCTTTTGCATATTGAAATGATATTTTCTTTCTATTCTAAATCCTAGTTTTGTTGTTTCTGTTTGTGTTTTAAATTTTCCTTCTGCTGTATCTAGGCAGAAATATACTGCGTGTGCACTATATGAAACATCATTATAGCTTACTGTACTTGGTACTTTTATTTGATATGTAAATACTCTATTTTCTTTTACATTTAGTACATAATCGCCTAAATCAATTAGATATGTTTTTACTTTAGAAAAGTCTGGTGTAGTTGTCCAACCATTTTCGCCATCATTTAAGTCTGTTGTTGGATTTTCTTTTTCTGAATAATACACTGTAACTTTATCTTTCATATCTTCTGGTACTGTTATTCCACCATCTACCATTTGTGTAGTATAGTTTGAACCTAGGTCTGTTCCATTTATGGAGAAAGTATTTCCTTTAAATGGGATTTTTCCTAATATGCTAACTTCGCTTATTGTTCCAGAATAATTATTTGTTACACTTACATTTACTGTAGCTGTATCTGCTTCTGTTTTGTCTATTGTTGCAATTTGTGGTGCAACTGCTGTTTCGCCTGCTTCATTATAATTTGTAGCTTGTTGATTTGTTAAAAGTGAACTTGGTGCTACTATATTTAATGTATCTGTTGCATAATTAACATTCTCTGTTACATTTTCGTCACCATCTACATCATATATATCTGCTGTTGTATTTTTATAATTATTGCAGAATTCGTTATATGCATATAGTTTTACACTTTTGGATTGTGTTACAGATCTTGGATCTGCTGTTAAGTTTGTATTAATTGTAATTGTATAATTTGCTTCGTTTTCGTTTTCTGTTTCTATTTTAATAAATTTCTTTCCGTCTTGTTCTACTATTTCGTATGCTAATAGTTTTACACTAGAGTTAGAAATATTTACACTATTTATTTCTACATCTAAAACTTCTTCTGGTAATTCTACTAAAAATCTACCATTTGTCCAACCTTTCATATTGTAATAATCATTACGTGTAGTAATAGTTAAGTCTATATCTTTTTCTGTATTTTGAGTTCCTATTGTATCTCTATTTACTGTAATGCTTGCAACTGATATTGGTTCTTCATAACGAGCATTTGCAGTATCATCATTTATTTTTGTATATTCTGTACTTCCTTCTATTTTTACATTTCCTGTTAAATATGTATATACATATTCTAATTTATCAAATTCTTCTTTTGTAAATGTTGATGTTAAAACATTATCATCTATCTCTTTAATATTGTATACATAGAAACTAGCATTTTTATTTGCTTTACTTGTTTCAACTCTTATATGTTTTACTGGTTCTTCATACATATATGGTGATGAACTACTATAATTATTCCAATCTTCTTTTGTAAATGTATGTATTTCTTCTCCTGTTTCATCATTTATAACTTTTATGTATCCATCTTCACCTAATGTATTTTCTACATTTGAAAAATATATACCAGTATTTTTTGTATAGTCTGACATATTAAAATATGTTCCTTCTGTATTTAAAAATCTATCTGTATATGGTGTATTAGTTTCTTTCATTTGGATAGAATCTACATTTATTTGATCTCCTGTATATGCATACCATCTTACTTCGTATAAATCTTCTGTTTCTTCTGCTGTTTCATTATATATTTTTAGAGGTTCTTCTTTAGATATTATATAATTATAATCATAACTTCTATATTTTCCAATTGTTACATCAAATCTTGCTACACTTCCTTCTGGCTTTCTCCATAGAAATGTTATATTTCTTTCTGCTATATTTGATTGTATTGGATTTTGGAATTCGTCATTTGGATTGTTAAATCCTTCATAATATGCTTTTACTGGAACTTGTAAGCTTAATGTATCTCCTGTTAAGCTTTCGTATAGTTCATATGGATATGTTACTTTAAAATTAAATGTATTATAGTCTGATACTGTTTTTGTAACTATTCCTGCTTCGTTTATAGAGGCTTCTCTTGTAATTGTGAAGTTTCCTGTTTCTTCGTCATATTCAAAATTTACATCACTAGAAGTTAATTCTACACTTGTTGGTTTATATCCATTTACTGTTGGTATTGTTCCTTCTAAAACTGCTTTTTTTAGTATTAAATCGTCTGTTGTTTCTCTTGTTGTTACACTAAAGTTTAATGTTATATTTTCTTTATTTTCGTCTGTTATTTCTTCTATATTTTGTGTACCTGTATAGTTATAGATACTTGCTGTAACACTTCCATACCAATCCACATTAAAATCTACTGTTTTACTTATTTGTGTTTCAGTTCCGTCATCTGCTATATGTTTACCAGTAAGTACTACACTGTTTACTTGGCTATATTTATTTGTATCATTTCCAAAATTAGAGGCATTTACTGTACCATATATTAATTTTTGTGTTCCGTTATTTACATCTTTTAATGCGATTTCTGTTGTATTATTTGATATATAGTTTTGTTTTATAACATTATCTTCTACTATTGCTGTAGATAGGTTCATATTAGATGTTTTTATAGTTATTTTTCCATCTACTAATTTACCATTTGTTAGTACATTTAGGTTCATGTATAGTGTATCTGTTTTATTTATATCCCTACACATTCCACGTACTTGTTCTGCGTAACCATCTCCGTCTAAGTCACGCAAAAAGAACGCATCAAATTGAACATAGTCTGTATTTGGTACCTTTTCGTCACCTTCTTGTACTTGTTCATATTCCATGCTTTTTTGTATTTCTGGGTCTGCTAATAATTTAGCTTTTTGGTTTTGTGTATTAACCAGCAGTGCAACTACTGTTATTATTGCTGTTACTACTGCTAATACACTAATTGATAATGTTATCTTTTTCGTTCGTTTCCCTTTCATTTTTTCTGCCCCCTAAAATTAAGGTTTGTGTGTGTTAATTTTTTGATTTGTTATAATTTTGAATTTTTTTGTTGCTTAGTATTACTTTATATAAAGTGCGGAACGACAACCGTACGTAGCTGAAGTAGTTAGTCGGACCGTAGTAGTTACGATAGTCTGCTGGATATCTGTCGCCATCTTTCTTGTAATGGCCACCCCTACACACCCTGTTGATGGAACTGCTGGCCTCCATTGTCCAGTCCCACACATTACCTGCTAGGTCGTATATGTTATTTGCTTTCGTGTATTCTGTACTTCCTGTTGGAATTCTTGTACTACTTCCCTCATTTTTCGTTGCTGTACTTCCACTACTATTTACATATTCAAATGTCGCATTGTTATAGTTTCCCCAACTTGTTGAGTCATCTGCTATTTGCTCTTTTGTTTTACTTCCTGTCTCTATTAACCACATCAACGTTCTATCCCATTGGTTTCCCCATATCATTCCTGTTTCTACATTTGTATTGTCTCCTTTAATGTTTTTACATCTTTTATACATGTTGTACCATGTTTGAAAATTTATATCTGTGTTTCCTTTTTGTACTACTGGTGTTTCTTGGTTTATATTTCCTGTTTCATATCTTCCTATATAGAATCCTCCATACTTTTCTACACTTACTATCATATTATTAAATTCTTTTTCTAGCTGATTTAAAAATTCATGGGTTGTTTTGGCTCCTAGTCCTCTAGTTTTTAAAGTTGAATCATAATCATAGCTTTTTACTATATCCGGCTCTCTATAACTCGTTTTACTACTTATTGTCATTACTCCATCGCTTTCGCTCCAGTTATATGGTTTCGTTCCTGTTATTTCATCATAACTACTACTCATACTTGACGAAAACTGATATTGTTTTCCCCATTTCTTTCCATTGGCATCAGTTCCATAGAATTTACTTATATCTGGTACTGGTATCCACACATATTGGTTTCTACTTTTTTGTGCATCAGCTACATTGCTGTCTGTTACTTCTTCTTCTCCTTCGTATATTACATATCCTGTATCTATTTCATTTTCTCCTGCCACACTACTTCCTACATATCCGTTTGGTACTGGTACTTTATCTCCACTTGCATCTTCTTCTACGTGCATATGCTCATTATTTTCCAAATTTATGGCGTTTACAGTTGATTTTGTAGCTTGTAATACAGTACTATTCTCTTTTTTAGAAAATGCAAAAATTAAACTTGTTAAAACTACTATAACTGCTAATATTCCGCAAATTATGCATACCATTTTTCTATTTATTTGCTTTCTTGTTTTCTCAGCCATTTCAATTTCTCCTTTAAGAATCTTTTTAAGCTCTGTTGATTTTTATTTTATTTATAAATAAATAACTTGTAAATGGCTGTATTTTCTATATTACAACGACATCATTAAAAACATGTTACGGATATACAAATTACGATTTTTCTATTGGCATCTTTACATTTTTTTATCTTTTATGTATCAAAATGACTTTTTAATCTAAAAACTTAAAATTATATATTTCTATAATCTCAACTTGCATATTTTCTCTCAGTCTTCCTCTTAAAAAAAACTCTTCTAAATCTTTTTGATATATGTAATCTGCTATGTTATCATACGCAAACACCTCTATTTCCGAATTATTTAATAACTTTGCTTTAAATAAAACTTTTGATTTTTCTTTACTATTTATTACAAATTTAAAATTTATATCACTTGTTCTTTTTACAAATAAAAAACATTCATTCATAATTATTTGTTAAAATTCTTAGCAATTATTAACTAAAATCATAAAACGATACTTTTTCCTAATCTTTTAGGAAAGGGCTTAAAATACATACTTTCGTCATACCTACCGGTATATATTTTAATGATTCATATTTACCTAAAATAGGAAGGAATAAACCTCTTTAATATCTAATATTTCGCTGGACTACTTCCTTAAAACTAGCCATCTGGATTGATATTAGAGTGCTGCACGACAACCGTCTGTTGCTATTGTTGTTAGTCGGATTGTTGTTGTTACGATTGTCTGCTGGATTGTTGTCGCCATTGTTGTTGTAATTGCCACCCCTATACGCCCTGTTGTTGGTACCGTTGGCCTTTTGGTCTATCCCTAATTTATATAAAAAAGTTTTTCTTCCAAATTCCTTGTATTTGCATATTTCATATAACCTAAATGTCCACATATAAATCTACTTGCTTCTTTACTACTCATATTGCCCTTTTGTACTTCTTTTTTTAAATATTTAACCTTTTGTTTAATAGCTTTTTTACCTCTGTCGCGTAGCTTTAAACGATATTCATTTATCTTGTATCCACAAAAATTTACTCCTTGATCACTTTTAAATATTTGGGTTTTGTCGTTTAATTCTAATTCCAATTTTATTTTTAAATAATTTTTAATTTTTTCTAAAAGTTCAATGGCTTCTTTCTTTGTTTTTACAAATAAAATCGAATCATCCATATATCTAAAATAGTATTTTACCTTAAGCTCGTGCTTTATATATTGGTCTATTTCGTTTAAGTATATATTTGCAAATATTTGCGAGGTATAATTACCTATCGGAAGTCCTTTTTTACCTGAATTTGAATACACTATTTTTTCTAATAGTTCTACTAGTTTTTCTTCTTTTACTTTTCTTTTTAAAATATTCATTAAAATATCTTTATCTATATTCTGAAAATATTTTCGAATATCCATTTTTAAAATATAGTAATTTTGCCATATTCTTTTGCAATGCTTCATTGTATTTTGTACATCCATAGATGCTTTATGCATTCCTCTATTTTTTATACACGCATATGATGTATTTATAAATTGATTTACAAAATATCTATTTAAGAAACTATCTACTATCCATCTATGTACAATTCTATCCATATATCGTGAAGCTTCTATTTTTCTTCTTTTAGGATACTGTATATAAAAAATTCTATATCCGCCATGTTTATAAGTTCCGTTTTTTAGCTGTTCATATAACCATCTGATATATTCTTCTTGTTTTAGATTAAATAGAATTACTTCTTTTTTATAGTTTTTTCCTTTTCTAGAAAGTAAATGTGCTTTCATAAGATTGTCATAAGTTAAATATTTATCAAATTCATGCCTTATTGTTTTTGCCATAGTATTTTACTAAGCCTCCTATTATTTTTCCCATTTCGTATATTAGGCTCATGGCATATTCGAATTTTTTCTTATCTATCCATGCGTTTTTACACATGATTCTTAACAAAATTCTTTGAACACTTAAATCTGCATCAATTTTATTGATACTTTTAAACCTATCTTTTATTTCTATTTTGTTTAAGTACATTATGCCTTCTAACATCTTATACATAGAATTCTTGTATTCTGTTCCTATACTAAATTTTTCTGTTCTTGGAATTTTTAATATTACTTCTAGCATATATTCAATATATCTTTCGGATTTTGGAATTAATGTTAATTCATTTTCTTTTTTATTTAACTTTTCCAAGCTTTCTCACTCTTTCTAATATATCTTCTTCCTGTTCTTTTCTGTTTGTACAACTTGTACATTCTAAACAGTTTTTGGTTTCCTCAGTATTTTTACCTTTGTATCTATATATTTCTTCTAATTCATCTTTTTCGTTTTTTATATATAAAATAAACGAATAGCCTAGTTTCTCTAACTTCTCTATATATTTCTCTACATTTTTTACTAAAAATCCTACTTTACACAGTTCTTTTCGCATACAAGTTAGTTTTAAGCCTAATTCTTCATTTAAAATTATTGCATCTTTTCCTATTGCTACAAAAAATATTCCATTTTTTGCTAATATTATTGTACCTTCATTTTCTTTTTGTATTTTTTCCACTTCTTGGACGAATTTCATATTTTATTTTCCTCCACATAAACACAAATTATTAATTTTCTATTATTTAAACTTCTTTACTTGTTATAGTGCATCGCTACCAGGGCTCAGTATTACTTAATATAAAGTGCTGCACGACAACCGTAGGTAGCTAGCGCCGTCAGTAGGAACGTCGTTGCTACGATCGTCAGCTGGAACGTAGTCGCCATAGTTGCTGAAATTGCCACCCCTAGACGCCCTGTAGCCGGTACCGTAGGCCTCCATTGTCCAGTCCCTTACGTTTCCGACTAGGTCGTATATGTTATTTGCTTTCGTGTATTCTGTACTTCCTGTTGGAATTCTTGTACTACTATTTTTGTTTTTCGTTGCTGTACTTCCACTATTATTTACATATTCAAATGTCGCATCGATATAGTTTCCCCAACTTGTTGAGTCATCTGCTATTTGCTCTTTTGTTTTACTTCCTGTTTCTATTAACCACATCAACGTTCTATCCCATTGGTTTCCCCATATCATTCCTGTTTCTACATTTGTATTGTCTCCTTTAATGTTTTTACATCTTTTATACATGTTGTACCATGTTTGACTACTTATATTTGTATTTCCTTTTTGTACTACTGGTGTTTCTTGGTTTATATTTCCTGTTTCATATCTTCCTATATAAAACCCTCCATATTTTTCTACACTTGCTACCATATTATTAAACTCTTTTTCTAACTGATTTAAAAATTCATGAGTTGTTTTGGCGCCTATTCCTAATGTTTTTAATCTTGAATCCATATCATAACCTGTACTACTATATTTTGCTACTACGTCTGGCTCTCTATAATTTGTTTTACTACTTATTGTCATTACTCCATTGTTTTCGCTCCAATTATATGGCTTTGTTCCTGTTATTTCATCATAACTACTACTCGTACTTGACGAAAATGTATATATTTTTCCCCATTTCTTTCCATTGGCATCTGTTCCATAAAATTTACTTATATCTGGTACTGGTATCCACACATATTGGTTTCTACTTTTTTGTGCATCAGCTACATTGCTGTCTGTTACTTCTTCTTCTCCTTCGTATATTACATATCCTGTATCTATTTCATTTTCTCCTGCCACACTACTTCCTACATATCCGTTTGGTACTGGTACTTTATCTCCACTTGCATCTTCTTCTACGTGCATATGCTCATTATTTTCCAAATTTATGGCGTTTACAGTTGATTTTGTAGCTTGTAATACAGTACTATTCTCTTTTTTAGAAAATGCAAAAATTAAACTTGTTAAAACTACTATAACTGCTAATATTCCGCAAATTATGCATACCATTTTTCTATTTATTTGCTTTCTTGTTTTCTCAGCCATTTTCATTTCTCCTTCAAGATTTTATATTATATATATTTATTTTATTTATAAATAAATAACCTGTAAATGGCTGTATTTTCTATATTACAAAAACATTGTTAAACTTTATTACGGGTATACAAATTACGATCTTTTTATTTTCTTTTTTACATTTTCTTGTTTTTTTTGTATCAAACCATTTTTTATTCTAAAAACTTAAAATTATATATTTCTA
The DNA here is from genome assembly GCA_944391965.1 of uncultured Clostridia bacterium. Lineage (GTDB taxonomy): Bacteria > Bacillota > Clostridia > TANB77 > CAG-508 > Merdicola. The sequence goes on from CALXVH010000002.1 coordinate 79,852, forward strand.
TAATTTCAACTTTCATATTTTCTTGTAGCTTACCCCTTAAGAAAAACACTTCTAAATCTTTTTGATATATATAATCTGCTATGTTATCATATATAAACACCTCTATTTCCGAATCATTTAATAACTTTGTTTTAATAAAACTTTTGATTTTTCTTTGCAATTTATTACAAATTTAAAATTTATATTCCTTATCCTTATTTACTATGTTAATGTTATCGCTTTCTTATTTTCTGAATATTATTCTGCATTCTTTAAACCAGTATAGTATAATCATGCCTATTAATCTAAACTTCTTTCTCTCATATTATATTGATTTTGCATTATTAATAAACATAGGAATCTTCTATGTATTTCTTTTTTACTTTACATTTTGGATTTTTAAGAAATATATTTCTTTGAATTAAATTATTCTTGAACCATTGAATTAAATATTCATTGATAGCTTATTAAAGAATTTCTAATAGTATATACGATATTTAAACATAAAACTAAATATTTTTTAAACTATTTCACATGTCTTTTTTCAGCAAAATTACTTATTTGCTAATAATTCAAAACAAAAAACAGCGAAAAACTAATATATTTTTAATTAGTTTTCCACCGTTTATAAACTATTTATTTATTACTATCTTAGAATTTATAAATTGTCTTTATATTCTTCTAATCTCGCTTTAATTTCACTAGCAGATGACATCCTTAAAATCTCTTGAACTAATTTCTTACATTCTTTGTGATTTAAATTTCTAATCATCTTTCTAGAATTTAATATTTTGGTAGGATTCATAGAAAACTCATCTAATCCTAATCCAACTAAAAGAGGTATAAATCTTTCATCAGCAGCTGCTTCTCCACACATTCCGCAGAAAATCTTAGATTTGTGTGCTCCGTCGATTGCCATTTTTATTAAACGTATAACTGCAGGATGAAATTTAGTATATAAATCTGATATTCTTTCATTTCCTCTTTCAACTGCAACAGTATATTGAATTAAATCATTTGTACCAATACTAAAGAAATCACATTCTTTTGCCAACTCATCTGCCATTATTGCAGCTGATGGAATCTCTATCATTATTCCAACCTTAACATTTTTATCAAATTTTACTTTTTCTGCCTTTAATTCTTCTTTAACTTCATTTATGATATCTTTTGCAGCTCTTAGCTCATCTACAGAAGAAATCATAGGAAGCATAATTGCAAGTTTTCCGTAAATACTTGCTCTATATAAAGCTCTTAATTGAACTTTAAAAATTTCTGGTTCGCGTAAACAAATTCTAATTGCTCTGTATCCTAAAAAAGGATTATCTTCTTTTTCTAAATTTAAATATTTTAAGTCTTTATCTCCACCAATATCCAATGTGCGAACTATAACTCTTTTACCTTCTGATTTTTCTAGCACCTCTTTATATGCTTCAAATTGTTCTTCTTCTGTTGGCATAGTATCAGAATCCATATATAAAAATTCGCTTCTAAATAAACCTACTCCCTCTGCACCATTTTCGATAACTGCATCCATATCCTTAGGAGTTCCTATATTAGCCACTACTTCTGTTTTATATCCATCTTTAGTAATGCTCTTCTTATTCCTAAATTTCGCTAAACTTCCTTTTTCGTCCTTTAACTCATTTTGGATTTTTTCTAATTTAGCGACCTCATCTTGTGAAGGATCTAAAAATATTTCTCCAGTTCCTCCATTTATTGCAATATACATGTCGTTAGCTATGCTATCTAAAGCTCCTTTAGCTCCAACTATTGCAGGAATCTCGTGAGTTCTTGCCATAATTGAAACATGTGAATTTTCACTACCATTTTCTATTATAATTCCTGCAACAGAATTCAAATTTAATTTAGCTGTATCTGATGTAGATAAGTCTTTTCCGACTAAAATAGTCTTTTCTGGTAAATTACTTAAATCCAACTCAGCTTTATTAATAATTTTATTTATGACTTTATTTTTCATGTCTTCTATATCAGATGCTCTTGCAGACATATATTCGTCGTCCATATTCTTAAAAACTTCTTCGACAGTTTCAAAGCCTACTTTTGCAGCATATCCTGCATTATATCCATCTTCCTGTATTAGTCTTTCTGTTTCCTCAGTTAGTGTAGGGTCCTGTAATATCATCAAATAAGCATTCATAATATCTGCTTCTGTTCCAGAAAGTTTTTCTAAAACTTCCCTAGTATCTTCTATTACATTATTTAGACATTTTTTAAAATAACTTAATTCATTTTCTTTATCTTCAACTTTAAAATCAGTAAGTTTTACTTCTTCATTCTTTAATACTTTTGTATGTCCAATCCCAATACCCTTTGATACACCTTTACCTTTTACCATATTTATCTCCTCTTTTGTTTATTATTCTCCAAAATTATTTTTAAAAGCTTCTTCTATTTCTTTCATTGCTTCTTCTTCTTTTTCTCCATCACATTGTACTTCAACATCTGTCTTTTGTTTTATTCCTGCTGACATAATCATTAATGGAGATTTTGCATTTACAGTTTTGCCATTAGCTATTAATTTAACATCACATGGATATTTCATAGCTATTTTAGCAAGTTCTGTAGCAGGTCTTGCATGTAAACCTGTCTCGCTTTCCAAAGTAAAAGTTTTATTTAGCATTTTTTACTTCATCTCCTTTACCCCAAACATTCTTCTTTAATGCTGCTAATATAAACATTGCAACTAAAGAACCAATTACAATTGATAGTAAATATAATGCTGCATTTCCTACAACTGGTAAAACAAATATTCCTCCATGTGGAGCCATTAATGTACAATTAAATAACATTGATAAAGCTCCTGAAACTGCTGAACCTATTACGCAAGAAACAATTACACGAATTGGATCTGCTGAAGCAAATGGTATTGCACCTTCTGATATAAAAGAGAATCCCATAATGTAGTTTAATAAAGCAGATTGTCTATCTTTCTTTGGTAATTTTTTAGGGAAAAATGTTGCAAGTAATGCAATTGCAAGTGGTGCTACCATACCACCAGCCATAACTGCTGCCATTATATCATAATGTCCTTCTGCAAGCATTCCTGTTCCAAATGTATATGATGCTTTATTAACAGGTCCACCTAAATCAACAGACATCATTCCACCTAAAATTGCTCCTAAAATTATCTTATTTGCTCCTTGCATTGATGATAAGAAATTATTTAATGCTGTATTAATTGCTCCAACTACTGGGTTAATTGCAAGCATTATTAATCCTATTAAAAGAATACCACCAACTGGATAAATTAATATTGGTTTTACACTTTCTAAACTCTTTGGTAAGAAAGAAAATACTTTTCTTAATAAAAGAACTACATATCCACCAATGAAACCTGCAATTAATGCTCCTAAAAATCCAGAACTTACTAATGTAACATCTGAATTTGTTAAAGATGCAAAAGTTGTTCCTGCTTTTGCAACAGCTCCGTCCTACGAAACCTACAGCTAAACCAGGTCTATCTGCTATACTCATTGCTATATATCCAGATAAAATACATAGCATAAAATCAAATGCCATATCACCTATTGTTTTAAAGAATGATGCTATTGGTGTATTCTTACCAAAATTTGCTGGGTTTAAAGAATAATCATCTAGTAAGAAAGCTATAGCAATTAATATACCTCCACCAACAACAAATGGTAACATATGTGTTACACCATTCATTAAGTGTCTATATATTCTGCTTCCTACACCATCTGAGTTTTCATATTCTGAATCATCTTTTCCGTTTCCTTGGTACACTGGAATATTTTTATCTGTTAAAGCCTTTTCTATTAATTCTTTTGGTTTGTGAATTCCGTCTGCAACTTTTGCTTTTAGTACTTTCTTTCCTTTAAATCTTGATAAATCAATATCTATATCTGCTGCAATTATTATTGCTTTTGCATTTTTTATTTCTTCTTTTGTTAATTTATTTTTAACACCAGATTGTCCTTGTGTTTCTATTTTAACAAGATGTCCTACTTCTTTACCTGCAGCTTCTAGAGCTTCTGCAGCCATATAAGTATGCGCAATTCCTGTAGGGCAAGCTGTTATTCCTAATATTTCATAACCTTGCTCTTGTTTTGTTTCTTCTTTAAATTTCTCATTTTCTGTTTCATTTATTATATTTAAAAATTCTTCTTTGCTTTTAGCTGAAGTTAATTTATTTTTAAACTCTGTATCCATTAGCATTGTAGATAATCTACTTAATACATCTAGATGTACATTATCACTAGTATTTGGAGCAGCTATCATAAATAATAAATTAACTGGCTTACCATCTAACGCATCATATTCAACTCCGTTTGGCACTACCATTGCAACTAAGCCTGGTTCAGTTACACAATCACCTTTACCATGTGGAATTGCAATTCCTTCTCCAACACCAGTACTTCCTTCTTCTTCTCTTTTTAATACAAGTTCTTTGTATGCGTTTAAATCTGTAATTCTTCCTGTTTTTAGCATTAATTTTGTCATCTTGTTAATTATATCATTTTTATCTTTTGCATTTACATTAAGCTCGATTCCATCTTTGCTTAATAAATCTGTAATTCTCATTTTCTTCCTCCTTTGTTAAATATTATTAAATAAATTGTATACTTCTTCTTTAGTTGCTAAATATTTTGATAAAGCACTAGCTGATCCTGCTGAAACTCCCATTCTTAAGGCATCATTGTAATTATTATATTTTAAAAATCCTGCTATAAATCCTGCTACCATAGAATCTCCCGAACCAACTGTATTTACTCTTTTTCCTTCTGGAGATTTTATGAAATATTCTTGACCTGCTTCATCAATTAATGCTGCACCAATTTTACCCATCGAAACTAGTACATTTTGCGCTCCCATTTCTTTTAATTTTTTACCATATACATAGGCATCTTCTTTAGTATGTATTTCTACACCAAAAATTTCTCCTAATTCTTCATTATTTGGCTTAATTAAAAATGGATTGTATTTTAAAGCTTGTACTAATAAGTTTTTTGTTGCATCTACAACTATTTTTACATTTTGTTTTTTTACAATTCTACATATTTTTTCATATATATCATCTTTAATTGAGCTTGGTATACTACCAGATAAAACCAAATAATCATTCTCATTTAGAGTTTTTAATTTTTCTAATAACTCTAAAATCTTATTTTCACTTATCTTTGGTCCATTAGTATTTATCGCTGTTTCTTCTTCTCCCGAAATTTTTACATTTATTCTCGAATTTCCTTCTTCTAAGTCTATAAAATCGGTCTTTACATTCATATTTCTTAATAATCTTTCTAGCTCTGCTCCTACAAATCCTGCTTTATATCCTAATGCGATATTATCAATCTCTAAATTAGTTAATACTGTAGAAACATTTATCCCTTTTCCTCCCGGAAGTATTAATTCCGTTTTAGACTTTTGTATTTTTCCAATTTCCAATTTATCTAGTTCTAAAATGTAGTCTAGTGCTGGGTTAAATGTAACTGTATAAATCATTTTCTCCCCTCCTATCTTTTGTTAAATTTTCATAGTAATTCTATCATATATCATTATTATTTACAATTATTATATTTTTTATTATTGACAAGGCTAACATTTTTTATTATAATTTTTTTACTTAATTCAAGCATTTTTTAGCTTTGTTTTCTAGGAGATTTTATGAAAAAATTTTTATTCTTTATTTTTTTAGTTTTTATTTTATTCTTTTATTTTTACTACATTATTTATTCACCAACTGTTTCACACATAAATATAAATTTAATTTCAACAGCTAATCCAAATTTTTTATGTAATAATAAACTTATACCTCGGTTCATATGGTTATTTCTCTATTTTTATTAAATCTAATAAAAATATTAATTTTAAAATTTATTCTGCAAAATCTAATATTCCTAAAAATTTTAATTTTTATATTAATAATTATCATGTGGATATTTCCAAAAATAATTCATGTTTATACACATCTAATACTAATAATGTGGATATCCTAACTTTTTTTTGGGAGTGGCCATTTAATAATATCGATATTTTTTATACTAACAATTTATATATAAGTTTACAGATACTTTTTGAAAGGAACTAATTTTGAAAAAAATATTATTTTTATTTATTTTAATTTTTTGTTTAATTTCATTAATTATTCATAATAATTATTCAATCACTCAAAATGTAGCTATTCATTCTGATGTGGCAGAACCAATATTTAACATATCTTTCGCGAAACCAATTATTTTAGATAATCATAATCATTCTATACAATACAATTTTACTGTATCTAATTTTAAAGAAAATATTATTTCTGATATTCCCTTTAGTTATTATTTTTATATAGAAAATCTAACAGTTGATTTTTCTATAAAATGCTATATTAATTCAAGAGAAGTTACTTTAACCAATTTTAAATCAGAACCTTTTCTATTAAAAAACAAGTTCAAAGAAGAGCATGTTTTTAATATTTATATAAACTACATCGGTAATTTCGACAATTCAATATACTCAACTATTAAACTAAAATTTTTTTATGAACAATCTAGTTTTTAATAAATTATTTAAGAGAGGTTTTTATGAAAAAAATTTTTTCTTTATTTTTATTTTTCATAGCATTTAATTCAATTAACTCTATTGCAAAATATTCTAATATAATTGAATATAATTTTTTGACTGTAAATATTTTATTAGTAGAAAATATTTATCAAAATTCCAATTCATATTCTAAAAATTTTTCCCCTAAATCATTTTCTAATAGTTATAATATTTATTCTACTAATACATATATTAATTCAGATGTTTTTATAGATACCAACACAAATATACAAGTTCAGATCACAAAATAATTTTTCATTTTTTATTGCTGTTTACCTCACTTAATGTCATAATATATATGAAAATAGGAGGTGATATTTTGTATATCTATATTATTGTCGGAATTATAGTAATACTTTTAATATATATCTTAATAACTTATAATTCTTTTATTAATTCTAGAAATTTAGTTAAAGAAGCTTTTTCTACAATGGATATTTATCTAAAAAAGAGATGGGATATTATTCCTAATTTAATAGAAGTTGTAAAAGGTTATTCTAAATATGAAAAAGAAACTCTAACTAAGATTACTTCTTTACGAAGCTCTAGTTATGATGAGTTAACTATGGATAATAAAATTAATATAAATGAAGAATTGTCTAAATGTTTATCAAATATCTTTGCAGTTTCAGAAAATTATCCAGAATTAAAAGCAAATGAATTATATACTAATTTAAGTAATAATTTAATAAGTATAGAAGATGAAATTGCAAATAGTAGAAAGTATTATAATGGTACTGTGCGAAATTTTAATAATAAAATTCAAATGTTTCCAAATAATATACTAGCTAAATTATTCAGATTCAAAGAATTTAAAATGTTTGAGGCAAATGCAGAAGAAAAAAATAATGTTGGGGTGAATTTAAATGACTAAAAAAATTATTGGAGTTATACTTTTTATTTTATCATTTATATTAATTTCTTTTTTACCTAATAATTCATATGCTGTTACAGATTATGTGATAGATTCCTATGATATTAACGTAAAAGTAAATGAAAATAATACATTTGATATAACAGAAACAATTACAGCAAATTTTTATGTAAGGAAACATGGAATAATTAGAACTATCCCTTTAGAAAATACCATTGAAAGATTAGATGGTTCTAGATCTACTAATCGTGTTAAAATTACAAACTTACAAGTAAATAATAAATATTCAAAAAGCAATAGTAATGGTGATTTATCTATAAAAATAGGAGATCAAGATACTTATGTAACAGGACTACAAAAATATGTAATTAAATATACATATGATATAGGCTCAGATCCTGTAAAAGATGCTGATGAATTTTATTATAATTTAATTGGAACCGAATGGGATACAAGTATTTCTAATGTTAGTTTTTCTATCACAATGCCAAAAGAATTTGATGCTTCATCATTAGGCTTTTCTTCTGGTAGATATGGGTATACTGACAATGAAAATGTTTCTTACTCTGTAGATGGTAATACAATCAGTGGTATTTATACAGATACATTACCTGCAGGAAATGGTCTTACTGTTAGACTTGCTTTACCTGACAACTACTTTGTTGGAGCTCGTGATAATAAAACAGATTATTATATCATTATAGGTATATGTTTATTTATTGTATTTATTGCATTTGTTCTATGGTTACTATTTGGTAAAGATAAACCTGTTATAGAAACTGTAGAGTTTTATCCTCCAGAAGGTTACAATTCAGCAGAACTTGCTTTTTTATATAAAGGTGAAACAGATGATAAAGCTATAGTTTCACTACTAATTTATCTAGCAAGTAAGGGCTATTTATCAATAAAAGAAACCGAGAATAAGGCATTATTTGCAAGCACAAAAGATTTTACAATATATAAATTGAAAGAATACGATGGAACAAATGAAATAGAAAAACTTTTCTTTGACGGTTTATTTAGAACAAGATCTTCTGTTACATCTTCAGATTTAACTAATCGTTTTTATATAACAGTAAATCGTATAAAGAAACTTTTAAATAAGAAAGAAAATAAAACTAAAATTTTTGACAAAAAATCTTTACAATTAAGAGGTTTTATTATTCCTATGATGCTCATAATATTTATACTAATAACTGTAAAACCTTTTTATGATGCCGGAATGCTAAGTGAACTTCCTGTTGCTCTAATATTCCCTGGAGTTGGTTTTTCACTTATGCTATCAATATTAACATCAAGCAGTCCAAAATCTGCAAAAATATTCATAATTTTTTGGGGCTTATTATTTGGTGGAATCCCTCTTTTTATGATACTTCCAATTATATTTTCAACTTCAATTTCCGCTATTACATATTTTATAGGAATTTTATGTATAATAGTTCTTTATGTATTTAGAAAAATTATATTAAAAAGAACTCCTTTTGGGTTAGAAATTTTAGGAAAAATCAAAGGATTCAAGCGTTTCTTAGAAACAGCAGAAAAAGACCAACTAGAAGCAATGGTTGAAAAAGAACCAGAATACTTTTATAATATCTTACCTTACACTTATGCTTTAGATGTATCAGATAAATGGGTAGAACAATTTGAAAACATTGCAGTTGAACCACCATCATGGTATTATTCTAATACCGCATTTTCAGTTCATTCTTTTGGTATCTTTATGAATAGTACAATGACTAGGGTAAATACTTCTATGACATCTAGACCTTCTAGCTCTGGTTCTGGTGGTTCTTCCGGAGGAGGCTTCTCTGGTGGCGGTTCCGGAGGCGGTGGAGGAAGTTCTTGGTAAGAATAGTACGCTTTCATATAGAAAATATTCCAAAATTTTATAATTTTGGAATATTTTTTTATTTATTTAATATAATATTATTAATATTTATAATTATGTATTGACAAATTAATATTATAAGTTATATAATATTAGTTGTAGCACATCGCGGGGTGGAGCAGTTGGCAGCTCGTTGGGCTCATAACCCAAAGGTCGGAGGTTCGAGTCCTCCCCCCGCAACCAGAAAAAAGCTTATATCAATCGATATAAGTTTTTTATTATTTATATAACCCTGTAATTTTTTAATAATCTTTATATATGTAAATCACTTTACGTATTTTCTTAACACATCTATACAATAAAAATAAATTTTTAGCTTTTATTTTTTTCTTTTATCCACATAAATCATACAAAAAACTTTAAATTTATCCAAAATAATAATATAATATAAATCAAAATTTATAATGAGGAGATTTACATGTTACATTTTTCGGTTTTAGAAACTTCAATTAAAGTTTTACGTATTATAAATAACTGCATAGAAGCAATGATAGATTATGCCCTCTCTTTAATTGAAGATAGTGATAAAGAAGAGAAAGTTGAATTCCTAGAATCATTTTTTCCTAAACATCTTTGTAGGCAAAATATAGAAAAATGCATCAATACATTACATGATTTACAGGATTGGACTAGAGATAACTATTTACATGAGTTAACTGGTCTTCATGAATATGTATTATTTAGAATATTTCAAGACTTTTTTAATCAAAAGGATGATTTTGAACGTTTCAGAAAAAAAGGCCAAAGGAATATATTCAAATTTTATGTTAAAGATATAGAAAATTATGAACCTGACGAAATTGAAATATTAAAGCAAATTAATAATAGATCATTTTATGAGGGGGATTTATTCTGGGATTGGGACTTTTTGTTTATAGATAGTATCGTAAATTTATATCAAACAGACATAAACACATTTAATTCTATGGGTGTGGATCTAAGAGATTATTTAGATTTAATGCCAAATGATATTAGAAAACAGGTCCAAGCCTCTCTTGAAGCTGAAAATATTCAGGATTGTTCTGAGGAGTTTATAATTACACAAATTAGTAACGTAATAAAACAAATGGAATTAGATCCTGTTAGATTAGAAAAATATACTGAAGATGAAATTAGTGATGATATAAAAAGTAGAATGCAATTTGCTCTAGAGCTAAAAAACATTATTATAGAAAGAGAAGCTAGAGGAGGTTTCGCAGAAAAAGAAATCGGTGAAATAGATTTCTTTTTATACCAAAATTATGAACATAGATATATTCAATTAGCTTTGGGTGAAAATAAAGTTTGGGGAAAATTTGAAAACCAATTAAAACAGTTATTGGGTTATTCAAATAAAAATATAAATTTCGGTTTTACAATAACAATAAATAGAGAAAAAACTTATCAAGAAATAAAAGAATCTCAATTAGAAATTTTACAAAACTTTAACTGTAATAATAATTTTCCTGTTAGTGATATACAAGAAAAAGATGATATGTTAGTATCAATTCATTCTATACCTGAACAAAATAAATTTTTCAAAATATATCATTTTATTTTAAACGCTAATGGACAATATAGAAAAGATTCAGCAATTCAAGCAAGAAAAAATTCTAAAAAAGATATTAGATTAAATATTAAAAATAATTCTGATAAAAAAATAGATTCTAATGATTTTAAGGATTATATTCTTGACAAAATTAAAACAGTAGTTACTTTTGATGATATGATTGATATTTTAAATAAGCTTAAATTAATTGAAAATGAAGAATGCTTAGCTGAAGTATTATATAAATTCCAAAAAATCTCTACACAAAAAAGTTCTCGTTCAAAATTGATTATTGATAATATAAAATATAGTAACATACAAATTTTTAGTGCTAATGATACTCCTATTATGGGATTTTGTGAAAAAATAAAAAATCTAAAAGAGACTTATTTAGCAAAAATATATGCAACTGATGTTATTAACAGATATAAATTATTAGATATATCTAATAATAATGTAATTAATAAAGATTTAATAATAGAAGCAATAGCTTTATCTCAAAATAAATTTAACTTTTTGGAATTATTTAATGATAAAAAAGTTAATATATTTATATCAAATAAAGGCATGACAGAATATAGATCATATCTATATAAAAACATTTTAAATACCAATTTTGAAATATACATTTATCCAACTACCGAGTCAATCTTTACTACTTTATACCAATTAGGATTAATTATAGATTTTATTTTGTGTAATGAAGATGAAATAATTCCTAAAACTTTTATTAAAGCAGCTAAAAAGATCCATTTAGATTTATTAAAAGCTACAAAAGAAGATCGAGTAATTATGTTTTCTGAAATTTTTGCCACTACTGCATTACGCAATACTCCTCTGTCAAATTTTGTATCCTCAATATTTACAGATGATGAAATTAAATTATTAGAAAACTATTTTATTAAATCGATTAATGATAAAATTTTAACTAAAGATTATTCTATAAAAAATATTACTGATTTTGACTAATTAAATTCTCGCATAAAAATAGGAATTTATATTTATAATAAATTCCTATTTTTATGTGCTTTTTAACTCCAAAAGGTTATTCTTCTTCCCTTTTATCATATATATTATCTTTTTTTATCCAAACAGAAACACTTCCTCCGGCACAATAAAATATTCCATTTCCATTTGCATCTACATACACAGTTTCATCTAAATTACCTGTACAATCATAAAACACTGTATTAGCCAATCTTTCTCCCATATTCATTTCTATATATCCACCCGCATTATCGCTCATTACAACTGCTAATCCTGAATCTGTATGATCTATATCTCCTTCTCTAATCCAGCCTATTATATTTTCATTTTTAAAATAATCTCTTTGTTTTCCATACGAAAAATGTTTTCTAGCTTTTATCATGTTTTCTAATAATTTCTTTTTAGGGGCAATATTATCATGTTCTATTCCATAATAATCACCATAAAAAATACATGGAATTCCATCTTTTCTTAATAAAATTAAAGCATAGGCTAATGGCTTAAACCAATCTTGTACCCAAGAATTTAAAGATTGACCTAATTGAGTATCATGATTATCTACAAATGTTACTGCATATTCTGGATTTTCTTTTACAAGAGTATTATCAAAAATAGTTCTCATATCATAATTTCCAGAAGAATTTGAAGCATTAAATAAATTGTAATGTAATGGTACATCAAATAATTTCATACCATAATTTACTTCTTTTAAATAATTATTTATTGCCAAAATATTAGTACTCCAATATTCTCCAACTGTAAAGAAATCTTTTGCAAATTCTTCTTTTATGTTTTCTAACCATTCTTTGTAAAAACCTGCCCTAATATGTTTTACAGCATCTAATCTAAATCCATCTACATTAGTAGTATTTACATACCAGTCTCCCCATTTATTTAATTCTTGAATAACATCTACATTATTAAAATCTACATCTGCACCCATTAAATAATCAAAATTTCCATTTTCTTTGTCAACGTCTACATCCCAGTGTTTTCCATAGAATTTAAATATTCCTTTTCTTTTTTGTTTTTCATCCCAATCAACCCCATGAAAATGTGTCCAATTCCACTTAAAATCAGAATATTTATTATTTCTTCCATCAAAATTATATTTTGTCCATGCATCTATAAATATTGGTTTATTAATTTCTATATTTCTATTATTAGGCTCTTCTTCTATAGCCATGACTTCTTCTGTTCCATCTGCTCCTAATCTATGATTTAAAACAATATCTGCATACACTTCCAAATTATTTCCCTTTAGAACTTTTATGGCATTTATATATTCATCTTTACTACCATACTTTGTATTTATTGATCTTTTTTGATTAAACTCCCCTAGATCATATAAATCATAAACACCATACCCAGTATCATGATTTCCTCCTTCTCCTTTATAGGCAGGAGGTAACCATATTCCAGTAATTCCTATACTATCTAAATAACTCGCTTCATTTGCTACTTTTTTCCATAATCCACAATCTGCAGGTAAATACCATTCAAAATATTGCATTATTGTTTTATTAATTTTTTTGTTCATTATTTCATCTCCGTTACTTTTATCTAAAAAGAGTCTAATAGATATTCTATTAGACTCTTTTTGAATTGTTTATATATTGATTTTTATATCTATTATTCCTTATTTTCATTAGTTTCTTCTGGTTCAACTAGCTCTATACTTACTACTTTTCCACCATCATTAGTTCTCATTAAAGTTACACCTTGTGTTGATCTTCCTAATACACTTACGTCCTTAACACTTATTCTTATTATTGTACCTGTATCTGTTATCATCATAACATCATTTGAATCGTCTGTAACTCGAATTCCAACTAATTTTCCGGTCTTTTGAGTAACTTTATATGTTATTACTCCTCTACCACCTCTATTTTGTACTCTGTATTCATCTAAATCTGTTCTTTTTCCAAATCCATGTTCTGTAATCGCTAATAATGTTGCATTTGTTCCAGCTATAATAGATTCCATACCAATAACTTTATCATCTTCTCCAAGTTTTATTCCTATCACACCTTGTGCTGTTCTACCCATTGGTCTTACATCTTGTTCACTAAATGTAATACTCATTCCATTTTCTGTTACTAAAACAACATTATCTTGACCATCCGTTAATCTTACAGCAATTAATTCATCTTCATCTTTTAATGTTATAGCTTGAAGTCCTGTTTTTCTTGCTGAATTATATTCTGTAAGTGCTGTCTTCTTTATGAATCCTTTTTGTGTTGCCATTAACAAATATTTTCCTTCTGCAAAATTTGAAATAGGAATAACTGCTGTTATTTTTTCTCCAGCATCTAAGCTAAGCAAGTTAACAATCGCTGTTCCTTTTGCTGTTCTACCAGCTTCTGGAATCTCATATCCACGTAATCTATATAATTTTCCTTTATTACTAAAGAATAATATAGTATCATGCGTAGACGCTGTAAATATTTCTGTAACAAAATCTTCTGCTCTTGTAGAAATACCTGTAATTCCTTTGCCTCCTCTACGTTGACTTTTATATGTATCTGCAGGCATTCTCTTGATATATCCGAAATGAGTTAATGCTACTATTGTTTGTTCCTCTTTAATTAAGTCTTCTTCTTCTATATCACCTTCAGCAGGTCTTATTTTTGTTAGTCTTTCATCTCCAAATTTAGTTTTTACTTCTATTAAGTCTTCTTTTATTATGTCATATACAAGTTGTTCATTACTTAGAATTTCTCTTAAATGTGCTATTAATTCCATTAATTGTTTATATTCTTCTTCTATCTTCTCTCTTTGCAAACCAGATAAAGTTTTTAATCTCATATCTAAAATTGCTTGAGCTTGTATATCTGTTAGACCAAATCTTTCTATTAATCTTTCTTTTGCATCATCATAAGAACTTCTAATTATACTAATAACTTCATCTATATTATCTATAGCTATTCTTAATCCTTCTAATATATGTGCTCTTGCTAATGCTTTATCTAATTCAAATTTAGTTCTTCTTATAATTACTGTTTTTCTATGATCTATATAATAATCTAAACATTGTCTTAATGTTAATATTTTTGGTTCTCCATCAACTAATGCTAATAATATTGCACCAAAAGTATCTTGCATTTGAGTATTTTTATATAATTGATTTAAAACGACTTGTGCTCTAGCATCTCTTTTTAATTCAATTACAATTCTAACTCTATCATTTCTATCAGATTCATCTCTTAATTCAGATATTCCTTCTATTCTTTTTTCTCTTACTAATTTAGATATATTTTCTATTAATCTAGCTTTATTAACTTGATATGGCAATGATGTTACTATTATTCTTTGTTTGTTATTTGCCATTTCCTCTATCTCTGCTTCTGCTCTGACAATTATTTTTCCTTTTCCAGTTTTATATGCCTCTCTTATTCCGTCTTTTCCTAATATCATTCCACCAGTAGGAAAATCTGGACCTTTTATAATTGTCATTAATTCATCATCTGACAGATTTGGTTCTTCAATTATTCTGATAATTCCATCACAAACTTCTGTTAAATTATGTGGTGGTATATTTGTTGCCATTCCAACAGCTATTCCAGAAGAACCATTAATTAATAATTGTGGTATCTTTGAAGGTAATACTGTTGGCTCTTGTAATCTATCATCATAGTTTGGCATAAAATCTACTGTATTTTTTTCTATATCTGTAAGCATGTATTCTGCTATTTTAGACATTCTTGCTTCTGTATACCTCATTGCTGCAGCACCATCACCATCTATAGAACCAAAGTTTCCATGCCCATCTATTAACATATATCTTAAAGAGAAGTCTTGTGCCATTCTTACCATTGCATCATAAACTGAAGAATCTCCATGTGGATGGTATCTTCCCAAAACAGAACCTACAGTATTTGCACATTTTCTGTATGGTTTATCTGAAGTAATTCCATCTTCATGCATTGCATATAAAATTCTTCTATGAACAGGTTTTAAACCATCTCTTACGTCTGGTAAAGCTCTTTGTACAATAACACTCATAGCATAACTTATGTATGCTGTTTTCATTTCGTTTTCGATATCTCTTTCAATTATTTTTCCATCATGGTTGTCCATTTCTTTACCTCTTTTCTTCTTTCTGCTACATAATGTATTATACTAAAACAGGAAAAAATATGCAAGGAAATTATTCGAAAATCTTACGGAATTAACAAAAAAACACTTTTATACTAATACATTAGCAGCTTCTAATTCCACTTCACTAATATCGAAATTTTTATTATTATTTTTTATTAAATTGTGTATATTTTCTATTGTTCTTGCTTCTTTTATTAAATTTTCTAATGGCATTATTTTTTCTATATATTTATTTACATTTTTTATTTCCTTTTCCATTAAATTAAAGTCTTTATTCTCATAAGCATTTTTCCAATTATTTATTGATTCTTCAAATTTATTTATCTCGTTTCCTTGCTTAACAATCATTTCTTCTATATTGTTGCTTATATTATCTAATATTAAATTTTTTCCTTTTTTTATTACATTTGTTATATTCTTATTTAGTTTTCCATTACTACTTATTTTATTCAATCCTATATCTATTCCGTTTGATATTGAATCTATTATTCCCCCTGTCTCTATTGCTTTTTGCATTTGAGAAATATCATCAAATTTACCTGTAAAAATTCCAAGTGCACTTTTCCCTAAATTTATTGCTTCATCTATTGCTGTATTAAGACCTTCTTTAAATCCGTTTTTTAATATACTATCTTTTATCTGTATAACTTCATCTTCTATAAAGTCTGGTAATAAAAATTTAATACCTACATCGAGTCCTGTGTTTATAATTCCACCTAATGTTGTTTCTAAAAAATTTTTTTGTTCTTTCTCTACTTCTATATTTTTATCACTTATCTCGTTCTGTATGCTTATATCCATATTTCTTATTCTCCTTTAATAAATTTTCTGCTATTTCCAATAAATCTTTTCTAATTGCTTTTATTTTTATTAATTTCTCTGAATTTATAAATATATCTATGTTTGAAGTATATTTTATTATTCCTAGAATTTTTATCGATTTAAAAATTTTATATAAAATTTCTTTATCTATCGAATTAGAATTGTATTTATTAAAAATAAGTCTTATACTTTCTTTTTTTATTTCTTTAGTATATCTATTAATTAACCTACTTATTTTTTTTATCCCTAGTAAATTACATTCTGATAAAAATATATTTGTAGAATCTTTTAATAAGTCTTTTGTTTTTAAAAAATTTATATTTGGATTGTCAAAAATAATTATATTGAAATACTCGGCCTCAATTTTTGAATATTTATTTAATAAATTAATATTATCTATATTTACTATTCTTTTTTCTGGCATTTTATTAAATATTTTATAAATACTATAATCATTAAAATTTGCATCAATTATTAAAACCTTTATCTTTTTCTCTGCAAATATGTCTGCTAATAAAACTGTTATAACACTTTTTCCAACACCATTACATCCAAATATATTTATTATCTTTTTAATTAACAATCTCTCCTTTTTCTATTATATTTTTTTCAAAATTTGATGCATCAATTTTTACTAAAATATGATCATTGCCTACAAACATGAGACATTCTCCTTTTGAAAATGATTTAATCTCTATTTTTTCCTTTTCTGATAATTTTGCATATTTTTCTAATATATTAATATTCTCTTCTTCTAAGCAAAAAAATGCTTTAATATTCGAATTATTTAAAATACTTTTTCCATATGTTCCATTATCTAAACTGAATAAATCAGATACATCTTGAGTTATTGCTACTCCGCTTCCTCCGTATTTTCTTATAGTTTTAAATATTTTATATATAAATGAAGCCACTTCTTTATTTGATGTTACACCTATTAATCTCCATATTTCATCCATATAAATAACTTTTCTTGACTTTCTATTAAGCTTAATTAAATCCCAAAATAAATCTACAAAAATATACATACCATACTTTATGTTTTCTTCTCCTAATTCATATATATCTGCTACTATTAATTTATTTTTAACTTTTATATTTGTATGTTTATTAAAATAATTTAAACTACCTTTTACAAAAGGTAATAATTTTATATGAAATTTTTTTGTTCGTTTATCTTTTCCCAATATTTCATAAAAATCTTGCAATATTGGCATATCCGAACTTTCTTTAAAAACAAGTTTTTTATTTTTCATTTTATATAAACTTTTATCATTAAAATTTATATTTTTATTTTCATACAATTCAATTAGTTTTTCTTCTATAATAGATTTTTCTTCTTCATCCATTTCTCCAAAAATTAAATTAAAAAATCCTTTTAATTTGTCTAACTTTACACTAAGATAGCCTTTTTCATCTTTTTCTATGCTTTCTTCCCTTATATCAAATACATTTATATATGTATTTGAAGTAGGTCCAATTTTTAAAAAAGTTCCATTTAAGGCTTTACATATATTTCCATATTCTCTATCTGGATCTATTACATATTGGTTAATATCTTGCAAACCATATCTTAATATTAATAATTTTATATAAAACGATTTTCCAGCTCCAGACATTCCAAATACACACATATTAGGATTCTTATATTTTTGGCTATTATATCTATCTATAAATATCATAGAATTATTATGAATATTTCTACCTATATAAACCCCTTTTTCATCAAATAGTGATGAAGAAATAAATGGATATGTACTAATAAGTCCATCTGTTAAAATATTTCTTCTAGTAGTCAATTTTAAATCTTTGTCATTATACATTAATGGTAAGCTACTTTTATATATTTGTTCCTGCCTAAAATTTGCTCTTCTAGATTGCATTCCTGATCCTTGTATAATTCCTTCAATTTTATTTAAATTATATTCTAAATCTTTTAATGAATTAGAAAATAAATTAATATAAATATATAAATAATATATATCCTGATTATTTATTTGAATCTCTTTTCGTATAAATTTTGCGTCATTATATGTATACTGTGCTATATCTGCATCCTGTCTATTAATATTTATTTCATTTAAATCTGCGGATACATTCCCAATGTTATAAGTTAAATCTTTTAATGTTTTATATTTATCCTGTTTTTCATAAAATATAGAAACATTCATATTTATATCTGTATCTATCAAATTTTTTAATATTAATTCTTCGTTTTCTCTTAAATAATTTACAATCATTAACCCTGAATAATACATATTATCTATTTCTAAATATTTAGGATTTTCAGTATTTATATATGCAGGACTTATATAATTTTCTTCTAAAAACTTATTTTCGTTAGCTTTTTTTATAAATAGATTTTTTAAAATATTCCTTTTAATCACCTACCTGTTTAAATTATTATTTGTATTTAAGAAAAAATGTAAAATTTTTATAACTTCTTCTTTTTTACATTCTTTTACTTGATTTCCACATTTATTAAGACATTCTTTTATCTTAAAATATTTTTCGTTAAGCATATAATAAATATTCTCTAAATTATTATTTTCATCTTCACATTGCTCTTTTATAACAATATAGTAATTTTTAGTGGATGTTTGTTTTTCAGAATTAATCTTAGTAAGAAACTCAACATATTTTTGCGAAATAACTGAAATATTTTCATTATTTGATTTTTTTAGATTATCAATAATTTTTGAAATATCTTCTTTATTTGTATGAATTAAAATTTGAAGATTAAAATTACAAGTTTTTAAAAAAATTTTATATGAATTTAAAATAGCTTCTTTTTCCAAAGATGTTTTTAAATTAAAATTTATTGGTTGAACCCTTAATATTTTAATAAATATGTTTCTATTTTTTATTTTTATAATACCATTTTTATCTATATTCTCAACAATTAACCAATCCTGTGTTGAATTATTATTTCTTTTTACAAGTATCACCTCTTATCTTTATTCAATAATACTATCATTTCCATTTTTTGTCAACGAATTTCGTCATACAAAAATCGACATATATTTCACACTTAAATTTTTTATATAATTAGTTAATATATAAAAATACACCAAAATATTAGAATTTTTTCCTAATATTTTAGTGTATTTATCTAGTTAAATTTATTTTAATACATTATTAAACATCAAGATTCTTTACATATTTTGCGTTTTCTTCTATGAATTTTCTTCTTGGAGCAACTTCATCTCCCATTAATATTGTAAATATTTGATCAGCTTTCATAGCATCATCCATTGTAACTTTTATTAATATTCTTGTTTCAGGATTCATTGTTGTATCCCATAATTGTTCTGGATTCATTTCTCCTAAACCTTTATATCTTTGTATAGAAATAGAATCTCTTGAAATACCTTTTTCTTCTAGTTCTTTATATTTTTCTTCTAGCTCTTCATCAGTATAACAATATATATCTTTCATACCTTTTTTAGAAAGCTTAAATAATGGTGGTTGAGCTAGATATACATTTCCATTTTCTATTAAAGGTCTCATATATCTAAAGAAGAATGTTAATAACAATGTTCTAATGTGTGCACCATCAACATCAGCATCTGCCATTATTATAACTTTTCCATATCTTATTTTTGTAATATCAAAATCTGCACCAATTCCTGCACCAACAGCTAAGATTACTGGTTGTAATTTATCATTATTATATATTTTATCTGCTCTAGATTTTTCTACGTTAAGCATTTTTCCCCATAAAGGAAGTATTGCTTGGAATTTTCTATCTCTTCCTTGTTTTGCACTACCACCAGCAGAATCTCCCTCAACAATATATACTTCGCATAAATCAGCATTCTTTTCACTACAATCTGCTAATTTACCTGGTAAAGTAGATGTCTCTAAAGCACTTTTTCTTCTAACTAATTCTCTTGCTTTTCTAGCAGCTTCCCTAGCTCTAGATGCTCCTATACATTTTTCTAGTATTGCTTTTGCTACAGCTGGATTTTCCTCTAGGAAATCTGATAAAGCTTCATTTACCATTGATTGAACAATACCTGTAACATTACTATTTCCTAATTTTGTTTTTGTTTGTCCTTCAAATTGTGGTTCTTTAACTTTTACAGAAATAACAGCTGTTATTCCTTCTCTTATATCTTCACCTTGTAAGTTCGAATCTTTTTCCTTTAATATGTTATGTTTTCTTGCATAATCATTAAATACTTTTGTTAATGCCCTTTTAAATCCCTCTAAATGAGTTCCACCTTCAACAGTATTTATATTATTAACAAACGTATAAATATTCTCTGAATATGCTGTAGTATATTGAATTGCTATTTCTACAGGAACTTCTCCTTCTGTTTTCTCTATATAAATTGGTTTTTTATGAAGTGTCTCTTTATTTTGATTTAAATACTCTACAAAAGAATTTAAACCACCTTCAAAACAAAAATCTGCTTTTTTAACTGGTTCCTCTCTTAAATCTTCTACTTTTATTCTTAGACCTTTTGTTAAAAATGCAATCTCCCTAAATCTTTCTTCTAATATAGAAAAATCGTAGTTAGTTGTTTCAAAAATTGTACTATCTGCTAAGAAAGTTACTGTTGTTCCAGTCTTATCTGAATCTTCTATCTTCTTTAGTGGTTCAACTGTTTTTCCTCTTGCAAATTTCATTCTATATTTTCCACCATCACGGCATATTTCAACTTCTGTCCATTCAGACAAAGCATTTACTACTGATGCACCAACTCCATGAAGACCTCCTGATACTTTATATCCACTATCTCCACCAAATTTTCCTCCTGCATGCAACATTGTATAAACAGTTTCTGCAGTAGATATTTTAGTTTTAGGATGTATTTCAACAGGAATTCCTCTACCATCATCTTGAACTGTTATAATATTTCCTGGTTTTATTTGAACATGAATATTTTTACAATATCCAGCTAAAGCTTCATCAACACAGTTGTCTACTATTTCATATACTAAATGATGCAATCCTCTAGCAGAAACACTTCCTATATACATACCTGGTCTTTTTCTAACAGCTTCTAGGCCTTCTAATACTTGTATTTGTTCTGCACCATATTCATGTTTATATTTTTCCATTCTAAAAACCTCCTAATATTGTACCTTTCTTATTTTTATTATCTTCAGCTCTTTTAGCTATTGACATAGTAGATACATTTGTTTCATATCCAACTACCTTTCCATTTTCATTTGTCATTATTAAAGTTCTTGCATCTCCATTTGCTTGTGAAACAAGATTTTCTGTTCTTTTTAAACTTTCTATTAAATTTTTATACTCTTCTGAATCTCTCATTGATTCTATATTATATATACCTATTATATTTTTTTCTTCTAAAACTATATTATTTCCTATGTGTACAAACATTTATTATCCCTCTTTTGTTAAATTTATTGTTCTTTTTTTACTTGTCCATCTTTTACATTATATATATTATAATTAAAATTTTCAAGTATTAATTTATGAGTACCTGTTAATATTACCTGTGCATCCGTAATGTTTTCCACAAATTTTCTACGTCTTTTTTCATCTAACTCAGACATAAAATCATCTAATAACAATATTGGATACTCTCCAATTTCATCATAAATAACATATAATTCAGCTAATTTTAATGATAATATCGCAGTTCTAAATTGTCCTTGTGATCCATATAAATTAATATTTTTTCCATTAAGATATACTTCAAAGTCATCTCTATGAATTCCAGATGAAGTATAACCTTTATATACGTCATTTTGAATTTTTTCATTTAGTCTTTTTATATATGATTCTTTATCTTTAAAATCGCTTATATATTTTATATTTATTTCCTCTAGATTGTCTGTTATATTTTTGTGGATATTTACTATTTTTTTTAGTATTTTATCAACAAATTCTCTTCTATAGTCATATACAATCTGTGCATGATTAGCTAATTTTTCATTCCAGATTTCCAACATATTTTTTGGTTTGTTTTCAAACTTTATTTGCCTTAAATAATTATTTCTTTGTTCTAATGTTTTATTGTAGGCATTTAAATTAAATAAATATCTTGGTCTTAACTGACTTATTAACATATTTAAAAATTTTCTTCTTTTTTGTGGACCATCTTTAAGAATTTCCATATCATCTGGTGAAAAAATAATAGAATTTATATTTCCTAATAATTCACTTAATTTTTTTATTTTTACCCCATTTACCGAAATGTTTTTCTTTTCAGAAATTATATATTCTATTTTCCCTTCTCTATCACTTTTTTCATATTCTATATTTAATTTTGCAAAATCAGAATTTAATTTTATAAGTTCTTTATCTTTACTTGTTCTAAAAGACTTTCCCATAGAGCATAAAAAAATAGCCTCTAATATATTGGTCTTTCCTTGAGCATTATCTCCATAAAAAACATTTATTCCCTTATTAAATTCTATTTCTTGGCTATTATAATTTCTAAAATTTTCTAATTTTAATTTTGTTATATTCATAAAGTTCTCCACTTAGTTATCCACATTTCCGTAAGTTTCTGTGGATATTTTTTAAATATATATTGCATTATACACATAATTAAAAAATAAAGCAAGCTCTTTTTTATAAAGGCTTGCTTTTTTGTTAATCTTTTAATCTAATTGGTAAAATCATATATACGTAATCACCTTCATCAACAGGTCTTATTACACATGGTGAAATACTAGATCCAAAATGAACAAAAATTTCTTCATCATCAATTACTTTTAAAGCATCTAAGAAATATTTTGGATTAAACCCAGCTTCAATATTTTTACCTTCTGTAGAAACATATATTTCTTCTTTTGCATCTCCGGTTTGATTTGCACAAGAAATTGTTAATTTTCCTATATCAACTGTGACTTTTACAGGATATTTCTTTTCTTTTTCCACAGATGAAGAAGAAATTAAACTTATTCTTTCGAAACAACTTTGTAAAATATTCTTATTAACTCTTATTCTTGTATCCCATTCTTTAGGTATTACATTTGCATAATTTAAAAATTCTCCATCTAACACTCTTGTTACTATTTTACAATTATCCATTTCGAATAATGCTTGATTTTTAGAAATTCCTATTTTTATAGGTTCGAAAGAATCAGATATTATTTTATTTACTTCATTTAATGTTTTTCCTGGTATTACTGCACTAAAATCATTTGCTTGTACATTTAGAAAACTGCTTCTCCATGCTAATCTAAAACCATCAACAGCAACAACATTTAATTTATTATTATCAACTTCAAATAGACAACCTGTAAATATTGGTCTATTTTCCTCATTGCTAACTGCAAAAATTGTTCTTCTAATCATATTTTTTAATACATTTTGTTCTATTTGTATTGAATTTTCTACATTTATTCTTGGTAATTCAGGAAATTCTTCTGGATTCATTGTTGCCAATTTATATAATGAACCTTCACATTCGATAACTAATAAATTGTTATCATCTAAATATATTTTTATTTCTGTATCAGGTAATTTTCTTATAATTTCACTAAACATTATAGCATTTACTACAGTTGAACCTTGTTCTTGTACTTCACAATCCATTATATATTCAATACCTATTTCTAAATCATATGTTGTTAATTTTATTTCATTATCATTTGTTTGAATAAGTATTCCTTCTAGTATAGGCATTGTAGTTTTTGATGCTACAGCTTTTACTACGGAATTAATAGCTTTAAGAATTTTGTCTTTATAACAAACTATCTTCATTTTTCTCTCTCCTTTATTATATATAATAATTATAGAAGTAATAGTATTAGGTGTTGTTAATTGTGGGGAAAAGTTCTGAAAGTCCCTATTTCCGTAAAAAAACTATGTTTATATTTTCGTGGAAAAGTTGTAATTTAATCCACATGGTTTTGAAAAAAATGTGGATTAATGAAATATTAACAGTTTATATACACATTATTAACATATGGTTGTGTATATCTAATGTATTACTTCCGTAAGTAATTAATTAAAACTTTTTTCAAATATTTGTTTTGGCGAACCAAAGTTTTAAAAAATTTTTCTTTTGTTTGATTTTATCCTATTTCTTTTCTAAAATAATTTTTTTCACACTTTCCACAATTAATTTGGTATTTGTATTTTCTTTTATTTCCTTTTCTATTTTATTACATCCATGCATTACTGTTGTATGATCTCTCTTTCCAAATTCCTCACCTATTTTAGGAAATGAAAGACCAGCAACCTCCCTACACAAGTACATTGCTATTTGTCTTGGATAAGCAATATCATTTGATCTTTTTGAACTTTTTAAATCTTTCTTATTTATATTAAAGTATTTGGCTACTACATCTTGTATATAATCTGCAGAAATTACTTTTTCTTTTTGTGCAGAAATGTCATTTATTGCTTTTTCTGCCATTTCTATTGTTATAGGTCCGTTTGCTAATGTAGAAAAAGCTACTAATTTATTAAATACTCCTTCTAATTCTCTTATATTAGAAGCTACTCTTGTTGCTATTGTTGATAAAATTACATCATCTACTATTATATTATCTGTTTGAGCTTTTTTTCTTAATATTGCTAAACGTGTTTCATAATCTGGAATTGATATATCTGCAATTAATCCCCATTCGAATCTAGATTTTAATCTATCTTCTAATAATGGTATATCTTTTGGTGGTCTATCACTAGAGATAACTATTTGTTTTCTATTGTCATGTAATGTATTAAATGTATGGAAAAATTCTTCCTGAATTCTTTCTTTACCAGCAATAAATTGAATATCATCTATTAATAGAACATCAATGTTTCTATATTTATTTCGAAATTGTTCATTTTTATTGTCTTTTATTGCATTTATTAATTGGTTAGTAAATTTTTCAGATGTTACATATAATACATTTGAATTTGGATTGTTTTTTATTACTTGATGTCCAATCGCATGCATTAAGTGAGTTTTTCCTAATCCAACATCTCCATATAGAAATAATGGATTATAAGAAGTTCCGGGTGCTTCTGCAACTGCTAAAGAAGCAGCGTGTGCAAATCTATTATTATTTCCAACTACAAATGTATCAAATGTATATTTTGGATTTAAAGAATTATTTGAAACACCTATTTCATTGTCATTAAAACTTTTATCTTCTAACTTAATATCATCTTCTTCTGAATCAGGATCCTTATATTCTACTATAATTTTACAGTCTTTATTTGTAATAAATTTAAATGTATTTACTACTAAATCATAATATCTTGTTTCTACAGCATCTTTTTGAAAAGGCGAAGAAGCGATTAATATTATTTTATCATCAGTAAAATCTTTTATTTCCAATGATTTTATCCATGTCTCATAAGAAATATTTGTCATTTCATCTTTTAAAAGATCTTTTGCTTTAGTTAAAAGTTCATTTAGTTCATTTGACATTTCTTTCAATCCTTCCTAAAAAGTATAAGGGAATAAAGAATAATATATATTTTTATTGTTATCCACAACAGTATCCACAACTGTTGATAACTTTGAAAAATATGTAAAAATACTGTAATACAAGTGTCAATATTTACAAAAAAAAATAAAAAATATTACTATTCCCTATTGTTTTTACATTATATATAAATAAAGTTACTTAGTCAATAATAAAGGACAAAAAACTTAAATAAATCTGTGTATAATGTGGATAATTTTGTGGATAAGTGTATAAAAAATATAAAAAATACATTTTATTACAAAATATTACAATTTTTATAAATGCTAGAATACCGTAATATTACAATAGAGAACAGATTTTTTCTTTTTGCGACATTAAACAACATTTTTAGGGTGTGAATAATTTTTTATCCACTATGTGTATAAGTTTGTTTTTAATAAGTTTTAGATTGTAAATAATATCTAATAAAATGTTGACAAATACTTATTTCCTATAGTATAATTGATATGCTTTTTAATTTTAGAGATAAATATTTATATATTTTTACAACAATATAATAGGAGGTGCATAAAAATGAAAATGACTTATCAACCAAAAACAAGACAAAGAAGTAAAGAACATGGTTTCATGAAAAGAATGAAAACTAGATCAGGAAGAAATGTTTTAAAAGCAAGAAGAAGTAAAGGAAGAAAAAAATTATCAGCTTAAGTATATGGCCACATTAAGTGGTCTTTTTGCAATCTATAAAAAATAAAGAGTGGTAAGAAATGTTAAATACAGATACATTAAAAAAGAATTACGAATTTAAAAATGTTTTAACAAAAGGAAAATACTATAATGGAAATTATATTGATATTTATATAAAAAAAAATAATAAAAATTTCAATTATATAGGTATTGCTGTAAGTGTAAAAGCAGGAAAAGCTGTAAAAAGAAATAGAATAAAAAGATTGATTAGGGAAAATTATAGATTACTAGAAGACAAAATTTCTGTTGGGTATGATATAATTTTTTTATGGAAAAAGAATAAAAATATTTCTGAGGCTAATTTTTTTAATATAAAATATGATATAATTAAAACATTAAATAAAAGTAATTTATTAAAAAAAGATGAGGATTAATGAAAAAAATATTAATTTTTTTTATAAATATATATCAAAAACATATATCTTCTCTTATATCAAAAGAGGGCATACATTGTAAATTTTATCCTACATGTTCTGAATATACTAAACAAGCTATTATTAAATATGGTTCAGTGAAAGGAAGTTTGTTAGGAATTAAAAGAATTTTGAAATGTAATCCTTTTTCGAAGGGTGGATATGATCCATTAAAATAAAGGAGATAAAAATATGTCATTTTTAGCAAGTATATTTGGTACGATATTATATTTTATTTATAATATTGTAAATAATTATGGTTTTGCAATAATTTTATTTTCTGTATTATTGAAAATAGTGTTATTGCCATTATCTATAAAGCAACAGAGGACAATGCAAAAAACTTCAAAAATTCAAGAACAGATGAAATCATTACAGTTTAAATATAAAAACGATCCAGAAAAATTAAATCAAGAGACAATGAAACTATATAAATCTGAAAATATGAGTCCTTTTAGTGGATGCTTAAGTGCAATACTTCAATTAGTCATATTGCTAGCAGTATTTTATATGGTAAAAAGTCCATTAACATTTGTAAAAAATGTTTCTGAAGAAGATATAAATAATTATAAGAATGATCTTCAATCTGCAAATATAGAAATAAATCAAGCATATCCTGAGATTTCGATAATTCAACATAAAGGAAATGAAGATGAAAAAGTATATTTAAATATGGAATTTTTAGGTTTGGATTTAAATAAAGTTCCAATGCAAAATTTATCTGATCCTAAAGTTTATATTATTCCAATTTTATATATTTTATCTACATTTATTAGTACAAAAATATCAACAAATATGAATAAAAAAGATAAAGATAAAAAACTTCTAAATGATCATATAGAAGAATATGAAGGTGAAAGTAAAGAAGTTAAAAAAGAAGTACAAGAAGTAGACATGGTAGAACAAACTAATAAAAGTATGTCTTTGTTAATGCCTATAATGTCAATATCAATTTCTTTAGTAGCGCCATTAGGACTAGCTTTATATTGGTTAACTAGCAATGTACTAATGATATTAGAGAGATTTTTTATAAGTAAATATCTTAAATCTAAGGAGGAAAAAGAAAATGCCCAATAGTATATTTGCAGAAGGAAGAACTACAAACGAAGCTATAGAAAATGGATTAAAACAACTTAATGCAAAAAGAGAAGATGTAATTATTAATGTAATAGGTAATGAAGAGAAAAGAAGTTTTTTTAGTATTTTAGAACCAACAAAAATAAAAGTAGAATTAACATTAAAAGAACCTGTAAAAATTAAAAAGGCTAATATTACAGACGAAGAATTAAACGAAGTATTAGAAACAATGAAAAAGTTTTCAAATGACTTTTTTAATCAATTAAAAATAAATAATTTAAGTATAAATGTTGAAGAAAAAGAAAAAAGAATATATATTTCTGTAACTGGAGACGATATTAATTATTTAATAGGATATAGAGGAGAAACACTTAATTATTTACAATTAATTTTTTTAAATGTTGCTAATAAAAGTCTTAAACATAAATGTAGTGTAATATTAGATATTGAAAATTATAGAGAAAAGAGAAAAGTTGTATTAGAGGAATTAGCAGAAAAAATATCAAAAACAGTAGTAAAAAATAGAAAGAAAATAGAATTAGAACCAATGTCTGCTTATGAAAGAAAAATAATACACACAAAATTACAAAATAATTCAAAGGTGAAAACTTATAGTGTTGGGGAAGAGCCAAACAGAAGAATAATAGTAGATTTAAAATAATTTAATAAAGATAAAACAGAAGTCAAAGTTCTGGGTAATAAATAAGAAAAAATAATTGGAATTTTAATTCCAAAATCTTAAATATTTCCAAGCTTTGACTTTTAAATTTAAATAAAATAAATAATTAATTAATTAATTAAATTAAATAAATAATAAATTAAATAAATAAATTAAATAAATAAAATAAATAAATTAAATAAATTAAATAAATTAAATAAATAATTAATTAAATAAATAATTAAAATAAATAAATAAATAAAATAAATAAATTAAATAAATAATTAATTAAATTAAACAAATAATTAAATAATTAAATAATTAAATAATTAAATAAATAATAAATTAAATAAATTAAATAATTAAATAATTAAATAAATAAATAAATTAATTAATTAAATTAAATAAACAAAATAATAAAATAAATAATTAATTAATTAAATAGATAAATTAATTAAATAAATAAATTAATAAAAAATAAATAAAAAGAAAAGAGGGATAAAATGAGTACAATTGCTGCAATATCCACAGCCCCAGGGATTGGTGGAATTGGAATAATAAGATTAAGTGGTGAAGATACATTTAAACTTATAGAAAAAATATTTGTTCCAAAAAATAAAAATAAAGAAATAAAAGGATATACATTTAAATATGGACATATTATAAATCCAAAAACAAATGAAATATTAGATGAAGTATTAGTTTCTTATTTTATAAAACCTAATAGTTATACAACTGAAAATATGTGCGAAATTAATTCTCATGGTGGAAATATCGTTATGGAAAATATTTTAGAAGTATGTTTAGAAAATGGAGCAGAATTAGCAGAACCAGGAGAATTTACTAAAAGAGCTTTTTTAAATGGTAGAATAGATTTATCACAAGCAGAATCTATAATAGATATTATAAATAGCAAAACGCAAAAAGAATCAAAAGCTTCTTTAAAGCAATTAGAAGGCTTTCTATCACAAAAGATAACTAATATACGAAAAAAAATAATGGATATAATGGTAGATGTTGAGGCAGATATAGATTATCCAGAATATGATATAGAGGAAGTTACAGAGAAGAAAGCAGAAGATATGCTAAAAGATGTAAAAAATGAATTGATAGAACTAAAAAATACTTTTGATAATGGAAAGATTATAAAAGATGGAATAAAAATAGCTATAGTAGGGAAACCAAATGCAGGAAAGTCATCACTATTAAATGCATTATTAAGAGAAGATAGAGCTATTGTAAGTAAATATAAAGGTACAACAAGAGACAGTATAGAAGAATTAATGAATATAGATGGAATTCCAATAAAGATAATTGATACTGCAGGAATAAGAGAAGCTGACGATGAAGTAGAAAAAATAGGGATACAAAGAGCTAAAGATATTGCTAATGACGCAGATTTGTTAATTGCTATTTTTGATATAAGTGATAAAATAGATAATGAAGATTTAGACATAATAGACCTTATAAAAGATAAAAAGGCTATAATTGTTTTAAATAAGATTGATTTAGTACAAGAAAATGTAAATGTGGATGAAAGAATTACTAATTTAGACAAAGATATAATAAAGATTTCAGCTTTAAATAAAGAAGGAATAGATCAGATAAATAAAACTATTTCGAAAATCTTTAAAATAAATGAGATAAATATAGATAATGAAGTTATAGTAACTAATACAAGACACAAGAACTTAATAAATAAGGCTATAAAATCAACTGAGAATGCTCAAATTAGCTTACAAAATAAGATGCCAATGGATATTGTTGCTATCGATATAAAGAACATTTTGGAGAGCTTAGGAGAGATAACTGGAGAGGATGTTTCAGAAAACATAATTAATGAAATTTTTTCCAAATTTTGCCTGGGAAAATAAAAAATGTAAACTAGCTAATTCGATGTAGGAACAAAAACCGAACATAAACCTATAAGTTAAGTTGACTGTAAGCAAACAGAAGATTTTTAAAATTGACCAAAAGTCAAAAAATACACTTTATGAAAATTATGTGAAATTTGTTTATTGACTAAAAAAATCAATAAAATTTGAA
Source organism: uncultured Clostridia bacterium (assembly GCA_944391965.1). Classification (GTDB taxonomy): domain Bacteria; phylum Bacillota; class Clostridia; order TANB77; family CAG-508; genus Merdicola. Next base: position 110,899 of record CALXVH010000002.1, read on the forward strand.
ATAAAAAATATATAAAGGATAAAATAAAACAATTTTGATTGTTCCATAAAAAACGAAAAATTGGAGGTAAAAAATGAAATATGATGCAGGAAATTATGATGTTGCTGTAATTGGAGCTGGACATGCAGGATGTGAAGCAGCGCTAGCAGCAGCTAGAATGGGAATGAAAACAGTTATATTTTCAATCAGCTTAGAGGCTGTTGCTAATATGCCTTGTAACCCACATATAGGAGGTAGCTCTAAGGGACATTTAGTAAGAGAGATAGATGCACTTGGTGGAGAAATGGCGAAAAACATAGACAAAACTTTAATTCAAATAAAAATGTTAAATACATCAAAGGGACCAGCAGTACATTCGTTAAGGGCACAAGCTGATAGAAAAAGATATCAAATGGAAATGAAGCATACCATAGAAAAACAAGAAAATCTTAATATAAAACAAGCAGAAATAACTAAAATAAATATTAAAGATAATGCAGTAGAAAGCATTGAAACAAGTGTAGGTGCAGTATATAAGGTAAAAACCGTAATTTTAGCTACAGGAACTTATCTAAAAGGAAAAATATTTATGGGAGAATATTCTCAAGAAAGTGGACCTGATGGCGTATTTGCAGCAAATGAATTATCAGATTGTTTAAAGGAGCTAGGAATTAAAATAGTAAGATTTAAAACAGGTACTCCAGCAAGAATAAATAAAAAGACCATAGATTTTTCAAAAATGGAGATACAAGAGGGGGATAAAAATATAATTCCTTTTTCATTCATGGATAAAGCACCAACAATAGAGCAAGTACCATGTTATTTAACATATACTAATGCAAAGACACATGAAATAATCAGAAAAAACTTAAATAGGTCTCCATTGTTCTCTGGAGAAATTTCAGGTACAGGACCAAGATATTGTCCATCAATAGAAGATAAAGTCGTTAGATTCGCAGATAAAGAAAGACACCAAATTTTTGTTGAACCAGTAGGATTAGATACTGATGAAATGTACATACAAGGAATGAGTTCGTCTTTACCAGAAGACGTACAAATTGCGATGTATAGAACTATTCCTGGTTTAGAACATGCTGAGTTTACTAGATCAGCTTATGCTATAGAATATGATTGTATAGATCCATTAGAATTACAATTAAGTTTAGAACATAAAAAATATAAAGGATTATTCTTTGCCGGACAGATAAATGGAACTTCAGGATATGAAGAAGCTGCATGTCAAGGGCTTATAGCAGGAATAAATGCTTCACGTGAAATACAAGAAAAAGAGCCAGTTATTTTACACAGATATGATGGATATATCGGAGTATTGATTGATGATATTGTTACAAAAGGAACAAATGAACCTTATAGAATGATGACTTCTAGAGCAGAATATAGACTATTATTAAGACAAGATAATGCAGATTTAAGATTGACTGATATTGGGTATGAAGTTGGCCTTATATCAGAAGAAAGATATAAAAAGTTTAAAGAGAAGAAGGAAAATATAGATAAAGAAAAAGAAAGAATTTATAATAAAACAATAAAACCTACAGAAAAGGTAAATAAATTCCTTGAAGAACACAATTCTTCAAAAATTAATAATGGTATAAAGTTAGCTGAATTACTACGAAGAACAGAATTAACATATGAAGATTTAAAAGAAATCGATGAAGACAGGCCAGAATTAAGTGAGCAAGTAAAAGAAGAAGTAGAAATACAAATAAAATATGAAGGATATATAAAATTACAAAATGCACAAGTAGAAAAAGCAAAAAAATTGGAAAATAAATTATTGCCAGATGATATAAACTATGAAGCTATAGGAGGAATTAGATTAGAGGCTAGACAAAAATTATCAAAATTAAGACCAAGATCTGTAGGACAAGCATCTAGAATATCAGGGGTTTCGCCTGCTGACATATCAGTAATACTAATATACTTAGAACAATTAAAAAGAAATAATAAAGGAGAATAATATGCTAATAGATGAATTTTCATATGAAATGAAAGATAAAATGAAAAGAATAGATATAGATATAACAGATAAACAAGTAGAGAAATTCTTTTCTTATATGAATTTATTAATAGAATGGAATCAAAAAATTAATCTAACAACAATTATTGAGCCTAAAGAGATAATAATAAAGCATTTTGTTGATTGCGGAACAATATTAAAATATTTAAAAGATGGTGAAAACATTATAGATATAGGTACTGGGGCAGGATTCCCAGGGATACCAGTTAAAATATTAAATGAAAATTTGAATGTAACACTGGTAGATTCCTTAAATAAAAGAATTAATTTTTTAAGTGAAGTATGTAATGCATTAAATTTAGAAAATGTTCAATTAATACATTCTAGAGCGGAAGATTTAGCAAAAAATAATGATTATAGAGAAAAATTTGATAAATCAGTTTCAAGGGCTGTTGCAAATTTAAGTACATTATCAGAATATGACCTTCCATTTATAAAAAAAGGAGGTAAAATGATTGCAATGAAAGGCTTTGAGATAGACGAAGAATTAAATAATGCAGAAAAAGCAATTAATATTTTAGGTGGTAAAATAAAGGAAATAAATAAATTTACTTTAATAGATACTGATAATAAAAGAAGTATAGTAGTTATAGATAAGGTAAAACCTACACCTAAGCAGTTTCCTAGAAAAGCGGGGAAGCCATTAAAAGAACCAATAAAATAATGTAAAAAAATAAAAAAATATTGATAATTTTCATTGACATATTAACCATATTTTTATATGATTAATATGTTAATTTTTTTATATATACATACAAATGCAAAGCTTAAGAAAACAGCTCAAATGCTTGATATTTAGCTATTTATAACTAAATTTGTAATAAAAATTAATATTTAATATTAAGCAAGGGGGAATAATTTTGGGAAAAATAATATCAGTAGCAAATCAAAAAGGTGGAGTTGGAAAAACAACTACAACAGTCAATTTAAGTGCAGGCTTAGCCAATAGAGGTAAAAAAGTACTAATTATTGATGCTGATCCTCAAGGAAATGCAACTAGTGCTGTTGGAGTGGACAAGGAATGTGAGTTATCAACATATGATGTATTAGTAAATGAAGTAGATATGAATGAAGTAATACAATCAACTAATACAAGAAAATTATATATTTGCCCTTCAAATATTAATTTGGCAGGAGCTGAAGTTCAGCTTGTATCAATGGTTTCAAGGGAATTGAGACTGAAAGAACAACTTGATAAAATAAAGGATAATTATGATTATATTTTTATAGATTGTCCACCATCATTAGGCTTAATTACATTAAATGCTTTTACAGCATCTGATAGTGTATTAATTCCTGTGCAATGCGAATATTTTGCGCTAGAAGGATTGGGACAATTAATGAATACAATCAATATTGTAAAAAAACATTTAAATAAAGAGATATACATAGAAGGAGCGGTTCTTACAATGTATGATTTAAGAACCAATTTGGCAAATCAAGTTGTAAAGGAAGTAAAGAGATACTTCGAAAATAAAGTATATAAAACAGTTATACCAAGAAACGTTAAACTTAGTGAAGCTCCAAGCTATGGAATGCCAATTATAACATACGACCCTAAATCTAAAGGAGCAAAGGCTTACGATAAACTGGCAAAAGAGTTTATAAAAAGAGCATCTGAAGGAAATAAATAAAATGATGAAAGGATGATGTATAAATGGCTAAAAAAACTGGATTAGGAAAGGGCTTAGATGCCTTATTTGCAAGTACTGTAGAAGAAGAGAGAAAAGAGGAAGAAATCCAAGCAGGTGAAAAAATTCATAAGTTAAAACTTATAGAGATAGAGCCAAATAGAAACCAACCAAGAAAGAAGTTTGATGAAGAAGCTCTAGAAGAGCTTGCTAATTCTATTAAAGAATATGGATTATTACAGCCAATAATTGTTACAAAGAAAGATGATTATTATGAAATTGTTGCTGGAGAAAGAAGATGGAGAGCTTGTAAAAAGGCTGGACTGACTGAAATACCAGCAATTATAAGAGATGATGATGAAAGAAGAAATAAAGAAATAGCTCTAATAGAAAACATACAAAGAGAAGACTTAAATCCTATTGAAAAAGCAATGGGAATAAAAAGTTTAATGGATGATTATGGCTTGACACAACAAAAAGTAGCAGATATTTTAGGAAAAGCAAGAAGTAGTATTGCTAATAGTGTTAGAATTTTAAATTTAGATGAGAGAGTTATTCAATTAGCATTAGAAGGAAAATTAACAGAAGGACATTGTAAATCAATATTAGCAGTTCCAGATAAGGATAAGCAATATGCTATGGCGTTATATATTATAGAATCTGGCGATAGTGTTAGAGAAGCAGAAAAGAAGATGGCTAGAAATAAGACAAAGACTAATAAAGATAGAAAATATGAGCCAATTTATAGAGATATAGAGACATCATTTAGAGATTTTTTCGGAACTAAGGTTAAACTTGATGCTGGTAAAAGAAAGGGAAAGATTATAATTGAGTACAGCAATAATGATGATTTGGAGAGAATTTTAGAGTTAATTAAGAAATAAAGAGAGGAAATATATGGAAAATATTGTTAATGCATTAAATAATACTTATGTGATTTTAGGGATAATTATAGTAAACATAATATTGGTTATATTATATATATCTAGTAATGTAAAATTAAGAAAATTAAATAAAGAATATCGTAATTTTATGAAGAAGATTGGCAAAGGAGAAGATATTGAAGAGAATATAAAAGTATACATAAAAAAAGTTGAAAAGGTAGAAAAAGAAAATAAAGAAATAATACAATATTGTGAAGATTTAAATAAAGAATTAGCAAAAACTATTAGGAAAGTTGGAATTGTAAGATATAATGCATTTAAAGATACTGGTAGTGATTTAAGTTTTGCTCTTGCATTATTAAACGACAATAATGATGGAGTTGTTTTAAATGGTATATATTCTAGAGAAATGTCAAATATATATGCAAAGCCAATAAAAGCTGGTAAGTCAAATTATACAATATCTGAACAAGAACAAGAAGCAATAGATAAAGCAATAGAATCAAATGGATATAATATATTAGAGTAATTAACTATTTAGAATATAATTTTATTATAAAGAAAGAACTGTTATTAAAATAGAATAAAATAATAGTTCTTTTTTCTTATATAGTTAAATCTTTTATTATGTGATATTGAACCTTTATTTAAATTGAATAGTTTAATTTTGAAAAAATTTACTAAATTCAAAATGTTTTAATTTTTTTATTATTGAATTAAAGGCAAATTTTACTGAAAATTAAAGCAATATTTTATATAAAAACAAAAAAATTATATTGACAAGGCAATAAGAATATGCTAATATATATATTGTCTGTGAAGACATGGAGAGGTGGTCGAGTTGGTTTATGGCACCAGTCTTGAAAATTGGCGTAGGTTTGTAGCCTACCGTGGGTTCGAA
>CALXVH010000003.1 GCA_944391965.1 uncultured Clostridia bacterium
ACTCCTTATCCTATAAATATTTTCATTATTACTAATGCTCCTGCTGCTATAACTGCTACCGTAGGTATTACATAACTTGTAAAATTACATACTGCTTTTCCAATTAAACAATACTTTTTCATTTGTTTACTCATTTTCTCTCACTCCTTTCATTCATCTTTTGTAATTCTAATAAAATTAGAAGTTCTACACTTTGTTTTGGATTGTTTTTTACGTCTATCCCCATATCATAAAGTCTTACTGCTGTTTTATCTGCTACTAATTTTCCACTTTCTAATCGAGGGAAATTTTTTTCTTTAAATCTGCTTCTTGCCCACTCATTGGAATGTCCTCGTATCTGTGCATATATTTCTGGTGTAATTGTGTCAGGAGCATCATCCCAGTTTAAAGTTATCTCTCTTTTTACATTCATATTCTCACCTCTTTGTATTTACTTTAATCTCTTTTCGTGATATATTATGTATTAACCCTAATGGGTAAATTTAATTTTGAAAGGACTGATGTGTTATGACAAAAATATTGAGTTTACCCTGTTTCTTATGGATTAGTGTTCTATGAAGTTGGACAATTTCATAGTTCAGCTGGAGAGCTTAAAATCTAAAATTCTAGTTGCTAAAGGGTAATTCAAATTTTACATATCAGAACCATAACTGATTAAGTACTAGATCTTTCATAGAAGTTATATGTACCAGATATAATATTAGTTGAATACATAAGAACAACAATAAAGACATGGAATGTCGTAAAATAAAACGTACTTTGCTGGTCTTGTGTACAATATACTAATTGCAAGAGTTTAAGATATAAAAATATGGGATAATACTAATCATACTGGTACTATGGTTAGTATTTTCTATTTATATAAACTCTCTACCGTGGTTTCTAATATCTCAGCTAATTTAATTGCTTGAATTACATTTGGTGTTCTTTCTCCTGTTTCCCATTGTGAAAATGTATTTTGTTTTATTCCTAAAATTTTTGATATATCACTTTGAGATAATTTTTTCTTTTTTCTAAATTCTTTAATATGATTCATTCCTTACCTCTTCTCTATTTATTTGTGTCGAGCTGCGTTATTTACGCTTAATGCGTTATTTTTGTTTAAAAAAATAATGTTATCATATTTGATACCATATGCTTTTTCTAGTTTTGGAATATATTTTGCACTAGGAAAACTTTTTCCCCTTTCCCAATTTCCTATTGTATCTTTTGAAACACCTATTATTTTAGCAGATTCTTTTTGACTTAAATTTCTATTAACTCTTGCTGCTTTCATTGTTAACTTTGTTTCCATCGTATATAATGTTCCCTCCTCTCTTGTAATTTTTATCGATTATATTACGCTTTAAGTATAATGTCAATACCTAAAGCGTAATATTTTTATTTTTTTATTGACTTTTTTACACTATCAGCGTATAATTATTGCCAGAGGTGGATTATGAGCGATTTAGGTAATAAAGAAATTTTTTCAAAAAATTTAAAATATTATATGGACTTATACAAAAAAGAAAGAAATGATATATGTAGAGATTTAAACTTTAAATATACTACTTTTACTGATTGGTATAATGGCAAGAAATATCCTAGAATTGATAAGATTGAAATGTTAGCAAATTATTTTAACATAAAAAAATCTGACTTAATAGAAAATCATGAAGATGATGTATTAAATAAAATAGGTGCTATACCTATTTCTGATATAGATGTTACAAACATTCCCCTTCTAGGTACAGTAAAAGCAGGATATGATTATTTAGCACAAGAAAATATTATAGATTATATTTCTTTTAAAGTAGATGGAACTGATAAAGAAAACTATTATGCTCTAAATGTTGTAGGAGATAGTATGACACCACTTTTTGATGATGGAGATACTGTTATAGTTCATAAACAAGATGATTTTGAAAATGGGGATAATTGTGTTGTTTTAATTAATGGAGAAGAAGCTACAATAAAAAAAGTATATAAAGATAATACTGGAATAGAATTAAAAGCTGTAAATCCATATTATCCACCACGAGTATTTTCTATAGAAGATATAAAAGATTTACCAGTAAAAATTATTGGTGTTGTAGAGAAATCTATTAGAAATTTTAAAAACAAATAAAATTATTGGTAAATTATCATTTATCAGTATTTTATATAAATTAAAAAGGGGGTATTAAACATGGCAGAAAAAGAAAAAATATTTACAAAAGGAAACATTATTACTATGGTTGTATGTATAGCAGCTAGTCTTCTTATTTCTTTAGTTTTGTTTTTTGTAAGTAATACTAATCTACTAATTAATAATAATTCTTTTAAGGTGGATTCTTTTACTTTAAATTCCGAAACTACAGACTTTGCATATTCTGATAATTATACAACCTATGAAGGTGAAGGCGTTGTTACTTGCTGGGACAAAAGTAAATCTTATTATGTTTTAATAGAAGTAACAGATGAAGCTAATAATAGCTCTGACTATATTACGTGTTTAGTAAGTGATGGAGAAGGTTCAATTACAACATATGATACTACTGCTTCAAAGAAAATAAATAAGCCTGATTATAAATTTAAAGTTGTAGGTTTTATACCTTTTGAAAAATAAAAAAGAGAGAAATGTGTTCTAAAGTTCGCAGCTCGACACATTTCTCAAAAAACAACCACTATTGAAAGTGATTTGTATTATTATATAATAAAAATACTTTCATTTTCAATAGTTTATTAAACAAATTTATTGAAATGGAGGTATTTTTATGGCTAGAGCAAATGGAGAAGGAACTATTTATGAAACTATTCAAAAGATAAGAAAGAAATTTGATAATACCCAAATGTGTAAAATTTGTAGTGAATGTAAAGATAGAAGCTATTGTAATAATAGAATTGACTATATTAAATGTAATAAATGTCTTAATTGTACTTCTAAAGACTGTGATAGATTTTACATATATAAGAAATCTTTTGCACAAATTTCTACAAAAGAAGGTAGAAAAACTGTAGGAGCTGGAAAAACTAAAAAAGAAGCATCTAATAAAAAGGCTTTAGAAGAAGCAAAGTTGGAAAAGCAAAAAAATATAAAAGAAGGAAACTGTTCTCTTGTAGATACAATGAAAAAGAATAATGCAGAAAAACATAATTTAAAACTAATTTCAGATAGCACTTACATTAGAAATAATGAAACAATAAAAAGTATTGAAAAGCATCCCTCTTCTTATAAAAAAATGGTAGACTTAACAGAAGATAACATCAAAGAAATCATTGCTTATTTTGTATCTTTAAATAAATCGCAATCTCAACTTCAAAAAATTTATGATCAAATTTCTGGTGCATTTAATTATTGTAAATTAGATACTATTGAAGATATAAAAAGGAATAGCTTTGTTAGTAATGTAACGCCAAAAGATGTCACAGCATTTACTGTAGATGAAGAAAAACAATTACTAGAATATATTAATAAAAATGAGCATATATTAGTAAGTCCAAAATCTAAAATAGATTCAATAACAGTTAAAAATTTAATAAAATTTAATCTTGCAACTGGTATGCGTATAGGAGAAATATGTGCTTTAAATAAAGACGAAGATATTGATAGAGAAAACAAGAAGGTTTTAGTTCATAAAACTATAACTAAAAGTTCTGAAAATAAGTTTGTCATAGGCAATCAAACAAAAACTGGAAGAAAAACAAAACAAGCTAGAAAAAAAGATATAAGATATATACCATTTTCTGTTCTTTTTGATGAGAATCAGTTTACAGCCATTTTAGATGAACAATGTAAAATTTCTAGTAATCCAAATAATTCTTTAAATCTTCTTTTTTGTACTAAAGAAGGACAAATTATAACACATACTGCTTTTAATAACATATTTAAAAGAATTTGTCGTTCTGCTGGAATAAAATTAAATTTAATTGAAGGTTGCAATACTCATATGATGAAACACACAGGAGTTACTAGAATGATAGAAAACGGAATTAGAATAGAAGTAATATCCAAACTCGTTGGAACTACAGTTGAAGTTTTAAGAAAAACTTATGCACATATCTTGGATGATTTTGTGGAAAATGAAATTGAAAAATCAATAAAAAATAGAAATAGCACATTATCTTTAATGTAATTTTTTTAATGCAATTAATAAAATTTTTAATGCAATTTTAATGCAGTTTTTTATTAAAATAATATAAAACAATAAAACTTAATATAAAACCTCTAGTGAATAAGAGACAATGAAAGTCTTGAAAATACTCAATAATATAACTTAATATACAAATAATGCAAAATAAGAAAGAGTAGTTAAACTACTCTTTCTTGGTGCAGATGGCCGGAATCGAACCGGCACGAGGTTTAACCCTCGCAGGATTTTAAGTCCTGTGCGTCTGCCAGTTCCGCCACATCTGCATGAATGTCTTGCAACTGACAATGCTTATTATAATACCTTTATATATAATTTGTCAATACAATTTTTCATTTTTTTTAATTTTTTATTTTGTATCTGTAACCTCTTCTTTTACATTACTTTTATCGTTTTCTATCCATCTCATAACTTTTATATCTTTATATGCTTCTAAAACATTTTGATACTTATTTGTTTCCTCTTCCCAAATAGAAGCAGGTACTTTGTCGAATGCACTAAATATCTTTTCTGCCTCCTTCAAGAACATTATTTGTTGAGGAGTAGTCATTTTTTCATATTTTTTAGCTATTTTATCTAATTTATCTAATTCTTGGTTTGCCTCTATAAATGACCAGAAGTCTTTTACTGTTAAACCTGCCATCTTTATTTGCATAACTGCAAAGACGACTAAACCAAATATTATCAGTACTAGCATATATATTATAAATAATAATACTGCCATAAACACACCTTCTTAAATTTTAAGTCCATTTAATTATACCATAACTATTTTTTATTTGTAAATAAAAAGCGAATATAAGATGTGTAATATTAACATCCTATATCCGTTTAATCATACTAATTATTAACAAAAATTATTTAGAAAAATATCTTTTTAATAATCCGTCAAATCCTCTTCCATGACGAGCTTCATCTTTAGCCATTTCATGAACTGTATCATGTATAGCATCATATCCTAATTCTTTAGCTCTTGTAGCTAATTCTTTTTTACCCATGCAAGCCCCTTGTTCTGCAGCTGCTCTTAATTCTAAGTTTTTCTTAGTATCTGCATAAACAACTTCTCCTAATAATTCTGCAAATTTAGCAGCATGTTCAGCTTCTTCTAATGCATATCTTTTAAAAGCTTCTGCTATTTCTGGGTATCCATCTCTATCAGCTTGACGACTCATAGCTATGTACATACCAACTTCTGTACATTCTCCCATAAAGTTATCTTTTAATCCTTTAACAACTTCTTCGTCTAAACCTTGAGCTACACCAATTTTATGTTCATCTGCATAATCTTTAGCTCCACTCATATCTTTTAATTCAAATTTGTCTTTACTAGCTCCACATTGTGGGCATTTTTCTGGAGCTTCATCTCCAATGTGTACATATCCACATACTTTACATACATAAGCTTTCATTTTTATTCCTCCTATAATATAAAATTTATTATGTAAGAAAAATCGTGAGATTTTTCAAAAATAACAAGTTTAGGTTACCTATAATCGTGAGATTGTTAAGTAATTATAGAAATTATCTTTCTTTATCTTTGCATTTTTCACATTTTCCCTTTAAAAGTATTTTAGAACTTGTTACTTCTGCATTAATCATATTAGCAAATTCTTTAAGTTTTTCATCAAGTTTTTCATTATCACATTCGTCTAAAAAGATATCTTGTATCTCGTTACATTCTAAACATTGAAAATGAAGATGAGGCATAAGATTTCCATCAAACCTATCCGATTCTCCTTGCTTAGTTTCTATTTTTAATATTTGACCACTTTCATATAATGCTGCTAAATTCCTATATACTGTTGCAATACCTATAGTTGGCATAATTTTTATTATATCATTATATAGCATTTCTGCAGTTGGATGGTCGTTTCTTTCTTTTAAAACGTTTAATATTAACTCTCTTTGCTTACTATATCTTTCCATAACATCTCCTTAAGTGATAACCATTATCATTATGGCATAACAACAAATAATTGTCAACACTTTTTTTAATAAATTTATATATGTTTTTTGTAATATTTAGTTTTTTTTTGTAGTATTTTATGATAGAATACAGCTAGAAAATTTATTTAATTTATAATCAAACTAGAAAGGAATGAACTTAATTATGAATTTTAAGAAATGTTTACGTTGTGGATGCTTTTTTTCATCAGTAGATGATATTTGCCCAAATTGTGCACCAAAAGATAATTTTGAAATGTCAAAATTAAAAACTTTTTTAACTAATCAAGTAGAAGATGCTTCAGTTGCAGATATAAGTAAAGATACTGGAATTGATGAATCAAATATAAATAGATTTATGAGCAATAAAGACTTTATTAAAGCTGTAAAAAAAGAAAAAAATAATATAGATATCAATTTATAAGGAGGACGTTTTATGTCTAATATTTTTGAAGAATTAACCCAAAGAGGTTATACAGAACAATTAACACATCCAGAAGAAATTAAAAATTTATTAGATAATGAATCAATATCTTTTTACATAGGATTTGATCCAACTGCAGATAGTTTACATGTTGGACATTTTATTTCTTTAATGGTTGCATCACATATGCAAAAAGCAGGGCACAGACCTATTATTTTAATTGGTGGTGGTACTGCTACAATAGGTGACCCTTCTGGTAAAACAGATATGAGAAGAATGATGTCTAGAGAAGAAATAGATCATAATGTTGAATGTTTTAAAAAGCAAATTGCTAAATTTTTATCTTTCGAAGGTGAAAATGCTGCAATAATAGTAAACAATGCAGATTGGTTATTAGATCTAAAATTTATTAACTTTGCAAGAGAAATAGGTTCACTATTCTCTGTTAATAAAATGCTTGCTGCAGAATGTTATAAACAAAGAATGGAAAGAGGTTTAACATTCTTCGAACTTAGCTATATGTTAATGCAATCATATGACTTCTTATATTTACATGATAAATATGGTTGTAAATTACAAATGGGTGGAAACGACCAATGGTCAAACATTTTAGGTGGTGTTGACTTAATAAGAAGAATTGGTCATTCTGATTCATATGGTCTTACATTTAAACTTCTTACAACAAAAGAAGGTAAAAAAATGGGTAAAACAGAAAAAGGTGCATTATGGCTAGATGCTACTAAAACATCACCATATGACTTTTATCAATATTGGAGAAATATTGATGATGCTGACGTAAAAACTGTTTTAAGTTTACTTACTTTCTTACCTATGGAAAAAGTCGAAGAACTTTCTAATTTAAAAGATGAAAAAATAAATGAAGCTAAAAAAGTAGCTGCATATGAAATAACAAAATTAATTCATGGCGAAGAAGAAGCAAAAAAAGCAGAAGAAGCTTCTAATGCTCTTTTTGGTGGACAAGGCAGTTTAGACAATATGCCAACTGCAACAGTTACAGATAATATTTCTATATTAGATGCAATAATTCAAGTTGGATTTGCACCATCAAAAGGTCAAGCACGTCAACTAATTACACAAGGTGGTATATCTTTAAATGATACAAAAATATCTGATACAAACTATGTACTTTCAGATACAGATTTTAAAGATGGATTTGCAATTCTAAAAAAAGGAAAGAAATCTTATTACAAATTACAAAAATAAAAAATACAACTACAAAATACAGGACAAAATATTTTGTCCTGTATTTTGTTAGGGCTTATATCTAATAAGAAAAGTGGCTTCGCCATATGTACAGATTGCTTCGCAATCGTACTAACTAAGGTAAACTTAACCTTGTTACTCCGGAAAAATCTGTCGATTTTTCCTATGTAATAAAAAACGGGATTTAAGGAACGTCCCCAAATCCCAAAGGAGTGTCCCCAAAATCCCAGAAATTTCTCAAATCCCGATGCTATTTATTTTTCTGTCTATTATATTCCACTAATTTCTTTTCATTTTTATATGTAATAATTGTTAATGTTAATACTGCTAATATAATTCCTAATGGTAATGTGTAATAACTAATAGGTATTCTTGCTATTGCTAAAACACTTAAATATAATGCTTCTATTACTATTGGCCAAATTATTAATTTAGCAGCAATTTTTAATACTCCTATTTTTCTAAATCTTATTAGTTCATATAAAATAATTAGTACTGCTGAAATTGCTATAGGCCAAACGTAATTTGCCATCAAATCTCTTCCTCTATAATGAGGTATTTCTACCACAGTTAGATCATCTTTTGTTAAAGATGTTTCATATTTTTCATTTATTTTTGTTACTAAGTTATTTAATTGTTCATCATTACTTTCTCTTACTGTAATTGCTACTGAATCATTAAAAAATTCTATTTTTTGTATTAATACATCATTTGTTCCAAATACTTCTTTAGCAATAGACTCTATATCAGATTTTGTATAATCTTTACCAATATATACTTCGATTCTATTAGAATCATCATATGCTAAACTAAATTTAAACTTTGCTGTACATCCAACAACTATACCTGCAATTATTATAATTGCTATAAAAATATATAGTATCTTAATTTTCATACTAGTTTTTTTGCGTTCCATCTTTTCACCCTCTCATATTATTTTTCTTCTGCTTTTATAATTAAATTTTTAGTTACAAGTAAATTATATATAACTGATGATGTAATTCCCCAGAAAACAACCATTCCAAAACTATATATTGGAATAAATGAATTAAATGCAAATACAATAGCAATTATATATGCTGGTACAGACATCATACAGAATTTTACAAGTACACTCTTCATTACTTTGTCATTATCTTTCTTACCTTTTACAGCTTTTAATAACATGTAAAGTAGTATATAATTTAATAATTGTATTAATCCTAAACCTATAATTCCACCAATTCCTACTTCTACATTTGTTAATCTTAAAATTAATAATATAACTGCAATAAATCCTACATTAGATATTGTTGCAAGTATTCCATTTACTCTAAATTTAATTATTAAGAAGATAAATAATACTACTGTTATAGCTCCTAATACTATAATTACATTTTTTAATAAATCTATTGTTATTGGAGATTCTATATACTTATTGCTTTCTAATGAATATGTAATTGGCATTACACCATTTTTTATTAATGAAGCCATTGATTGTGCTTGTGTTATATATGTATCTAAATTATTGTTTTCATCGTTTGTAGATAATGCGCTTCCACTTCCAATTAATAAATCTAATGTTCCTGTAGCATTTTCTTCTGAAAATTGTTGTCCTTGTGTTATTTTTGTTCCATCTATTTCCATATCTACTTTCTTTGATGATGCTTCTGTATCTGTTGTTTCGTTAGTTGCTGTATTTGTGGTTTCATTTGTTGTTTCTGCCGCATTTAAATCTGCTTCTGTTATTTCATTAGTAACAGTATTATTAGCTACAGTATTTGTTGTATCTTCTGCTTCTGCATTACTGTTATATGTTTTTGATATTTCTTGTAATTTTTCTTTTCCTTGTTTATTAAATTCTATTTCTAAATATACATTAACACCTGATTGTGTATTATTATATAAAACTCTAGCATCTTTTACGTCATCATTATTTAATAAAATTTCTTCTGTTTCTGAATCTTTTAATTCAAATTTTCCAACTTCTGATAATGTTGATATTATATCATCTGTTGAAGTGTTTTCTTTTAATTCTACAACTATATTCCCATTGTCTTTATCTTGTCTTACTTTATAGTCTGTAACTCCAGATGTTTTTAATCTATTTATTAATATTTGTTTTGATTTTTCATAATTTTCTGCATTTAATACTTCTGCTTTATTAGTTTCTTCTGTTGTTTTCGTATAATTATTTTGTGTAATAACATCTTCCGTATAGCCTTGGCTTGAAAGTTCTTCTTCTGTTCCTGATGCAATTTCAGTTCCGGTTGAATCTGTTAATGTTATTGTATCTTCTTGTTCAACATTTAATTGAATTATTCTATTTCCTTCTATATCTGAACCTAATATGAAGTCTGGAATAATATCTGACATTTCGTTTTTATCTTTTACATATATGCCTACAAAAGATATTAAAGATAACAAAATTATAATAAATATTATTAATGTTATTCTTAAGCCTCTTAATTTATTTGTTTCCCTAGCTTTTTTCTCTTTTTTTAGTTTTTCCTCTTTGTTCACTTTTTCTCCTCCTTAGTTAAAAACATTGAATATAGTCTTGTTAAATTCTATATTAAAACCTAAAAAAATTCAACTATTTTTTCCTAAATAGTTGAATTTTATAAATCTCAAATTACTTATATTATTTTTTTCTATTTAAATTAACTCCTATTATTCCTCCTATTCCTCCTGCAATAATTCCTAATGTAATTATTAAAATAGTTTTAATAGAGAAATTAATGGTCCCAGCAAATATTAATGAAATTAACAAATAAAATGCAATATATAAACTTCCTATAATTAATCCATTTACTATTCCTTTTCTTTCTAATTTTATAGTAGAAATTGAACTTCCTATTAAAATTGCCAGAGTATTTACTACTATTACTAATGTTGGTATTTTTGTATCCGATATAGTAGAATATGTCATTAATAAAGATAATATGATTAATCCCAAAATATTTATTATAAAAGCTATCATTTCTCCTTTTAATATAGCAATACCATTTTTTCTTATTCCTTCTTCCATAATTTTAGCCTCCCTAATAAATTTTATTTAGGAAGGCTAATAATTATTCATTAATTTCTTACTATTTCATTTGCATCTGATGTTCCATTATTAATATTCATATTATTTGTTAAATTTGAATCATCAACACCGGTATTTACTTTCCTTATACCATTTGCTCTGAATACTTCATCTAGATTTCCTTGTTGACCATTCATTTCTAGATAATAAATATCTTCTCCATTTTCTGTTCTATAGAATATATTATCTAACAAGAATCCTACTAATTGTTCTCCTAATGGGTTATATACTGCATATTTTTTGTTGTTATCATTTTCATTCATTCTTTTTCCAACTATTATTCCTTCATAATCATCAAGTAATATTGCGTTGTTTGATGATCTTGTTTGTTGTGAAGATACAACACAACCGATACTGTCATATTCTACTGGTAATATAACCTCACCATTTATGTTATATAATCCCCATTTTTCATCTCTTTGTACTGGTATTATTGAATCGAAAAATAAAAACTGATTTTCATCTTTTAAACTTGGATATTGATTTTTATCTACCCCAATTTCATCAAATTCTGCATATAGTATTTGTCTTTCGCTCTTATTAATTACACCATACTTCTCATTACTCTCTACAATATATAAACCACTGTCTTTATCTAATAACTTTATGGAATCATAATTCATTGAAATTTTACTTTGACCTAATTCACTTATAATTCCATATTTGTCATTATTTTCTACCAAAAACTCTTCTGTAGTTTCTAACCATTGTACATTTGTATAACGAGGTCCTGCAATTTCTGTTCCATCTGGTCTTATAATTCCAACTAATCCATTTGCGTTTTTAGCAACTATCATATCTGAAGCTAAAGCTTTTTTATTTACAAAATTGCTATCTAAAGAATTATAACCTAAATTTGCAATTCCAGCTTGATATTGTTCATACAAAAATTCTGTTCCAAATAATGTTATTTTATTTGTCTCTACAGTATATGTAACTTTTGCATTAAATATTGGGTTTAAATCTTCTACATATGCATATAATTGACTATTAGCATATTTAATTTTTTCTGATAAATACATATAACCATATTCGTTATCATTTGTATCTTCTTTTAATAATATTTTGCTAATTTTATTTTCATTAGCATGAAATTCTACTGCTTCATCTGCACATTGCACTACTCCTGAATTATTATCTTCTGAGTTTTCACCATATTCACCATGTAGATATGTATAGCCTGTTATGTATGGTGCAACATCTGCAATTGATACAAATATTTTACCTGTTTGTTCATCTGTTATAATTGTAGTATCTTTTAATGGTACATTTACTCCATTGGCAGAAATTCCCCATTGTAAACTTTGAAAATACATCATAGCTACAACTATTCCTATTATTAATATAATTGCAACAACTATACATGAAATAATTATTATTCCTTTTTTCTTTACTTTCTTTTTTTCTTCTTTAAATAATTCTTCATTATCAAATAAGTCCATAACTTTCCCCCTATACAACTATTCTTTTGTATCATATCCGTACTTTTTATAAAACTCTTTTCTAAAGTTTCCTAAATTATCGTTCTCTATTTCCATTCTAACTCTTTCCATAAGTTTAGTCAAGAAATATAAATTATGAATGGAAAGTAATCTTACCCCTAAAATTTCCTTTGCTTTTATTAGATGCCTAATATATGCTCTAGTATAGTTTTTGCAAGCATAACAATCGCATTCACTATCGATTGGTCCCCAATCTTTTTCATATGTAGCGTTCCTTACTACTACTTTTCCATTCCATGTCATTGCAGTTCCATTTCTTGCAATTCTTGTTGGTAATACACAATCACACATATCTATTCCAGCCATTGCCGCTTCTATTAAATAATCTGGACTTCCCACTCCCATTAAATATCTTGGTTTATCTTCTGGCATAAGTGGCGCTGTAAATCTAAGTATATCTAGAAATTCTTCTTTAGGTTCTCCTACACTAATTCCTCCTATTGCATAACCAGGTAGATCTAATTTTGCTAAATCTCTTGCAGATTTTTCTCTTAAATCCTTATAAAATCCACCTTGTATAATTCCAAATAATGCTTGATCTTCTGGTCTTGCATGTGCTTCCTTACTTCTTATTGCCCATCTTGTAGTTCTTTCCATAGATTTTTTCGTGTAATCATAGGTTGATGGATATGGACAACATTCATCAAATGCCATCATAATATCTGCACCTAATATATTTTCTGTGTGCATAACACTTTCCGGAGTAAACATTATCTTTCTACCATCTAGATGTGATCTAAATTCTACCCCTTCTTCTGATATTTTTCTTAGAGCACTTAGACTAAATACTTGAAATCCTCCGCAATCTGTTAAAATTGCCCTATCCCAATTCATAAATTTATGTAGTCCTCCTGCTTCTTGTATTACTTCTTCTCCAGGTCTTAAATATAGATGATATGTGTTTGATAATATAATTTTTGCATCTATTTCATTTTTTAATTCGTCCGGTGTCATACTCTTTACTGTTGCTTGTGTTCCAACTGGCATAAATACTGGTGTTTGTATGTCACCATGAGGAGTGTGTATTACACCTCTTCTCGCTCCAGTTTGTTTACATTTATGTATTAACTCATATGTTACTGCTGGTTTCATAGTTCCTCCTTTATTTATTTTTTTGATATAACATTTGAACATTATATTTTTTAAAGCCTAATTTTTCATAAAATTTTAATGCATCGACATTATTACTGAACGCATATAGTTCAAAAGTTTCTATTCCCTTTTCTATAAAACTATTCATCATTGTTTGCATTAATTGTTTGCCTATACCTTTATGTCTATAATCTTCTAATACGTATAAATTGTTTATTGTTCCTAACTGTACTGTATACCATTCTTTTTTTGACAATATCTCTCCAGTTATAAATCCTATTATTTTTTCATCTTCTTCTGCTACATATATAAATTGTTTATTTAAAAAATAATTATAATCTTTTTCTCCAACTTCAGTATAGCCCCATTCTGGTACTGCAATGTTTAAGCCTATATCTTTCTCATATTTTGAAAGCTTATATCTTAGGTCTTGTACAGCTTTCATATCTTCTTTTCTTGCTTTTCGAATTTCCATACTATCACCTACTTATTTACATATTTACAAATTTCGCTTTCAGTGACCTCTTCCTTTTTACAATTAAACTCTTTTGCTATATTTTCAAACATGGTATCTATCTTATCTGCACTAGCTAAATCCTTTGGTCTACCATTTTGTCTATACCAATTATAATCATCTATTATAGAACGACAAGGATATCCATCGATATTATATATTTTTTCGTTTTGTAAATCTTTAACTAGAACAGCCTCAGTTTTTTCGTTTACAGTATAATGGTTTGGAAATGGTTTTCCACTTATATGTACATTAAATCTTTTACTTAACTTATCAAAAGAATTTTGTGTTACATATAAATCTACATCATCTGTTTCTTCTTTTAAATTATGCATTAATAAACTTCCACCACTTATTATACAGTATTCTTTCTTATCTAGCCCTAGGCTGTCTAGATATTTTTCAAATTCTTTTTTATTCATTATTTAACACCCCTTTATCTTCTATTTCTAGAAGTTGTCTTACATATAATCTTTTTGGATTATCTAGCTTGTCCAATTCTTCTACTGCTCTACCCAGTTTTAAAAAATGTAATTTTTTAAATTCCTTTTCTCCATCAGTTTCTTCTAAAAATTGATAATATTTATTAAAATGCTCTTCTAATTGATTTTTTGTATACATTGAATATGCTTTTAATATTACACAGTATGAATGTCTTTTTCCTTCTGGTTTTTCTATATATTCGAAATTGTAATTTTCTATTTGTTCTTTATTGTCTAAATCTAAATTTAACTCTTCTTTTAATTCTCTTTTGGCTGTTTTTATTAAATCAAATTCACCATCTACTATGTCATATTTTGCGTCTATTCCACCACCAGAAACTTGCATCATTCTAGGATAAGAAGTTGTGTCATCTAGTTCACCCACAACAGCATATCCATCTTTAGTAACAATATATGTTCCTCCTGCAAGATTGTGGCAAGCATATTTTTCTTCTACACCATGTCTTTCATCATATAAGTAATGTGCATAGTCTGTTTTTTCAATTGTTAGGATTATCACATCTTGCATTTCTTCCATATTAGTTACATTCCAAACTTCCCCATTGAATAAATTTGGATTTTCTTTTACTTGTTCATTCCAAAATTCATCTATTTTATCTCGCAAACTCTGTGGCAAATTCATTCTTTTATGAATAGTTTTTGTTTTTACTTGCTTTTTTGTATGTATAACCATAATTTTCTCCTATCTTACAAAATAAGCATTGCATCTCCAAAACTGAAAAATCTATATCTTTCTTTTACAGCCTCATTATATGCTTTCATAATATAATCTCTACCTGCTAATGCAGATACTAACATTATTAATGTTGATTCTGGTAAATGGAAATTTGTTACTAAACCATCTAAACATTTATATTTATAACCAGGATAAATAAATATCTGTGTATCTCCTTCTGTAGGTTTTACGATTCCATTTTCGTCTGCTATTGTTTCTAATACTCTGCAAGAAGTAGTTCCTACGGCTATAACTCTTTTTCCATTTTTCTTAGCATTATTTATTTTATCTGCATCTTCTTGTTTTATATAAAAGTGTTCTGAATGCATGTGATGTTCTTCTACATTTTCTACTTTTACTGGTCTAAAAGTTCCGATTCCTACATGTAATGTTACATTTGCAACATCAATTCCTTTTGCTTTTATTTTTTCAAAAAGTTCTGGAGTAAAATGTAATCCTGCTGTTGGTGCTGCTGCTGAACCTTCATATTTGGCATAAACAGTTTGATATCTATCATTATCTTTTAAAGATTCATGAATATATGGTGGAAGTGGCATTAATCCAATTTTATCTAGAATTTCGTTAAATATTCCTTCATATTTAAATTCTACTTTTCTTGTTCCACCTTCCATTACATCTAGCACTCTTGCTTTTAATATTCCATCTCCAAATTCTACTTCTGTACCAGGTTTTAATTTATGTCCAGGTCTTACAATACATTCCCATATATCTCCTTCTATTCTATTTAATAGAAGAAATTCTATTTTTGCTCCTGTTGCTTTTTTTCCATATAATCTTGCTGGTATAACTTTTGTATTATTTCTTACTAAACAATCTCCTGGTTCTAAGTAATCTATTATGTCCTTAAATGTTTTATGTTCTATAGTTTGGTTTGCTCTATTTAAAACCATTAATCTTGATTCATCTCTTTTTTCTATTGGTGTTTGTGCTATTAATTCTTCTGGTAAGTCATAATAAAAATCTGAAACGTTCACTTTAAAAAATCTCCTATCTCTAATATATATTGTAAATTGAGTTTTCTGCATAGTAGAAAATTCAACAAAATTCCAAATTTATTATACTATATTTTTTATGTATACTCAAGCTTTAGAACCCTATTTTTTCTTTTAATTCTTGCTTTGTTAATTCTAAATCTTTACTATTCTCTATTTTTAAGCAATGTATATTTGGATATTTCTTTTCTATTTCATCAGACATTTCTAAATATACTTTTTGTTGATTTATGCTTTTTTCAGCTTCAAACTTAGCATATTTTGGTACTGCTTTATTATCCCTTTTTAATCTTTGAGTATATAAACTTTCATCTTCTAAATATAGTGTTACATAATATATTTCAAAATCTAATTTAGCAAAATCTTCTAGTAATTCCTCATAAACATCTGTAAATGAATACTCTTTATATTTTAGTCTACAATAATTTTCTTCTGTAAAAAATGTTCTATCAAATACTAAATTTATACTTTGATTTCCTAATTTTTTTAAATATTCTACTAAATCCCTATACATTGTTTCTGCTTTTTTCTTTCCTGTAGGCGTACTATCTGCAGTTCCACACAATCTATATAAATTAGTGTATGGAATTGTATATCTTAAATAATCCGTAATTGTTGTTTTACCAGCTCCTTGTGGTCCTTCTACTACTATTAATTTTGAATTTGCCATTTTTTATTCCCCCTATTACAAACTAAAAATATTATATAAAAATAGAGTTTTTTTTACAATAAATTTATATGATTTTTCTATCTATTTTTGATACAATGTTATTGGTGAATTTTATGGAAAACACAACTATTTTTTATTACAGCTTAAATAAATTTAGGAAAACTAAAATAGCAATATTTAGTCATATATTCTTCGTATTATAAAAATAAAGTTTTAAAAATCGATTCTCCTAGCGTTTTAATAGAAATTCACTACTAAATCTAAATCAAATATATTAATTTAATTAGTATTTAGTATATTTTTCCTCCTTTTTAATAAACTATTAATATGGAGGTTTAACAATGTCAAATAAATTTAAAACTTATTTTAAGTCAATAATCGTTCCTCTTCTTGTTGGAGGTATTATTGGATTTCTTATTTCTGGTAGTATAGATTATAATTCATTAGAAAAACCATTTTTGTCACCACCTAGTATTACGTTTCCTATTGTATGGACAATTTTATATATTTTGATGGGAATTTCATATGGGATATTAGCAAATAATTCCTTAGTAGATTCTAAAATAAACTCTATCTATTACTTACAATTATTTTTTAATGCTCTTTGGCCTATCGCTTTCTTTTTATTGAAATGGAGATTATTTGCTTTTATCTGGATTATAATTCTTGCAATTCTAATTATTATTATGATTGCTAGATTTTATGAAAAAAATAAAACAGCTGCATGGTTACAAGTTCCATACTTGCTATGGACATTATTTGCAACATATTTAAATTTTGGAGTTTTTTTACTTAATAGATAAATGTTTAAAATCCCCTGGCATACTAAACCAGAGGATTTTTTATAGGGATTTAAGGAACGTCCCCAAATCCCTGCGAGGACCGTCCTAAAATCCCTTTTTTTTATTTTACTACTTCAACATCTATATCTATTGTTGCATCATTTATTTTTGTTTCTACATAATTTTCTCTTTTTTCATTATAGAAGATGTTGTCTGCTAAGGTGTCTTTCATTATTTGGTCTTTATATTTTTCTATAACATCTTTTAATGTATCACAATTTGCAAAGTATAAGTTTATTCTATCTAATACTTCGAAGTCTCTATCTTTTCTCATGTTTTGTACTTTAGATAAAATTTCTCTTAAATATCCTTCTTCTTTAAGTTCTGGTGTTATTGTTGTTTCTAATACAACTCCAAGTTCACCTTCACCTGCAAAGGCATATCCTTCTTTACCTTGCATTGTTACTAATAAATTAGATTCGTCTAATGGTATTTGTTCGTCTTCTACTTCGATATATTCTACTCCACCGTTTTTTACTTTATTTGCTAAATCCATTTGATTTAGTTTAGAGATTGCTTCTCTAATTTTTGGTATTAATTTTCCATATTCTTTTCCTAAAACTGGTAGATTTGGTTTTATTTCGAAGTCAACGTATTTAGACATATCTGCACCTAGAACTACTTCTTTTACATTTAGTTCATCTTTTACGATGTCTCCATAATATTCTGGAAGTGTTCCTACAGAAATTAGCATTTCTGAAAGTGGTTGTCTATTTTTGATATTAGCTGCATTTCTTGCACTTCTACCTAATTTAACAATCTTGTATGCTAAATCCATTTCTTTTTCTAAATCTTTATCTATTTCAGCTTCATTTACTTCTGGCCATAAGCATAGATGTACACTTTCTGGTGCTTCTTTATCTAAATTAACAACTAAATTTTGGTAAATTTCATCTGTTATAAATGGTACAAAAGGTGCTGCAACTTTTACTAAATTAACTAATACTGTATATAAAGTTACATATGCTCCAACTTTGTCATCTTCCATTCCACTTGCCCAGAATCTTTCTCTGTTTCTACGAACATACCAATTAGAAAGTTCATCTGTAAAGTCTTCTATTAATAAAGCAGCTCCTGTTATGTCATATTTATCTAATTTTGCATCTACTTCTTTTATTAATGTATACATTTTAGAAAGTATCCATTTATCCATTACATTTGTTACTTTAAAATCTTTGTAGTTTAATGGATTAAACCCATCTATTTCTGCATATAGAACATAGAATGAATATACATTCCATAATGTACTTAGGAATTTTCTTTGTGTTTCTTGTACACTTTTTACAGATAATCTTGTTGGAATCCATGGTGCACTACATGTATAGAAATGCCATCTAGTAGCATCTGCTCCAACTGTATCTAGTAATTCAAATGGATCTACACCATTCTTTTTAGATTTAGACATTTTTTGTCCTTTATCATCTAGAACATGTCCTAATACTATACAGTTTTCATATGATGATCTATCAAATAAACATGTAGAAACTGCAAGTAATGTATAGAACCATCCTCTTGTTTGGTCTATAGCTTCTGAAATAAATTGAGCTGGGAAGTTTTTTTCAAATATTTCTTTGTTTTCGAATGGATAATGCCATTGTGCAAAAGGCATTGAACCAGAATCGAACCAACAATCTATAACTTCTTTTGCTCTTGTCATTTCTTTGCCACAGTGTGGGCATTTTAAATGTACATCATCAATATATGGTTTATGAAGTTCTATATCTTCTGGTACATTTATTCCTTTTTCTTTTAATTCTTCTATACTTCCAATACATTCTTGATGACCACATTCACAAGTCCAAATTGGAAGTGGAGTTCCCCAATATCTATCTCTTGAGATTCCCCAATCTATAACATTCTCTAAGAATTTTCCAAATCTTCCTGTTTTAATTGTTTCTGGCATCCAATTTATTGTATCATTATTTTTTAATAAATTGTCTCTTAGTTTGCTCATTGCAACAAACCAGCTCTCTTTTGGATAATATAAAAGTGGTGTGTCACATCTCCAACAATGTGGATAAGAGTGTAAATGTTTTTCTTTACTAAACAATTTATTTTCTTCTTCTAACCATTTACAGATACCTTCATTACAATCTCTTACAAATTTACCTGCCCAAGGTTCTACTTCTGGAACAAATTTTCCTTCTTTGTCTACTAAATTTACAAAAGTTATTCCATTTTGTTTTGCAACTAAACTATCATCTTCACCATATGCTGGTGCAATGTGTACTATTCCTGTACCATCTGTTAATGTTACATAGTCTCCATGGATTACTTCGAATGCTTTTCCATTTACTTTTGCAAATGGCATTAATTGCTCATATTTTGTTCCAAGTAATTCTGAACCTTTATATTCTTTAACAACTTCATATTCTTTATCTTTTAATACTGTGTCGACTAAGTCTTTAGCTAGAACATATACTTCATATTTTGGTTCTTCCTCAGTTCCAACATTTACTTTTACATCTACATATGTGTAAGCTTTATTAACACATAATGCTAAGTTTGATGGTAATGTCCAAGGTGTTGTTGTCCATGCTAAGATATATTTATTTTCTTCACCTTTTACTTTAAATTTTGCAATACATGTTAAATCTTTTACATCTTTATATCCTTGTGCAACTTCGTGTGATGAAAGTGCTGTTCCACATCTTGGGCAATATGGCATTACTTTATGACCTTCATATAGTAAGCCCTTTTTCCACATTTCTTTTAATGCCCACCATACAGATTCTATATATTCATTATGATATGTTACATATGGTTTTTCCATATCTACCCAGAATCCTACTTTGTTTGTCATTTCTTCCCATAGATGAACATAAGTGAACACGCTTTCTTTACATTTCTTTACGAATTTTTCTACACCATATTCTTCTATTTGTTGTTTTCCTGAAATTCCTAATTCTTTTTCTATTTCTAGTTCAACTGGAAGTCCATGTGTATCCCAACCAGCTTTTCTTAATACTTTGTAACCTTTCATTACTTTGTATCTTGGTATAATGTCTTTCATTACCCTTGTTTCGATATGTCCAACATGTGGTCTTCCATTTGCTGTTGGAGGTCCATCATAAAATGTGAAGTATCTTTTTCCTTCGTTCATTGCAAAGTTTTTCTTAACAATGTCTTTTTCCTTCCATAGTTTTGCTACATCATTTTCCATTCCTACAAAACCATCTTTAAGTTCTACTTTTTTGTACACTGTAATTCCTCCTTCTTTTATTTTATTAAGAATTTCGTTACAAAAACTTGTAAGTACGAAATCAATCAAAAAACCCTTTTCATCCTGTTTAGGACGAAAAGGGTAAATTTCCGCGGTACCACCTAATTTAATAACTTACGTTATTCTCTCTAATTTCTTTAACGCAGAACATACGACAAAACTTACTATTAGTTCAGTTTCGCAACATATAAGGTGATAACAATTATATTTTATCTTACTAGAATTTCAGCATACATCTAGCTCTCTTAAAGACTAATTTATAACTGTGTTGTCCTTATTTTGTCTTTTTTATGTGCATCTATTATATCATGATTTTTTTATTTTGCAAGAGTTTATTGCATTAAAATGGCAAATATAAACCATAAGTATATAAAGCAACAAAGAGAAACACCTATAATTCCTAATACCATTCCTGCTTTTCCTAATTTACTATTAATTCTATGTATAGATTTAACACCAAAAACTATTGCCAAAATTCCTGTTATTAATGACATATACCAAAATATAATTGTAAGTATTGATATAATTCCTAATGTTAATGATGCTGCTGGCATTCCTGAATAATGTTTTACTTCTTTTTCATAAACTTTTCCCATATTTATCCCCCTTAATCTAATATAATATATTTTATTTCTGCCAATGTATCTATATTATTTGCTTTAATTTCCTTATTTGAAACAGTATATAATGTATCATCTATATATAAACCTCTAATATCTGAAGTGTAATCATTAGAATTAACATCATGTGTTATTATTCCTCTTAAATTAAATCCATTTGCTATATCTAAACTATATACTGCATATCCAACTTTGTTATATGTTCTACTTTTTAAATAGCTTGTATATGAATTTGTAACAGAAGATATATCATCATCTTCTGTAATACTTAAATCTGTCGTATAATTTTTTATAGGAATTGCTAATAGATTTCTTTCTTTATCTAACAATAGTGCTTTATGATTTTCTAAAACTGTAGAATTTGTTTTTGAATCCCCTATTACTTCCTCTGAAATCATTTTGGGATTACTTATATCAGATACATCAAATAATGCCATCTTCATTCCTGTAACTTTTGCAGAACTTGAAGTAACTCTTCCTAAAGAATTTCTTCTAACAGTTTCTTCTGTTTGGAAACCAAAACCAATAATATGATTTTCATCATATGGCTGTAAATATGTACTATATCCAGGGATCTTTAGAGCACCTAAAGCTTTTGGATTTGCTGGATCACTTAAATCTATAGAATAAAGTGGATCTATATTTTTATATGTTACAAGATATGCTCTATCTCCCACGAATCTTGCTGAATACATTTTTTCTCCCTTAGCAAGATATGCTGTTTCTCCTAATTGTTTTAAATTATTGTCTAGAACTACTACTCTTGAGCCTTTTGTTGTATATAATGCAATTCTTAAATTATCATCTTTTTCATCTAAAGAAAATTGGTCTATAGTTGTTCCTTCTACTTGAGTTTTAGTTTGATATTCTACACTTCCATCTTCTTTAAAATTAAATTTATATATGTTTGATCCATAAGTACTGTTGCTCTCTTCTATTGCATCTCCAATTCCTAAAAGTCCTTTTAGCCCAAATATGTCACTAAATTCTACATCTCTACTTCCACTATATCCATTGTCAATTAAATACATATTTTTTTCTGATATATATGCATTCTCTACATCCATTAAATATGATTGAACTTTAATTTTATTTTCTGGTTCATTTAAATTATATGAAGCTATAACTGTTTGAATCCTTGTATTTAAGTCATTTATTTTATATGCATTTGGTCTATCTGGATTTACAGTAGCACCATCTTCTACATATTCTAAATTACCTTCGCTTAATACTCTTCCAGATGAAATTACATATAAATTACCATTTATATATCTTGATGTATAATATTCCTTATTTATTTCAAATTCTTTTATTTTGTCTGGACTTTCTATATCTGCCAAATCATAAATTTTAACAACTGTTTTGCTCGTATTTCCAGAAATAATTATTAATTTATTATTTTGTAATATTAAATCTTCTGGATAAACATTACTTAATGGTTCTTCTATCTTTGCAACTATATTCATTTCCGTTGGATTTTTTGCATATGTTATATATACTGTATCGTCTGAAATAGAATATACATATTCCCCATCTGTTTTTACAATATCTGCTTCATCCACATTTTCTACTTGTATATTTGTTGTTGAATAATCTGATGTGGTTGTTCCTGTATTTATACTTGGAAGTACAGAATCATAAGATTTTGTGTCACTTGCACTAGTTGTTATCTCATCTGGAACAATACCTCCTCCAGAAGATTGTATTGAACCTGCATTTTCTATAATTCCACCAGAGAAACTACGAGTAGGTAACGCAATTAATGGACATATAAATGCTGCAGCCACGC
This sequence comes from uncultured Clostridia bacterium, assembly GCA_944391965.1. Taxonomy (GTDB): domain Bacteria; phylum Bacillota; class Clostridia; order TANB77; family CAG-508; genus Merdicola. The sequence goes on from CALXVH010000003.1 coordinate 23,255, forward strand.
GTGATCCTCCTGATGAATTATATCCATCTACTATTTTTTGTAATTGTTTTTCTGAACTAATTTCTGTTAAATCTCCTCTAAATCTTAGATTTGATACTGTAATTCCAATAACAATAGCAATTACTAGTAATATAGCTATTATTACTGCTAATTTCTTTTTCATTTAATCCCCTCCTATGTCTTTTGTATTTCGACAATATTCTATCATATATTTGTTAGTTTTAACTAGCATTTTTTTATTGTTTAGAATATAATATTTACTATAAGAAATTATAAATATAATTCTTGTTATTATTTAAAGCCGAGGTGCTTAATATGAAAAATTACAAATTAGCAATTGTAGGTGCTACAGGTGTAGTAGGTAGAACTGCACTAAAAGTATTAGAAGAAAAAAATCTACCAATTAATGAATATGTTTTATTTGCCTCAAATAAATCTGCTGGCAAAAAAGTTAAATTTATGAACAAAGAATATGTTATACAGGAGTTAACAGAACATTCTTTTGACGAAGGATTTGACTTTGCAATATTTTCTGCTGGTGGTGAGACATCTAAAAAATATGCTCCAATTGCAGCCTCTAAAGGTTGTATTGTAGTAGACAATAGTAGTGCATTTAGAATGGATAAAGATGTACCATTAGTTGTACCAGAGGTAAATCCAGAAGAAATTAAAAATAATCATGGAATAATCGCAAATCCAAATTGTTCTACTATACAAGCAGTTTTACCCTTAAAAGCTTTAGATGATAAATATACAATAAAAAGAATTGTATATTCTACATATCAAGCTGTTTCTGGAGCAGGTCAAAAAGGATTAAATGATTTAGAAAATGGTAGAAAAGGAATTAATAAATTAGAAAAATTCCCATACCCAATTTATAATAATTGTTTACCACATATAGATGTATTCACAGAAAATGGTTATACCAAAGAAGAAATGAAAATGATAAATGAAACAAGAAAAATTTTAAAGAAACCAGATTTAAGAATAACTGCAACTACAGTTAGGGTTCCAGTAGAAAATTCACATAGTGAATCTATAAATGTTGAATTTGAAAAGCCATTTGAACTTTCTGAATTAGTAGAAACATTAAAAAGTTTTGAAGGAATAATTGTTCAAGACGATCCAGCTTCTGAAGTTTATCCTATAGCTACAAATACAAATGGACATGATGAAGTTTTTGTAGGAAGAATTAGAAGGGATTTTAGTGTAGAAAATGGAGTAAATCTTTGGGTAGTTGCTGATAATATAAGAAAAGGTGCAGCATCAAATGCTATACAAATAGTAGAAAAAATGATAGAAAAATAGTTTTTTGGACGTTCCCAGGGGTTGGGAACGTTTTTTCGGGATTTGGGAGGTTTCCCGGGATTTAGGGACGTTCCTTTTTTCCCTTCCAAATTTTTTTAGTGCTAAAAATAATCGCAAAACATATTTGCGATTATTTTTTCTTTTTTAACTTTATACAATTTTGGCATCTTTCATTTTCTGGACTATAATTACATTTTAATTCATCAACTTTTATAATACTTTTTATGTAATCAGAAAATTTATTTACAGTATCTTCAGAAATAGCATGTTTCATTTTCTTAGCTTCTTCTTCTGCTGTTTCGTTATTAACATTTAAAATTTGAATTAAAAAAGCTTTTAAAACATTATGCTTTTTAATAATGTTAGTTGCTTCTTCTTTACCCTTTTCTGTTAATTTTATCTCTCCATATGTTTCATAATCCACAAGTTCTAGCTCTTTTAAAGATTTTAGTGCCCTATTTACACTTGCTTTACTAACTTGTAAATAGTCTGCAATGTCTGTAACTCTTGCTTCATTTTTATGTAATATTAATATATATATTGATTTTAAATAATCTTCTTGAGACGCAGTCATCATTCTCCTCCTTTTATCTAGTATTAATTATATAGTATTTTTTAGATATTTTCCAGAAATTATTTATTTTTTATAAATTATATCATATAATAACATAGAAAATAGCTACATATAATTATATATGCTAAAAAATCTCTATAGGAGATGTTATTATGAAAAAAATTATTTTTAAAGGTTGTGGTACTGCCATCTCCACACCATTTACAAATGATGGCGTAAATTTTGAGGAGTTTGGAAAATTAATAGAATTCCAAATTTCAGAAGGTGTTGATAGTATTATAGTATGTGGTACTACTGGCGAATCTTCTACAATGACAGAGAAAGAGAAAAAAGATACCATTAAATATGCTATAGATAAAGTTAATGGTAGAATTCCTGTAATTGCTGGAACAGGTTCAAATAATACTGCTTCTGCAATAGAAATGTCAAAATACGCAGAATCTGTTGGTGCAGATGCTTTATTAGTTGTAACACCATATTATAATAAAACAACTCAAGCAGGTTTAGTAGAACATTATAAAGCAATAGCAAACTCTACTTCTTTACCTATAATCGTATATAGCGTATCTAGTAGAACTGGTGTAAATATTACTCCAGAAACTTGTTTAGAACTTTCTAAAATTCCAAATATCGTGGCTGTAAAAGAAGCTAGTGGTAATATCTCACAAGTTGCTAAAATTGCAGCACTATGTAAAGATAATTTACATATCTATTCTGGAAATGATGACCAAATCGTTCCAATTTTATCTTTAGGTGGACTTGGTGTTATATCTGTTCTTTCAAATGTTGCACCAAAATATACACATGATATGGTTCAGAATTTCTTTGATGGAAATATTACAGAAGCTACACAAATGCAATTAGACGCAATAGATTTAGTAGGAAGTTTATTCTGTGAGGTAAACCCTATACCTGTAAAAGAGGCTTTAAATATGATGGGATATAATTATGGAGTTCCAAGACTTCCACTAGTTAGATTATCTGAAAAAAATCAAGAAAAATTAAGAACTTCTTTAAAAACTTTTGGATTAATTTAATTGTTAAGATTTAATTAACTTTATTCACATAATATACCTCCCATGATATAATATATATAGGAATAAAAAATATGGGATGTGAATAAATGTTTTTTAAAAAATTTAAAAATGAAGAAAATTATTTAGAATTTAAAAATATAATAAATGATATTCGCTTACACGAAAAGGTAAAAGAAATGAACAATTATATGCAACATTCTAGCACGTCATGTTATAACCACTGCTTGCATGTTGCATATTACACTTATTTAGTATGTAAAAAATTTAAATTAGATTATTTTTCAGCAGCTCGTGCTGCTATGCTTCACGATTTCTTTTTATATGATTGGCATGAGCACAGAAAGGTTAATTCATTTAAAGAACTACACGCATTTTCTCATCCTAAAATCGCTTTAGAAAATTCTTTAAAAAATTTCACTTTAAATGATTTAGAAAAAGATGTAATAGTAAAACATATGTGGCCTTTAACTATAAGATTGCCTAAATATAGAGAAAGTTATATTGTTACATTTGTAGATAAATATTGTGCTACAGTTGAATTTTTTAAATACTTAAATAAGAAATACAAGTTAAGAATGATATATAGATATGCTTATATCTTTTTAACAATCTTTTTTGTAAGATTTTAATTTGTTTTATCATTTTACAAATAGTCACAATATAATTATTACTTACATAAGGAAATTTAATTATCTTTAAGCGATATGGAAAGGATCTAAAAAATGAAAGTATTAATAAATGGAATAAATGGTAAAATGGGACAAGAAGTTGCAAATGTAATAGATAATGATAAAGATATTTTACTTCTTGGTGGTGTTGATAAAGAAAACACTGGAATTTATACATACCCAGTTTATACAAATACTTCAAACATAGAAGAAAAACCAGATGTTATAATTGATTTTTCTGTTCCAGTAGCTACTCTAAATATCTTAAAATATGCTAAGGAAAATCATGTTCCTATTGTTATTGCAACAACTGGATTTACAGAAGAACAATTAAATGAAATAGAAGCTTACTCAAAAGATATTCCTATTTTTAAATCTGCTAATATGTCATATGATATAAATTTAATGGCAAAAATTGTAGCATCTTTAGCTAAAGAATTACCAGATACTGATATAGAAATTATAGAAACACATCATAATAGAAAAATAGATAGTCCAAGTGGAACAGCTTTATTTTTAGCAGATAGCATTAATGAAGCAAAAGACAATAAGATGGTTTATGAATTTGACAGACATAATAAACATGAAAAAAGAAATAAATTAGAAATTGGATTCTCTTCTATTAGAGGTGGAAATATCGTAGGTGAACATACAGTACAATTCTTTGGTGAGCATGAAACATTAGAAATAACACATAAATGTTATTCTAGAACTGTTTTTGCAAATGGCGCTGTTATGGCTGCTAAATACATAGTTAATAAAGATAATGGAATGTATAATATGAATGATTTAATTAATAATAAATAAAAACAGCTCGTGCTTTGTTATAAAAGCACGAGCTGTTTTTATTGCATAGAAAAAATCTTAGATTTTAACTTTTGCTTACATTACACCAACTCTGTAAAAACTGTCTCCAACTTTAAAGCCAGCATCGTTGGTTTCCGAAAGTTTCGTTTTCAACACTTGAACCCTTTCTTCTGATATGCAGACAATTGAAACTTCTTCGTCACCTACATTTGTACAGTCTGCTTTATATTTCACAAACATAGGCCATGTGGAAATAGTACTATTTGTACTCTTTGGCATTGCAGCACAAAACATACAACCTTTTTCTTTTATGGTTGAATCGGTCTCCGGCATTTCTGCAAAAGATTCGATGTCATAAACCACATCCTTTGATAGTTCAAACTTGTTCTTATTTAGGATCCCATATTCGCATATTGTGTCGTCTTCCACATCTGCAACAATAATTACAAAATGTGGATTCTCATCCTCTTGCATTCTCCGTCCATAAAGGTCGAAAATCTTACAGTTTTTAAGTTTTCTCATGTTGTTTCTCCTTTCTTAGTTCCTCGCTACATTTAGCAAGTTTGCATCTTCTTTGTACATTTTTTGCAGTACAATTTTAGCACATATTTACTTAAATTTCAAATATTGAATAAGTCATGAATTGTAATATCATATTAACTAAATATATTTTATACTTTACTTTAATTAAAAAGAATAGAAGAACATCATAATAAAAATGTCCTCCTACTCTTTTTTGAAACAATATTAAATTTTAGAAAGTGATACATATTTGCCTTCCGTATTACTGGCTTTTTTCACCTCTATATTGGCATTCCACATTCCTTCTGAATTTCTTGCAAACACTATGGCTTTCCGAAGGTTCTTTGAATCCTCATAAGTTAAGTATAATGGTAATTTCTCTTTTCTGTCCAATTTTATTCTTATAAAATAAACATTGGATAAAAAGTCACCAAGGTCACATTCTCCATCCACAAATCGAAGGCGTCTTATTACCTTTACCTTATTCTTTTTTGCTTTTGGAATAAAAACATCATCCGGTACAGCTTCTGTTGACCTTACAAGGGCATAAATCTCACCAGTACATGGATCATATTCATCCGCAAAAACTATACGTTTTTCTGTAATTTCTTTCAAGACTAAATTATAAATCCATCGATTTGTTTTTAGCATTTTCCTTTTTACATTTGGAATTACAAATTCCACATATGGTTCTCTTTTTGTCTCTTTGTTATAATCTGGAATACGTAATGTAACTATTTCATCCTTTTGACGAACACTTACATTACCATTCCATTTCCGTTTGCATATTCCTTTGTTAATAAATAATCTCATAATACCTCCACAATTTAAAGTTTGTTTTTACTTCACTATTACTCATCATATTTTGATGATAATTCATAGAATTCATGCTCTCGGTAAATAAAACCTTTATCTTTTACATTTTCCAGTTTTACATGGATTTTAAAAATTGGTGAACATGGTTCTAATAATACTCCAGCTATTCTAATAATCTTTTCTTTTTCTTCCGGATGCTTCATTACATAGTAAACCAGTCTTGCCCAATCAACAAATGCTTCTTCGATTTCTTCACCAATTGCAGAATAAAAAGTAAATTTTCTCAGCCTTATAATACCAAAATTTAATGCTTCAATTTTAGCTAATGATGAGATTGTATACTCTTCTTCTAAGAAGTCGTCTTCATCTGAAAATCGTGTTTGAAAGATTCTTGTTTTTGGAAAATATAATCCTTCCCTATAAATTATATCTTCCGATTCATTCTTGCCTACAACTATAATAGGCATTATTTCTTCAGTTTGTAGTCTACCTAAAATCCGTCCTTCCTTGTTGAATATTTTGCAATTTTTTAATTCTCCTTTTTTCTCCATACTGTTCCTTTCTGATGCTCATTACATTTGATGAGTCTTACACTAACTTCAACTTTGCTACACATAAATTTTAGCATATTTTGTTTTTCTTTGCAAACTTATGTATACCTAACGTATTAATTTAATTCCTCCTTTATGCATCCAAAAAAAAGGGATTTAAGGAACGTCCCCAAATCCCGAATTTTTTCGCAGGACGCCTCAAATCCCTTTTCCTTATTTTGTAGCTTTTACCTTTAATTCTACTTTATCATCTTTAGCTACTAATTTTGCTTCTAGACCAGGTTTAATATTTCCATCTAATATTTCTTCTGCTAATTTGTCTTCTACAATATTTTGTATTGCTCTACGTAGTGGTCTTGCACCAAATTCTTTGTCTACACCTTTTTTAGCAATTAATTCTTTAACAGATTTATCTATTTTAATATTTAAACCTTGTTCTACTAATCTTTGTTCTACATTCTTTAATAGTAAGTCTATAATGCTGTTAATTTCTTCATCATTTAATTTATGGAATACTATAATATCATCAATACGATTTATAAATTCTGGTCTTAATTGTTTCTTCAATTCTGCCATTACGTTTTTCTTTATCTCTTCATATTCCTTAGCTTCATCTTCTTCTGCTGAATTTGTAAATCCTAAAGATTTCTTTTCTGTAATTAATCTTGCACCTATATTTGATGTCATAATTATTACTGTATTCTTAAAGTTAACTGTTCTTCCTTGGCTGTCTGTTAATCTACCATCTTCTAGAATTTGTAATAACATATTCATAACATCTGGGTGAGCTTTTTCTATTTCGTCAAATAATATTACAGAATATGGTTTTCTTCTTATTTTCTCTGTTAATTGTCCACCATCATCAAAACCAACATATCCTGGAGGTGCACCAATTAATTTAGCAACAGAATGTGGTTCCATATATTCTGACATATCTACTCTTATCATAGCATCTTCAGTTCCAAATAAATTTTCTGCTAATGCTTTAGATAATTCTGTTTTACCAACACCTGTTGGACCTAAGAATAAGAATGAACCTATTGGTCTATTAGGATTTTTAAGTCCTACCCTACTTCTTCTTATAGCTTTTGCAACTGCATCTACTGCTTCATTTTGACCAATTACTCTTTTATGCAATTCTTTATCTAAATTCTTTAATTTCTTATTCTCGTCTTGGGTAATTTTTGCTGCTGGAATTCCAGTCCAACTTGCAATTACCTTAGCAATATCTTCCTCTGTTAGCTTTGGAATTGCTTTGGTCTTTTTACTTTTCCATTTATTTCTTTCTGCTTCTAATTCTTCTTTTAGTTTATTTACTTCGTCCCTTATTTTTGCAGCTTTTTCAAATTTTTGTACTTTTACAGCAGCTTCTTTTTCTTGATTCATCTTTTCTATTTTTTCTTCCATCTCTTTTAAACTATCTGGTTCTTCTAAAGAAGATAATCTAATTTTGGAAGAAGCTTCATCAACTAAATCTATAGCTTTATCTGGTAAAAATCTATCATTAATATATCTGCTAGATAATTCTACAGCTGCATTTATAGCTTCATCTGTAATTTTTATATTATGGTGAGCTTCGTATTTATCTCTTATACCTTTTAATATTTCTACAGTTTCTTCATGAGTTGGTTCATTAACAGTTACAGGGCTAAATCTTCTTTCCAACGCACTATCTTTTTCTATATATTTTCTATATTCATTTAAAGTTGTAGCACCAATTAATTGAATTTCTCCTCTTGCTAATAAAGGTTTTAGAATGTTAGCAGCATCAATAGCTCCTTCTGCTGAACCAGCACCTACTATTGTATGAATCTCATCTATAAATAGAATTACATCTCCAGCTTTTTTTACTTCATTTAAAGCTTTCTTTATTCTTTCTTCGAAGTCACCTCTATATTTTGCACCAGCAATCATACTAGATAAATCGATTGTTACAACTCTCTTATCCTTTAAAATTTCTGGAACATCACCTTGTACAATTTTTTCTGCTAATCCCTCTACAACTGCTGTTTTACCAACACCAGGTTCACCAATTAAACAAGGGTTATTTTTTGTTCTTCTAGAAAGAATTTGAATAACTCTTTCTATTTCATTCTTTCTTCCAATTACAGGGTCTAATTTTCCAAGACTTGCACTTTTAGTTAAATCTGTTCCATATTGATTTAATGTTGGTGTAGAATTAAAGCTTCCTGTTTTTCTATTTTGAGAACCATCACTACTGTTTATATCTTCATCTTCTTCTAATACTTTTACTATTTCATTATATAATTTTTGTGGATTAATACCTAAATCTAATAAAATTCTTACAGCAATACTGTCTGCTTCTCTCATTATTCCTATTAAAATGTGCTCTGTTCCTATATAATCTGAATCTAGTTTTCTAGCCTCTAAAAATGCATTTTCTAACACTCTTTTAGTTCTAGGTGTAAATCCTAAACTTGTTATAGTTCTTTCTTCATCTTTGCCTATTAGATTCTCTATTTCATCTAGTACATTTTCAGAATTTATATTTTGGTTTTCTAGCACTTTACTTGCAACACCATTTTCCTCTTCTGTTAACCCATATAATATATGTTCTGTTCCTATATAGTTATGTCCTAATTCTATTGCAATTTCTTTTGCAATTTCTAAAACATTTTGTGCACTATTAGTAAATTTATATGTCATCATCATCTACCTCCTTACTCTTTTATAATTGTTTTAATAACTTCTGCTCTTTTAGCATCTAAATCAATTCCTTCTAATTTTGTTCCTAAATATTTTTGTAAGTTCGCATCTTGTGTATATAACAATAATCTGTTTATTTTTAGATCTGTTAATTCATTAATAATTCCTAAATCTGTTCCTAATTTTAATGTTGATAATAAATCTTTGCATTCACTTTCTGAAATTTTTCTACAGTTTGTTAAAATTCCATAATCTCTATATAATCTGTCTTCTAAATTTAGTCTATTCTTTCCTAAATATTTTCTTGCAATCCTTTCTTGCTCTATTATTTTATCTGTTATTAATTTTAGCTTCTTAATAATTTCTTTTTCAGAAATTCCTAAAGTTTGTTTATTAGATATTTGATATAATGCACCTTCAGATTTGCTACCTTCTCCGTGAATTCCAGTTACATTCATACCAAAATTATTTATTATTTCTAATACCTTTCCAATATTACCAGTAATTTGTAAAGCAGGTAAATGAACCATTACAGATGCCTTCATGGCTGTTCCTGCTTCTATCGGACATGCTGTTAAAAAGCCATATTTTTCACTAAATGCAAATTTTAATTTTTCGTCTAGGTATTCATCTAATTCAATAACTAGATTTAGCAAATTGTCCAACTCTAGTCCTGCACCAAATACTTGTAAACTAATATGATTATCTGTATGTATCATTGCACATACACTTTCTTCATCATTTATAAGTATGGCTTTTGCAGTGTCTTTACCTTTTACAAAGTCTGGACTTATTAGTCTTTTTTCTATTAAGCTATTAATAGTAACATCATCCATATCTTTTAGTTTTAAAAGTTTAATTCCATATTTATTACCAATAATAGCTTCTTCTATTAACTTAGTTATTTCTTCTTTTTTTGCTCCATTACATTTTGTTTCAAATGGATAATTTGATATATTTCTTGCTAATCTTATTCTTGAACTTACTATTACATCAGAATCTTTTCCACTTTGTAAATACCAATTTAGCATATTCTTACCTCCTAAAGACCTAAATTTTACCCGATAAATAATTGGCTGTCACACCAATTATTTATCACCATTCATTTTTTTAATTTCATCTCTTATTTTTGCTGCATCTTCATATCTTTCTTCTTTTATTGCTTGTTTTAATTCTTCTTCTAAAGATTCTTTAGTCTTTTTATTTTCTTTCTTTACTTCTTTATTCTTTTCTAGTTCTTTCTTTTTAGCTTCCATATTTTTTACAATAGATTTATCCAAACTTTTTGCTTTTCTACCAACATGTCTGTTAGAACCTTGTATATTTCTTAATATAGGATCTAATCTATCTGCAAATATATCATAGCAATCCATACAACCAAATAATCCTGAATTTGCAAATTCATTATATGTTGTACCACAAGTATTGCAACCTTCTTCTCTTAAAGCTCCGATTGTTGGAATAAAAGAATCCATATTATATTCATCAAAGAATCCGCCTAAAAAACTTGGTAAATTCATAGACATATTAAAATTAAGTTCTCTTCCTATTCCCAATTCTTTTGCACAATCTTCACATAAGTTCATTTCTTTTTTTACTCCATTAATAATTTGTGTATATTTTACATTTGCTTCTTTTCTACCACAATTTTGACATTTCATAATAAAAACCTCCTTAAATTATTTATAATATCTAATTTTAGTTGGTGACTATTTACGTCTGCCAATTAATCTTCTACTAAATTTATTAACATGTTCTTAAATATTCTTGCTCGTAAATTATCTTTAATATCGATAGGTACATTAAGTACATTATCGCTTGTTGCCACTTTTAAAAGTTTAGCCTCTTTTTTAGTCACAATTTCATCGGATAATAAGTTACTTATGAAAATATCTACTTCTTTTGATGTTAATGTATCACCAATGCTTGTTATTATATGCATTAAATAATTACTATGTGTAATATTTACCTTTTTAATTGTTATGTGACCGCCACCTCCTCTTCTGCTCTCTACATAATAACCCTGTGATGGTTTAAATCGTGTGGATATTACGTAATTTATTTGTGAAGGCACACAATTAAAATGTTCTGCAAGTTCATTTCTTTGTATTTCTAATTCATCTTCTGTTTTTAACATATCTTTTATAAAATCTTCTATTAAATCTGATATTCTCATTTTTTCACTTCCTTTTGCTTTGACCTTTAGCATAAAAGTCAAAGTTATATTTTTGTTTTTTGACTTTGACTTTCTTTGACCTTTACAAATATATTATACTCCCTTTTAATAAAAAAGCAAGTATTTTTTTGAAATTTTTTTATTTTTTCGAACAAAATTTCTTATCAACATATTCTTTTTATGATACACTATCCTATATATATTTTATAGGAGGTATTTAAATGGACTTAAAATTTAGTAGTGTTGCTGCTACCCCATCTAACCCTAATTGGAATAATTTAATTTCAAGAAAAGACGAGTTGTATAAAAAAACAAATGATGTTCGCTCTGAATTTGAAAGAGATTATGATAGAATTTTATATTGTAATGCTTATAGAAGGTTAAAGCATAAAACACAAGTATTCTTTTTACCCAAAAATGATCATATTTGTACACGTATAGAACATGTAAATAATGTTGATGCAACAAGTTATACTATTGCAAAAGCATTAGGATTAAATACGACATTAACAAGAGCTATTTCTATATCTCACGATATTGGTCATAGTCCTTTTGGTCATAAAGGAGAACAAATTCTAAACCAAATATGTTTAGAACATAACTTAGAACCTTTTTGGCATGAAAGAAATGGTTTGAATTTTGTTGATAATATAGAATTGCTAACAAATGTTAATAACGAAGAAAAAAATCTAAACTTAACATATGCAGTAAGAGATGGTATTATATCTCACTGTGGCGAAATAGATGAAATATCTCTAAAACCTAGGACTGAATTAATCGATTTAGAAAAAGATTATATTAAACTTAACCAATATTCTCCATATACTTGGGAGGGTTGTGTTGTTAAAATTTCTGATAAAATCTCATATCTAGGTAGAGATATAGAAGATGCCATTTCTATGGGAATACTAGATAGTAATTTAAATGAATTATATGATTTAATAGAACAACCTAGAAGCGCCAATTTAAATAATACAAATATTATTGGTGATTTAATAGCTGATTTATGTGCGAATTCATCTGTAGATGAAGGGTTAAAGTTCTCTGATTCTACTTTTGAGAAGATAAAAAGATTGAAAGCATTTAATTATAAAAATATATATAAGCATAAGTGCATGAAACCTTCAGAAAGATATTTTAGTCTTGTGCTAAATGAAATATTTAATACATTAAATGAGTGTTATGATGGTATGAATACTCTAGAGAAATTAAATAGTGAAAAACCTTTTTATACTAAAGTGATAGGTACTTTTATAAAGTGGATTTTTTGCTATTGGAATATAGAAACAGATAGAACTCATTTAAAAAATAAAATTTTATATGATATGAATAATATTAAAGATTATCAAACAGCTATTATTACATATATATCTGGTATGACAGATAGTTATGCAATAGAAACATATAATGACATTGTAAAATATTAATCATATATAATAGGACATTTCTTAAAATGTTCTATTTTTATGTAAATTATGATATAATATAATTGTTACACATAAATATTCAGCAAAATTAAAAGCTGAAACACTAAAGAAAAAAAGAAAAGGAGAATGTGTATGGCAGTTTTATTATTAGTAGTAATGTTGATTCTCAATTTCGTGATCTCTTGGTCTAATGCTCGGTATGTGGGCTATTATTGGACCGAATCAAAAGAAATTGGCGGTAGCTTCAGACGATATGTAGTCGCCGGCTATGTGATGGCAATAGCAGGATTTACTATGGTATATGCTTATCTTTTGCTTATCATAAGTCCTGTATTCTTGCAGATGGCAGACATAGACCCTGAAGTAATTTTACAGATTGAACAGCTTTCAGCAGACTTAATTTATCTGTTTACAGTTGTTACAATTGTTCCCACAGGTTTTTATATTTGGATTAGATCGTTAAAAACCGCCTGGGAAGAAAGAACTCTGTCATCCATTTTGACGGGAGGTTGGAACACTTATGCCCAGCTACATAATACAATAAGTGTAGCTCGGAATGCTCCAAGTGCCCTTGGTAGAGTTGCAAAAGCGCTCTTTGGTGGAAAAGGTAAGAAAAAGGATAATACGATTGTAATACTGGTTGCAATCTTTATTCTTATAGTTGCCATTTTCGGGGGTTATTTTACAGCCTCTGCCATAATGAAAAAAGCAGACAGAGAATACGATATGTTCGCAGATCTGCAAAGAAAACATCCAGAAATCGAACAATAGCATACACAAAAAACTTGGCGGTAGAAAAAACATCTACTGCCAAGTTTTTTTAATCTAATAAACTATTTAAGTATTCAATATATGTTCTTTGTATTCTAGAATCATTGCAAACTATGTATATTTTATCTATATCAGGATTTCTAAAGAAGTTATTTATTATACCATCAATTGCAATTTTAACTGCAACATCTACTGGCGCACTACAAGCACCAATTCCAAGTGTAGGAATTGCAATACTTTTAATGTCATAATCTGCAGAAATCCTAAAAATATTTTTATAACACTCTTCTAACAATTCATTTTGATTTGTTTCACTTTCATCATACCACTTTGGTACAACTGTATGAATAATATATTTTGTATCAATTCTATAAGCTCTTGTTACTTTAGCTTGACCTTTACTTAATTCGTCAAACTCTTTACATTTATTTTCTAACTCTATACCCGCTCTAGAAAATATTGTGCCTTCTCCCCCTCTTCCTAAATTACCAGATGTATTGGCGCAAACTAACGCATCTGCTGGAACTTCAGTTATTTCATCATTTACAATTTCTATTCTTCTTAATATATCATTTTTATTCACAGTATTATTATTAATTTCTTTTCCATTTAATTTATATAATACTTCATCAAATTTTTCACAAAGATCTATAAGTTCAGAATATTTGCGTAGATCAATCTTCCAATCTGAATTAATACTTTTTATACCATAAATAATTCCAGCTAAGCCTCCTGTACAAGCTGCAATTGTATCTGTATCACTACCTAAATTAATTGCTCCAATTATTGCTTGATTATATGTATCTGTATTTATAAGTACCCATAAAACAGCTTCTAAAGTATCTGCTATATAACTTGATGACTTTATTTCGTCTATACCATAATGGTAAATTTCATGATCTAAAATTCTAGTATATGCTCTTATTGTTGGCATAGAAAACATCGAATAATCTAAATTTTGAATTTTAGAATATGCTGCTTTTCTGTTATTAGTATTTAATAATTCAATAGCATAATTAACATACATATAACATCCCATAATTACTAGCTCATTTGCATGTGTAATTGATGATAGCCCTGCAACTAATTTTAAAATTTTGTCTTGCTCTAACCAGTTTAAATATGAATAATACACAATTGGCAACATTCTCATTAATGAACCATTACCATTATCTGTATTACTTGTACAACCACAATTAACAGCACTTCTTCTTGTTGTTTTATATTTACCTAGTGCCCTTAAAGTAGTCCTATCTATATCAACAATTTTTCCACCAGGTGTATATTCTCCTTTTTCCATCCACTCTAAAAATCTATTTGCCATATCATTTGCTATAATATCTCCATTAGAGTTAATTATTGAATCCATTGTGGCTATTGTCATAGATGTATCATCTGACCAAGTCCCCTTTGGAACATTATGGCTCATAAAGCCTTCCATCGAAGTTATAGGATTTCTCATTAGTTTTTCCCTATTGGTAAATTCTACTGGAACTCCCATTGCATCCCCTATTGCAAAACCTATTATTCCATCTTTTGAACTTATCATTTTCGTATCTCCTGTCTTATCTATTGTATTTTAATTGTTTTCTTATCTCTTTATAATTTGGCATATATTTTTCTACTAAGTTCCAAAATTTATCTGAATGATTCATATATTTTAAATGGCATAACTCATGTAATACAACATATTTTATTTCCTCTTCTGATTTATCAACAAGCTTCAAATTTATTGTTATATTCTTATTACTTGAGCAACTTCCCCAAGCATATTTTATATTTCTAATTCTTATCTTATTTGGAACTAAATTTGTTTGTTTTATTAATTCTGGAAAAATATATTCTAATTTAGTTTTTAAATTTTCTATATCTGTTTTAGTATATTCTCTTTCCTCTGGCTTATTTTTACTTTCTTCTAACTTTTTTAATATCCAATTTCTTTTTTGTTCTACAATTTTATCTATGTATTTTTTAGTAATAAACCTAGGTGCTTTTACTATTACCTCACCATTTTTTATATGAATATATAAATTATTTACTTTTCCATACTCTATATGATATTTAATCTTTTCATAATTAATAGCATTCATCTAAATTTATAGTTTTAAACTCGTGTCCTTCTAAATCTTTAATTATAAATTCTTTATTTTCGTATATCATATAGGTATTAGGATTTCCCTCTCTTGGATCAGATATAGAACCCGGATTTAAATACATATATTCTTTTGTATTTTCTATACATGGTACATGTGTATGTCCATGTATTAAAATCACCTTTTTATCTGAAGGTGGTAAATGATATTTATTATATAAGTGACCATGTGTTATAAAAAAATCATAACCATCAACATTTAATTTTTTATAATCACTCATTATTGGAAAATATAATAATGCTTGGTCTAAATCTGTATCACAATTTCCTCTTACTGCAATTATATAATCCATTAAATCATTCAGAATTCCAGCTATTTTCTGTCTTTCGTTATTTCTTCCAAATGATAAAAGCGATTTATTATATAGTAAATCTCCTAACAATATTAATTTTTCTGGTTGCTCTTTATTATATACCTCTTTAAGTTTATTACAAAAATATGCATTTCCATGTATATCTGATGCAAACATTAATTTCATAATATTTCTCCTTTATTTTACTTAGTATTGCAAATAACTACGCTATTTTTTAACTTTTACCCCGTCCCTAAAGTTCATTTATCTTTACGGTAATTTACAAAATATGAAACATTGCTTACTAAATTATGTGGAGTTATTTTCTCGAAAAATCTAGTTATTTTCATAAAAGTACCTGGAACAATTGTAAATTTATTTTTTAGCATTTTCTTTACTGCATATTTTGCAACATATTCACTACTTAATGATGGTGCTGCAAAATCTACTCCTGCTACTTTATTAAAATTTGTCCTTACAGGTCCTGGACATAATACAGAAATTTTAACATTTGAATTATTCTTTTTTAATTCTGTTTTTACTCCTTGTGATAATCTATATACATAAGCTTTTGAAGCATAATATGCACTCATTAATGGACCTGGGCCAAATGCCGCCATAGAAGCAACATTTAAGATATATCCACTATTTTTCTTTATCATATCTTTTAAAAATAATTTCATTAAAATATGAACGGCAGTTATATTTGTTTCTATCATTTGTATTTCTTTATCTAAATCTGTATCAAAAAATTTTCCGTGAACACCAAAACCTGCATTATTTATTAAGATATCTATATCTTCATTTTTGGTTTCTTCATATAGTTTTTTACAATTTTCTTTATTAGATAAATCTATAATTATTATTCTGGTATTTGTTTTTATCTTTGAGGCAACATTTTTTAGTTTTTCTTCATTTCTTGCTACAAGAATTATATCATATCCTCTTTTGGCTAATTCTTTAGCTATTTCCTCTCCTATTCCTGATGATGCACCTGTAACTAAAGCTTTCATCTTTTTCCTCCTAAATCTATAGTACATTTTATATTATATACTACAAAATGTCCACTTATATATGTATATTTTTTATATGAAATAACTACATATTTTTATTGTTTTAATGATATAATAATTTTGACTTTACAAGTTACGAAAGGATTTAATTTTATGAAGACATTATTAAAATATTTAAGAAAATATAAAATAAATTTAATAGTTGGACCAATCTTAAAATTGTTAGAAGCAATAATAGAAGTACTATTGCCAATTATTATTGCCTTTTTTATAGATAATTATAATATATTTTCTACTACAGAGCTTATATACTACTCTGTTGGATTAATTATACTTGTATTATTAGGGCTTATTTTTGCTTGTAGTGCACAATACATAGCTGCAATTACTTCGCAAGGATATAGCAAAACTTTGCGTGAAAAATTATTTGCTCATATTCAAAAAGTTCCTTCTAATAAATTAAATAGTATGGGTAGTTCTGCCATAGTTAATCGAATTATTAATGATGTTACTAATTTAGAAACAGGAATTGCTATGTTCATAAGATTAGTAATAAGAGTTCCTTTTATTTTTATTGGCTCAATTATTATGATCTCATTAATAAACATACAAATTGCAATAAATGTTCTTGTAGCAAGTATTATACTATTTCTAGTAATTTTACTAATTGCAAAATCTGCTAGTAAGATCTATCAAAAAGCTAATTTACAGTTAGACAAGCTAACATTAAGAATAAAAGAAAACTTAACTAATATTAAATTAATTCGTAGTTTTGTAACACAAAATACAGAAAAAACAAAATTTGATAAAGTAAATAATCTAACATATATCTATAGTAAACTTGCAACTATTTTATCTTTTCTACTAAATCCTGTTTCTATATTTATTTTAAACTTTACTACACTAATAGTATTAAATATTAGCAATGTCGAATTTGGATTTGGGAATTTATCTAAAGGTGAAATTATTGCAATAATAAATTACATTTCAGAGATGCTATTAGCTGTTGTTGTACTTTCAAACTTAGTTGCAATTTACACCAAAGCTTTCGCTTCTTTAAAGCGTATAATAGAATTATTTGATCTAAAAGAAAATAAACAAACTGGTAACCTTAAAGAATTTAAACCTAGTAACTTTGTTTTTGATATATCCAATGTAAACTTTTCATACTTTTCTACTGCCAATTTAAAAGATATTTCTTTGCTAGTAAAGCCAGGAGAAAGTATTGGTATTATTGGTCTTACAGGTTCAGGGAAAAGCACTTTTTTAAGACTTCTAAACAATACTTTAAATATTTCTTCTGGTAGCTTAAAACTATATGGTGAAGATATAAATAAATATGATCCAAGCTTTTTAAAATCTAATATAACATATATTGGTCAAAAGCCTGATTTTATTACAGCTACAATTTTTGAAAACATCTCTTTAGGTAGAGATACTTCTAAAGAAGAAATCCAAAAAAGCTTGGAACTTTCTAATGCAAGTGAATTTGTAAATCAAAAAGAAAACTCCTTAAACTTTGTTTTACAAAATAATGCATCTAATTTATCTGGTGGTCAAAAACAACGTATAAACATCGCAAGAGGTTTTATTGGTAGTCCTAAAGTGTTAATTTTTGATGATGTTACAAGTGCATTAGATTTATACACAGAATCAAAAGTATTACAAAATATTTTTAAGTATTCTAAAGAACATAATATTACAACATTTATAGCTTCCCAAAAAACATCTACAATCAAAAACTGTTCTAAAATTTTAGTTTTTAATAACGGAAAAATTGAAAATATCGGTACACATACCGAGCTGTTAAAAAATTCTGAATTGTATAGAAAAATATATGAACTTCAAAATAGCATAAGCAAAGGAGCATAACACATGAAATTGTTTAAATTTAAGTTTTCTAAATTTTATATTTTATTAATAATTATATTTTCTGTCCTTTCTGCATACTTAAGTATTACTTATCCTGTTATAATAGGTAATTTAATAGATAACCTAGGAACAAATACAAGTTTAATAAATTATTTTATTAAACTTGCTCTAATATTTATTTTTCTATTTATTAGTAATATTTTATTAAATTATTTTTTAACTAGTTATGCTACAAAACTTTCTCGAAATATTAGGACTATTCTTTTTAATATAATAAATACATTACCTCTATCTATTTTAGAAAACTTTGAAAAAGGTGAAATTATAAACATGTTTTCTACAGATATAGAAAATATTTCTAATGGAACTATGCAAAGTGTTTCTAAAATTATAAGTGGAATATTTACAATTATATTAGCTACTTATATAATGATAAATTTAAATATACCTTTAACAGTTTTACTTATATTCTTATCTTTACTAATGTTTGCTATATCTAAATATATTGTTTCACATACAAATAATATGTTTGTTAAAAGAGCTGATTTATTAGCAAAGTTAAATGCATATACTGATGAATTAATAAGTGGTAAAAAGACTTTCGATAATTTTAATTATAATGAAATATCTAGCAAAAATTTTAAAGAAAAAAATTCTGAATTATATAACTATGGGTATAAAACGCAGTTTTATTCTTCACTTACAAATCCAAGTACTAGGTTCGTTTCAAACCTTTCTTATATAATAATTGCTATGCTTGGAATTATATTTTGTAAAAACGGAAATTTAACAATTGGTAATATCTCTACTTTTTTAATATATACAAATTTGTTTACTAGACCATTTAACGAGATAACAGCTGTGTTTAGTGAAATTCAGACTGCTATTGCTTCTTACAAAAGGATTTTAAAATTTATAACTACTCCTATTATAGAAAATCTACCTTCTAGTAATAGTATTAAACTGCCAGAAAAACCTAATTATTCTATAGAATTTAAAAATGTATATTTTTCGTATACTGATAAACCTTTTATACAGGATCTTAATTTATATATTCCTAATGGAAAAAGTATTGCTATAGTTGGCAAAACAGGTTCTGGTAAAACTACAATAATTAATTTATTAAATAGATTTTATGAAATATCTAGTGGTGAAATATTAATTGATAATACAAATATAAAAGAGATTAATATTGATAATTTAAGAAAAAATATCGGTATGGTTCTTCAGGATACTAAGATTTTTCAAGGTACTATAAGGGAAAATATTGCATATGGAAAACCTAATGCAAGTATAGAAGAAATTAAACAAGCTGCAGAATTAGCTTTTGCAAACACATTTATAGAAAAATTACCTGATGGTTATGATACGTATATATCAAATTCTGATATGCTTTCTGAAGGAGAAGTACAGTTATTAAACATTGCCAGAATTATGCTAATAAAACCGCCTATCTTAATTTTGGATGAAGCCACAAGTAATATCGATTTACTAACAGAAGACATGATAAAAAAAGCTATTTTAAAATTAACAGAAAATTCTACATCAATAATTATTGCACATAGATTATCTACAATAAAAAACTGTGATTTTATTGTTTTTATAGAAGATGGTAATATTGTAGAAGTTGGAACTCATGATGAATTAATTAATAAAAAAGGAGCATATTATAATATGTACAAAAGCCAATTTAATATTATTTAATACAAAAAAGAAAAGCTTTTAGCTTTTCTTTTTAAATATATTTTTTATTTTATCGAAGGCATTTACCTTTGCTCCTTCATTTTTCTTTCCATTTGCTATTCGTTCCATTAATTCTTTTCGTTGTTGTTCGTTTTCACACCAATAATTAAAATTTAGTAAATTAACCATATCCTTTGTTTCTTTTTTCATTTTTAATTTTTCTAAAGGAGTTCCTTTTGGATATTTAGGTGTATAATTATCGTCTTTTTTACTATTTATTAATTCTCTTAAGTCTTCTGGTATTTTGTTTCTTCTTTCTTCATCTATACTATCCAAAAAAGCATTAAGTTCCGAATAGATTTCTTTACTTTTACTATCCATACCTATTTCCTCCTTTTCTAACGTTTTTATTTTACCATTATTTTGCTTGTCTTTCAAGTAAAAAATGTGGATTTATTAAATTGCAGAAATGAAATTTAAATCCCTTTCTACTAATAAAACCACATTTATTTTTTGCCATATTTACTTACTATGTTTATCTTCTTTTTTTGTTATATTTTGTAATCGTTTTGCATTCTCTTTTTGATAACCTAAACTTATCCAAGCAAATTTTGTGGGTATGAATTCACCATTTCTGCTTACATCTTCCCCAACTTCTATTTCATTAATCTCTTTTTCTTTTTTCATAATATATTCACCTAAAATATATTATGTCTTAAGTCGTTTTTTTTATACTACATTTTTCTAAATACGCCAGCTACTTTACCAAGTATCTTACAATCTGGAACTATTATTGGAGCCATTGTACGATTTTCTGGTTGTAATCTTATATAATCTTTTTCTTTATAAAATGTTTTTACTGTTGCTTCGTCATCTATTAAAGCTACAACAATTTCGCCATTTTCTGCAGTATTTTGTTGTTTAACTAATATATAGTCACCATCTAAAATACCTGCTTCTATCATACTTTCTCCTCTAACAGTTAGCATAAAGCTTTCTGAATTTCCTACGAAGTCTAAAGGAATTGGAAAAGTGTCTGTTATATTTTCTACTGCTAAGATTGGTGCACCTGCAGTTATTTTTCCTACAACTGGTACATCTACCAATTCTTTACCAGCATATAAATCTTTTGGTTTTCTTATAACATCATCTTCGTTAACAACTCTTAATGCTCTTCCTTTTTGAGATTCTTTTCTTATATAACCTTTTTGCTCTAATTTCTCTAAATATCCATGTACTGTTGCTGTTGAATTTAGTCCTACAGCTTTACAAATTTCTCTTACTGATGGTGGATATTGGTTTGCTTTTATTTGTTTTGATATAAAGTTTAAGATTGCTACTTCTCTTTTATTTAAATCACTTTTATCTTTTTTCACTTGTTCACGCCTCCACTTTATTTTTTTACATACTATCATATGATTTTTTGTTTGTCAAACAAAATTTCGTTTTTTATAAAATTTTTATTTTTTTTTAAAAAGGAAATGCCCCCGGCTTTCGCCAGGGGAAAAAGATGTGAAGTTTTGGTTTTTCAGATGATTTGTGCTGATGTACTCGGATTTTCTACTTCTGGAAGGTCGTCAGACGTAATATAGATTATTATCAAATCTATAATATCTGACAAGGTATCTACTCTGTCTTCCAACTGTTCATTCTGATACTCGATAAAATTCAGCTCCTGCTGAAGTTGCTCTGTTCTCTGTTCTAGATAGTTCAGTTTTGTATTCATACTTCCATAGTAGTATCCTAAAAAAGCACAGAGCACTGCTATAAGAATCCATTTTATATTCTTGTACTTTTCAGCGTTTGCTTCAGTGTTCTCTAACTGTTCATAATCTTCTTCGAGCTCTTCTCTGGTCCACTCTTCGAAGCGTTCATGTCTCCTTGCTTCTTCCCGAAGCTCCTCTGTGCTATACTCAGAAAAAGTATAATTGCTTCTTAACAAATCTTCCAACTCCTGATCAGAAAATTCGTTCAGATTAATATCTGGAAGAAGAACTCTTAATTTCTTCTCCAACTCTTTCCGAGTATACTTGGAGAAATCCTTATACACACGGATTTCTTCTTCCAAGTCTTTACGGGTCATTTTGTCAAATCTGTCTTTAAAAAACATATGCATTTAACCTCCTAATTTGACTGAATCTTTAACATTTACATAGTATTCTTTAATAATTGCTTCAAGTTCTTCCAGCGTTTTTGGATTTTTTCTCTCAACAAACGCATATAAGAAGTAGTTGAATGTTCTGATTAATTCCATCTTCTCCTGCATACTTCCCTCAAAATAAAGCAACTTTTCTGTAGCTTGGACTACATACTTTTGAACAAGGTCATTGATAAATTTATAATCTTGTTCCTTCGCCCAGCCCTGTTCGACTGCCTCGACTCCTTCATCTCCAATTTCCTCATATACTGTGGGTAAGCATACCCTCAGCAAGAATATCTTTTCGCTATTCTTTTTGTTAAACTCTCTCATTCTTTTGAGCCTCCTTCTAAAAATTTTTTCTGCATTTTATTATACCATACTTAACATAATTTTCCAAGTATCAAATAGGGATTTAAACAACGTCCCTAAATCCCCAGGGGATGTCCCAAATACCTATGGCAGATTCCTACCCCATACCATCAAATTCATATAATAATTTTTACAATTTTTATTGAATATTTATACATATTATGTTAAAATGTGTTACATATTAATATAAACGTTTGATAAGAGAATAGTAACATATTTAATTTTTTAAGAGAGTTTACGGTTGGTGTAAGTAAATAAAATTTATATGTGAATCTACTCTTAGATGTTTTTAGTGAAAACTAAACCGTAAGTTAGGCGGTTACCCTACTAATTGAGTGTATTATTTTTATAATAACTTAAGGTGGTACCGCGGATTATATTCGTCCTTATATTTTATATAAGGACGATTTTTGTTTGTCTAAATTAAATTGTACTTGTTTTAGTTCAATTTGTTAGAATATATTTTATATAATGGAGGTATTTTTATGAGCCATGTAGAAATTGGAAAAACTTACAGACATTTCAAAGGAACTTATCATCAAGTATTAAATGTAGCTTTAGATTCGGAAACTCAAGAGAGAATGGTTGTATATAATCATAAAGAAGATGGAAAGATTTGGGTAAGACCAGAAAAAGATTTTTTAGCAGAAATTCCAGAAAGACCAGATAATATCACAGGACAAAAACATAGATTCGAAATAGTTCAAAATTAACTTTTTAATTATAAAAAATAATATTTAGGGGGAATTAATATGATAGATATTAAATTTTTAAGAGAAAATCCTGACATTGTAAAGGAAAATATAAAGAAAAAATTTCAAAATGAAAAACTAGTTTTAGTTGATGAAGTTATAGATTTAGACAAAAAATCTAGAGAAGCTACACTTGCTGGTGACGAATTAAGAAATAAAAGAAAAACACTAAGTACTGAAATTGGTAATTTAATGAAAAATGGACAAAAAGAAGATGCTGAAAAAGTTAAAGCTGAAGTTCAAGAAATTAACAGTAAATTAGAAGAAAATGAGACTTTAGAGAACAAATATGCAGAAGAAATTAAAATTAGAATGATGAAAATTCCAAACATCATGCACGAGTCTGTTCCAATAGGAAAAGATGATAGCGAAAATGTAGAAATTGAAAAATTTGGAGAACCTGTAGTTCCAGATTATGAAATTCCATTCCATGGTGAAATTTTAGAAGCTTTAGGTGGATTAGACTTAGATAGTGCAAGACGTGTTGCAGGACAAGGTTTTTACTACTTAATGGGAGATGTTGCAAGATTACATTCTGCTGTTTTAACATACGCAAGAGACTTCATGATTAATAAAGGTTTTACTTATTGTATACCTCCTTATATGATTAGAAGTGATGTAGTAACTGGTGTTATGAGTTTTGAAGAAATGGATGCAATGATGTACAAAATTGAAGGAGAAGATTTGTACTTAATTGGTACAAGCGAGCATTCTATGATTGGAAAATTTAAAGGACAAATTCTAAAAAAAGAGGATATGCCTTATACAATGACATCATATTCTCCATGTTTTAGAAAAGAAAAAGGTGCACATGGATTAGAAGAACGTGGTGTATATAGAATTCATCAATTTGAAAAACAAGAAATGATTGTTGTATGCGAACCAGAAGATTCTTGGGATTGGTATAATAAAATGTGGTCATATACAGTAGAATTCTTTAGAAGTATGAATATTCCAGTAAGAACTTTAGAATGTTGTAGTGGTGACTTGGCAGACTTAAAAGCTAAATCTTGTGATGTAGAAGCATGGAGTCCAAGACAAAAGAAATATTTTGAAGTTGGAAGCTGTTCTAACTTAACGGATGCACAAGCTCGTAGATTAGGAATTAGAATAAAAGGTGAAAAAGGAAACTATTTTGCACATACTTTAAACAACACTGTTGTAGCTCCACCACGTATGTTAATTGCAATTATGGAAAACAATTATCAACCAGATGGAAGTGTAATCGTTCCAGAAGTATTAAGACCATATATGGGTGGATTAGAAAAAATTACAGTAAAATAGAAAATAGGGATTGGGGGACGTTCCTTAAATCCCTATTTGAAAAATCAAAACCAAGAAATTTATAAAAATTTTCTTGGTTTTGTTATTTATACTTAATTATTTAAAATATAAAAGTTATATCTTTTGTTTCAGTATCTATAATACTAGCTCTATAAACACATATTACATTTGTTTCATTTTTTAAAGTTTTCTTTGAATTAATATGTTGATGTCCGTGTATATTAAAAATAGGTTTATACTTTTTTATATATTTAGATATAGCTTTTAATCCACAATGTGCTAAATCTTTTCCATCAGAATATAATTTATATGGAGAATCATGTGACAGTAAAATATCTGCTTTGGGGCATTTCATTAATAATTTCCTTGCTTCTTTTTGTGTAAACATCGGAAATTCTCCACGTTTATATCTATTACTTCCCTCAAATCCTAAAAAACTAGTACCATTTATTTCTATTAACTTACAATGTATATTAGGAATATTTCTTGCTTCCAATACACCAAATTCATCATGATTTCCTAGTATCCCATAAACTTTATCCTTATCTAAATACATCAAAAGCATATCAATATATTTTCCACTTATATCTCCAAGTAAAAAACAAACATCATATTCTAAGTCTGCTAATTTTTCTGCTTCTTCTGGTAATAAATGATGACAATCTGTTATTATTAATATCTTCACATCTTTCTCCTTAGCTTGTATATCAATTTTTTAGTCTCTTTTGCATTTTTGCTCTAAATTGTCTAACAGTTTCCTTAGTTGTTCTACTTCGTCTATATATACTCTTCCTTTTTTGGTAGCTCCATAATCATCAATAAAATCATATATTTCCCAATAAGTATCCACTATACTTGTATCTCCTATTAAAGCAAGCCTTTCTACTTCTTTTTGTCTACTACTTAATTCATAAGGCTCAAAAGCTAATGAAATTTTTTGAAGACATTCCCTTATTTCTGATATCTTATTAAGTAATATTTCTTTTTGTTCTTCACTAGATAAATTTCTTATTTGAACTTTTAATTCTAATGCATCTTTTAATAAATCTCTATCCGTCTTCTCCATTTTTTCCCCCTTTTTGTATAAAATATCATATAAGAAAAAATTATTCAACAATTTAAAATAACATTATTTATTGAGTTTTTATTAAGCTTGTGATATAATTCAAGTGTAAGTTTTTATGGTAACTCTTGTCTCTTAATGTTATTCAGAAGGAGGAAAAAAAATGAATAACTGTGTAACTGTAGTTGTAGGATGTAAATGGGGTGACGAAGGGAAAGGCAAAATCGCTTCACTTACATCCAAAAATGCAAAATTTGTGATTCGGGCTACCGGAGGTAGTAACGCGGGACACACCGTTATTTATAACGGTAAAAAAGTGGCATTACACCTCATTCCTGGTGGAATTACTTATCCAAATAAGATTGGTATCATCGGTCCTGGAACAGTAATCGAACCAAAAGTGTTATTAGACGAGCTTGCTTTGCTAAAAGATTCTGGCGTATCTGACATAGAAGATCGCTTAAAAATTAGCGGCAGAGCTCATGTAGTTTTTCCATGGCACAAGGACTTGGATGAATTGCATGAACAGGTGAAAGAACATCCAATCGGAACAACAAAACGTGGTATCGGTCCAACCTATTCTGATAAGGCTACTCGTAAAGGTCTTCGTATTTATGACCTACTTCTTCCTGTAGATGAGCTGGAAAAAAAGATTAACGAAGATGTTTTTCTTCATAATCAGTTATTCCTTGCCAACAACATGGAAGAGTGTGTTGTAGATTCGAAAAAATTTGCTATGACTTTTGCTGAATATGGCCAGTTACTACGACCTTACGTTACAGATGTACTTCCAATCTATATGGAAACCATTAAAAATAATGATGGAATTGTTATTGAAGGAGCTCAAGCCTTCAGATTGGATAATGATGATGGGGAATATCCTGATGTAACAGCTTCACATCCTGTAACAAGTGGTTGTCTTTTAGGTGCGGGGCTTCCTGCTCAAGCTTTAAAATTGGTAATTGGAGTCGACAAAGCCTACAATACACGTGTTGGCAATGGTCCATTTCCAACAGAACTGCCATCTTCTATTGACGAAAATGGCAATCTAATTCCTAACCAGCCTAAGTTAGAAGGCGACATTATTAGGGAACTAGGATACGAGTATGGTGCAACTACCGGACGTCCACGTAGATGTGGTTGGATGGATGCAGTAATGTTGCGCACTGCCAAATATGGCTGTGGAATAGATGTATTATGCATCAATCATTTGGACACTCTTGGTAAAATTGGTATGGAGCTTGGTTATGTAAAGGTATGTGTTGCCTATTCTTATATGGGCAAAATTATAAATTATTACCCTGACAATACTAGGCTTACACATACAATTCCAGAACCTGTTTATGAAACAATTGAAGGTGGTTGGAAAATTGATGAATCGATGAGAACATTTGATTCATTACCGGAAAAAGCAAAACAATTTATTGAGATTGTTGAACGCATTTCGGAAATCCCTGTAAAATTTGTTGGAACTGGTCCGGCAAATGACGATATTATCGAAAAAAAGTAACATATAACTTGTATTGCAGTTAAAAAAAAACTTACAAGGAGTTACAAAGAAGAGAGCATTTTCAGTAATGAGGATTGCTCTCTTTTTATTACAGTATATATCTTCAGTCATTGTATTTTTTAGAATTTTATGTTAAAATATATCAATATTAATATTAAGGAGAAAATTTATGATAGTAAAAGAACCAAAATTTGAAATTTCTGCAGTTGGACCAAAACAATATCCTTCAACTAATTTTCCCGAAGTTGTATTAGTTGGAAAATCTAATGTTGGTAAATCTTCATTTATAAATACTTTAATTAATAGAAAAAAACTTGCTAAAACCAGTAGTGAACCTGGCAAAACTAGACAAATAAATTTTTATAATATTGATTCTAAATTTTATTTTGTAGATTTACCTGGTTATGGTTATAGTAAAATGTCCAAAAAAGAACAAGTAATAGTTGGAAATTTTATAGAAGAATACTTACATAAAAGAAAACAAATTTCGCTAATAATATTTTTAGTCGATATAAGGCATAAACCAACAGAAAATGATAAATTAATGTATAATTATATAATAAGTAGTAAAATTCCTTTTATTATTATTGCCAATAAAGCAGATAAAATAGCTGTTACCAAAGTTGATACTGCTACGCAAGAACTTCAAAAAGCCTTAAATCCAATTGGTGATATTACTACTTTACCTTTTTCTTCTGAACGAAGAATTTACACAGAAAATGTTTGGAATGAAATTGAAAAATATATAAATTAATTTTTATATTTAGCACAAGGAACGAGACACAGTCTCGTTCCTTCCCCTTTTAGAGTTGTTTTACAGCATATCGAGTTACTCGCTTCTCTACAGTTTTCTCGATAATTTCGGCTTTTAATGCTTCTTCAATCAATGATTGAAATTCTTTAATTCCAAGCTCAGCGGCGGTCCTTAATGCTCCTTCCTCCATTGGCTCTTTGTTTTTCAATAAATTAGCATACATTCTACCAATCGGAATGATCACATATCTACCTTCTGGCGGAAGCTTTTCATCAAACTTAATAATTTCTTTTCCAGCTAGTAAGGATATTATCTTTGAAATGCGTTCCGACTCAGCATGTCCAAAAGTTGACCTTATCTTTTTTACCTCAAAATTATTTTTCCTTTTAAAGAAGATATAATTCAAGATGTCCATATTGTTTTCATCAGAAAAAGCTTTCTGCATAGCTTGGGCTTTTTCCAATAAGGTACATTCTGGTGCCACCTCTTCTGAGTCTTCAGTTTTCTTCTCAGCTTTAGTCGTTGGTTCCTCTGCAATTGTTGTAGGATGAGTTATTACTTCTTTTTTTTCTTTAGGCTCTTCCTTTTTTAGCACTTCTTCAACTACCTCTGTTGGAGAAAGCTTCTTAAAATACATTTTCTTATCATCCTTGTCAACTTTACCTTCATGATATAACTTTCCGAGAGCAGTCCTAGTAGCCTGATACTTTAATCCCAGTTTTTCAGCTATTTCCTTTATTGTAACCTTTCGTGGGGATATCTCGCATACAAAATCAAGAACTTTATCCTTAATTGTTCTAGTATCATGACTTACTTCAACGCTCTTCTCCTGTAAAGTAGCATATTTTTCTTCACTTGCTCCTGCTGAATCTTTCGGCTTCTTTCCTTTGACTATGCTTTCATTTATGAATTCTACATTTTCTGGGCTTACCAAATTTTTCTCCAGCAAAAGTTGAAATACTTCAGTTGCCACTTCCATGGTATCCTGCTCAATCGTTACTTCTCCAGTTGTTGTTAAATTTAAATTTTTTACAGAAAAGTAATGATTTAGAACAACACTTATTGCTTTTGAAGACCGCAATATGATTTTAAACATTTGCTCTCCTTTCGAAACCTAGTTAACGAGTTACCAGTTTTTTTGCTGCGCATCATCCTTTCTTATAATAAAATATTATTTTAAGCAAGCCTCTACCTTTGATGTTATGTGTATTTTACCACATTTTTATCATATTTCAAGTTAATAATACTTATCTATCATCATATAAAAAAAGAGATTTAAGGATTCCCCCTAAATCTCGGTTATTTTTTTAGTTATCATTTTTAAAGCTTTTTGTCTTTCTACTAATATAAAATGTCCACATCCTTCGCATTTTAAACCGAAGTCTACACCAACTCTTGTTATCTTCCATAATTTACTTCCACATGGATGTGGCTTTTTTGTTCTTACTATATCCCCTACATTATATTCCATTATAACACCTCTGTTGCTTTTACTATTACTCTTTCTTTTGAGTCATCTGTACAAGTTATTAATGTAATATCTTTTCTACCATTTGTTAATTGGCTAACTGGTGACATATCATCATCTGTAACAGTATATTTATTATATACAGTATATTTTACAGTTCTTCCCTTTGTGTCCGTTATCTCGATAACATCACCATTTTCTAGTGTTGGAACTTTACTAAAGAATTTTTTATTTCTATAATTATGACCTGCTATACAAAAGTTTCCAACTTCGTTTGGCTCACCATACATAAATTTTGTAGGTGCTTTTTTTAATAATTCCTCTGTTGTTTCTGAAAGTATAGGATAATATATATTTATTTTTGGAATTCTAATTGTTGCTATTGGGGTATATACATGCCCATCTGATGTTACAAATTCTTCAGCTAGAACACTTTTGGTTTCTTCATCTAAATTATCAATTGCAGAATCATCATTTGTTCCTACAGTATTTACATCATTGTTAAGCATTACTACTAATTTATCTGTAGGTTTAGTCGTTTGGTCTTCTCCAACTATATTGGCCTGTGCTAATATATCTTGTGAAACCGCTTCATCTCTGCTTTTATTATATTCTGCATATATATAATAAGAAGATAATACACAAACTACTACAAGCGAAATAAAAAATTCAAATTTATATACCTTCTTTTTTCGTTTTATTTCGGGTGTTATATATAATTTTTCTGTAACCAGAATTTGATTCATGTTTACCTCCTTCTTATCATTTTTTTACAAGCTTATTATATCATTTTAATATGGCTTTGGCAATAACAAATTTATACATTAAGCTCATTAGAAAGCTCTGCAAATTGCTCTATTGTTAACTTTTCGCTTCTTATTTTTTCGTCTATATTTAATTTCTTTAATAGCTGTGTTAGCTCTTCTTTGTTTGATATTCCATTATTAGTTAATGAATTTAATAAAGTTTTTCTTCTTTGTAAAAATGCTGCTTTTATTAGTTTAAAAAATTTCTCTTCATTTTGTACTTTTACTGGTGGTTCTTTTCTTATATTTATCTTTATTACTTCTGATGTCACAGAGGGTTCTGGAATAAAAGAACTTTTGGGCACTTCTAGTAATTTTTCTGTTTCCCCATAATAATACACTGTATATGTTATAGCTCCTGTATTTTTTCCTCCTGGAATTTCTGCTAAACGATCTGCTACTTCTTTTTGTATCATTACAGTTATACTTGTAATATCAATCTTACTTTCTAACAATTTCATAATTATTGGAGTAGTTATATAGTAAGGTAGATTTGCAACAATTTTTGCATTTTTTAAATTATATTTCTCTTTTGCTTCTTTTATAATTTCATTTAAATCTACTTTTAATATGTCATTATTAATTACTTCAAAGTTTTTATAAAGAAAAAATCTTTCTTCTAGTATTTTTATCATTCTTTTATCTAATTCTACACATATAACTCTTCCTGTATTTTCTAATAAATATTTTGTAAGTGTCCCAAGTCCTGGACCTATTTCGATTACTAAATCCTCTTCATTTATATTTGATTTTTCTATAGCTGTCTCTATAACATTTTCATCTACTAAGAAGTTTTGTCCAAGATTTTTATTAGCTTTAATATTATATTTATCCATTAAAAATTTTGTTTCTTCATATAAATTCATAGTATCTCCTAACCTTTTTATCGTACTATATGTACTGTTTATACACTTTTTTATTATAGCAAGCTTAAGTTAATTATGTCAAACTCTTTTGTGAAAAATCTGTGTTTTTATTGATTTTAACATACACTTAATATACAATATATGCAGTATTTTATAATAGGGATTTAAGGAACGTCCCCAAATCCCTATCCAAATCCTTTTAATATAAATTTAGGTGATGCAGATGAAGAAAAATAATAATAATAAATTTAATTTACCCAAGACAAAAAAAAGTAATAATAACTTATATAAATCTGTTAATAATGAATTTTCTACTAATTTATTAGCAGTTAAAAAGTTTAGAATTGTACTAGCTTCTTTATTAATAATATTTTTACTTTTAATTGTTAGACTTATATGGTTGCAATTTGTACAAGGTGCAGATTTAAAAGAACAAGCTTATAACCAACAAACTACAGATCAAATTATAAGTACTAGTAGGGGTACAATATACGATTCTACAGGTAAAACTTTAGCAATAAGTACACCAACAGATACTGTAACTATAAATCCTAAAAAAATAGTTGGTTCTAATGACGAAGAAACTAAAACTAAAAAAGAAAAAGTTGCTAAAGCATTTTCTGAAATTTTTGAACTAGATTATAATGAAACTTTAGAAAAAGTAAATAGTACTTCTAATGTTCAAACAATAGCAAGAAAAGTTGATAAAGATAAAATAGATAAATTAAAAGAATGGATGGAAACAGAAAAAATAAGCACTGGTATTAATATTGATGAAGATACCAAAAGAGTATATCCATATAACAATTTAGCTTCTAATTTGATAGGCTTCTGTGGAACAGACAATACTGGTATTCAAGGTATAGAAGATAGCTGGAACAGTGTACTTCAAGGTACTCCTGGTAAACTTACAACATCAACAGATGCTATTCAAGAGGAAATTCCAGATAGTAATCAAACTTATATTCCTGCCGAAAATGGTAGTGATATTGTTCTAACTATAGACTATTATATTCAAACTGTATTAGAAAAATATTTGAAGCAAGCAGTGGAAGAAAACAATGCTGAAAGCGGTACTGTAGTAGCTATGGCTCCTAGTACAGGAGATATTTTAGGAATGGCTTGTTATCCAGATTACAATCTTAATACTCCTTTCGAGCCAAATACAGAAGAATTAAAAGCTACATGGGATACTTTAGATTCTACTGCGCAATCTGATGCATTATATAATATGTGGAAAAACAATGTAGTATCTTCACCTTATGAACCAGGTTCTCCTTATAAGTTGATAACTGCTGCAACTGCATTAGAAGAAAATATTACTAGTGAAGATGTTCCTAATGATTTTTATTGTAATGGATCAATCGAAGTAGCAGATAGAAATATTAGTTGTTGGACACAAGGCCATAAAGGTGCAAAAACTCTAAGACAAGCCCTACAAGTTTCTTGTAACCCTTCTTTAATACAATTAGGACAACGTATTGGTGCTGAAACTTTATACAAATATTACCAAGCATTTGGATTTTTTGATAAAACAGGTATAGAATTACCTCAAGAAGCTAGTAGTACATATTGGGAATTAGAAGATGTTAAAGACGTAGAACTTGCTACAATGTCTTTTGGACAAAGATTTACTATCACACCAATCCAATTAGTTTCTGCAGTTTCTGCAATTGCAAATGACGGTATTTTAATGAAACCAAGGATTGTAAAACAAATTATAAATCCAGAAACTGGTACTACTACAGATATTGAGCCAGTTCAAGTAAGACAAGTTATTTCTAAGTCTACTTCTGAAAGAATGAGAAATTTAATGAAATCAGTTGTAGATGACGGTTCTGGTAGACTTGCAAAAGTTGAAGGATATTCTATCGGTGGAAAAACTGGTACATCAGAACCACAGGCAGGACGTGAAGATGAAGGTTATATTGCATCATATGTTGCAATTGCTCCTACAGAAAAACCAGAAATATGTTTATTAATTGCTGTACATAACCCAAATCCTAATAATGAAGGTAGTCACCAAGGTGGTCAAGTTTGTGGACCTGTAGTTTCACAAATGTTATCTGAAATATTACCTTATTTAGGTTTGACTTCTAGCAATGCTCAAACTTCTACTGATACTGTAGAAGAAGATACAAGTTATGCAACAGTTCCTGATATTAGAAATAAAACAGTTACAGAAGCAGAAAAATTATTAAAGCAAGCTGGATTTACTACAAAAGTAAATATTAGTGGTGATAAAAATTCTACTCTAGTAACAGACCAAACACCAAAGCCTGGATCTAGTATTCCAAAGAACTCTATTATAGTACTATATACAGAAGAAAATGATACAAGAGTTTCTGTAAAGGTTCCTGATTTTAAAGATAAAACTTTAGCCCAAGCAGAAAATATGGCAAAAGCAAATAATTTAAACATTACAACAGAAGGATCTGGAACAGTTATCAGTCAAAGCATAATGGTAGACACTGCTGTTGAAGAAGGTACTATTATAAAATTAACTTTATCTACAGAAAGTGATGGAACTAACCAATAGAAAAAAACATCTCATTTATATAATGAGATGTTTTTTTGTTACTATCTTCCCTATATTTCTTGACGTGTCTTATAATCATATACAACTTTTCCAAATTTTAATTCATTAAATTTCTTTTGAACCTCTACTATAATTATTGGTGCAATGGATATTGCTAGAGTTATTAACCATTGTGTAGAGTTTAGCTGTGTTAACTTAAATATTTCTGCTAAGCTTGGTACAAATACTATACCTAGTTGTAATACTGTTCCTAACACAAATGCCCCCAACAAATATTTATTTTCGAACAAACCTACTTTAAATATTGACTCTTCACTTTTTACATTAAAACTGTGTATTAATTCTAGCATTCCTAAACTTATAAATGCCATGGTTCTCGCAACTTCAATTCCATAATATTTATTTCCTATGAAAAATGCTAAAATTGTAAACATTCCAATCATAAATCCTTCTACCACAATTTTTCCCATTAATCCATCTGCAAATATACTTTTTCTAGAATCTCTTGGTGGTCTATTCATTATATTTTTTTCTGGTGGTTCTAATCCTAATGCTATGGCTGGCAAAGAATCTGTAACTAAATTTACCCATAATAATTGTATTGCAAGCAATGGAGATTTTACTCCCAGTAATAGTCCTACAAATATTGTAACTATCTCCCCTATATTAGTCGCAATTAAAAAATGTATAGCTTTTTTAATATTATCAAAAATATTTCTTCCTTGTTTTACAGCATCTACAATAGTAACAAAATTGTCATCATTTAAAATCATATCTGCAGCATTTTTAGCAACATCAGTTCCTTTAAGTCCCATTGCAATTCCTATATCTGATTTTTTTAATGCAGGTGCATCATTTACACCATCACCTGTCATTGCAACTACAGCACCAGTTTTTTGAAAAGCTTTAACAATTCTTACTTTATGCTCTGGAGTGACTCTTGCAAATACAGAATAATTCATTATATCTTTTTCTAATTTACTGTCTGGAATTTTATCTAATTCTTGCCCAGTTATTGCTAGCTCTCTTCCCTTTAGTATCTCTAAATCTTTTGCAATAGCTTTAGCAGTTGTAATATGATCTCCTGTAATCATTACAGTTTTTATACCTGCTCTTCTACAAGCTAAAACTGCTTCTTTTACTCCTTTTCTTGGTGGATCTATCATTCCAATTAAACCTACAAAAATTAGTCCTTTTTCTAAAAAGTCTGGTTCTATTTCTTTTGGCATTATATCTACATCTAAATATGCAACCCCTAATACTCTTAATGCTTTTTCTGCCATCTTCTCATTCTTATTTTTTATCTTACTTAAAAATGAACTATTCATATCATGTATAGTATTGTTTTCTTCATAGTAGTCACAAATACCTAATAATATTTCTGGAGCTCCTTTAGTTATAATTCTATATTTTCCATTTTCTAATTCATTAACTGTTGTCATTAATTTTCTATTAGAGTCAAATGGAATTTCACAAATTCGTGGTAATACTTTGTTTTGCTTTTCTTTAACTGCTTCTTTTACTATTGCTACCTCTGTAGGCTCGCCTTCTACTACTCCCTCATTTATCTCACAATTACAGCATAATGCTCCATATTCTAAAGTTTTATTTTTATTACCTATAATCTCTACTACTTTCATATTATTTTCTGTTAGTGTTCCTGTTTTATCTGAACATATTACTTTACTACTTCCTAATGTTTCAACTGCAGGTAGCTTTCTTATTATTGCATTTCTTTTTGCCATTTTAGTAACAGCAATAGAAAGAATAATTGTCACAATCGCAGGCAAACCTTCTGGAATTGCAGCAACTGCTAAGCCTACTGATGTCATAAACATTTCTACTACTGATATTTTCTTTATAACACCTATAACAAAAATCAAAGCACAAATAACTACACATGCAATTCCAAGCACTTTACCTACTTCACTTAATTTCTTTTGAATTGGTGTTTGTGGAGCTTCATTTGTTATTATCATACTTGCAATTTTTCCAACTTCTGTATTCATCCCAATATTCGTTACTATTCCTTCCGCATGTCCATTTACTACTGCTGTCCCCGCAAAAACCATATTACGCATATCACCTAACGAAATTTTTTTATCACTAAATATTTCATTTTCATCTTTTTCTACAGCTTCTGTTTCTCCTGTTAAGCTTGATTCTTCTACCTTTAAGTTATATGTATTTATTAATCTAATATCTGCTGGTATATAGTTTCCCGTTTCTAATATAACAATATCTCCTGGTACTATATCTTCCCCATTTACTGTAAATATTTTTCCATTTCTTCTAACCTTAGCAACTGGAGCAGACATTTTCTTTAATGCTTCTATAGATTTTTCTGCCTTAGCTTCTTGAATTAAGCCCATTATTCCATTAAAAATGACTATTGCAATAATTATTATAGAATCAAAGTAATCTCCTGTCCCTTCTAAATAACTTACAACAGCTGAAATTATAGCCGCGATAATTAAAATTATTATCATAAAATCTTTAAATTGATTTATAAATTTTACTAGTAAGCTTTCCTTTTTTCCCTCTTCTATCTTGTTTTTTCCAAATTCATCCTGTCTTATTAGTACATCTTTATCTCCCAAACCAGTCTTAATGTTTGTCCTTAGTTCTCTTTCTATTTCTTTAATATTTTTAGTATGCCACATATAAATCTCTCCTTTGTATAGTTTATTAATTTATATGCTTATACTATTTTTTTATTCCTATATTACACTTATTTTTTTAGTTTACATATTATATATAGAGGTGATATGATGCTAATTACTATTATCTTACTTGCTTTATCTGTTAGTATTGACTCATTTGGAATTGGAATTACATACGGACTTAGAAAAACATCACTATCTACTCCTGCAAAATTTATATTGTTTTTTGTATCTTTACTTTTTGTAGGTATTTCTGTTGCATTTGGATACTTTCTAATTTCTATTCTTCCAACTAATGTAATAAAAATTATTAGTGTAGTTCTTTTATGTTTAATGGGTATTTTGATTATATATGAAGCAATGAATACTAATGAAAAGAAAGAATATAAAAGTCATAAAATATTTCTAAAATCCTTAGGTATAACCATACAAATTATTAGAAATCCAATCTCCTCTGATTTAAATAACTCAAAAGTAATTGAAAAAAATGAAGCATTATACTTGGCATTGGCCCTTTCTTTAGATTCTATATGTGTTGGTATTACAAGTTCATCATTTGGAATATATAGTTTACTATTTCCTATTCTTGTTCCTCTTTTTCAATTTATTTTTCTTAATGTAGGAATTATTCTTGGGAAGCGAATTGTGTTGTACAATACATCCTTAAAAAAATGGAATATAATATCTGGTATTTTATTAATAATTATTGGTGTTTTAAGATGCATTGGGACATAGTGATTTTTTTAGCCAACTAGATAAAATCTAGTTGGCTATATTGTTCATACAAGAGGGAAAAAAGGAACGTCCCCAAATCCCTGGGAATGTCCCCATATCCCTAATTTCTATTTTAATTTCATAGAAAGTAGTTTACTAATTCCGTTTTCTTCCATTGTTATTCCATATACTGTATCTGCTGCTTCCATAGTACCTTTTCTATGTGTAATTACTAAGAATTGTGTATCTTTTGCAAATTTCTTTAAGTATTCTGCATATCTGTTAACATTAACATCATCTAGTGCAGCTTCAATTTCATCTAATACACAGAATGGTGCAGGATTTATTTTTAATATTGCAAATAGAATTGCAATAGCTGTAAATGCCTTCTCCCCACCAGATAATAAAGTCATGTTTTGAAGCTTCTTTCCTGGTGGTTGTACCCTAATATCTATTCCGCAGTTTAAAACATCATCTTCATTTTCTAAGATTAATTCTGCTTTTCCACCACCAAATAGTTCTTTAAATACTTCATCAAAGTTTTTATTAATAAGTTTAAATTTCTCTTTAAATTGTGCTTTCATAATAGTTATCATTTCTGAAATAACATTTCTAAGCTTTGCCATAGAGTTCTCTAAGTCTAGTCTTTGCTCACACATAAAGTCATATCTTTCTTTTAATGTTTGATATTCTTTAATAGAATCTATATTTATACTTCCTAAATCTCTTATTTGATTTCTTAAATAATTAACTTCTTTTTGTGTTTTAGCTGGGTCTGTTGTTTTTACAAATCCCTCTGCATTATTAGGAGTCAATTCATACTCTTCCCACATTCTATTAATTACATCTTCTAAATCTTGAGAGATTTTATTTTTCTTTAGGTCAATTTTTACTAATTGCTCTTTTAAATCTTGCAATCTTCCAAATTGTTCTTCTATTTCTTTTTCTATTTTTTCTAATTCTGTGTTCTTTTCATTTTTATTTTTCTTTAATTCTTCTATTTTTGAACCACTATTTTTTACATTTTCTTTTATCTCTATAATTTTTGCTTTAAATTCTTCTATTTGTGCTCTTAAATTTTCTTCTTCCTGTTTATTTTGCTCTATTTGTTCATTTTTAGCTTTTATACTGTTTTTATTATTTTGGATATCATTATTAATTCTTTCTGTCATTTCATCTATTGACATTTCGCTTTCTTCAAAAGAAGATACAGATATTTTTAAATTTGTTATATCCATATTTAAATTATCTATATATGTTTGATCATCTTTATTTAATTTAACAAATTCTTCTACTTCTAAATTTAAAGTTTGTATTTCTTTTTCTAGATTTGCTAAATCCTCTATTAATTTTTCCTTATGCTCTGCAATATCTTTTTTCTGCTTATTTAAGTGTTCTATCTCTTGTTTCGTTTTATCCATTCTAATTGTTAATTTATCTACATTTTCAGATATTAATTCCACTTTTTGTTTTTGTGTAGCATATTCTATATCTATCTCCTGTAAATTATTTTCTAAGTGTTCTATTGTCTCTAATAATTCTTCTATGCTATCTAAATATTCTTCTTTCTCTTTTTCTTTGTTTTTTAATTTAGTCTTTAGTTTATTTAATTCTTCTTTTAATGCCTCTATTTCTCTACTTCTTCCTAGAATATTTACAGTTTTAGTTTGTACTGAACCACCTGTCATTGCACCAGAAGAATTAATTATATCACCTTTTAATGTTACAACTCTAAATGCATAATTATTCTTTTTAGCAACTGCAATTCCAGCTTCCATATCATCTACAATAACTGTTCTTCCTAATAAATTGTTAAATATTCCATCATATTTTTTATCATATTGTACCAAATCAGAAGCAATTCCAATTACACCTTTAATATTTAAGTTTGCTCTGTCTAATTTTTTTCCTTTAACAGCTGAAATAGGTAAAAATGTTACTCTTCCTAAATTGTTTTTTCTTAAATATTCAATTAATTTTTTAGCTTCTTGTTCTGTTTCTGTAACTACATTTTGAAGACTTGCTCCTAATGACATTTCTATTGCAACTTCATATTCTTTTTTTACATTTAATAAGTTGGCTACAACATCATGTAATCCTTTTTTAAGTTCTGGATTCATATCTGCTGATTTAAGTAAAGCTTTAACACTTTTGGTATAACCTTCTTTTTCTTTTTCAGTTTCTTCTAAAAATTTTAATCTGGCTTCTTTTATTCTTATTTCTTGGCCTAAATTATTAATTTCTGTTTCAAAACTTTTTATTTTATTATCAGCCTCTATTTTTTTATTCTCTATCTCACTTAGATCATTTTTTAATTTATTTCTTTTTGACTCTATCTCGATAAAGTTTTGCTCAATTTCACTCTTCTTTAATCTTGACTGATCTAATTCAGAAATTGTAAGTTCTAATTCTTCTGTTTTAGCTTTTATATTTTTTTCTACAGAATCTGTAGTTACATCTTGTGTATTTATATCATTTTGTACTTCGTATTTTTTATCTGTATTTTCTTCGATTGTCTTCTTTTTCTTTTCTATTTCTAATTGCTTATCAGATAATTTTGCAGTTAATTGGTTTAATTCTTCTTCCTTTTCTTTTAATTCTTTTTCGAATTTTTCTTTATTGTTAAATAGATTTTCTTTTTTAGCTATTTTTTGTTTCTTTTCTTCTTCTAATTCTACTATTTTCTCATTTATCTCTGCGATTTCTGTTTCATATCTTTTATTATTTTCTTGTATATTATTAATTCTTTCTTCTGATACATTTATATTAGAATTTATTTTCTCTATCTGATTAGAACTTTCAAAACCAATATTTTGCATAGATTCTATTTCTTCTATTAAATTATTTATCTCTACTTTTAATTTGTTCTTTTTCTCGTTCTTTTCTTCTTGGCTTTTTTGTTCATTTTCATAAGTTGAATTCATAATATCTTCATCAGCAGTTATTTTTTCTAATCTTTCTTTATATAAATCGATATTATATAAGAATAAGCCAACTTCTATACCTTTTAATTCCTCTCTTAAGCTTAAAAACTTTTTAGCCTTTTCTGACTGAATTTTTAAAGGTTCCATATTATTTTCTATTTCTGCTAAAATATCATTAATTCTTAATAAATTTAATTTCGCTCTTTCTAGTTTCTTTTCTGAATCTTCTTTTCTGCTACGATATTTTACAATTCCTGCTGCTTCTTCAAAAATATGTCTTCTATCTTCAGATTTATTACTTAATATTTCGTCTATTTTTCCTTGACCAATAATTGAATATCCATCTTTACCAATACCGGTATCCATAAATAATTCTAGAATATCTTTTAATCTACAAGGAGTTTTGTTTATAAAATAACCTGTTTCCCCTGTTCTATATATTCTTCTTGTAACTGTTACTTCTGCATATTCTATTGGTAATTTACCATCATCATTATTAAAAACTAAAGATGCTTCTGCAAAACCTAAAGATTTCCTGTTTTGAGTTCCTGCAAAAATTATGTCTTCTGATTTTGCACCTCTTAATGATTTTATACTTTGTTCTCCTAATACCCAACGAATTGCATCAGATATATTACTTTTTCCAGATCCATTTGGTCCTATAACTGTTGTAATTCCTGGCATAAATTCTAAAACTGTTTTATCTGCAAAGGATTTAAATCCTTGTAACTCTAATCTTTTTAAATACATTATAATCACCTTTTTATCTTTTTGTACTTCTTTATAATATATTAAAAATCGATATAAATCAACAATATATTGAACTTTATTTCATTTAATGATATTATAATTTCGAAAAAAATATTGAATTATTTACATAGCAAAAAGTAATACTATTTACAAAGGAGTTTTAAAATGATTAAAGAAAAATTTGACTTTTATGATAAAACTGTCTTAAAATCTTACGATTTAGATTCAACAGCTAGATATCAATTAAAAATGCTAGATTCTCTAGATAATTTTACAAGGAAACATTCTGAAGGTGTAGCAAATATAACTTGTAGAATCTGTGACTATCTTCATTTAAATAAAGATTTTACTACTTATTGTACAACTTGTGCATATTTACATGATATTGGTAAAATGTTTATTCCACCATCTATTCTTCAAAAACCTGCAAAACTTACAGATGAAGAATATGAAATCATGAAAACACATACAACTATTGGATATAAAATGTGTATGAATGACGTTAATTTAAGACCTTATTCAGCTGGTCCTAAATGTCACCACGAAGCATTAAATGGTAAAGGTTATCCTGAGGGCTTAAAAGGTGATGATATACCAATAGAGGCACAAATTATTAGAGTAGCCGATGAATTTGATGCAATTGTTAGTAAAAGACAATATAAATCACACGTTGGTATTATTGATACTTTAAAAATATTAATTGAAAATGCACATAATGGAAAAAATAACATTCCAGCTACAAAAGCTTTAAAAAAAGTTGTAATAGATGATACAATTTACGAAATTTCATGTGCTTTTAACTATTTAGATTACTTAAAAGATAATATAAAGAGACTTCAACAAATAAAAAAATATTATGATAAGATGAATTCTTCAAATTCTGATAAACAAAAGAATTATTACTTAGAAGGTATGAAAATGCTA
Organism: uncultured Clostridia bacterium; assembly: GCA_944391965.1. Taxonomy (GTDB): domain Bacteria; phylum Bacillota; class Clostridia; order TANB77; family CAG-508; genus Merdicola. The sequence continues at coordinate 65,118 of CALXVH010000003.1, forward strand.
TTTGATAAAGGTGAAACCGTAGAAAACTTCGAGGAAATCCTTGATGAATATAAGAAAGCTTTAGCAGACAAAGAATCACATATAGATAAGTTAAATACAGAATTAAAAGAAATCAGAAAATTAAAAATATAATTTTTACAAAAGAGGAGTATTAAATGTTTGAGGAAAAATTTGATTTTTATGATAAAACAACTTTAAAATCATATAATTTAGATATCACTATGAGATATCAGTTAACTATGCTAGATAGTTTAGACCCCTTTACAAGAATTCATAGTGAAAATGTTGCAAGTATTACATGTAGGTTATGCGAATATTTACGTTGCGATAAGAATTTTACTGCTTATTGTACTATTTGTGCATATTTACATGATATTGGTAAAATGTTTATTCCTGCAAAAATACTAAATAAACCTGACAAATTAACAGACGAAGAATTTTCTATAATGAAAACACATACACTTATAGGCTATAAAATGTGTATGGATGATATTAAATTAAGACCTTATGCACTAGGTCCAAAATATCATCATGAAACTTTGGATGGTACAGGATATCCAGAAGGATTAGTTGGAAATTTAATTCCATATGAAGATCAAATTATAAAGGTTGCAGATGACTATGATGCATTAGTTACTAAAAGACAATATAAAACTCATATTCATATATCAGATACTTTAAAAGATTTAATTAAAGATACTGAACCAAATGTAAAAGTGGCAGCTCTTGATAATGCAGCTCAAGGTGTAAAACTTGGAAAACTTAATAAAAAAGTTGTAAAGGCTTTATTTAAAGTTGTTATTGATGATACTTACTATGAAATTAGTTGTGTTACAGGCTATGTTGACTATTTAAAAGATCAAATCAAAAGAATTGAACAAATCTTAGAATATGAAGAAAAAATGGATAAAGCTCATTCTGAAAAAAAGAAGAATTACTATAAAGAAGGAATGGAAATGCTGTTTCAGGAAGGCGAAAATTTTGAAAATATTCATAAGATATATCATGAATATCAAACAGCATATTTAACAAGAAAAGAAATTGTAGAAAAATTATATGAAGAAATTAGAATCATAAAAAAATTACAAGTATAGGGATTTTGGGATGTTTCTTCGGTATTTGAGGGCATTCCTTCGGGATTTAGGGACGTTCCTTAAATCCCTATTTTATTTGAATTATAATTCAAAAAAAGAACGTTCTAACCTTCTCCTCTGGAGAAAATCAGAACGTCACATTATCATTATTCATCTAAACCAAAACTAACGCCAAGTGCATTATTTATCTTTCCAATAATTTCATCATTGTCTATATGTCCTATTCTCTCTTTTAATCTACTTTTGTCTATTGTTCTAATCTGTTCTGCAAGTACTATAGAATCTGATTTTAAGCCAAAATCTTTTGAATTAATTTCTATATGTGTAGGCAACTTATTTTTAGTTTTTTGAGATGTAATTGCAGCAGCAATTACAGTTGGACTATATTTATTTCCTAAATCATTTTGTATAATTAAAACTGGTCTAATTCCCCCTTGTTCTGAGCCAACAACAGGACTTAAATCTGCATAAAACATGTCGCCTCTTTTAATATTCATTTTCTTCACTCCCATTATTAGTATATATCTTGTTTTAAATACTAGCTCGAGATAAAGAAAATAGTTTTTTTACTACTTATAACTTATCTCATTATATAATATGTAAACAGTTATATTTTGGTTAATGTCTTGTACTTCTAATTTTTTTGGTTTATTTGTTTTTTTATCTATTGTTAATTTCTTTTTTATTTGATACTTGTTCTCCTGTGTTTTACAATCTGTTTGTAATATAATTTCATCTTCTGTTTCTTCTTTTTTTGAATTACTATCATTATTAAAATCTTTTATAAATTCATTTAAAAATAAATTATTTTCTGTAATGTATTTATAATTTTCATATACATTTGTAAGATTTAAATCACTATTTTTTAAAGTTAATGTATTATTATTATATTCAATTCTTACTCCTCTTATATTTTCTGGCTCTTCTATTTCTTGTAAACAATATTCTCCATTTTTGTACTCTTGTATCATCTTATATTTATTAGTATTTTTATTACTTACTATAGTTACTTCTATTTTAGCTTTATACGAGTTCATATTTAAAATTTGATTACTATCATTATTCCCAATTTCGATTTTTTTATTATTGTTCACTGTAAAAAAAATTATTAAAGAAATTATTATTATAGCAAAAATCAAAAAAATAATTAATATATTTTTTTTCATAAAAACCTCCTAATGAATTAACTCATATAAAATAAAAAAAAGAATAGTATATATACTATTCTTTTTCTAATTTTATTCAATTATTTTTTAGATATTCGAAATATGTTTTTATTTCATTTAACAATTCATCTTTATCTATAATTCTATTTATTCTATCTCTCACTTGACTTGCATCTTTTAAATTCTTTATATACCAACTTAACTGTTTTCTCATTTCTTTTATGGCAACTTCTTCTCCTCTTTCTTCTATTTCCATATTTATATGTCTTACCATTGTATTATATCTTTCATCTAGAGTTGGCTTTTCTAATTTTTCTCCAGTTTTTAAATAATGTATTATCTCTCTAAAAATCCATGGGTTTCCAAAAGCTGCTCTTCCAATCATTATTCCATCTACATTTGTATATTTTAACATTTCTTCTGCTGTTTCTTCATCAACTATGTCTCCATTACCTATTACTGGAATTTTAACACTTTTTTTAACTTCTTTTATAATATCCCAATCCGCTTTTCCAGAATAAAACTCTTTTCTAGTTCTACCATGAATTATAATAGCTGAGCCACCTGCTTTTTCTATTATTTGTGCTGCTTGAACTGCTACAATATTATTTTCATCCCAACCTTTTCTTATTTTAAAAGTAATTGGTTTATCGGTATTCTCTCTAATTGCAATAACTATTTTTTCTATTAAGTCTAAATGTAATAATAAGTTACTACCATCACCATTTTTAACTATTTTTGGTGCAGGACATCCCATATTAAAATCTATAATATCGGCAATTTTGTCTATTTCTTGTGTTGCATATTTTATCGCTTCTAAATCGCTACCAAATAATTGAATACTAATTGGCTTTTTCTCTCCATCTAAATTATATAATTTTTTAGTCTTATTATCATGATAATAAATTGCTTTTGCACTTACCATTTCTGTTGTAGTAAGACCTACTCCCATTTCTTTACATAAAATTCTAAATGATTTATCTGTAATTCCTGCCATAGGTGCTAAAAATACATTATTTTCTAATTCTAAATTTCCAATCTTTATACTTTTTAAATACAAATTTTTTCTCTCCTTAATTTTTACTATTAAAATATTCTAAGCTACAAAAGTTGAAAGCATTAGCCTCTATCAAAATCTTTGATTCTATAAATTGGTTTGGCCAATATGCTTTCAACTTTTATATTATTCTATAAATATTGCTTTTTGTCTTCTACCACTTATATTTAATAATAATGCTATTAAAATAAAGTTAGTTAATAATGAACTTCCTCCATAGCTTACAAATGGTAATGGTACACCAGTTATTGGTAATAAGCCCATTGTCATTCCTATATTCTCAACCATATGGAATAAAAATATTCCTGCTATTCCTATTGCAATATATGTCCCGAGGTCATCTTTTGCTGTCTTTGCTACATATATTGATTTTGTTATCAGTATTACATATATTATTATTACACTACCTGCAACTATAAATCCCATCTCTTCTCCAATAACAGAGAAAATAAAGTCTGTTGTTTTTGGATATAAGAAACCTAATTGAGTTTGATTACCTTTCAATAATCCCATACCTGTTAATTGACCTGCTCCTATTGCAAGTTTTGATTGTGTTAAATTGTATCCTGAACCACGTGGATCTGATTCTGGGTTTAAAAATACTTCTATTCTTTCTTTAGCATGATCTGGTAATACAAAGAAATATAATAATGGAACTGCTATAACTACTAATAAAATAGTTCCTATAATATATTTCTTATTAATTCCCGCTGTAAATAAAATCATTACAGTCGCAACTAAAAATGCTGCTGCTGTACCGTAATCAGGTTGTTTTATTATTAATAAAACTGGCACAGCCACTACTGCTAAAGAAATTAATAATTTAGTAGGTCTATTTATCTCGTTCTTATCTTTTTCTTGTATCTTACACAATACCAGAGCCAGAAATAATATTACCGCTATTTTGGCAAATTCTGCTGGTTGAAAAGAAAAAACACCAAAATTGAACCAGCTTGTAGCACCATTTACTGAATCTGTAAATAAAACTCCAATTAGTAGTATCAGAACTATTCCATAGAGGATAGGTGATATTTTTGCAATAGCTTCATAATCTATAAATATTATTATAAAAACTATAGGTATACAGATAACAAACCATATTATTTGTCTTTGTAAACTAGTGTCTTCAGAATCATAAGTTGCAGAAAATAATGCCACCATTCCTATAACTGATAGAATAATACAACATATAAAAATTCCCCAGTCTATATTTTTTAAAATTTTCTTCTTCATTTTTCATCCTTTACGTATTTATTTTTATTAGTTATACATCCCTTATCTTCTACCTTTTCTTTTCTTATTTCTTCTTTTTCTATTATTATGTATCACAGGTTCTTGTTTTAACTGTGTATTTGTTGTTAAATTATTATTTTCCTTTTTTACATTGTTTGTACTTACTTCATTTTTACTTTGTGCATTCTCTTTTTCTTCTATTTTTTTATTGTCTGTTTCATCATTCTTTGTATTAGTATCTGTTTGAGATTCTTTGTTTTCAGTATTTTCTTCTATCTTACTTGACTTTACTTCTTCTTTTTTCACTTCTTCATTTTTTTGAATATCTTTATTTTCTTCATTTGGTTTTTCTGTCTTAATTTCTTCTGCTTTTACATCTTCTTTTTTATCTTCTACTTTATCTGTTATATTATTTTCTTCTACCTTAATTTCTTTTTTCTGTTCTATTTTATTATTTACTTCTTCATCTTTTTTTGCATTTTGAGTATCTTGATTATTAACATTCTTTTCTTCTATTTCTTGTTCTTGAACTTTTTCTACTACTTCGTCATCCATTTCCCCAGTATGTTTAATGCTAACAATTGGAATATTAGCATATAATGCTGGTGCTGAAGCTGTACCGTCTTCATTTGTCTTACTCGTCAAATGAACATCTATTTCTTTTTCATCAACATCGATATATTTTTTTATTACATCTATAATTTCTTGTTTCATCATTTCTAAGAAGTCAGCAGAAACGTTTGCTCTATCTTGCATTAATACTAGATGTAATCTTTCTTTTGCCATGTCTTTATTGTTTTCTTCTTCCTCTTCTTTTTTAAATATTTTTTTGAAGAAACCTACTATATTTTCGAACATATTTTACCTCCAATGTTAATTATTTTCTTTTAAAAAATCTTTTTAAAGCTGCCAAGAATCCTTTTTCTCTTCCTGGTATTGTTACTTCTATATCCTCTCCTAGAATACGCTTAGCAGTTTCCATATATGCTTTACCTGAAGGTGCTTTTCTGTTAGATATAACAGGTTCCCCTTTATTTGTTTGAGTAATTACATATTCGTCATCTGGTACTACTCCTAAAAGTTCTATTGATAATAAATCTACTATATCATCAACATCCATCATTTTACCTTTTCTAACCATTTCTGGTCTTAGTTTATTTATGATTAATTGTGGATTTTTTATATCAGATGATTCTAATAATCCTATTATTCTATCAGCATCTCTTATGGCTGAAATCTCTGGCATTGTTACAACTATTGCCTTATCTGCTCCTACAATTGCATTTTTAAAACCTTGTTCTATTCCTGCAGGACAATCTATTAAAATATAGTCAAATTCTTCTTTTAACTGTTTTGTTAAATCTCTCATTTGTTCTTCTGTTATTGCACTTTTATCTCTTGTTTGGGCAGCAGGTAATAGGAATAATTCTTGAAAACGCTTGTCCTTTATTAATGCTTGTCTTAATTTACATTTTTCTTCTACAACATCAACGATATCGTATACAATTCTATTTTCTAACCCCATTACGACATCCAAGTTACGAAGACCTATATCTGTATCTACTAATACTACTTTTTTGCCTTCTAGCGCTAGGGCAGAACCTAAGTTAGCTGTTGTAGTTGTTTTTCCTACTCCTCCTTTACCAGATGTTATAACTATTACTTCTCCCATAAATCTTCCTCCTTAAGCTAGTGCTTTCATATCTCATTTATACATAAAATTTGACATTACTATAATATATGAAAAAGTATAAAAAGTCAATCTTAGAAAGCTTATTTGCGTAAGATTTATACGTTTTTTTAATCTATATTTTTAGACGGAAAAAGAGCAGGATACTATCCTGCTCCTTTTTGTGAATTTTAGAAATATGGCGAATAAAAGTAGAAAAATATTTCTATATATTTCTCTTTTACTCCCATCTTTTGCTGTGCCTTGGAAAATTCTTCTTTGCTTATAAAACCATTATCTATAGCCTCTAGCACCTTTAGAGATTTATCCAAATCAGCATTTTTTGTTGAAAGATTATTGAGAGAGAATTGCATCACTTCTCTTCTGACGCCTTCCTTATAAGTTTTCATCGATGTTTCTGTTACTTCTTTTAATAATTCTGGAGAACTATGTTTTTCTTTTTGTGTAGATGCATGCCCTAGTAACACGCTCAGAGCTTCCATTTTATTTTTGGCTGTTTTAACTTTTGAGTCTAACTGCTTTATCTCATTAATTGTTAGCTCAAAAAAAGTTTCTTCAACAGCTTCTTTAAGTTTTTGCTCTTCTTTATCTGTAATAAATGGTGTTTCATCTTCCTTAATTTTTAATAAAAACAAGCTCTCTAAAAATTTCCAATCAGCTTTGTCTACACCCCTCTTTTCCATCTCATTAGCCATAATTGGTCTTGTAAAATAAAACATTTGGAAAAAAAAGCTGATGACATTTAGTATATCTTCATTTGCGACCGGTTTTTTATACACATAATCTACATCAAAATCTTCTAGCACTTCCAATAAAATTTCTTTTATTTTCCGTGCCATTACAACAGCTTCATTCCTTACAATATTCTTCTCCTCTTTTGTTAGAGTGAAATAAATTGCAAGGAAATTTTCGTCATGCATAATAATTGCTTGAGCAAGATTAAAATATAAATTTTCATCCTGCAAAGACTTTCCATTGCATTCTGTTTTTATGTCTATGACATATTTCTCCATTTTTTGTATCATCGTGCTATTAAATAAGCCGCAATCATATAACAAATACTGCTTAGACATTGTTTTTTCCTTCCAGAAAGCAACTCTTTCTTTAGGCAGTTTCACCATAATATTCTCAAACAGCATTTCTCTAAAAATACTATTTTCCAAAATTGCCCAAAGTAAAGATGCACTCTCCCAGCCTTTATCCAGTATATCCAAAATTATTACAATATAATAAGTTATGCGATTTGCCAATTGTTCCGCATATCTGCCAGATATATTTCTTATTTTGCTTAAAATTTGATCAGGCAATATTATTCCTGACAAATCTGTTTCTGTTGTAATTTCAAAAGCATCCACCCCATATAGGTCAACCATATGAATTCTGGGCAGATATTCTTCTGCTTTTACTTCTATTAACACGTTTTCAAGAAAGTCTTTATTCTCAAAAGCTTCCAGAATCGTGTCTATAGTATGCTTTTTTGCAATTTTTTTGTATGCATCTTTTAGCTGAATTGTTTTTCCCAAAGTTGCTAACGCAATTTGGGTTAACAAGTCATACTCCTCGCATATTTGTTTTTGGGTTTCGTTCATTTCATTGTAGAATATCTGTTGAACTCTGTCCCAAAGCATCATAGCAGTATTTTTTCTTTCCGGATCCTCGTGATCTACACGATAAAACCGGTTTAAATTCATTGCCGAAAATTTTAGCGAACTTAATTCCTCCTCTCTAAAGTCTTTCGCCACAAGTTTCTTTAAATTTCCAAAGTACAAATCAAACTCTTTTAATTCCTTTGGTCTTAGTTTTTTTCGAATAATCATTCAAAAATTCCTCCTTCATACTTATTTCAACTTGCTTTTAGCTCTTATAGTATATCACTTTTTGTGAATTATGTCTACTTGAGTTTTTTTATTTTTATGACCATTTATTCTAACAAATTGCCTTGACACTTACGGCTTTTAAGAATATACTTTAAGTGTATATTTATACGTAAATTTACTAAAAGGAGGTAATTTCGAACCAATGAACGATTTAATTGAAATTAGATGGCATGGTAGAGGTGGTCAAGGTGCCAAAACAGCTTCTTTATTATTAGCTGATGCAGCATTTAACACAGGAAAATATATACAAGGATTTCCTGAATACGGAGCTGAAAGAATGGGCGCACCAATCACAGCTTATAACAGAATTAGTACAACACCTATTAGAATACATTGTAATATTTACAATCCAGATTATGTAGTAGTTGTTGATGACACTTTATTAAATTCTGTAGATGTTACTGCAGGTTTAAAAGAATCTGGAGCAATTATTATTAATACTACAAAAGATGGTGAAACACTAAAAAGATTATTAAAAGGATATAAAGGACACATATATACAATAGATGCGAGAACTGTTTCTATCGAAGCTTTAGGAAAATATTTTCCAAATACTCCTATGCTTGCTGCAGTTGTTAAAGTAACAGGAATTATTCCTGAAAAAGAATTCTTACAAGATATGGAAGGTTCTTTTAAACACAAATTTGCAAAGAAACCAGAAGTTATAGGTGGAAATATGAAAGCATTAGAAATAGCATTACAAAAAGTTGTAGAAGTACAATGATAAAGATTCGAAGGGATTCGGGGACGTTCCTTTTTTCCCTATATTAAAATTTTTAATATATTATAAAGAATATTCCTAAAACTTAATTTTTTAGAAAGGAGTTTAAAAATGGATAAAACAAATATAAATAACTCAACTCCAATGGAAGATATGACAATTGGAGGAACAATATATAATGCTGGAAATTCTCGTGAAGTAAAAACAGGAGATTGGAGAAGCATGAAACCTATATTTGATAGTGAAAAATGTAAACAATGTGGATTATGTTTCCCTGTTTGTCCAGAAAACGCAATTCCAGTTGGAAAAGATATAAAAAGAACAGATTTTAATTATGATTATTGTAAAGGATGTGGCGTTTGTGCCAAAGTTTGTCCTTTCAAAGCAATCTCAATGGTAGAGGAGGGAATTGAATAATGAGTATAAGAGAACGTTTAAGTGGTAATGAAGCTGCAGCTACAGCTATGAAGCAAATAAATCCAGATGTTGTTGCTGCCTTCCCTATTACACCATCAACAGAAATACCACAATATTTTTCTACTTTTGTTAGCAATGGTGCTGTTGATACAGAATTCGTTGCAGTAGAAAGTGAGCATAGTGCAATGAGTGCTTGTGTTGGTGCAGAAGCTGCAGGTGCTAGGGCTATGACAGCTACATCTTCAAACGGATTATCTTTCATGTGGGAAATGATATATATAGCTTCATCATTACGTTTACCTATAGTAATGTCTCTTGTTAATAGAGCAGTATCTGGACCATTAAATATCCACAATGATCACTCTGATGCAATGGGTGTTCGTGATGCTGGATGGATAATGTTATTTTCAGAAAGTAATCAAGAAGCATATGATAACTTATTAATGGCTCATAGAATTGCAGAACACAAAGATGTTTTATTACCATTAATGGTATGCCAAGATGGATTTATTACTTCACATTCTATAGAAACAATAGATTTAGTAGAAGATGATAAGGTAAAAGAATTTGTTGGTACATATAAACCTGAACATTACTTGTTAAATAGTAAAGAACCTATTTCTATTGGACCTTTAGATTTACAAGGATATTTATTCGAACACAAAGCTCAACAAGCACAAGCTATGAAAAATGCTAAAAAAGTTATTTTAGAAGTAGCAGAAGAATTTGAAAAATTAACAGGTAGAAAATATGGTTTATTCGAAGAATACAAATTAGAAGATGCAGATGTTGCTATTGTTTGTATGAACTCTACAGCAGGTACTGCAAAATTCGTAGTAGATGATTTACGTAGTAAAGGTGTTAAAGCTGGACTATTAAAGGTTCGTGTATTTAGACCATTCCCTGCAGAAGAAATCGCTAAAGCTTTAGCAAATGTAAAAGCAGTTGCAGTATTAGACAAAGCAGATTCTTTAAATGCTGCTGGTGGTGCATTATTTACAGATGTTACATCTGGTATGTTTGTAAATGATATTCATGTACCTACAGTAAGTTATATTTATGGAATTGGTGGTAGAGATACAAAATCTGATGACATCGAAAAAGTTTATAATGATTTATTAGAAATCGTAGAAACAGGAAAAATAAATAATCCTTATAGACATTTAGGATTAAGAACGAAAGGAGCTGAAAAATAATGCCATATAATTTAAAAGAAGTAATCGCTACAAAACCTTCAAGATTTTCAGAAGGACATAAAATGTGTGCAGGTTGTGGAGCTCCACCAGTTGCTAGAATGGTTTTACGTGCATTAAAACCAGAAGATCATGCTGTAATTGCTACAGCTACTGGATGTATGGAAGTTTCTACATTTACATACCCATATACATCTTGGACAGATTCATTTATTCATACAGCTTTCGAAAATGCTGGTAGTACATTATCTGGTGTTGAAGCTGCATACAAATCTTTAAAGAAACAAGGAAAATTGCAAGAAGATACACATACAAAATTCATCGCATTTGGTGGAGATGGTGGAACTTATGATATAGGTTTACAATCACTTTCAGGTGCTATGGAAAGAGGACATGATATGGTTTATGTATGTTATGATAATGGTGCATATATGAACACAGGTATTCAACGTTCTTCTGCAACACCAAAATTTGCAGATACAACTACATCACCTGCTGGAACAGTTATTCCAGGTAAAGCACAAGAAAGAAAAGACCTAACAGAAATAATGGTATCACATCATTTACCATATGTTGCACAAACTCTTGCTATGACTAATTTTAAAGATTTATATGAAAAAGCAGAAAAAGCAATATATACAGAAGGACCAACATTCTTAAATGTAATGGCTCCTTGCCCAAGAGGATGGGGATATGCGACAGAAGACTTAATGCAAATTAACAAATTAGCTGCAGATACATGTTATTGGCCATTATATGAAGTTGTAGATGGTAAATATAAAATAACATATAAACCAGCAAAAAAACTTCCAGTAGAAGAATTCTTAAAACCACAAAAACGTTTTAGACATATGTTTAAACCAGGAAATGAATGGATGATAGAAGAATTCCAAAGAATAGTTGATAAAAGATGGAATGAATTATTACAATTAGAAGAAATGACTAATAAAGACTAAAATAGTGAAAGAGGGATTTGGGGACGTTCCTTTTTTCCCTCTTTTTCAATATACTTAAGTTACAAATCTATGATGATTTTATTCTTTTATAACTTAAATTTTTAAGAGTTAAGATTTTCTTTATCTTAACTCTTTTTATTTATATTATTATCTATAATTTCAAACCCTAATCTTGTTATTTTATAAACTGTAACTGTTTTTCCTGTGTATTTACATGTTTTTTTCGCAGTTGCTTCTACAAGGCCCATTTTTTCCAATTCTGTTAATCTTGGGGCTGTTGTATTACGTTCGTCAGTATTGGTTATTTTTTGCTCATATAGTTCAACAGCAATTTCTTTAGCAGTTTTATTTCCTAAGCACAAACTTTCTAATATTGGTTCATATCTTACTTTCCTATTTGGCTTAATTTCTTCGAAACTTTTTCTTCTTGTTAGCCAAGTTATTTTCATTTGTATATCTCCTTTAGGGATTTGGGGACGTTCTTTTAATCCCACTTTCACTATTATTTTTTATAAATTCTTATTTTTTAGTTTTTTCTTTATTAACGAAATTCTATTTTTACCTATTCCTAATATAGCACAAATATTTTTATTACTTATTTTATATTTTACATTTAAATAATTTTTAAATTCTATTATTAAGCTATTAGATTTTCTAATTTCAGTTATAGATGTATTATACTTATTACAAAATTCCTTAATAATTATTTCTACACTTTGTCTTTCAATTTTTTCCAATCTTTCATCTTCATCAATAAAATGATATTCTATTCTTTCATCTATATCATTAGGTGCATATTTAAAATTTTTTCCAAAAATCGAACATAAAATATCATTACTCCTTTCTGCCTCTATAAAATCTTTACATGAAGAATATTGATAAAAATGACCTCTTTCTATTATTCCAGCTTTCACTGGGTTTTCATGAATATATTTTATACAAGAAAGCAAATGAATGCCATTTTCTATTATTTCAGAATGATATCTATTGAAAAAAACATATCCAGATCTCTCTTCTTGTAAGTTATAAAATATAGCATATGCTGTATTTATTTTTCGCATAAGTGTTTCAGCTTTATTTATTTCTTCGATATGTATCAATAAATGTACATGATTATCCATAACGCAATATGCTATTAAATCTATCCCCTCTAACTCTTTAATACATTTATTCAATAAAAAAATATACTTTTCTTTGTATTCTTTTTTATAAAAAATAAATTCACTCTTTATACCTTTTGCAACAATATGTACAAATTTAGATACTATATTTTTTCTGGCAATTCTAGACATCAACCCTCCTTTTATTTTACTAATTTGGATATAATTTTGGAATTAATAATAAATTAGATAATAATAAAAAAAATTAATTTTTAATTATAGGAAAAAAATGATTATAAAAATTTTAAAGATATAAAAATACTTAATTATAATAGAACGTTCTTTAAAATAATTTAGGGATTTAAAGAACGTCCCCAAATCCCTACCTAATATGTATACTATATTTCTTATTCTTCCTCTGGCGCTTCAACTGGACAACAGTATTTTACGAACATATTAGTAATATTTTTGTAATATTGTAAAGTAGATCCTTTGGAAACATTGATATAACTGCATTTTAAACATATTCTTACGACAATCGATTCTAAGCCATTTTTATATATTAGTAATGTAATTATATACCTAAAATCACATACTTTTTGCTAATTTTCGAATTTTTCTAAATCTTTTTGTTTGACTTATGTATTTTAGACTTTCAAAATTTAAAATTAAATAATTTCTTACTAATTCTTGATATTCTTTTTTATTTTTTACATTTAGATTTTTTATCATTTGTAGAGATTTAATATACATTTCTTTCATACTATCATCTCCTTATTGATAGTATAACATTTTATGTTTACCTCTGTCTCGCGAAATTTGTCGAATGAATAAAAAAATTGACTTGAAGTTCTTAAAGAATTTTATATAATAATATTATTAGAAAATAAATATAAAAATTGAAAGGAGTAATGAAAAATGATATATAAGGTAATTTTTATTCCTAAAGACGAAATAATATGTACTTTTGATTCTTCAAATTATACAAAAGAAGAAGTTAAAAAAAAATTAGATTCTCTTTATAAATTATATCCTGCAAGTAAAAGTTACTGTATTTTATCAGAAAAGAAACTAGATTAAATTCTAGTTTCTTCTCTATATAAATTATTTTACTCCACCAAGCCATTTTGCAAAACCAATCTTGTAGTTACTTGTTCCTGTTACTATATAACGTACCATAGGTCTGTTATTAAAGATACCAAAACAATCACACTCTTCACGAGGATTTAAATATCCTATTTTCTTTGTTAAGCTTGTATCAGCATATATATTCTCTATTGTAGATCCATTTACATATTTTCTCACTTCTTCGTCACTTCCTCCACTATAATCTTTTTCTTCTACAGGTTGTGCTTGTAGTCCTAATTGTTCTCTTATCTTATTTAAAAATCTTTCCCAACCATAATCTAGTGTTCTATGTGGGCAATATTTACCGTTATAATCTTGATGTTTTGTAACCTTCTCTATTCCCCAACCGTATTGTTTTAAAAGATAAGCTATATAACATGTTGCTAAATTTTCTGCTTCATCAAAACGTTCTCCTCCAGATTTAGAATAACAAATTTCTATAGATATTTGAGTTCTATTACCTTTTCCACTTCCACCGTCTCCACAATGCCAAGTATTTCTATTAAAAGGTATTCCTGTTACTACTCTTTCATTATCTATTGCTACGTGAAAAGAAACTTTATTGTTATTACCTATCATATAAGATACTTCTGACATAGCACTTGCATCATTTGCTGTGTTATGTACGCATATTCCTTGTGGTGTCATCTCATATGGACACTTTGTAGAATATTTAGAAGTTGGACATGTTACATTAGTTATTTGCATCAAAATCATCTCCTATTCCATCTGTTTCTTTGCTCTTAAAATCATTTTCTGATATATTCTTTTGATATAAGTCTTCGTTAAAATCCACTGTTTCTTCGAATATGTTATCTTCCACGACTATTCCTCCTTATTTCTTATTATAATTAATATTAGAAATTCCTAGGATTGCTCCTAAAAATGTTGTTACTGCTGTCATTATAGTTAAAACTATGTCTGTACAACCTACATTAAAACAATTTAAAACTACACCAATTAAAGTGGTTAAAGCTGGTAAAAATACTAGTGTTATCCACTTTAGAACATCATAAATCTTATTGCTCATGTTATTTCCCCCTTTCCAATAAAATGTCGACTTTTTTATCTGTACTTTCCATTTGCTTTTGTAAAAGTTCTAAGGATTTTGCAGTATTTGAATTTGTTTGTTGCATTTCTATTAAACAGCTAGAGATAGTCGTTGTAGTATTTTCTACTACTTGTAGTGTTGTTTTTATAGTTTCTTGATTTTCTGCATTTTTCTTTTTATTTACTACATAATCCCAAATAAAAACTATAATTATTACAGCACTTACACCATAATTTAGAATTATTTGTCCTATTTGATTTATTTCTTCCATGCTTCTATTTCCTCCTCTAGACTGTTAATTTTATCTTCTGTCTGCAAAATCCTATTTTCTACTTGTTTCCAACGGTCGTTACCAGACTCTTTTCTTGCTTCGTAATCTGACATAGTATGTAACGTAGAAAAAATATTTATAATTATAAAAATTAAAACTAATATTAGTCCTATAACTACTGCTTTGTCTCTTTTTTCTAAATTCTTCATTATCTATCTCCTATTATATTCCCCAAACTTTTTCTAATTGTATGTTATCTTTCCATTCCCAGCCTTCTAAATCACAACATTGAAATTTTACTTTGTTGTCTGAAGTTATTGTAATAGCAAATGTTGCATAATAAGTCTTTAATGCTGAATTAAGACGAAAAAACTGTTTTTCGTCTGTTACAGATACAACTACTGTTGTTTCCTCTTCTCCTTCATTCCACTTCCTCACACGACAAATAAAGAAATTATAATCTGATACATTTCCACCTAAATATGCACTTACTTCTTCGCCTTCGTTAGAACCGTGAAGTCCACCAGCAAAAAGTTCGTGTTTATTCTCTACTCTTTTCTTTAATTTTAAAATTAGAGGTTCGCTCATTAGAACTCACCTCCTATTTTTATATTATTTAAAGAGTAGCTCTCTCTCTCTCTCTCTCTCTCTCTCTCTCTCTCTCTACAGTACCAACGGTTTTAAAATTTACTATTCTTTTCATATTTACATCTTCCTTTCTTTTAATTTAATCTGCTACTTCAACCGTTAATTGTGTTTGTCTTAAACTACCTCCACCATCTAATACATTAATATCTGCATTAGAACCTGCCAAAAACAGTTGAATTATATCTCCTTCTTGTACTTCCATATATTCACTATAAAGAGAATAAGAACCTGGTCCTAATCCTTGTTGAAAGAAATTGGATTCAGCAAATTTTTCTTCATTTTTTCTAATAGTTATATAAATATCTGTACTCTGATTATTTTGTGCTAACCTTACTAAAGCATTAGCTTTTACATTTATATGTTTAACTCCAGCTCCAATTTTTATGCCGTTTGTAATATATTCTAAATATCCATTACTATTATCGTAACATTTAGATAAAACCAATGGTTCTTCTAAATAAGCATTTCCACCAGTATGATTATAAGTATGAGTTTCTGCATTAAATATAGTCATATTTGCTTTTCTTTTTTCTAATTCTTTTTTTAACTTTAAAATTTCTGGTTCTGACATTTCTTACCTCCTCATTCACTTATTATAAATTCTAGATTAGTTCCAGTTGGCACATTCCAATCTTTAAATTGGATATGTGTTTCATCTACTTCTATGTAGTTCTCATCTTTAATCAGCTTATTTCCTTCAAAATAAACAGACAAAGAGTTAGTATCTACTTCATAAGTAGGTACTTCATAATTTGTATTTTGTTCTATTTCTTCTGTAGTTTTTATCTTATTTATAGATAAGGTTGGATTTTTACCTGGTTCGCCTTGAGGTCCTTTCGGTCCTATCGCTCCTTTTTCGCCCTTTAAATTTTTAAATATAAAATTTAAATTTTTTGCTGTGTTTGGTCCTTCAGCAGTTACAGTAACTGAAGGTGTTCCAGTATTATTATCAATTGAAGCATTTATGGTTCCAAATCCTGCAGAAGCTCCAGTATCACCTTTTTCACCGGGAACTCCTTGAATACCCTGTGGACCCTGAATACCTTGTGGACCTTGCTCTCCTTGTGGACCTTGATTTCCTGTTTCACCAGTATCTCCCTTTTCTCCTTTTACTCCTTGTGCCCCTGATAAATCTGCCATAAATTTAAAATCTGTAGCACCTTTTACATATAATTTTGCATTATCTGGATCTTCTATATTAGAAGCGATCATTACGAATTTTCCTTCTGGAACATTATTTTTATCTAATTCCATATCATCTATCGATTCATATGTTTTAAATATTGAAAAATCCTCTCCCGAATCGCCTTTGTCACCTTTTTCACCTTTTATACCTTGAGGGCCCTGTTCTCCTTGTACTCCTTGTTCACCTTGTATACCTTGAGGACCTTTCGGTCCTATATCTCCTTTATCTCCTTTAGGTAAGATAAAGTTTAAAGTTTGATTAGGGGATTCTCCTGTAATTGTAACCTTTACTTCTTCTCCACTTGATACTGTTCCTATTTTCAGTACATTGGCAGGTCCCGTTTCACCAGTATCTCCTTTTAAACCCGTATCACCTTTTTGACCTTTTTCTCCTCTTGGTAAAATCAGATTAAGTTTTTGGTTTGGACTTTCTCCCGATATTGTTGCTTCTGCAACATCACCTTCTTCAACTGTACCTATACTTAAATTATTAGACGGTCCTGTATCACCTTTTAGTCCAGTCTCTCCCTTTTCCCCTTTATCTCCACGTGGCAAAATAAGATTTAATTTTTGATTTGGATAATCTCCACTTATACTTGCCTTTGCTTCTTCTCCTGCTTCTACAATTCCTATACTTAGCACATTGGCTGGTCCAACATTTCCTTGTTCTCCTTGCGGTCCCTGTATTCCTTGCTCTCCTCGAGGTCCTTCTGGTCCCTGTGGTCCAGTATCTCCTTGTGGGCCTTTGGGCAAAATAAGATTTAATTTTTGATTTGGATAATCTCCACTTATACTTGCCTTTGCTTCTTCTCCTGCTTCTACAATTCCTATACTTAGCACATTGGCTGGTCCAACATTTCCTTGTTCTCCTTGCGGTCCCTGTATTCCTTGCTCTCCTTGTGGTCCTTCTGGTCCCTGTGGTCCAGTATCTCCTTTTGCTCCTTTCAGTTTTTCAAGTTGTTCTTGTGTAAAATCTTCATATCTAAAAGAATCTCCTTTTTCACCTTTGTCACCCTTATCACCTTTTAAAAAAGGAAGACTAATCTCACCTAAGTATATTTCTAATGGATTTATATTTTCTAAATCATCTATTAAAATAGCCATTTATTCGTCCCCCCTAAAAGTAACTTCTTCTGTTAATGTAATACTTCCAGATCCTAATGTTTTTACAAATGTTCCACTTTTCAATTCTATGTCATAACTATAAGTACCATATGGCATCTCGCTAGTATCTTCTGATTCTATTGTAAAAAAATAATATCCAGAAGTATCATCATAATTAATACTTTCCGGATATTTTTTTTGAATTAATACATCTTCTGAATTTGAATTTTGTTTAACTGTAAAATACAAATTATCATTCTCTGTTAATTTAACCCTATTTTCATTTTTATCCATTAATGGAAATTTAATAACTTGGGTATCTCCTCTTATAAACTCAAGATCCATTTTTTCCTCCTATTTTTTATTTTATTTTTAATATTCTACATTTCCGTTTTTATAAACAGTAAATCCTTGCATTTTTTCGTATATCTTTAATTTATCATTAGTACTTATATCAGTATTGTTTATATAATTAAATAAATCTTCTCTTTCTTGTGTACCTAATTTATATTGCTGTCCTAGTAAAACTAATCTATTTTCATAGCTTAATTTCATATTGTTTATATAGTTATATACTTTATTCTTTTTGCTGTTTGTAACTGTTTTTCCTTGTACAGTTCCATCATCTTTTTTATCACTAGTAAATTTTTGAGTTTTATATTTAAGATATTCATTTATATCAATTCCATTTTTAGATAATACTTTATTATATACATCATCATCTTTTCCAAATGTAGATTTGTAAATAGCTCCTTTAGATTTATCTGAAATGTTCATTTTTGATAATACATCTATTTTTTCATCTTGTTTATCTACTCCTAATGTTGAACCAATATATTTAAAGTAATCAGATTCATTTCCTCCATCATGTTTAATTTGTTCTATTGTTTTATATGTAGTACTTGCCTTTACATCTTTAATACTATTTTTATTAGCATAATCTATTTTATTCTTTTCATTTGCATATGAATATATTTCAGATATGGCCTTTGTTTTTTGTTCATCTGTCATGTTTTTATATTCACTTGAATTTGTCAATTTGTTTAATAAGTTATATGAAGTCTTTCCATATTGCTTTTTATAATTAGCATATTCATCTGCAGTTAATCTATATTTTTCAGAGTTAATTGTAAAATCTTTATTTATACTTGTGTTAGGCAATACAGAATTATCTCCTGTCCTTTCGTATAAATCAGATATTGAATTGTCTACTTTTGTAGATTTCAATTCTTTTTCTGTCCAAGGAAATACAGCTTGTTGTAAAGCTCTATATAATTTATTAGGTTCACGTTTTACTTCATTTCCCCATACATCAGTTTTGGCAGGTAATAGTTTACTTGCAAAAGGTATTTTATTTAATATTTGTTTACTTGTACTATCTACTGCTTTTGAGAACATATTCTTTTTAGTTGAAGTCGTACTTCTTTCTGTATCATCAATCATTTTAGCAACTTGACCACCAAGAGTTGGGAAAAATTGATTTACGTATGATTTTGCAGAATTAATTAATAAATTTTGGAAAAATTGGGCATCGCCTTGTGCAAAGCTCTTTACAGCACTTGCTACACCAGATAACATTGACATTTCTATCATAGGGTTCATTGCTGATGACATCGCATCTATACTATTTGATATTTTGTCTAACATATCTTCTGTAGTTTGATTTTCTCCAGAATTTTTAACATTATCATTTAATTGTGCGCCTATAAATAATGGAATTGCAGTTGGGGACAACCAGTCTAATGAATACGTTTTATCTTCTATTTTTAAAGCAAATGATTGATTTCCTCTGTCTTCTTGATAGTATTCATTTTTTTGATCATCCTCATCACCACTTGCTGATAATATTCCGGCTTGGGCTAGTGCATATCCAACAGCTGTTATTCCTGTTCCAGTAAGTCCTTTAGATAGGTTATCTATATATTGATTTACATTAATATCTCCTTTTCTTAACTTAGCTATATCTGTTGTAAAGGATTTAACTATTCCTATTGGGCTATATTCTATTCCTGTTTTCGCAACATTAATTGGTGTCTTCTTAAATGGTATAATTGCACCCGTTAACAATCTCGTAGCTTTATTTTTATTTTCTAATGTATTTAATAGTGAAGCTAATGAGCTATATTGATGGAATGTAGCTTCTTGAGCTTGCTCGATTGCATATTTCCTAGCTTTTTCTAATTTTGTATCTGCTTCTTTTGTTCCTGCAGTTAAATCTTTTTCTGTTAATTTATTAGCAGTCATATAATCTGCCATTGCTTTTCTATATGAATTTTTTAGCCCAAATGTATCTTCTGCTTCTAATGCTTTACTATTTAAATTATACAATTTTCCTAGTGTATTTTCTAATATATTACTTTTGAAAGTTCTTTGGTATTGCTGTATTAAATTTTTTGTATCAAATTTACTTTCATTATTTAATCTATCCAAAACATTTTCAACATCTTTTTTTGCAAATGATTTAACTTCTTTACTAGATGGTTTTAAAGTTTTTGTTCTTTGATCTATCATACCTGTTCTCTGTGCAATACTTTCTAACCCACCTGCTATTTTATTTTTTATAGATTGTACATTTGCCATTGAAAAGTTTCCTATTATATTTCTTATATGTGTTCTAGGATTTGCAAGCATAGAAAAGTACCTCCAACTATCTATCTTTTCCATAGTAGTTTTTGGTACTTGCTTTGCTAATTCTCTTGCTACTTCATCAATGTTCTTCTCTAAATTTTCCTTACTTGAATTAGTAATTTTATCTAACATTTCTGGAGTCAAATCAAATTGTTGTCCTTTTCCTTTTGTTCTTTTTTCTATCTGCTTATTCATTCTATCTACAACTTTTGATAAATATACTGCTTGCCCTTGTGGAGTTTGTCTATTTATTAAACTCATTGCTTGTACTGTTTGTCCTGCTTGTGTTCCTGCTAATGCTACATTTTGTATTACATCTTGTAACTTTTCTTTTTCTCCAGTCTTTGAATAATATTCTATTAATCTTTCTCCTACAGCAATATCATCTGCTGTAATCTTATCATTATTCTTTACCTTTGTTGCTAATGTTACAGATTCATTATCTGCTCCATTGTTAATTATTCTATTATCTGCTGTTGCTAATTGTTTTTCATTACTATCTGGCACATATGTATCACTACCTATTAATTCTTTTGCTATAGCTTTTGCTTCTGGAGAAGTATTTGAACTTTGCATTATTGATTTATAATGTTTTCTAGTTTTTCCTCCTTCTGAAATAGGTAAATTCGTTTTGCCTGTTTGATTGTTATCTTGATATAAAACATTATAAGCATCTACTTTTTTACTATTAATTGTTTCTTTTGTAGGTAACCTTAATTCTTGAACTGTTTTACCTTTTCCTGTTGAACCTATTTGATTTTCTAGGAATGATTGCCATGCTCCCTGTGTATCTATAACAGAGTTTTTATTTAATCTGTTCCATATCTGTCTGTCACTATTTTGTAAAGTTGCTTTATTAGTTTGTTCCATATCTTTTTGATAAATTTCATCATTATTCCCATCCTTTTTAGGATATTTAAACACACCGTCTTTTATTTTGTCAATAACTCCTCTGTTTTTCATATATGTATTATATTTTCTATGCTTTGGATTTTTTTTTGAAGATTCTGGAATAGTATTTTTTAAACTTTCATTTTTATATTTTTCTTTAATAAATCTTTGAGTTACATCATCAGCTTCAATTTCTCCTAAATTCTCATAATATGCTTTTTTACTTAGTCTTGAAGTAATTCCTGTTTCAAATCCTTCAGTCTCCTGTATGGCATGCTGTATCTCGTGAATTAATGTGCTTTCAATCCTAGCCTTATTATTTATCAATTCCTTGTTTAGTATAATCATATTATTTTTATAGTTTCCACCTATATTTTTATCATCTTTAAAATTGATTTTAATATTCTTTAATTCGGGATACATAGTAAATAAATTATCATGCTCAATTATATCTCCTAACATATAAGTAGTATTATCTTTTATTTTTAAATTCTTTTTAATTCTCATATCTTTATCTGAAATTTCAAATTTCCAATCGCCATTTTTATCTTGAAACCAATTAGTATTTTGCCTAATAGTTTCATTATCAATACCTCGTTCTCTCAATTGTTTAGCTTTATTAAGTTCTCTCTCAATTTCTATAAATTGTGTATCTTGTTTTATTGCATTGTTTAATCCTTTTTCTCCAACAAATGAATATTTACTTTGAATGTTTCCATTTCTTTGATAATCTTGCTTATAAGCACTTTCAAATTTATTTTTTACATCTTCCCAATAAATCTTTTCATTTTTACTGCCTGTGAATTTATTTAATTTATCTACTACCCAATTATATATTCTCTTAAATACATTAGGCTTTTCTTTATTCAAAGAATTAATAAAGTCTTGGTCTCCTAACTTTTGTGCTAATGTATCTGCAACCTCTTCTTCATCTACTAAATCTTTAAAATCTTTGCTGTTTTTATCATATACTTGTGAATACATTTCTTCTAGATTACTTCTTGCATCTCTATATCCATCTCTAGTTTTATTTTTATCTAGTACTAAATTAAATAAGTCATTTCTTACTTGCTTATCTCCAGCCATATCGTGCAACATTTCATGAATAGTAACCTGTTGCATTGTTTTTTGCTCATTTATATCTCCATCTACATAAGGATTGAATACTATTTCTCTATGTGTATTTCCGTTTTCATCTGTAGTTGTTCTCCACAATGCATTTATATTTTTGTTAGGTGTTCCGTCAGCATTTGTAAATAAGTTGCCATCAAATCTACTTGCTATTCCTCTGTCATTTAATTTCTGATTAATACTTTGTATTGTTTTATCATTGCCATTTATATTATATACTTTTGCACTATCTACTAGATTCATAGATGACGTATCTATAGATTTACTATTATTTTTGTTAGTATCTTGTATTGACTTATTTATTCTATTTATAAACTCATTTTGTACATTTCCATCTACATCAATGCCATTTTCTCTTTGTTCAGTATATGCACTTTTATATTCTTCTACTGTTGGTTGTTGACCATTTCTTAATTTATTATAAACATTAATTGATTTACCTAAGCCAGCAGATACTCCACCCATTATTCCAGCTGTAATAGCTCCATCAAATCCAGACTGCAACATATCTTTGCCTAAGTTTTTCCAGCCTTCTGATGTTCTATAATCATTTTTTAAATATTCATCACCTGCTGTTGCTTTGGTTACACCTTCAGATATTGGTTCAATTACTGCTTCTTGAATAAAGTTATCTGCTACACCTATTCCAAAATCCTTAAAAGCTTCTTTAATAGTACCTTTTGCAATACCTTTTCCACCTTTAACTAACTTTCCAACTCCAATTTGTTCAGTTAATCCTTCAGCTATACCCATGATTTGACTATAATTACTTGCCTGTTCATCATTCATTCCTCTTGATTTCGCCTCATCATAATAGCTATCTGTAGCAGAACCAACTGAATATAATGTTCCTATTCCAGGTATTGCAGAAGGAATCATTTGTCCTAATGAAGGAGCTATCTCCACTAACTTCTGGCCTATTGGATTTGTAGTTTCTTGAATGTTTTTTTGTATATTTTCATCATTTATATCTTCTTGCTTTTGCAGTCTTTCATCTATTTTATTCAAGATATTATTTTTATTATCTTCATAAGCCTTTGTTAATGAGTTATATGTATTATTATCTTTTAATGTGTAATCTAGTGTAGA
This sequence comes from uncultured Clostridia bacterium, assembly GCA_944391965.1. Lineage (GTDB taxonomy): Bacteria > Bacillota > Clostridia > TANB77 > CAG-508 > Merdicola. Next base: position 88,748 of record CALXVH010000003.1, read on the forward strand.
TTTTAATGATTTTCCAAGTCCTTCTAATTTATTTAAGAAAAGAAAACCAAAATTACCACTAGCAAATCCTAAAGATTTTAAAGCTTTTGTAGCTGTTTGATTTCTTCTTTCATTTTGAGCAAACCCTATTAGTCCATTACCAATTCCATATCCTACATTTCCTAGCATATTGCTTGCAGTCGTTTTGATTTGATCCCATATTGAAGGCTTAACTGCATAGTCATTTCTACCTGCTGTATTAAATCCATCATTTGAATTACTATAATCACCATTATAAATTTTCTCTAATCCTGTTTGTTGTAAGTATGAGTTTCTATTGTCTTGTATTCCTTTTTGATATTGTGTGTATTTTTCCTCTAGTTTTTTCTTTTTCTCCTCATCATCTAATTGATCTAAATCTACCCAGCCCATAGTTACCTCCTATTCATATACATAATTGTATGATTTCATAACTTCTTCTGCATTTTTATATTTCTTTCCAGTCAACCCATCTACAACATAAGCACTTAATCCAGGTCCTTGAAGGTTTACAAATTTTATATTCTTCATAACTTCTTCTGCTGATGGTTTACTACTTGTATTAGAACTATTAGCTTGACTCTTGCTCACACTTGAACTCTTCTTTGAACTGCTACGTGAAGAGCTTTTAGCTAGATTTTTTTTTTGAAGATTGAATTGTTGTTGCCATTGTGAATCTGTTACTGCATCTCTTTGTTTTTGATATTCAAATTGTTGTTGTCTATATTGATTTTCAAGTTCGTTTTGTCTTACTTGCTCATCAAAAGATTTTTGCCATTGTTGGTCTGAAATTTGGTCTCTCTGTTGTTGATACAAATATTGCTCTCTATCTTGTCTTAATTGGTAATTTTGTGTTAGTAATTGTATCTTTTGAGCATATAGTTCAAGAGCACTTTGTGCTTGTTGTATACTTCCATTTTGTCGTGCTTGTTGTATCTTAAAATCATAATCAGCTTTTAAGTCATTAGCATTATTTAATGTATCTGTAACGCTTTTCTGATATGCGTTATATAAAGATGTTCTTGTTGTTTCTGCATAACCAGAATTGCCTAATCCTTGCATTGCAAGTTGCTCCATTCCAGCACCATATTGGTTTGCTTGCTTTTGATAACTAGAATATAACCCTTGTGTTGTTTTACTTGTTTCCTTATCTAACTTTTCTTTCTCTCTATTGAGTTCATCTACTTGCATTTGAGTTTGTTGATTAATTAAATCATTTTGTTTTTGTTCTTGTTGTTGCAATAAATTATTCTGTTGATTAACTAAGCTATCTAAATCTTCATATCCACTTGCCAAGTTCTTCACCACTTTCTGTCTATTTTCTTATTACAAATGTTAGTACACTATTTTTTGGTACTGTAAATTTAAATCTTATCTTATCACTCTGTCCAGTTCCTCTTTCTGTATAATGTTCTTCTAAAGACAATAAAGTACCTTCAAAATATACATCTAATCCGTGTGTATTTACATTATATATTGATGGTATTGTATAATCTTCATCCTCTGCTATCTCTGCTAATGTAGTTGCATTATATTTATAAGTTTTTATTATTATTTTTTTTATATTTTCTTCTACTTTATCATCTTCTTCCTCTATATCAGGTATTAATGTTTCATTTATATATTTTTTAATGTCTTCTCCTACTTTATCAAATACCTTTTTTAGCTCTTGAGCAGATTGAGTAGGAGAATCTGGTAATTTTTGAACATTATTAGTTTCTACTGTACATTCTGTCAAACTCATCTATCACACCTCATTTCTTTATATATCCACCTATAAATGCTTCAATAGTTGCACTATATATACCAAACGGCTTATCTTTTTCATCGCTATAGAATTTTAATGATAATTCATTTATTTTCTTTTCTTTAATTTTATAAATCATATATGCTTTATTTGTTGTAACAAAGCTAAAATTGGCAAAATCCATATTGTTAAAGTTGAAACCATTTGCTGACTTTTCTGTTGTATATTTATACTCAGTTGATTTATCTGTTCTTCTAGCTATTTTTACTCGTCCGTTTTGTATCATTTTGATTTTAGATATTCCCCCACGTTTATTAGTAGTCTTTAATTGATTATCATATCCAAAGTTATCCATCGGTGTTGTCCAATAGCTAAGTATTGCCTCTCCATTATCATTTGTTCCATCTACAATAAAAATAGAGCCATCTTTAGTTCCTATATATAATTTATCGTCATATTCTTTTAATATATTAGGATTACAATTACTAATATCCCAATAAAACCACTCATATTCAAAACTATTAAGATTTGCATATTTCTGTCTATTATCTGCTAGATATATCCTTCCATCAACTAGTATACATAGATATCCTTTCCATAAAACCATGCAAGCATTTTCATATCCATTTTCACTAGTCATTTTTACATCTACTAAAGTACTTCGGTGTGCCACAACTTGTCTGCTATCTATATTTTCTGTACTTATTCCTTCTAATCCATACCTGCTCAAATAAACAATATCATCTTGAAAATTAATGCTTCCAGCGTAACAACCAACACTTACATTTCCTTGCTTGCTAGGATATACCTTTCCTGTATTTTCATCTAATGTTGGTTCGTGATAAAATACATTTGCATTATTTTGATCTAAATTTTTAAAGACCCATAATATATTACTTCCTACTGTCATTCCTGTAATTTTACTATCACTAGCTCCATCCTCATAATAGTTCAAATCAGATATGTACTGTGGGTTATTTAATTCTGCATGAAATACTGCATTAGGATAATCTGGATTTCCTGTAAAGAATAATCTGTTATCAAATAATAATGCTTGTGTACATTTATTAATTCTATCTGCATATCCTTCTATTGTTTTTGAAAATGTTATAAATACATTATCCTGGCCACTTAAATTTGGTTCTGATGGTATCTCATTAAAAGTTACTTTACCTGCAACTCTATCAACAGTAAAATCTGTATCTTCTGTCATTTCTACATCATTTACTATTGCTGTCACTAATTCAGAATCTATTTCTGTTGCATCAAGATAAAAAACTTTATTTTCTCCATCTCCACAAAACGAATTTGTTCTTTTAGAAGTTAATGTATTTACATCTTGTAATGTCTCTCCACCACCTATATTACCAGCAATTCTACTTATTGTAGTTGTAGGAATAAATGGTTCATCATCTGTTACTTTCTTACAATTATGTTCATAATATACTAAATATGTTTTTCCATCATTTATATATAATTTATCGCCAATTCTATTATAATAAGATTTTTCTGTGTTCATATCTGAATATATTTCTTTTATATTATCCTCTTCTGGTACATTCGGGAAATTATTCCATTCAAATAATTTATTCCCAGAATGAATTATTGCTGTAGCTATATCATATATAAATATTCCATATATTATTGTTCCAATCTGTGCTAACTTTCTATATCCTGGTCTTGTTTCTATGCAAGCACCTTGTGTATCTTCATAATTTTTCCAAACATTCAAGGCATCAGGACTTCTAGTTATATTAACTAAACTAAGTTCTTGTAAAAAATCAACACCTTTAAAATCTGTATATACACGTTTAACTCCTGTTGCCATACTGTTTCCTCCTATATATCAAATATATCAAATTCTCCCTCATTCCCATCTGGTTCATACTCTTTTAAATTTACAGCTGGTATATTCTTTCTTGTATCTAATAATTGTAATTTTCTTTGATACTCTGTTGCGAATGCTGTATAATCTGCACTCGGATCCGTTACTAATAAATCGTTTGCTACCTTGTATGGTAAAACACTTTGTGCATCTTGGTCTATTTCTAAATAAAAACTATCTTTTGTTTTTTCATTTATTGTAGTTGGATATTTATAATATTCTAATACTGTTTGTCCTGGGTTATTATCGTTTATATATATTTTATTTTTACCCATTAAATAATAATCTGAATTACCTTTTTTATTATTAGAATCTAATAAATATATATTTCTTATTTGATACAAATCGCTTGGTAATGTATAAGATGTATACTTATCTTCTTTATTCTCATCTAATATCTCTGCATATATCTTAGTTGCTATTATTTTTTTAGTCTGTGCTAATTCTTGATTAGCTAAATCTACTAAAAATGGTAATCTAGTTGCAATATCTTCATCTTCTGTAAGAGCATCACTATTAGGTGCATATTCTTCTATAAGAGCTAATATTTGTTTTTTGCATTCTCCATATGTCATAATAATTCCTCCCAAGTTTGACAGAGTCGAACTGTCTAGTCCTTTAACTTGATATAAAAATAGAGGGAATGTATCCCTCTATAATTAAGGTAATTCTACAGCTTGAACTTTTATATCTGCTGTTTCTCCTTTTATAATTACATATCCTTTATTCTCTCCAGATACATTCATAAATTTACCTGATTCTACTACTATTGCATAAGTTTTATTTGCTGGAATAGAGATTTCTAAATCTTCTACTCCTTGTAAAGAATTACCTTGTAGTATAGTAGCTTTCTTTGTTGCAGAAGCATTACTATTAGTTAATAATAATAGTATTCTTCCGTCACTTCTATTAGTATAATCTACTTTAGCTCCATCAGTTACATCAACAGCAACTGCATCTTTTAATTCCTTAGCTTCGTTTCTTACTAAGTCAACATTTGTTATTTCTGCTACTGCCATTTATATAGCACTTCCTTTCATCTTATATTTTTTACATTAAGCAGCATGACATCTTAAAACAGCACACTCTTTTGGTCTTACCATTTTTCCACCATATGCGTTCAAACCTTTTATAGCTTCTGAGAAACCTTTTTCTGGTTCGTATGGTTTTAATTTGTCAATACCATTACAGTATGCAAATGCTTTAGATGTTTTTAAGATAATATAATCATCTGTTCCATCATTATAAGCATTATTTGTCATTTTGATTTTTGCATTGTTGTATAATCCTAATACACCTTTTGCAATTAAATCATCATTATTTGTCTTTAGTTCTATTAATTTATTTTGGAATAGCATATAGAACCAAGGTGTTAAGTACATAGTAACATCATCTTTTGTAGATACACCATTATTCCATAATTTAACAAATAAGGCATCAACCTCTTTCTTTGCAGTTTCTGCATTTGAAATAGTTTTTGATGCTGTTTTATATCCTGCATTTTTTGCCATTTGTGTAGCACAGAATATATCTTCTTGTTCTGCTAAAGCTCTTGTTGTTTCTGTTTGTAATGCTTCCATTACACCTTCTTGAGCTTGAGCTTTATCAATATTATCAATTCCATAGTTGAAATAATCGAATTGATCAATATCTAAATATGCTGATGTTCCATCAACATTTTCTGGTGCATCTATGTCCTTACCAGGTACATATTTCTTGATAGTTGGTCGTCCAGAGTTTTGTATTTTTACTCTTTTTCCTTGTCCAGCTTCTCCTTCAAATTTATAATCACAGTCTTGTTTAAATACTGTGAATTTTGGTAATTCTAATTGTATGTATTTTGACCATACAACAGGTTTAAAGTTTGCGTAACTCATTTATATCTTTCTCCTTCCTATTTCCAACGTTTCATACTTTCTCTTACACGTTTCCAAATAGTAGGATTATCTAGGTCTTTACTTGATAGCTTGTCTACCTCTTCTGGAGTATAGAACTCTTTTTCTTTATTATCTGGTACAGTAGATTGTGAGCTTCCTGTAGAAGCAGGCTTCTTAGGTGTTTTATCCTCTTCTCCATTCATTTTCTTCCACATTTTATACACATCACTTATCTTTGTTCCAGTTTTAAAATTATTAGCAAAAGCCTTGAAATCCTTATCCTGTAAGATACTTGTATCTACTCCGCTTTCTTTTAATTCTTTTTCTTCTAATTTTGAGGTTAAATATTCCCCTAACCTAAAAAACTCCGCATTTTCACGTGCGGTAGTTTTTCCTCTTTTTTGTTTAACTGCTAGCTCATTTGCTCTAGCTTCGATATCTTTATCCTCATACATTTCAATAATCTCATTAGCATCTGCTTTACCTAGGATTTCTGCATCTCGATTATTTTCTGTATCAAATTCCGGTATATCTACTCCTTGTTCTTTATAAAAGTCTCTTACTTTGCTTAAAACGTCATCTTCATCTGTTAAGCCAAGTCCAGCTCTTATAGTTTCTTCTAATTGCTTTGATTTACTTAATTTACTTGCTTCTTCTTTGCGATATTTTCTTTCAACCTTAGCTTTTGTTTGACTTACAATTTTATCAATATCCTCTTGTGTGTAAGTCTTTTCTTCTTTTTTAGGCTCTTGTGTATTGTCAGCATCTTTAGATGTATCTTCATGGTTAACTAATACTTCTTCCTCTAAGTTCATATCTTCGTTTTCTCCTGGCATATGTACCTCCCATTTTAAGTCCGTCGACTATTAATTTCATATTTTTGATTTATTACGGCATATGTACCTCCCGTTTATAGTCCGTCGACTTGGCACAAGTTAATGGATTCGAACCACTACCTAACAGTTTTGGAGACTGCTGTTCTGCCATTAAACTAAACTTGCATGAAAAATAGACAGCCTTTTGACTGCCTATTGATTAACTGCTACTTGTTGTGTATTAGCATTTGTATTATTTATATTATCCACAATATTTGCCTCTTCTGGTGTAACTCCTGTTTGTTCGATATTATTCATTTCTTGTTGTTGCATAACTGCTTGCATAGCACTATTTAATGCATTTCCTGCTTTCTCTATTTGATTGAAGATTTGTTCTTTCTCTTCTCTTTCTTTAAGTATTTGTTTTAATTCTGCTTTTGGCATTGCTGAATCCTGTGGCAATGCATTTACATATTCTTCAAAGTTTATTTGTCCAGCACTTAATAAATTCTCTAAAGATACTTCCATTGCATACTTATCGAATGGAGATTTTGGTGTTGTTTCTATCTTTATATCTAAATCATATTTATTAAGTTCCTTATAACTCATCTTATATGTTTCTTCTAAAGTTGTATTTGTAGTATAATCTTTCGTTTCTTTTACCAACTCTATACCTTTAACACTATTAGCCTTAAGCATTGCATACCAGATAAGTGCTATATCTTCTATAAAATCTTTATATGCTTCTACTTGCTCATTGATTGGTTGTTGTGAAGCTTGTTGTACCGCTAATATAGATTTACCACTTGCTTGTGTTGGATCCACATTACCTGTAACAGTATCACTTGCACCTGCTAAGTTTTGAGTTTCTTCTTGTAGTTCTTTTTGTAATTGATATGCATCAGAACTAATACTAGCTGGTTTTAAATAATTAACCACCTTATTGACATCATCTGCATTTAGTTCATTTACTTCTATAGTTGTACCAATCTTATTTAATGCTTTTGTATTAGCAATATATTTAGTATTTGCAACTAATTTAGGGAAAGCTACCAATTTAACTGCTAAAGCTCTTCTTGTAGCTGTTTTATTAATTTCTATTTGATTAGGTATTAATGTTTCTACCTCTCCTTGTCCTCTAGCACTTCCCTTTACTCTTTCCCATAAAATATGTGCTACTGGATATCTATCTATTTCTAGACAGCTATCTTTCATTACAGTTGCTAATCTAGTACATTTTTTAGCATATATTTTTTTATCTTTACCTCTATATAGTTTTAATAGCACTAAACACATTGGAACTATTTCTGTAGTTCTTAAATCTCTCCCCGCTTGTTCTTCTATATCTTGGTCTTCTGTTATTAGTTCTATTTCTTTCTCACTCATTCCATTTTGTCTTGCTTCTTCTTTTACTTCTTCTACAGTTCGTCTAAAAGATATAATTATATATGGTTGTTTTTGTATATCATCTTCATTTTCATTTCCATAGTAAATATTAGTTTTATTTACTTGCTCACAATATATAGAGTTACTATTTTCATCTGGATCAGCATAAAAATAAATTATACCTTCACTATCTATACAGGCATCATTTATACAACTTCTTATTAACTTATTTACCTTAGTTTTCTCCCAAATTCTATTAGCATATCTATTAAGCATATCACATATATCTTTTAGTTTCTCTCTTTCTTCTTGGTCTTTATATGTATCTGAATTGAAATATATTTGATATGTATTAGTTTTTACTACACCAACTTTATATTTACAAATTGATTTAATTATATTTAAAGTTATTGGCTGTATTCCAGAAAGTTTAGCACCTTCCCATTGTTTTCCAAAATAAAAATTATAATTTCTTTTACTTTTTTCATATAATTGTTGTTGATAATTATAATCTTTACCACGCTCATATTCTTGCCATACTGTAGTTATACTTGTCTCTTCACGCTTCTTCATCTACTATCTCCTTTCTGGTACTCCCAAGCCACCATCATAAGCATCTAACTCTGCTAAATCATCTTGTAATTCTTGTAGTCTTTCATCTTGCTCTCTTTCACTTTTATTATTATCAATATTGTTTTTAATAGTTTTTATAGGGTGAGTTACTTCCTTTGGTACTTTTGGTAACTCTTTATCTTTACCTAACTTATACCCAACATAAAATCCTAAACATAAACATAATATTGATATAATCGTATATATAAGTTCCATATTTACCTCCATTTAAAAAGGGACTATGTCATCTCCATAGTCCTCTTCTATTTTATTTATATCTTTTCCAAATATTTTATCTATTTGTTCTTGTATATCCTTGTACTTTGATTCTCTTTCTGTTTTCTTATAATCTTGCTGTCCTCTTATATAATAAGATATAGCTAAAGCCATAACTAAGTCATCGTGATAGCCCTCTTCTGCTTCTGCTCTACCTTTATCATTTACTATAAAAGTAAGCATCTCTCGTAATGTATCTTTATCCTGTATTACATCTATATTATCGTGTACTATTTCTTGTAATAGACCTAAAATATATGGTCTTGTAATGCTTGTTGTTTTAAATCCAAAACTCTTTTCATATTTATTATTGTATTGGTCCTCTTTCTTTCTAACGAATTGATTAGGATAATTAAGTTCTGCTAATTTCTGTGTAGGATATGTTGAAAAGTTATTCTCTAATCCTATTAATGCACAATTATAAAACATTCCTAAACAATATACTTGTTTAACGTATTCTATTTCATTGTATTGTTGTTTTAATACAGCTACTTGCTTACCTGTAATATTATTTATTACATGTGCTGTAAAGAAGTCTGAGCCTTCTCCTGCTGTATCTCCACCCAATACATATGGTACTCTTTTTTGAGGATATTCATATATCTTTATGTTTCCATCATCTTGCTCCAGGAACTTCTGATTTCTTATTCTTATTCCATCATAATAACAAGTAAATTTACCTCTTACTAATGGCTCTGGTGCTGTATTTATTCTGTTTATTATATTTTCTTTGTTAAAGTAACAATTACCTGTACTTAAGAAAGCCTCTTCTGGGCATATTGGATATTCCTGTTTAAATTGATTAATATCTCCAGAACAGTTATTTTGTATACACCATCTACGCCAGGTTAACTGGTCTAATGTCAAATTGTATTGTTCTTTTAGCTCTCTTTCTTCTTGTGTTAAATCAAATCCTGTGTAAGGCATACTATATTCTTTTAACTCATTCCAGCCAATAAAAAGAGGATAGAAGTCACTTTTGCCTGCGACTGCTCTATCCCACATTTCTTTAAAATATTCATATCCATTTGCTGTACTTTCTATTATTATCATTGAGTCTGGAGTATTAGGTACTGCTTGCAACAAACCAGTCATTGTTGCCTTCTTATCACCTTCCCAGAAAGCTAATTCTGACAAGTGCAATGCTGTAAATGTATCAGAACGTCCTATTCCTTTTCCACCCGCTGTCATACATTTTATTCTACTATCTAAGCCTGTCCCTTGGTCATTATTAAATACTAATTCTTTTGCATTAGATTTCTTTTGCTCTGGCTTGATTTCATCTGGTAGATACTCTAACATTCTTTTACTCATATTAAATAAGTTTGTTGTAGAATCTTCTTTATGTGCTACTATACCTGCATTGTAATTATGATGAGTAACTACATTCTTAAATATTACTGCTTCTGTTTCTGTACTAAACCCCATTTGTCTTGCTTTTAATATTATTATTCGAATAGGTTTTCTTTGTCGATACATTTCTTTTATAACATTATAATATTTAAGTTGTGGTTCGTTTAATACAAGTGGCACTATATTGTTTTTCTTATCTCTAATCTTTATATAGTTTTCTATATAGTTCTTTGTATTAATACTCATCTCCCTCAACTCGCTTTAAATATTCTTCATAGTTTGTATTAATGTTAATATTTGTATCTTTAAACATACCTAAATGTTTTCCTAATAATTCTAATGCTTTTACTTTATCATTTGTCTTTATTTCTATTCCATTTGTTGTTTGCTTTATTCCAGCAACTGCAGATTTCTGTTCTTCTGTCAAATTATCTGTAGCTGTTAATTCTAAAAATTTATATTTTTTAGGTTTAGTTCCTATACAGTTTCCTTCATTATCATATATCTTTTCTTCATATTCTCTTTCAACTATTTGTGCAAAATCTGTTCCATTAGAAAAAGCAATATTAGCCAATTCTTTTATTACTTTATCTTGAGATATTTCTGTTCTTTTTTCTATTTCTTCTTGTTTTACTGAAATATATTCTTGAACGTTATCATTTGTTAGCAGTCTACTACTGTTTGCTCTTGCCGTTTCATCTTTTTTACAATTTGGATATGCAACCTTATATGCTCTTGTTGCATTTAAGTCTATTAAGTATTCATCACAAAATCTTTTTTGTGCATCTGTCATATAAAATTGCTCCTTTCTTAATTAAAATACTTATCTACTATCTCTCTTATAATATCGTGTGAATTTGCCACTATATCTACAACATCTTCTTCACTATAATTTTGATCTAAATGAGTTATGTATGTAGTAATATAACAATGTCCTAATTCATGTAGTAAAGTTGTTCTTTTTCTATCTAGACATAAATCTTTATCTAAATAAATAGTTTGTGTATCTGCATATGTTAATCCATAATATTTTCCAAACTCCTCAACCCTATCATTATGTTGTTTTAACTGTTCTCTCATTTCATTTTGAGATATTTCTTTTATCTCCCAATTTTTATTATTAATCTTGAATTTAAAATTTCCTCTTGTCATTCTCTTTTCCTTCTCTTTCATAATAAATACATCTATATGTTCCATCTACACATTGTCTGATTTCACATAGTTTCGTATTCTTGTTTTTACATCTACTACATATTTCTTTTTTATAGGTATCTAATAAATTCATATTTACTCCTTGCATATGTTTGTTTGGTTGCGCATCTGGGAGTCGAACCCAGTATCTTTAGCTTATGAGACTAATGAGATATCCGTTTCTCTAAATGCGCAATATAAAAGAGTAAGCATTTAAAACACTTACTCTTAACATTAGAGGATAATTACTCGCCTAAACGGTAGCTTGGGCTTGCCAATTTCTTAGCACTACCTTTTTTACTAATACTATTTTACTACCTTTTTACCGGACAAAACGGACAACTTTAATTTTTTTCTAAAAATCTTTCTAATTGTTTTCTTGCTGTATCTTCACTATTGTATTTCATTTCTAGTTGTATTTGTATCCAACTAAGCTTATCATAATATCTATATCTAATAATTCTTCTTATCTCTGAATCATCTATGTAATTTAACTCATATTCGATTTGCTTTACCATTTTTTCATATTTATATTTTTTACTTTTTAACATTTTCTTATATTGTCTTTTTGCCTTGCTACTAAATAACTTATTAGATACCCCGTTAACTCTAAAATTCCTTTTTATATAAGGGTATTCTTTTTCACTTCCTGTTACAGAATCGCCTAATATTGTTTTTTCTCTTTTTTCTATATTCTTTAATCTTCTTTCTATATCTTTAATTTCTTCTATTAAGCTATCTGCTTGTTCTAGTAACTCTTTAGTCATTTGTTCCTCCTATTTTTTATATAAAACATTCTCAACTCTCATTTTTATTATCATAAATCTTTTATATACCCAATTCTTCTATTTCATATCTCTTGTTAGCTTCCATTCCTTTATACATCTCTCCTGCTTCAAAACTAGGAAGATTTATTTCTTCATCTGTATTAATTAGTATCTGTATGTATTCTCTATCTGGATCATATTTTTTTACTTTTTCCATCCATTCAACATTATTTCGAAAAGGTCTAATAAAATTACTTAAATATTGTTTTTCTTCATCGTTTAAGATTTCTTTTTTCTTCTCTTCTGCTAATAATGTAAAAGTAAGATGTAATATTGTTGTAAAGAAATAATCATTAAATATGCTCTTGCCAGAATTTATATATATTAAGTCAGTTCCATTATACATAACTTTTTCGTCTACCAATGTACTTTCCTTTGTCATTTTAAATTTTGTTCCTTCATTAATTTTACCTTCGGATATAGCTTGTACTAGTTCATATCCTTTATATTCCTTTTGCATTTATTCTTCCTCCTTAATTCTTATTATTTTAGCTTGTCTTGGAAAAGATTTTATTGATTCTTTTATTTCATCTTCTTTTATATTCTTTCCCCATTCTGAATTATAAATTATAAATACAAAACTATTACTATGATAAATATCAGAAAAACAATGAATACTTGTTACTGGTCTAAACCATTCAGGCATATCTCCCATAGTTCTTTGTGGTCTTGCCACTTCTATTCCAGAAACTACTATTATTTCTCTTACAAAATCTTTATTGACATATTCTTTTAATTCATTTATTCCTTTTTTGGTTAATTCTTTATATTGTGTATTAAACCAAGCGTAGGGTACTGAATCATCTTTATTAAATATTTTAGTAAAATATTTTCTTATATTAGTTGTTTCTTTCATTGTTCCTCCTTCACTTTATAACAATTCCTTTCGTACTGCTTATGCGTTAGTATTTCTAATAGTTCATATTCTCTGTTTTCTATTTCTTCAATAATTTCTTTATATTTTATATCTATTGTATTTTCATCAAATCCTATCATGAGTATTGCGTTTTCTTTAGTTTTAACTTTTAGTATATCTTTATTTTCTATTAATTCTTTTATATTAAAGCTATGTTTTACTATTCTTTCTTTAAAAGTAACATCTCTCATCGTCTGGTATTGATTATCAAAATATTCTTTATCTAAATAAATATATAAGCATCTATTTTTGTAACTTTAAATATCCCATCAATAGTTCTAACATATTCTCCTACTTTAAGATTGTCCATCTTTATCTCCTAATTTTTTGCTTTAAAATTATATATAGGCTTTATGATTTTTTCTATTTCAACCGTATCTCGTATGTTATCAATTATTTCTTTCATTGGCTTATATACAAATGGTGCTTCATCTATCGTTTCTTCTAGTACACTTGTTGAATATATATCTGCCATACTTTTTTTAAACTCTTCTAAATTAAATGTTTCTTTTGCTTTTCTTCTAGACATTAATCTTCCTGCTCCATGTGGTGCTGAATTATTCCATTCTTTATTGCCTTTTCCTACTGCTATTATTGAGCCATCTCTCATATTAATTGGTATTATTACTCTTTCTCCTTTGTTTGCTCTTATTGCTCCTTTTCTTACTACATTATCTTCAAACGAAATATAATTGTGTATTGTTTCGAATCTATCTTCCATAATTGGTGGATATTCAATTTCTGTAACAAATGTTAATTGAAAATAATTCATTAAAATTTCTTTTGCTATTTGTAATCTGTTTAAACTAGCATATTCTTGGCATATCTTCATATCATGTAAATACATTTCTCGATATTTACCTTCTAAATAACATAACTCATTTGGCAATTCAGGTTTGTTTTGTTTATATTCTGATTCTAATTCTTTTAGTGCTTTCTGTATTTCTGATTTTCTTTCCTGTTCTTTATAAGTTTTTATTATCTCTTCTTTTCTTTTAAACATTTCTTCTTTACCAGAGCATAATTCTATTGCTAAATTTTGATAATAATCTGCTACTTGTTTTCCTAAATTTCTACTACCTGTATGAATTACTAAATATTTATTATCTTCTTCATCTACATCTACTTCTATAAAATGATTTCCCCCACCTAATGTTCCTATTGCTCTATTAAATTTCTTTGTTTCTTTTAGTTCTCTTAAACAATATAAATCATTTATTTTATCAAAATTAATCAGTTTATTTTCTCTTATATTTCTCCCTGCTGGTATATTTTCATTTATCACCTTATCTAATTTTTCTAAATTCAATTCATCATGACCTAAATTTACACATAACATACCACACCCAATATCTACTCCTACTATGTTAGGTATCACTTTGTCTCCTAGATCTGCAGTAAATCCTATTACACAACCTTTTCCTGCATGAACATCTGGCATTATTCTAACTTTGCAGTCTTTAAACGGTTCTTGAACTAATAACAAATTTATTTGATTTATAGCTTCTTTCTCTATGTCGCTTGTGAATATTTTTAAATCTTTTCTTTCTATTTTAGTCTCGTCCATCACTACCTCCTAATATGTAACTCTTATGATATAAGCTCGTCCGCATTCATTGTCTCTATCTATTAATAACCTTAAATCTTTCATTTTATCTATTGATGTAGCATCAATCATCATGCCACCTCTTAAATTTCCTATATGGTTCGTCAATGCGAATTTTATTATATTTTCAAGTATTTTATTATCTTTTTGAGAATCAAGCTTTTCTCTTAATCTACTATTAGATAATTTATATGTTTCTAATTCATCTTTACTTTCTTTTAACTGTTGATTTAATCTTTTAATTTTACCTTTTACACTCATCTTCCACTTTCCTTTCAAAATATTGTTTTATACATTCTTTTCTTACTTCAATTCCTCTTAAATTACTTGTACTTTTTATTTTTTCGTATATTTCTACAATTTCTTTTATTTCACTATTTTCAAATACTTTACAATTTTGATTTAACTTATTTACTAATAAATCTATCATCTTGTCTTTCTTCTCTATCTCTGCATCTTTTTCTTTTAGCATATTTAATACTGTTTCTTGTATATCTATTAATTCATCTGCTTTGTTTATTTTATCTTTATTCTGTTTTTCATAATCTATCCAATGTCTCATTGTTTCTATAGCTTCTTGCTCTTTAGTCATCTACTCACCTTCTTCATAATAATATTCTTCTATTTTGTTATCTATAAATCTAATTTGACTATAATAAACTTCTAATACTTTTCCATTTTCTAATTCAACTAAACCCATTGCATATTGTTTCTTAAATAAATCTTCTTTCATAATCCATTTATGAAAGAGTGCTTTTCTTTCTCGTCCATCTTTTAAATCTATAAAGCAAGGTCTATATTCTGGTTTTATTAATATCTCATTTAATGATGCCATTTTGCTCCTCCTCGATATTTAATTTTACATCATTAAGCTTAATTAAGTTCTTCGTTTCCTGCTTTAATTTGTAATACTTTTCTTTGCTTATAGTTATTGACTTTACTCCCATTGCTATAAGCTGTTCTATCTTTTTATCTTCTGTCATAACTCTTCTCTCCTTTAATTTTCAACTATTGTTTCATCGACATAGCAATTTACCATAAACATAGGTGTATATCTAATTTTATATTTATTTTTCCCATTTTTGTCTTTACCTTTATATTCAAATTTATGTAATCTTCCTATATCAAACTCTTTAAATAAGTCTTTTATTACATT
>CALXVH010000004.1 GCA_944391965.1 uncultured Clostridia bacterium
AATATTCTATCATATTTTTTAGGTATTTCCTTTTTTATTTTTAGATTACTGTGACATATCTATTGTAAACCTATAATCATGTTTTTAGTAGCAATTTTAATTATTTACTATAATATAATTCTTATCAGATTCTGTTAATCTTATACAGCCATTTTTTGTAACTAAGACTGTATCTTCTATTCTTACACCAAACATACCTGGTAAATAAATTCCTGGCTCATCTGTTACAATCATATTTTCTTTTAATAAAAAGTCTTTTTTACCTATAAATGGCTTTTCATGAATATCTAAGCCAACCCCATGTCCTAGGCTATGGTCTAATGTATATCCATTTACTTTAAAATCACTTTCTACCATCATTGTTAATATTCTAGCATTTGCATTTTCCTGCATAGCATCTAATGTTAATTCTTGATTTTTTAATACTAAATTATATATTGATTTTATCCCTTCTGGTACATATTCTACGAAGATTGTTCTTGTCATATCTGAACAATATCCTTTATATTTACATCCAAAATCTATAGTAATTGGATCACCAGTTTCTATTTTTCTGTCTGTTGGAACTGCATGTGGCATTGACGAATTGCTTCCAGATGCTACGATTGTATCAAAAGCTATTCCATCAGCACCATGTGTTCTAAAATAATGTTCTATTTCAAATGCTATTTCTTTTTCTGTCATTCCTACTTTAATGAAATTACAGATATGATTAAAACATGCATCTGTAATTTTACATGCTTTTTGTATATTGTTAATTTCATCTGGAGCTTTAATCATTCTTTGTGTTTCTATAAAATTGTCTGTTTCAACTAAATTATTTATCTTATATACTTGCTTATATTCTTTATATTTAGCATATGTCACATAATTTTCTTCAAATCCTACATTGCTACAAAACATAAATAAATTTTCATAATCTATAGGGTCAATATCTTTATAATCATATAAACTTATTTCATCATCAATGGTAAGTATGCTATTAATATGTTCTGTGTATCTTGCGTCTGTTATATAAATATTTTCTTTTCTTGTAATTAATAAAACTCCTTCTGCATCAATTCCTGTTAAATACTTAATATTTACAGGATTAGATACAATCATTCCATCTAAGTCTAGTGTACTTAATTTTTCTCTTAACCATTTAATTTTTTCATTCATTAGTATCAACCCCCAAATAAAACTACTATACTTTATATAGTCCTAATGTAAAAACTTTAAGTAATACAAATAAAATTGCACTAAAAGGTACAAATATTGATATATATGCTGCAATAACTATAAAAGGCCCAAAAGGTATATAATCGTCAATCTTTCTTTTCTTAGTTAATATTAGTATTATACTAATTATTGCTCCTAATAAAAATGATATTATTGATATTGCTAAAATGTTGGAAGACCCAAAGAAGAGTCCTAATGCAGCCATTAGTTTTACATCGCCTATTCCCATGGCATCTTTTCCAGAAACGAGTCTTCCTAATAATGTTAATATTCCAAAAATTACAGTTCCTACTAACATTCCTAATAACATATCCATTGCTAAATTAATATCTGATATTCCATAAATAAATGTTAGTAATAATCCTATTTCTGCCATTGTTAGCAATAATCTATTTGGTATTATATTTTCTTTAAAGTCAATAACAGCAACTGAAAATAGCATTGGTGTTAATATCATAAATTTTATTAAGTCTAAGTTTTGTATAAAATTTGGTTGCAACCCAAATTTATATAGTAATAAAACATATATTACTGCTATTAATAGCATATGTATGTAATGTGGTTCAAAATTCTTTGGATATTCTGTAAAAAACGATTTATCAAATACCCTTTTATGTTCTATTAATCTTTTATTTATATGTGGTAATATGTTTCCAACAATTAGACCTAAAATTCCAAATGCTACATATACCATTATATGTACATCATTAAAAAACATGATTTATCCTTCTTTCTCATTTAGATGTTTCTTTCTATATTGTTTTATTATTTTATTTTCTACTCCTCTTTTTATAGCAGTAATATACAATTCTCTCGTACTAATTGGTTCAACTAATATTGTATACATTTTACATCTATTACCGCCTATAATATCTGTAAAAATTTGATCTCCTATTATTGCTAACTCACTATAAGGTAAATTTAATGTTTCACTTGCTTTTTTAAATCCTCTTTTTAAAGGTTTCGTTCCAAAATATATGTATGGAATATCTAAGGTTTTAGCTACTTTTTTTACCTTTTCTTTTTTATTTGAGTTAGATAAAATGCAGAATTTTATATTTTGCTCTTTTAAATTATTGCACCATTCTTCTGCACCTTCTAATAAATTATGATCTAAATCTATTAATGTATTATCTACATCTAAAATTATTCCTTTTATATTATTTTCTTTTAATTTATTTATATCTACATCTTTTATATTTTTACAATAAAAATCAGGATATAATATCATTAATTTATCCTCCTATTTTCTTTTCATATCTTATCAATATGTCCATTGTTTGTCAAGAAAATTAGGCTTTCAATTTTCTACATAATTTAGGGATTGTGGGACAAGGAATTCGGGGACGGTGCTAAAATCCCTATTGTTAATAGGGATTTTTTTAGCCACCTAGATTTTAGCTAGATGGCTATATTTTCTTTATAACAGGGAAAACAAGAACGTCCCTAAATCCTTATTTACAAAATCTATGATTTCCTATTGTTACAGTCATTGGTCTTGACCATATCCATTTATTTGTTGCAGTTGCAGGATTAAAATAATATATAGCGCCATATGATGGATCCCAACCATTTAAAGCATCTTGGGCAGCTTTTTTTGCTGTAGAATTAGGCGTTAAATTTATTTGTCCATCTCGTACAGCATCAAACGCTCCACTTTGATATACAACTCCCGAAATTGTATTTGGAAAAGAACTACTTTTAACCCTATTTAATACCACTGCGCCAACAGCTACTTGTCCAGTGTAAGGTTCTCCTCTAGCTTCGCCATATATAACTCTTGCTAATAGGTTTAAGTCTGATGAATTCGAACTTGACGAACTAGATGAAGATGATGAATTAAATATTCCCATAGCCTCTAATGTATTTTTACCAGCAATTCCATCTACAACTAGATTATTTTTTCTTTGAAAATACTTAACAGCTTCCACTGTTTGACTTCCATAAATTCCATCTATATTCCCATTATAATATCCCCATCTTTTTAATTTGGTTTGTATTTGTGTAACTTCACTACCTCTAGAACCATATTTAGAAAGTGCCTCTGCTTCGTTTTCCTCAGGAACTTTTGATAATATAATAAGGAATGTAGTTGCTAACAATATAATTACTGACAAAATTGCCAGAATTTTTAACGATTTATTTTTTATCTTTTTAAACATAAAAAACACCACACTTATAAAACAATTTAAAATTATTTTATCCATATATGGTGTTTTTATACAATATATTAAAATATTCCTTCTATTACTCCATTTTCGTCAATATTTATATTTTCTGCCGCTGGCTTTTTAGGAAGCCCTGGCATTGTCATTATCTTTCCTGTTAAAACAACAATAAACTCTGCACCTTCTTTTAATTTTAATTCTGTTACATGAAGATTAAATGGTTTATCTCCTAATAAATCTTTTGGATCATCTGAGAAAGAATATTGAGTTTTTGCAATACACACTGGAAATTTTGAATCATTTAATTCTTTTAACTGTTCTTTTGCAATATCTGAATATTCTACATCAGTTGCACCATAAATCTTTTGTGCTACAGCTTTTATTTTTGCTTCAACAGTATCATTAATATCATATATATATTTAAACTCATTCTTTGTTTCACATATATTTGTAAGCTTTTGTGCTAAATCAATAGCTCCTTCTCCACCTTTTGCCCAGTTTTCTAATAAACTTACTTCTACAACTCCGTTTAGTTCTTCTTTTAATATTTCTATTTCTTTATCAGTATCTGTAGTAAATTTATTTATTGCAACTATTGGTGTTATTCCATATTTCTTTATATTATCAATATGTCTTAATAAATTACGAATTCCTATTCGTAGTGCCTCTATATTTTCTTGTGAACACTCTTCTTTACTTACTCCACCATGATATTTTAAAGCTCTTAATGTTGCTACTATTACAACTGCATCAGGTGCTTTTTCTAGCAATCTACATTTTATATCTAAAAATTTTTCTGCCCCTAGATCAGCTCCAAAACCAGCTTCTGTAACTACATAGTCTCCCATTTTTAATGCCATATTTGTTGCAATTATACTATTACATCCATGTGCAATATTAGCAAATGGACCTCCATGTATTAATACTGGATTATTTTCTAGAGTTTGAACTAAATTAGGTTTTATTGCGTCTTTAAGTATTACTGCTAAACTTCCATCAGCTTTTAAATCTCTACAAGTTACTGGTTTATTTTGTTTATTATAGCCAATTACTATATTTCCTAATCTTCGTTTTAGATCTTTCATATCTTTTGCTAAGCATAAAATTGCCATTATCTCTGATGCAACAGTTATATCAAATCCATCTTCTCTTGGTTTCATATTTTTCTCACCAGAAAGTGATACTTCCACTTTTCTTAATGCTCTGTCATTTAAATCTAAACATCTTTTCCATGTTACTTTTTCTATTTCTAGTTCATTTCCTTGCCAAATGTGATTGTCTATAATTGCGCTTAAAAGATTATTGGCTGTTGTTATTGCATGGATATCTCCTGTAAAATGCAAATTGATATCTTCCATAGGAGCTACTTGTGAATGTCCGCCACCTGTAGCACCACCTTTAATACCAAATACTGGACCTAAAGATGGCTCACGTAATGCTAATACTGCTTTTTTATTTATCTTATTAAAAGCATCTGCAAGTCCTATAGATGTAGTTGTTTTACCTTCACCAAGTGGTGTAGGATTTATTGCTGTAACTAATATAAGCTTTCCATCTTTATTATTTTTGATTTTATTATAATAATCTAAAGATATTTTTGCTTTATATTTACCATATTGTTCTAAATAATCTTCAGTTATTCCTAACTTTTGAGCAATTTCATTAATATTTTTTAAATTTGCATTTCTTGCAATTTCGATATCTTGCATAATATTATCTCCTAAATTTATATTTTTTAGAATATACATCCAACAATTATACCAATTATCGCTCCAACAAATACTTGAAATGGTGTATGTCCTAATACTTCTACTAATTTTTCAGAAACCTGTACGCCAGATAAACCTGGTGTTTCTATTAATTTATTTAACAATTTTGCTTGTTTTCCTGCTGCTCTTCTTACTCCTGCAGCATCATACATAACAACAAAAGCAAATATAACTGAAAGAGCAAATATAGAACTATCCAAGCCATGTTCCCTACCAATTAGTGTTGCTAAAGAAACAACTACTGCTGAGTGTGAACTTGGCATTCCTCCTGCTCCTAATATTCTTTTAAAGTTAAATTTCTTTGTAGTTACTAGATCCCAAATAACTTTAAATAATTGTATTCCAAACCATGTTAATAATGGTACATAAATAAATTTGTTTGTTATAAATTCTGTTAAAAAGTTCATCTCCCTTTATCCTATCCTTCCTTTGGTAAAAAATTCTCTTCTGTTATATTTCCATCATTATTTATTAAGATGTTGATTCTCTTTTCTGAATCTTCTAATATTTTATTACATTCTTTTGAAAGTTTTATACCTTCCTCAAATTTTTTAACAGCTTCATCTAATGATAAATCTCCTTTTTCTAATTCAGCTGTAATTTGTTCTAATTTTTTCATTGCTTCTTCAAAATTAATCTCTTCCATATTTCCCCCATATCTTAAAGAATTTTAGCTTGCTTTTCGCCATCTTGTAAATGTATATTTATTGTGTCTTCTTTTTGCAAGTCTGCTACACTCTTTACAATACTGTTATTTTTTTCTATTATTGAATATCCTCTACTTAAAGTTTTTAAAGGACTTAATGCATCTAGTTTAGAAAAGTTTTTTACTGCTTGTGTTTTACTTACTTGCAATTTATTTGTTACACTATTTGTTATAGATTTTACTAACATATCTAATTTTAAATAGTTATCATTCACAATTTTTAACGGATCAGTATAAACTCTACTTCTCATACATTTCTCATATCTCATCTGCATTAGCTCTACTTTTTTCTTTAATGCATTTTTTAATCTAATATTATATGTACTTAAATTTTGTTTTATATCTGCTATATTAGGCACTACAATTTCTGCTGCAGCTGAAGGTGTTGGTGCACGCAAATCTGCAACAAAATCCGAAATAGAGAAATCTGTTTCATGCCCAACTGCAGAAACAATTGGGAGTTCTGACTCGTAAATAGCTCTTGCTACAACTTCTTCGTTAAAAGGCCATAAATCCTCTAACGAACCTCCACCTCTTGCTAATATCAATACATCAGCTAAGTTTTTTTCATTCATTATTTTAATGGCTTCTGCAATTTTTTCTCCTGCACCTTCTCCTTGAACAGGAACTGGATATAGTCTTATATATACATTTGGATTTCTTCTTGTAGAAACATTTATAATATCTTTAATTACTGAACCTGTATTAGAAGTTAATACACCTATAACTTTTGGCATAACTGGTAATTGTTTTTTATGTTCTTGGCTAAATAATCCTTCTTTTTCTAATTTAGCTTTTAACTCTTCGTAGGCAGCGTAAAGACTTCCCATTCCATCTTCTTGCATAGCTTTACAATATAATTGATACACTCCATCTCTTTCAAAAACTGAAACTGTACCAAAAGCTAACACACTCATTCCATCTTTTGGTACAAATTTTAAATTAGATGTATATGATTTAAACATAATGCATTTAATTAAAGAGTTGTCATCTTTTAATGTAAAATACATATGTCCAGTATAATGATGCTTAAAATTTGAGATTTCTCCTTTAATTAATATATTATTTAAGTATTCATCATCCGCTATTTTATTTTTTATATAACTATTTAATTCTGTTACTGAAATTGCTTTATATTCCATTATTCTATATTTAACTCCTTAACAACATTCGCAAGTACTCCATTAATAAATGATGCAGATGTATCTTCACCATATTTTTTAGCAAGTTCCACCACTTCATTTATAACTACTTTAAAAGGAATTTCTTTGTATTGAATTTCATAAATAGCTAATATTAATAATGCTTTATCTATCTTAGATATTCTATCTATTGTCCAATTATCTTTAAGATTTTTTGATATTTTCTCTGTTATTTCTTCTATATTATTATTTATTGCATTTATATTATTTTTGATATCTTCTTTATCTCTTTCCTTTAAATTATTTTCTTCTAAAAAAATTTGTAATTCTTCGTTATTCATTTCTTTATTTATTTGACCACTATATAATATTTTAAATGTTAATTCTCTTTTTGCTGATTTTTCCATTTAATTCCCCTCTTACATTTTGTCTATAAAATTTTTTAATTTTTCTTTTACTGCATATTTATTTCTTTGAATATAATTTCCTATAAAAATTCCCATCACAATCAAAATAATTCCGATAATTAATCTATATAAGCCTGTTAATAGAATTAAAATTGCAATTACAGCTCCAATTATAGCTCCTTTATATTCAGAAACAAAATCTTTAAAATTATTCATATTTATCTCCCTTTCTAACCTTCTACCTTGTTTTCTACTGTTGGAGTAATATTTCTAACTCTTACATTTACTGCTTTAGTTTCTAAATCTGAAGTTTTCTTTATTGCTTCTTTTACTCTATTTTGTATACTTGCAGTTAAATCTTTTATTACAATATTTGGATGTACATATAATGTAACATATACCATTAAATTATTTTCTTTATCTAATCCAACTTTTGCTACAACATTTTCGGTTCCGTCAAAACCATTAACTATATTTACAACTAAATTCTCCAAAGTATCTTTAGAAATTAATAGTCTTCCATTATCATTTTCCATTAAAATACCATCTTTAGTGGCTCTTTCATCTTTACCGCCAAAGAAAATTGCTTTTAATGCTAGTAGTATAAACACAATTGAAACACCTAATATTATATTAGAAGCTGGTTCTGTAGATAAGCCTGTTTCTAAATATGGTGTTAAATTTTCTAATTCTATCCATCCAAATATTATACTTGCTGTAATAACTGATAATACAAACATTATTATTGAAAATATAACTAATATAAATCTATCTAAAAATTTCATATTTTCCTCCTTAGTTTTCTTCTGTTTTTTCTATATTTACACCTTGAACATGTACATTTACTTCATTTACTTTTAATCCAGTCATTGTTTCTACTGATTGTTTTACCTTATTTTGAATATCGAAAGCCACATCTGGTATACGAACTCCATAATTCACAATTATGTTTACATCTATTTTTACATTATTTCCATCTGTTTCTGCTTTAATTCCTTTACTTAAATTTTTCTTTCCACTTAATACTTCTGTTATACCTCCAGCTATTCCTCCAGCCATTTCTGCAACTCCTGAAATTTCTGAAACAGCAATTCCAGCAATAGTTGTTATAACTTCTTCTGCGATATTTATGTTATCTTCTTCCTCGTTTAAAATATTTTCAACTAAATTTACATTTTCATTATTTTCTTCCATAGTTATCCCTCCTATATTTACTCTAGTCTTGTTCAAGAGTATTATTTAACAAAAAATTGATATACTTAAAATCTGTATCAAGTATATCAATTTCTATATATTTTTACAACTATTTTAACAAAAATATTTATATTATACCTCTTTAGAAAAAACCATTCCAGCAATCAAATGATTTCCTCTTAAAAAATCTGCTGTTGCCATTCTTTTAGCGTTTTCTCCTTGGATCTCTAATATTTTTAATACTCCTCCATTGGCTTTTATATATAGACCATCTTTGTCATCTGCAATTAAAATTGTTCCTGGTACTAGATTATTAAACTTAGCTTCATATTCTTCAAATTCGGTTTTGTACGAAAAGAATTCTTCTTTTGTTAATACTTTTGATTTCCAGAATTTGATTTTTTTACCCTCCACATATGAATATGCTCCCATTATTGGATTAAGCCCTCTAATTAAATTGTGAATCTTATTTACATCAAAATTTTCCCAGTCTATTAACGCCATTTCTTTATTAAGCATTGGCGCTAAAGAAGCTTCTTCTGTTTGTTTTTCTCTTGGTGCTTTACCTTCTTCTATTAATTTCAAAGTCTTTACTAGGATTTCTCCACCAATCTTAGAAAGTTTTTGCCATAATTCTCCTGTTGTTTCCTCTGGGCCAATTTCAACTTCTTCTTTAAGAATCATATCGCCTGTATCCATTCCTTCATTCATATACATTGTTGTAATTCCAGTGATTTTGTCACCATTTAAAACTGCCCATTGAATTGGCGCAGCTCCTCTATATTTAGGAAGTAATGAACCATGAACATTTATACATCCTAGTTTTGGAATTTCCAATACTTCCTTTGGTAAGATTTTTCCATAAGCTACAACACAAATTACATCTGGCTTTAAGTTTTTTATCTCGTCTAAAAATTCAGTATTGTTTCTTATTTTAATTGGTTGATAAATTTTTAATCCCTTTTCCAAAGCAAATTCTTTTACTGGTGAATATGCTAATTTCATTCCTCTTCCTTTTGGCTTATCTGGATTTGTTACTACTCCAATTATTTCGAATCCTGCATCATATATGCTTTTTAATGATTCTTGTGCAAAATCTGGAGTCCCCATAAATAATACTTTTAACATAAACAATCTCCTTTTAAAATTACAAATAATCTATATACATTATTCTGGTTTAATAGTTTCTAATGTTCCAGGTAACATATTATCTACAAATAAAATTCCATCCAAATGATCAGTCTCGTGACAAATTGCTTGTGCTAATAAGTCTTTTGCTTTAATTTTTTGTTTTTTACCTTCTAAATCATAATATTCTGCTTCTACTTCTTTTGGTCTTAAAAGTACAGCAAATTGATTAGGAAAACTTAAGCAACCTTCTTCTACCTCATGTTCTCCTTTTGTTTTTGTAATTACAGGATTTATTAATACAATAGGGCCCTTTCCATCGTATATATCTATTACAATAACCCTTTTTAATATTCCAACTTGTTGTGCAGCTAATCCTACTCCGTTATTTTTATGCATAGTTTCTATCATATCATCTACAAGTTCTTTTAATTTATCATCAAACTTTTCTACTTTCCTTGCTCTTTTTCTTAATATTTCATCTCCGTTTTGTCTAATTAATCTAATTGCCATTTTTTCCTCCTTTTATAAAAATCACATCATATTTGTCGGATTTATATCTGCAATAACTCTTGCATTATTTTTTAATAATTCTTTGTCATATAAGCATTCATTTATAATCTCTATTAATTTGTCGTTTACTTCTGCTTTTATTATTATTCTCCATCTATACCTATTTTTTATTTTGTCTATTGGTGCAGGTAATGGTTTTAAAATATTTGCAGATATATCTTCTTGTTGTATTTTTTTATGTAAATTAGCATATAGTTGATTAGCAGTTTTAGATATAATTTCTTCTCTTTCACCGCTTATTCCAAACATAATTATATCACAAAAAGGCGGATATCTCAATTGCTTTCTTAATTTTATTTCTACATTATAAAACTCTTCATAGTTTTGCTTTTTAGAATATTGAATGCTATAATTATCTGGATTATATGTTTGAATTATTACATTTCCTGGTAATTTTTCTCTTCCAGCTCTTCCTGCTACTTGTACAAGCAAATCGAATGTTCTTTCACTTGCCCTATAATCATCTATATTTAGACTTCCATCTGCAGAAACAACACCAACTAATGTAACTTCTGGAAAATGATGGCCTTTAACAATCATTTGTGTTCCAATTAGTATATCTATTTTTTCCTCATTGAACTTTCTAAGAATTTCTTCATGTGAATTTTTCTTTGTCACTGTGTCTATATCCATTCTAATTGTTGAAGCATTTGGAAACATTTTATTTATTTCAAGTTCTAATTTTTGAGTTCCTGTTCCAAAATGTCTTATTTTTTTGCTACCACAATTAGGACATATTTTTACTAAAGGTTCCTCATATCCACAATAGTGGCATTTTAATTTTTCTTCTTTTTTGTGATATGTAAGACTTATATTACAATTTTTGCATTTAGCAACATATCCGCAATCTCTACACATTATAAATGTAGAAAAACCCCTTCTATTTAAGAAAAGAATCGTTTGTTTCTTGTTTTTTAAATTCTCTTCTATTAATTTATATAATTTAACACTAATCATTGTTCTATTGCCATTTGCAAGTTCCTGTTTTAAATCTACAACTTGCACACTTGGCAAATTAGAATTATTGGCTCTTTTAGTTAATTTTAAAAGTTCTATGTTTCCATTTTGTGCTTCATAAAATGTTGTTATATCAGGTGTTGCGCTTCCTAATAGTACAGGTATTTTATTGTATTTACCAAGCTCTGTTGCTACCTCTTTTGCATTATATCTAGGTGGCATTTCTGATTTATAAGAAGAATCATGTTCTTCATCAATTATTATTATACCAAGGTTTTTAACTGGTGCAAAAATTGCTGACCTTGCACCTATAACAATTCTTGCCTCGCCATTTTCTATTCGTTCCCAACTATCATGTCTTTCACCAACTGATAATTTACTGTGTAGTACAGAAATAATGTCTTTTCCAAACCTTTCTATAAATCTATTAATCATTTGTGGAGTAAGTGAAATTTCTGGAACTAGCATTATAGCACTTTTGCCTTGATTTACTATCTTTTCTATTAATTGTAAATATATCTCCGTTTTTCCAGAACCAGTTACGCCATATAATAAATATTTCTTATATTCTTTTTTATCGATTGAATCTGCAATTTTAGAATAAGCCAATTGTTGTTCAGCTGTAAATTGTAAATTCTTTGTTCTTGTAATATCTTTGTTTAATAATGGATTTCTTACTACCTTTTGTTCTTGTAATTTTAAAAAGCCATTTTTTTCTAATGTTTTTATAATTGCTCTTGAAGTATCTGTTTTTTCTATTAATTCTGCTTGCATAGTTTGTCCATTTTTTATTAAATAATTTAAAATATTTTTTTGCTTTTCTGATTTTATCTTTTTATTGTTGATATAATCTATTGTTTGTTCATTACTCATAACTAAAGAAACAAATATTGCTGTTTTATCTTTTGCTCGCTTTGCAAAATTCTTTGTTGTTGTTCCTGGTTTAAGCATTAATTTCATGCATTCTGCCACATTCGAAAAATATCTCTTTGCCATCCATTTAGCTAAAATTATTTTTTCTGTTGTTAGTGATTGTTCCTCTATTTTAGCGATGTCTTTTACTTCATAGTCTGTGCTTTCTTTAATATTTGTTACAAATCCTTCTTCTAATTTTTTACTTCTACCAAAAGGAATTAGGACTCTACTTCCTATAGATATGTTATTTTCCATCTCTTTTGGTATATTGTAGTCAAAATGCCTATTTAAAGTTTTTACATTAGATTCTATA
The DNA here is from genome assembly GCA_944391965.1 of uncultured Clostridia bacterium. Taxonomy (GTDB): domain Bacteria; phylum Bacillota; class Clostridia; order TANB77; family CAG-508; genus Merdicola. The sequence goes on from CALXVH010000004.1 coordinate 12,494, forward strand.
ATTACTTCTGCTATCATTTTGTCTCCTTATATCCTACTATATAATAGAAAAAGATATCATTATTCTTTTATTATAAGAACAACAATATCTTAATTTTAAAACTCTGGATTTTTTACTTTTGCTTCTTCTTGGATTATTTGTTGTATTATAGATACCGTTTTTTCTAAATCGTTATTTTTTATTACATAGTCATATATCCCAATTTTTGATTCTTCAAAATCGAACCTATTTAGTCTTAATTGAATCTCTTTTGGGCTTGGTTTATCTATTCTACTTTCTAATCTTTTTTGTAGTTCGGCTTTTGGAACTCTTAAAAATATTGTTACTACTTTTGTATCTTGCTTTAATAGTTCTATTAAATGTTGAGTTCCATTTACATCTATATCTTTTACAATAATTTTTCCTTCTTTTATTTTTTCATTTAAGATTTTTCTTGATGTCCCATAATAATGATTATGATGTACGTCATATTCATATAATTCCCCATCTTTTATCATTCTTTCAAATTCTTCTGTTGAAACAAAATTATATGTCTCACCTGGTACATCTCCTGGTCTCACTTCTCTATCTGTATAAGAAGGTATTGCTATAACGTTTTCCATTCTTTTAATTAATTCTTTTTGAATTGTATTTTTTCCAGCTCCCGCAACGCCAGACAGTATAACTAGCATACAACCACCTTTCCTTCAGCTACTTCGTTAGTTGCTAGTGTTACAGCTGAATTAGATTTTACTTTTGTTACAGTAGGTTTACCTGATGCTATTTGTCTTGCTCTTTTTGAAACCATAATTACTAAAGTATATCTATTATCTACTTTTGTTAATAAATCTGTTACAGATGGTTTAACCAACATATTAAATTCCTCCTTAATTATTTTCTATATTTTTGTCTAATCTTGATGCTACTGTCTCTGGTTGAAGTGCAGAAAGTATTAGATGATCTGAGTCTGTAATAACTACAGCTCTTGTTCTTCTTCCATATGTAGCATCTATTGCTGTTCCTTTATCCTTTGCTTCTTGCACCATTCTTTTTATAGGTGCAGATTCTGGGCTTACTATTGCAATAATTCTATTTGCAGATACTATATTTCCAAAACCAATATTTACTAATTGCATTATAAAATCACTTCCTATTCTATATTTTGAACTTGTTCTCTAACATCTTCTAGTTCAGTTTTTAGTTCTATTACTAAATTTGTTATTTCTAAACAATTTGATTTAGAACCTATTGTATTTACCTCTCTATTCATCTCTTGTATTATAAAATCTAATCTTTTTCCTGCTTTTTTAATACTTTCAGATTGTAATAGTTCTTTAAATTGTACAATATGACTTTTTAATCTTGTGATTTCTTCTTCTATTGATGTTTTGTCTGCATATAGAACTACTTCTTGTGAAATTCTTGCTTCATCTACTATATCTGTTTGTAGCATTTCCTTTATTCTGTCCTTTAATTTTACTACATATTGATCAATAAGTCCAGTAGAATATTGTGAAATATTTAAAATATTCTCATTAATTAAATCTAGTCTTTTAAGCATATCTTCTGACAATTTTTTACCTTCTGTTTCTCTTGCTTCTACTAAATTAGCTATAGCTTCCTCTAAAGCATTACTTAATTCTTCCCACAAAACATCTGAATTGTCGTCCTGGCTAATATTTAGAACATCTGGCAGTCTTGCTATTTTCATAACTGTTATATCATTAGTTATATCATTTTCTGATTCTAGTTTTTTTAATTCTTCGATATATGCTTTTGCTAAACTCTGATTTATTGTTATCTTCTTTCCTAAATTGCTATTATTTACAAAAGTTATACTGACATCTATTTTTCCTCTTTCGATTTTTTCTAATATTTTCTTTTTTATTTTATCTTCTAAAAAACTTAGTACATATGGAAGTCTTATATTAATATCAGCATATCTATGATTTACTGCTTTAATTTCTACAGTATACTCTCTTTCTGCATTAGTATAAGAGCCTCTACCAAAACCAGTCATACTTCTTATCATTATTTTTCTCTCCTATTTCTTTTTCTTCTTTTTTGATTTTTTCTTTGCACCATTATTTGATTTAGCTTGTGTATTCGCTTTGGTTCGAGCTGTAGTTTTCTTATTGCTATCTTTTTCTTTATTTTCTTCTTGCTCCTTATTTTCGCCTTTTTCTTTAGTTGCTTTCTTCTCTTTTTTCTCCTGTTTGTTTTCTGCTTGTTCAGTAATATTTTTTTCCTCTGTCTTTTTGTTTCTTCTCCTATGTGTTTCTATTTTTATAATTTTTTCTTCTTTAACTATTTCACTAATATCATTTAAACTTCTTAAATATTCTTTTTTTGTTTTACTATATATCCTTACACATTTAATAATATAATATACAGATATTAACAATGATTCAATTGCAATGACCATTACAAATTTATCTACAAACAATTGATAAATATATACTTCGCATAATGTTACTATAGCAACAAATAAAGCTTCCAGTCCATGTGTAAATAATGTTAAATCTATCTTTTTATAGCTTCTTTCGAATAAAATTATTGAGAATATTAGTATAGAAATACTAAATACTTTTAAATCTACGACAAAAGTATCTTCTCTTATATTCATATATCCTAATATTTTTAATATACAAAAGGCTAATATTACAATAGCAATTATTACATTTTTAAATATACTTTTATTTGTTTTTTTTTCATATTCTTTAGACATTTTCTTTTGCTGTTTCTTTTCTTTCTCGATTTCAGCAATTATCTTTTCAGCTTTTTTATCTTTCTTTTTCTTTTCTTCTTTCTTTACTTCTTCTACTTCTTCTTTTGCTGTTGTTTCTTTAACCTCGTCTTTTACTATTTTCTCTTTTTTATTCTGTTCTTCATTTTTCGCTTCTACAGCCTTTTCTTCTTTTTGCTCAGCTGTATTTGCTACTTCTTTTATCACTTCTTCTTTATTCTCTTGCATTACCTCTTTTGTAGTATTAGTTGGTTTATTAGCTTTTGTTTGGTTTTTCTTTGCTTTTTTGTTCTTCTTAGACATATTTAACACTCCTTAATTTAAATCTCCTAATTCATACATTAATATTCCACTCACTACTAATGCTACCGTCTCGGTTCTTAAAATCCTCTTTCCTAATGTTATTACTGATACATTCTGGTTTAATTTTAGCTGTTCTATTTCGCTTTCTGCAAATCCACCTTCTGGACCAATTACAATACCAATATTTAATTCTTCTTTATCATTATTTTTTAATTGTGCTATCTCGTCTTTTATGCTTAGCTTTTCCTCGTTTTCGTATAAGACAAGAACTTTATCATAATTTTCAAATTTTATATCAGCTATATTTATTATATTTTCTATTGTAGGAATTATATCTCGTCCAGATTGTTTTGCAGCAACCTCTGCAATTTTTCGCCATCTATCTACTTTGTTTTGTTTATCTTTGTCCTTTAATTTTACAACCGTTCTTTTAGTAATTACTGGGACAATAGTTTTTACTCCCAGTTCAGTCGATTTTTGAATTATTAATTCCATCTTATCTGATTTTGGCAAACCTTGAAAAATAGTTATATTCAAACTGGATTCAGACATACTTTTTGTTTCATTTATTATTTTGCATATTATTTTATTTTCTTCTATATATTTTATTATGCATTCATAATTTGCCTGAGTATCTGAATTACAAATATTAATCTTATCATCGATTTTTTTTCTTAATACATTTTTAATATGATTCACGTCACTACCCGTAATCCATATTTCTTCATTTTCTTTTAGATTTTCCGTTTTTATAAAAAATTTAGGCATTTATCTGCTCCTATCTAATTTTTTCGATTTTATTATACTCTTTTTAGCAATTTAATTCAAGGAAATCCAAAAGAATTATCTAGTTTTCTAAAATTATAGGTGATTTATTACTTACTTTTTCACAAAACATTTCATCATGTTCTATAAATAAAAGTGTTGGCATGTATTCTAAAATCATATTTTCTATTTGCTCACGAGTTTGTATATCTATATAATTTAATGGCTCATCCCAAATGTAAATATGAGCATTTTCCGATATACTTTTTCCTAATAATATTTTCTTTTTTTGCCCCTCGCTTAAATTCTCTAAATCATGTTGCATTTCTGTTTGGCTTATTCCCATCTTTACTAACATTGCCCTAAATACACTTTCATTTAATTTATTTTGTGTAATAAATAATTTTAATGAACCTTTTAACATATGTGTATCTTGTGGTACATATGATATTTTTAGGTTATTTCCTATATTTAAAATTCCTTTATATTTATTTTCTTTATTAATAATTGCTTTTATAATACTAGACTTTCCAGCACCATTTTTCCCTTTAATGCATATTCTATCTCCATTTTGTATGGAAAAATTTATAGGTTTAAATAATGGCTTATTATACTCTATTTGAAAATTCGTTGCAGTAATAAGTTCATTTTTTTCATATGTCAGTGGTACAATCTTTAATTTTTCTATATTATCTATATTAGAAAGTAACTTTTTAGTTTCTTCTATATTTTTATTTTTTCTTTCTTCTAACACTTTTGATTTTTTCATTATTTTAGCAGCTTTATGACCTAAGAAGCCTTTGTCTAGCATTTCTTTACTTCCACTTTTATTCTGTTTTTCTTTCTCTGCTGAATTAGACCATTTTTTACTTTCTTTGCTTGCATTTTCCAATTTTTTTATTTCTTTTTCTAATTTTTCATTTTGCTTTAGTTCGAAATTGTTTTGCCTATCAAAAGCTTCTTTCCATACAGAATAATTTCCTTGAATTATATCTATATTTGAATTATTTATAGCCATAATATGATCTGTAACTTTATTTAACAAATTCCTGTCATGTGAAACAAGAATAAATCCTTTTTTATTCTTTAAATATTTTTCTACATCCAACTTTGAAGTATCATCCAAATGATTAGTTGGTTCATCAATTAACAAGAAATTATTTTCTTTTAAAAATAGTGCTACAAGCATTGCTTTTACTTTTTCTCCACCACTTAATGTTTGAAAAGTTCTATATAATGCTTCTATATTAAAATTTAAAATATTTAACTCTTTAATAATTTCCCAATCTTCTGCCATACAAAAATCTTGAATTACCTCTATAGTTAGTTTGTTTTCATTTACTTTAAATGGAAAATAATCTATATCTACATTCTTTATAATTTTTCCAGCATAGTTTAGCTTTCCACATAAAATTTGTAATAATGTAGTTTTTCCTTTTCCATTTCTACCTATAAGACCTAATTTCCAATTTGTATCTAAATTAACAGATACATCATTAAAAATATCTTCTATTCCATTATCATATCTAAAGCTTAAATTTTTTATTTGAATTAGTGACATTTAACCTCCTTCGGGATTTGGGGACGGTCCTTTTTTCCCTATTCAAAATTCGGGATTTGGGGACGTTCTTATAATCCCTATTACCCATTCTTGTATTCATTATATTTGTCTTTTTATCCATTCCATTATTAAATCTACTACATATTTGATTTCTTTTTGGGTTAGTTCCTTTCCTTTTCTTATTTTATGCCATTTATATAAACATCCTCTACAGCAAGTTGCAGTGGCATGTTGTGCAATGAATACGGGATGTCCTTTCATAGGAGTTTGCTTTCCATCATTTGCAATTTCTTTAGGAGCTAATCTTTGTGTTATAAAGTCGTAGGCATGCTTTTCTATTGTATCTAGTCCTTTTGCTTTTATGTATTCTTTCTCTTTTTCTTTTAACTTAAATCCTGTTCTAAATTTTGATTTACTTAAAGCTTGTAATTGATTATTTATAAATTCTTCTTCTGTCATGTTTATCCTCCTAATTGGATTTTTTAATATTTAACTTTTTCATAACCGGGATTTAAGGAACGTCCCCAAATCCCTAAATTCCTAAATCCCCAAAAAAGGAATAGACAAAAAGCCTATTCCTCAAAATCAAATGCAGTTCTTTTTGTTCTAATTTCTTTACACATATTTGACACTTTTACATGTCTTGGGTCTGTTTTATATTTTTTTAAGTCTTCTAAGTTTTCAAATTCAGAAATTAGAATTGCATCATATTCATCATTATCAATATTTTTACCTACCTGCATACTTTTTATTACATCAATTTGATTTTCTAAAGCTTTTAATCCATCTAGAAATTCATTCATTTCTTTTTCTGTATTTTCTTTAAATTTCCACATTACTATATGTTTTATCATTTTCTTTCCTCCTACTCTTTTATTTTTATATTTAATAAATATGCCAAATCCATAATTTGAAATTCATTTATTATTGCACCTTTTATATCTACAAGTGTTGTTGATAAGCCTTGAATTATACATGTCGACAAATCTATATCTTTTAAACGGGTATTAAATATTTGTGCTTTTGTAAAATCTATATTATCAAATTTTACATTTTTTAAAATTGAATCTTGCATATATGAATTTATTAATGTTGTATCTTTTAATTTTAAATTATTAAAAGTTGTATTTGACATATTTGCATAATTTAAATTTGTGTCTTGCATTTGTACTGACATAAATGTATTTTCTATAAAATTGCAACCTGTCATCTTACAATTTTTAAATTTACAATTAATGAAACTACAAGTTTCAAAAGTAGTATTTGAAAAATTACAATTATCGAATAATATGTCTTTAAAATACACTTTTTCTAATGAACTATCTATTATTTCTGTATTTATAAATTTAGAGTTATCTATATCTTTTTTATATACATTTAAATTTTTTTGTGAAATATTTTGTACTGTTTCGTTCTTTAGTTCTTCTTCATTCTCTAATTTATCAAAAAAGTTTTCTTCCATTTTGTTCCTGCCTAATTACATATTTAATACTTTCTATATAATAACACTAAAGGAAGTAATTATCAATTACTTCCTTTAGGAATTTCTATTCTAGCTGTTATTTCTTCTACCTTTTCTAAATTCACTTAAATGTCTCTCAAAACTAACTGATGATGTTGCAGTTAAATAAGAGCCATTTTCTGAAACTATAATACTATTTCCTCCACGAGTGGTTTGCCAAAAATAAGTCGCATTATCTTCATCTAAAATTTTATAATTGTTTTTTAATTCTTCAATTGGAATATTAAGAACTTTACTTGCAATTTCTAAACTTTTTTGATTCATTTTACTTCACAATCCCTTCAAAATATTTTATATAAACAATTTTATTATATTAATATAATAGTTGCAAGTTTTTATTCTTAGTTATTCCTAAAATTTTTAATCCATTTCGTATGTATTTATTTTTCATCATATATTTCCATACAAAACCTGTTAAATAATTTTCTATCATTAAAACTTCTATTCCTTTGTCTATGCCTAAGTATTCTTTTGCCACCCATCTCTTAGTCCTTGCCAAATTATAGCTATCTTTTAATCCATATTTTCCCCATAAATATGGGCACTCATTGTAAAAAAATTCTAAAGCTTTAATACTTTCTTTTGGAGTAAAAACTATCGAACCTATTGCACCACAAGGAGCTACGGTTCCATCATTTTCTATATCTAAATTAGAAAAACTAGGTAATGCGCCATACCCGCCAGAATATCCACTTGGACCAACACATGCAGTTAATCCCCAGGAGTTTTCATTAAATGTTTTAAATTTATCCATATTATTAATACAGTATTCTCTATTTGCTAATGTTGCTTTTCTCGAATTTTCGAACCAATCTACTCCTTCTATATCTTTTTTTCCATTAAAATCTATCCAGGCATGCGAATATTGATATGTAAATAGACTTCCGCCATATGAAAATATTATATCTTTTATGTCTTTATAATCTTTTTTAGTTCGTTTAAATTCATAATACATATCTTTATTAATCGAATATTTTTCTGAAGCAACTCCTAAAATATATAGCATTAACTGTTCTGCATACATATCCCAATTACCCCAAAAACCAATCTCTGGTTTATATCCCATAAAAAAATAATTAGTTTTAGGGTTTACATACCATTTCCAATTTATTCTATTATATAATTTATCTGCTTTTGTTTTTATAATTCCATTAAAATATTCTCCAACAAATAAAGCCCCACAAATAAAAATTGCAGTATCAATTATTGATATTTCAGAATTCCATTCTCTTTTTCCATTTTTCATATTTACGAAATGATAAAAAAAGCCATTTTCCCCTTCAACATTATTTAAAAATGTATCTAAAGTTCTATTGGCTCTTTCATATCCTTCTTCATATTTTATTACTTTTCTTTCTACAGAAATTGCTAATGCTGCTAATCCATATCCTACTGCTGCAATGCTTGCTATATTTTTTGAATATACAGTTTTATCTCTTATTAAACCATTTTCATTTGATTCATGAATAAAATATTTCAAACTATGTTGTAACTCTTTTAATAATAAATCTTTCCCATATAATTTAACTATTCTCATACTATCACCCTTTAAATTATATTAACATATAATTTATTTTATTTGTATGGAAATAGCTGGTACTAAGGCTTTTCGCATAAACATTCAATTAAACTATTAGGATATTTTACCTTTTCAGTTCTTTTATAATCTTTGTAACTTTGTTCTTTATATTCTTTTATATATTTTATATAAAAACCTTCTGCAACTAAAAATGAACTTAATGAATCTACTGTATGCAGTCTTCTATATAAGTATTCTACATTATCAGTTCCAAGAGTATCATATTTCGGATATTTAGTAATCCCTGTATTTTCATCATATGAAGCACCTTCTAATTTTGCTTCCCATTCATCTCTGCTTCTTACTACTATATACAATCTTCCATGCCTTTTCATAACTCTTTTTATTTCTTTTAAAGCATTTGTTAAGTTTTCATTATCTAAATAATGTAAAACTAATCTTGCATATACGAAATCGAAGAACTCATCATTATATGGCATTTTCTCTGAAATATCTTCTAATTTGGTTTCTATTCTGTCTGATAATCCGTATTGTTCAATTATGTTTTTAGTATAATTTAGCCCTTCTTTATCAATTGTTGTAGCTATAATATGGCTATTACGGTTCTTTTCTGCCATTTTTATCTCTGCTGAACCTGCTGTACTAATACCTATAGATAAAATATTTAAATCCTTTTCTGTTATTAAATTAATTCCATGTTCTTCACTTGTACTTGGCTTAAATATTTCCTTTTCTTTGTAATCAATATCTAGTATATTTTCTTGTTCATTAACCTTTATATACATATTAAATGTATAATTTTCGTTTATTAACCCATTTATATATTCTTTCTTTAAAAGTTGTATTGAAGCTAAGATTTTTTCTTTCTGTAATAGCTCATTTATATCTATCCATTCTGATGTATTTTCTTCAAATTGTAGTGGTTTGCCTTGATAATCGTCAGCTAAAAAAACAACAAACTCAAATTTTCTGTCTGGATACTCTATTGTTAAATTTCCTTTATTTTTCAAGTTTTTAACTATTATTCCTGTTTCTTCTTGTATTTCTCTTATTGCAGTTTGTTCTGGCAGTTCTCCTTCTTCTATTTTTCCACCAGGAATTTCATAATATCCTGCTTTTTTATTAGGCTCATTATATTTTGTAACAACTATTCTATCATCTTTTATTAAATAACATCTTACTGCTTTTCGCACTGGCTTATCCATAACTCTTCTCCTTTTTTTAGTTATAACATACCATGTATAAAAAAAGCAACTCATAATGAAATGAATTGCTTTTTTTCATATTAGAATTTGGGTACTTTTAAAATCCCGATTCCAATATTTCTGTTTCCTCTTCTTCGGTTAGATATCCATATTCTACCATTTTATCTGCAACTTGTTTTTGCCTTTCTTTAGCAAGTTTCGGATTTTCTTTTGGATTATATACAGATGGAGCATTAGGTATGCCTGCAAGCATTATACATTCTCCTGCAGTCATCTCATTTGGAGATTTACCAAAATATCCTTTACATGCATCTTTTATATTATAATATCCATTTCCAAAATAAATCGTATTTATGTATAGCTCTAGAATTTCATTTTTCGAATAATTTTTTTCTATTTCAAAAGCCATAAAAACTTCTGCTATTTTTCGTGTAATTTTCTTTTCCTGGGTAAAATATTCGTTTTTAGCAATTTGTTGGGTTATTGTACTTCCTCCTTCTACAAAATCCATTGCTTTAATATCATTTATAAGTGCTCGTCCTATTGCAATTATATCTATTCCACTATGCTTATAAAACCTGTGATCCTCTACTGAAATAACTGCATTTAAATACATTTGTGGCAACTCTGAAATTTTTGTATAGTTTTCTTTTGACTTTATTTCTTCTACTTTTTCCTCTAAAGGAGTTTCTTGTATTGCTTCTTTATACATATCATATCCTTTTCCTATTAGAAGTAGTCCTATGCTTATTCCAATTAGTATCAATAAAAGTATTACTTTCAAAAATGTTTTCATTATTGCCACCTTCTTTCTTATTGTGATTTTTTAGTCACTCCCATAAAAAAATCATTTTATTATTTTACAGGGATTTAAGGACCGTCCCCAAATCCCTAGTCCCTCATCCCCATACTCTATTCCGCCTCTTTTATAATGTTTTTGCTTCCTAAATATGTTGCCATAAAATATGCTCCATATATTACACCTATAATGACTGCTGTGGCTATTGCTGATGGTAATAATTCTTTAGCATCTGCTAGTACACTCATCATAGTCATAACAAATTGTATTCCAAATATAGAATGGATAATTGCTAAGATTAATGGCATTAAGAAAAATATTCCAATTTGCTTAAATAATGCTCCATTTATCATTTTCTCGTCTGCTCCAATTTTTCTTAAGATAGCATATCTTTGTTTATTATCTGAACTTTCTGTTAATTGTTTTAATGCTAGAATTGCTGAACTTGCAATTAAAAATATTATTCCTAAATAGATTGCTATGAATAATACTATTGTTGATACTCCTAAGCTAGATTCTATAATTGCTATTTTTGTCATACCATCTATGGTAATATCTTTTTCGTTTAAGTTTTTGCTAAACTCCGTCTCTGTCTCTCCAGTACATATTTTTTCTATTTCTTCTTTTTCTTCTTCTGTAGTTGCATTATAGTTAGCAGCTAAAAACGTCTCTTCTTTCATATCTTCTGTCAAATTACAACTATCTGGAACCAATACTATTCCATTATTTATATGACTTCCTGCCATATAAATATATCCGTTTTGACACTCATCATATTTTGATTTATATTCCTTACCTGCTATAGTTATTGTACTATCCGCTTTTAAAGCTTTATTTCTAAGATTTTTCATATTATCAAAATCACATAATATTATATATTCATCATCTTTTAATTGATATTCTATATTTCCATATAATCTAGCAATTTTATTATAGTCAGATACTTTTACTATTTCCTCTGCAGTTTCATATAAAAGATTTGGAAACTGCTGTTTTACTTCATCATATACTGGACTTAATGTGTCCCTCCATGTTAACTCATTTGTTGCATAAATTGGAATTTCTACTACATCTTTAAGTTTAGTCATATCAAACCCATTGTCTTCTAAAGATTGAACCATTGTTTTTCTAGAATCTTCTATCTGTGCTTTTGACATTTTTTCGTTTTCTGGTAAATTAGCTGTTTTATATAGATTTAAATCTACTGGTGTTGTATCTTCTAAATCTTTTCTCATCGTATTATTTAATGATAATGCTGATGATAGTATTGTTATTGTCATAAATAACATTAAACAAATTATTGACATACTCACTACTGTTGTATTTATTTTATTGTGTAATTGTCTTAAAACAAACATATTTACATCTTTTAGATAAATATTTTTTCTTAATTGTACTAGTTTTAATATAAATCCAGAAACCGACCAAAAAACTAAGATAGTACCTACAATTCCCATCAGTATAATTGGTAATATTGTATCTGCTGTAGATAACTCATTCACTCCACCTGTTACTTTGTAATATGCATATCCAAGTATAACAACTCCAATTATAAATACTAATATACATACCCATAAATTTTTAATTTTTATTTGTTCATTCTTTTTAGACGCATTCAATAAATTTATTAATTTATATCTTGAAATAGTAAATGTATTAAATATCATTACTGCAATATACATTACTGCAAAATATATACATGTCTTTATACAAGCGTCTTTTGAAAACACAAATTCAAATTTACTCATATCTGCTGCGAATAATTTTCCTACTAAGACAGACATAAATTGTGATGCAAAAACACCAATTACTAAGCCTACAATCAACGAAATTATTCCAACAAAAATAGTTTCTATTAATAAAATTCTAGAAATTTGTCCTTTGCTCATTCCAAGCATCATATATGTTCCAAATTCCTTTTTTCTCCTATTTATTAAGAAATTATTTGCATATACAATTAAAAGCCCTAATATTACAGCAACAAAAACGGAAACAAATCCAAGCATTGTTATCATTAATTTTATTAACTCTCTTGTTGAACTAGATACTTGCATCATAGCTTCTTGGCTATCAAGTGAGTTAAACATATAAAATATCGCTACACCAAGTACTAATGTTAAAAAGTAAATCGCAAAATCTTTAATTGTTTTCCTCATATTTTTTATAGATAATTTAAATAACATCTCCTAGTTCACCTCCTAATAGAGTTTGAACTTCTATTATCTTTTCGAAGAATTCTTTTCTTGTACTTTCTCCTTTAATAAGTTCATTAAAAATCTTTCCGTCTTTAATAAATAAGATCCTACTTGCATAGCTTGCTGTGAATGAATCATGTGTAACCATCAAAATTGTTGCACTTAGCTTTTGATTTAAATTTTCGAAACTTTCTAATAGTTGTCTTGCAGATTTACTGTCTAATGCTCCTGTTGGCTCATCTGCAAGCACTAATTTCGGATTTGTTATTATAGCTCTAGCTGAGGCAACTCTTTGTTTTTGCCCACCAGATATTTGATATGGATATTTATTTAATATATCAGTAATTTCTAATTTCTTAGCTATTTCCTGTACTCTTTCTTCAATCTCTTTTGGTTTTACTTTTTGAATTGTAAGTGCTAATGCGATATTTTCATATGCTGTTAATGTATCTAATAAATTGAAGTCTTGAAAAATAAAACCTAATTCTTCTCTTCTAAATTTATTTAGGTTATTCCCTTTTAGTCTTGTTATATCTTGATTGTTAATTATTATTTTTCCTGCTGTAACTCTATCTATTGTAGATATACAATTTAGTAATGTTGTTTTTCCAGAGCCTGATGCTCCCATTATTCCTACAAATTCGCCTTTCTCAATAGTAAAACTTATATTATCTATTGCTTTGGTTAAATTTGATTTATTCCCATAATATTTCTCGATATTTTTAACTTCTAATACTTTTTCCATTTTTAATCTCCTCTCTATTAACTTTAATTTTATTATACTGATTTTTATATTTTATACAATTTATTTGGCTTACAATAATCTTACATTTTTGTAAGATTGATAGAAATTAAATATCATGTTATAATTTTTTTGTATCAAACCACAATTGTTTATAAATGGAGGTATTAGCATGACAAAACAGGAAATTTTACGGAAAGAATTAGAAGTATTTTTTGATGACTGGGGCTTCTCTGTTTCCATATTAGAGGAATCTACAGATGAGTATCCTCTTTTTCAGATTGGTCCTTTAGAAACTGCTAGTTTCTTGAATGATGATGGAAAATTTTTCTTAGCTTTAGTTAATAAAGTCGAGGATAAATTCCATCCATATCGTGAAGAAATCATTTTTTATTATAACGAAACTAATGAAACTGGCAAAAAATTAATTCCGCTCGAAATTAGGATTCATAAGTATCCGGAAACACAGCATGTGTATGTACATGATATTCCGGAGAAAAATCGTAAAAAAGGACAGATTATTTTTTATAAGTCTTGTCCAAAAGGTGGCTGTACTTTCGAATGTGAAGATCTCCAGTTCAATTCCGAGATTCCTGAGTTACAGGCTTGGATGGAACAGCAGATAGTCGGTTAACACTTTAACTAATACAAGCCGGTACATTTAATCTTGCATAGATTTTTGTACCGGCTTGTAGCTTTTTTGGAATATACATTCATTGTGATAAATTTTTTAATGCATAATACAGTAGTAGTGCTGCATCTAGGTCAGCTAATTTAGGATTCCAATCGAATAAGAATGTTCCTTTTCCACAATCATAAATATAAAAAACATATTCAGTATTGCATATTTGAAACAAATCCCTTTCAATGTCTAAAATTTTTTGTCCTTTTAAGTGTTCTTCTACTATACTTGAAAACATGCTAAAAATAAAATTTATAGCTTCTTCTTCTCTAATACCATCATAAAAATAATATTTGAAGAATGCATCTTCTATCTTTTCACTAAATTCCATATATATTCCTATACTTCCAATGTATGTGGAATGTTTTAATTCAATCCGTTCCTTTTCTTTTTGAAAGTCTATACTCATATATTAGCTCCTTTCATAATCTACCTTGAACTTCTTGTTACATGTATTATTATATAAGGCATAACTAGTTTTTGCAATATTTATTTGAATCATCTCAATTACGCGTTTTTACAATAAGCAAGGGCTATATGCCACAAAAAGTTGCATATAGCCCTGCTTTTACACTTTAATCTGAAAATCGCGTATACGCATTATAAAAATTACGTATCACCTTCTCAGTCTCTAACTGGCACGCTTTCGGCACAGAAGGTTCTGCATTTTTCAAAGCAAAATTTAATTTATCCCACCATTGCAAGAATTCAAAGTGAACAGTCTCTGCTGGAACTTCTTCGAACTCCAAATAGAGCTTAAGTTCGTCATCTTCAGTTAGCATAAACTCTGCCTGTAGCAATCCAAGCAATGTTGGTGTTGCCTGCTTAAGAGCCATTTCGTAGCTTATCCGTTTTAAATAACGGTTAAGCTCTACTATTGCGTTTGCAAGCAAACCTCTATCCTCCCGATATTTATTCGACAAAATTTCTATTTGCCATGGTGTTAAGCGTTCCTTTTTCATTTTACATTCCTCCATTCTTTGGAATCATCAACTGTTTTTGACAGTACAATTATATATTTTATCGTAAATTATGTCAATTTCTATTTCATATTAATAAAGCTATTATTAGGAAATATTAATTTTACTTCTGTTCCTTCATCCTTTTTTGAATTTAGTTCTAGTCCAATACATAGTTTATCACATAGCTTTTTGCATAAATATAGCCCTATTCCTGTAGATTTCTTGCCTGTAATTCTTCCATTCTCTCCAGTAAAACCTTTTTCGAAGACTCGTGTAAGTTCATTTTCTTTAATTCCTATTCCATTATCTTTTAAATGCAAAATAATATTTTCCTTTTTTTCCTCACTAAAGATTTCTATTTGTCTATTTTCTCTTTTTGAATATTTTATAGAATTTTGTATTATTTGATTTATTATAAATATGCACCATTTACTATCTGTATAAACGATTTCTTCTAAATCCTTAATATCGATAGAAATTTTATTTTGTATTAATTGTGCCTTATTTTTTAATATACTTGCATTAACAATCTCTTTTAATTGAATCTTCCTTACAATATAGTCTTTCTCAACAGTATTACTCCTTGCATAAAATAAAGCTTGCTCAGTATAATTATCAATCTTATCTAATTCTTCATCTATGCTTGCTGTAATCTCATTTTTGTTATTCTCAACAATCATCTTGCTTGTAGCTATCGGAATTTTTATTTCGTGAATCCATAATTCTATAAAATCTTTATAGTCTTCTTGTAAATACTTATATTTATTTACATTTTCTAACATAGATTTTCCTATATCTCTAATTATTTCTTCTAATATATTAGCTTCTGTAAAGTCTGCTTTTGGCAAAACTTCCATAATTAAATACTCTTCTTGTAACTCTTTAATTCTGCTTTTTATAGTTTCATAATAATTTTTCTTAGAATAATATTCTACTAAAAACCCTATTAAAAAACCTACAATTATCGCTACAGCAACATATATCTTTATGAATATTTGTATATCATATGGAATTAAAAGAATCTCAATAGTTATAACTGCAAATAATAGCAAACTAATATATATCATTTTATCTTTTAAATAATCTTTAAATCTCATTTTAAAATATACCCCAATCCTCTTTTGGTTTCGATTAAATCTTTTAATCCTACTTCTTCTAATTTGGTTCTTAATCTTTTAATATTAACTGTAAGTGTATTGTCATCTACAAAACTTTCACTATCCCATAAATAGTCCATTATCTCATTTCTAGAAACAATTTTTCCTTTATTTAAAACTAAGAAGTGTAATATTTTTAGTTCATTTTTTGTTAATTCGATTGATGAATTATCCTTCTCTATAAGGCTTTTAGATACATTCAAAACAAATTCACCACAATCAATTTTGTCTTGATTTACTTGGCTTGCATTACTTCTTTGTAATAATCTTTCTATTTTTGCAAGTAAAATTTGTATATTGTATGGTTTTGTAATATATTGATCTGCACCATTATTAATACTTAAAAGTTCATCTAATTCATTATCTCTACTTGTTACTATAATTATTGGAACATTTGAAACCTTTCTTATTTCTTTACAAATATATTCTCCGTCCATATATGGTAAGTTTATATCTAATAATACCAAATTTGATTTACTTGCCAAAATGTCCTCAATTGTATTGTCGAATTTTTCTAATGCTATTACTTCATACCCATGTTTTCCTAAAAAAATTTTTAATTCTTCTCTTAATTTTTTATCATCTTCAACTATTAATATTTTAGCCATATCATCTATCCCTTACTCTTTATATATTTTTTCCTAATTTATAGGCTTCCTTTAAATATTTAGAATTTTTAATATCCTCTACTTCTCCGCACCCTAATGCATAAATTGTTCCTTTTATCTTCCAGCCAAAATAGTCACAAATTGCTTCTAATTCTACCTGAATTGGCATAGTTACTCTTTCTTCATCATTATAAGCAGTAGCTAGTAAGATAACTTCTTTTTTTGTATGTAATTCTTCATCAATTGCATAAAACCTATCTATTACATTTTTTAGCTGTGCTGAAAAATTATAATAATATATTGGAGTTGCAAAAATTAGCATATCCGCATTTTGTAAATCATTATAAATATCTTGCATATCATCCTTTTTTATACATTTACCGCTCTCGCACCCATAACAAGCACTACAGCCATCTATTTTTAAAAAAGCAGCATCATATCTTTTTATATTATTTTTTTCTTTATCTATTCCATTTAAAAAATTCTCTAGTAATAAATTGGATGTTCCATTTTTTCTTGGACTTCCTGTTAGTACTAAAATATTCATTTTTACGCTCCTTTATATCTAATTTATTTTATTCTTTATATAAATTTATACTATATTTCTTTATAAATTACAAGCAATCACCTTAACTTACCAGTTTTGCAATTTTATGTAAGTTATAATATATTTGTAGTCTATACAAAGAGCAATGCACAAATTGTGCGAATACAACAGTAGGTTCATATGAGAAAAATAATAAATTCCTTTAATCTAGGAACAAATCGGTTTGGAGTAACTTTAGAGATTGTCTCTCCGGCATCCAATGTAAACGTCATAGTCGCAAGACTATATAAAGATGACAACAGTAATTGGGTTGAACTGTCCGTAATATATGGTCAGCCCATGTACCAAGGTAGAAAAATCATCTATCTGCAAAACGAACAGAAACGTACCGAATTCAATATGGAGGCTTCAGAATTAAAAGCAGCAGAAATTCATACAATAGAGTGGCTTAAGTCTCTCTCATATGAAAAAATTCGTTATCTTTCCAGTTTGGAATAACAACCAATAAGGCATCAGTGCTTAAAGCGCTGATGCCTTATTTCCATTTTATTACACTTTCTGGTGTAATTTCTTATGTAAAATAAACTTTAGCTTTCTCCATTCTCTATTCCTCCTTATAAAAATATTATACTTGTTTTTCTAATTTTTATTTATAATTTATATATCACTTGGAGTCAGCTTTAAGTCAATGTTTTTTTTTACATTTTATTAATTTATTTTTTCAAATTGTTCTTCTATTAAAAGAACTTGACCTTCTTGTTCTAATTTTAATTCTTGTCTAGATGTGTCTCCTTGATAACCTTCTGGTAATTCTGCAACTTGTACTGAATAATTACCTAAAGGTAAATCTGTAACACCACATAGTCCCTCTTCATTTGATGTAATCTCTTGTATAACTTCATTTTCATCATTATATAAATTATATTTTATATTTGGTATAAGATTTCCATCTGCATCTTTACTTCTAAGAATAACTGATGCTCTTACTCTTTTTAAATCAATATTAACAACTGTAGTTTGTGCTGGTTCTATTGTTACATCTGCCTTCTCTTGATCTATTTCATAACCTTTAGGAGCTTCTTTTACTACAATTTCATATTCTCCGACAGGAACATTTGTAAATATAATTTTTCCATCTAAGCCAGATTCTGCCTCTTCATCTATTACTTTTCCAGTGTCTTTTTTATTAAAACTCACCTTTGCTCCAGCTATTACGTCAGCATTTTGATCTTTTAGATATACCTCTGTTCTTCCATATCTTTGTACTTCTTTACTTGTAAGATTTTTTGCCACTAAAATTCCAACAACTATTATGGCTATTAATAATACTACACTTACTACTATAATCACTTTTTTGTTTTTTAAAATATTCATTATTAATCCCCCTTATTTTATTAATTAAAATTCGAATAAATTTAATCCAATATCATCATTATATTTTCTATCCACTTTACCATCTATAATATGTATTACCATTTCACATGTTGCACTTACAATAGCTTTATTTAGATGTCCGCCAAACACATCACCCCTTTCATTTCCTGCACTCATATGTATATGTGTATAAAATTTATCATTCATTGTATTTATAGTTCCTGTTAGAGAAACTATTTCAAAATTTCCTGTAAAGTCATTTGCATAATATTTCTTTTCATTTACATTATATACTCCAACTGTAAATTTATTTGTAGCTCCTAGTGCATTAATATTTGCAAGTTTAATATTTTCTTTTATTGCAATTTCTTCTATTTCACTTAAAATCTCTTCTCCTTTATCAATTCTAGCAATTATTATATCATTAAATTTTCTATATTCCATTTTTACCTCCAAATAATCAATTTTTTATTAGATTATACTTGTGCAATAAACTTTTGATGTAATCTTACAAAAATGTCTTCTAATATTCCTATACATATCATAACTATAGGTAATATTGGATTAATGATAGCAAACATTATAATCATTAATATAGTTATAAATATTACCAATTTACTAACACTAGACATTTTTGAATTATGTTGAATTCTTTTAAATATCCAAAATAAACTTGTTTTTATTAACATATATAATTCTCTAAAAGCTGCTATTGTTATAAAACCAAGATATAAATCCATAATAACCTCTTCTCTAGTTGAAAACAAATCGAATCTTATCATTATTCTTTGCCTTCTAGTAAGTAACTTTAGCAGTTTTAAATCATTTAATTTAATTACCTTATATTTATTTTTTACTTCGTCACAAAAGAAAAGTTTACATGTTAGATTCTTACTTGTACATCCTGTATCACTTTGTAATCTACAAATTCTGCAACATCCATTCTTATCTCTTAGTTTATGCTCTCTTTGAACCATGCATTGCCCACATTCAAACCCACAAATATTTTCTCCTTTAAAGTGTCTATCAATATCTGAACAAGATTCATCAAAAATATATTCTAGTCTTTTTCTTCTAGATTTTATATTTAAAACTTTAACAATTCTTTCTATATCTTTGTTTTTGCCATTATATATGAATTCTACATTTTTATATATAAAGGTCTTATATTTCTTATATTTTTTATAACCTTCATTTACATTATCTGTTTCTATCAAGATTTTTTTCTTTTTCATTATTCCATCCCCAAATATTACTACTATTTTATCAATTCTTTTAAATTTTCATAATAATATATATTTTCTTTCATATCATAACCTTTTACCTTATTAGTTACTACATCAATTAATTTTCCTCCCATATGTTTGTAAAAATCATTTGATGGATTATTTATTAAGCAACCAACTATCATTTCATTAAATCCTAAGTTAATTAGTTCTTTTACATCATTATAAAAAAGTAATTTTCCATATCCTTTTTTCTTCACTTTATTTAATAAATATAATGAATATAGTTCTCCAATATCTTCATACTTTTCATCTGTTGCTTTACCTATTCCTGTCATTCCTACTGGCTCATCATTTACTTTTAAAATAAATTTTTTTATATTATTCTTTTTATCATTATTGAACACAGTAATTTGCTTTTGTATAGAATTATCAATATTATTTAATACTTCATCTAAAATTGAATCAGCTATAAGTCCTTTATATGATTCCTGCCAAGCTATAGTATTTACTTTAACATAGTCTGGAATATCTTCAAGTGCTAACTCTTTAATTTCTACCTTATCCATATATTTCTCCTTAAATTCTATCCTTATCTATTAAATCATACCTTTTAAAAATAGTAATTATCATACTATAAACTAATTTTTTTCCTAACAATTCTCTAAATTTTGTTGTTTTGCTTCTTCCTTCATTTCTTAATTTTTCTAATTCTTCTCCAAGTTCATTATAGTTACTAATAATGTCATCCAATGCCTTTTCGAAACGTTCTAATTTATCCAAGATTATTCCTCCTACTCTTTCCATTTAAATGTATCTATAATTTTTTGTGCGGCACTATCTGTTTCAGCTGAATCACCAAAAGTTGTTTCATGCACTAAAATATATTTGTAATCTCCTACAATATAATATTGTGTGGTAGTATTATCTTGATCTTTTATATTAAAAGTATAAACAACATATCCATTCTTTGTATTAGAACCATTTGCAGTTACTTCAACATTTTCATCTTCTCCTATTTGCATAGAAAGTTGATTTAATATAGCCATTCTAAAGTTTTCGTGTTCATTTGCTGCATATTTGTTAGATCCTTCATTTATAGAAATATTATTAGGTCTATTCTCGTTTTCCTGGCCTTCTTTTACATAGAAAAATTTATCGTTTGTAGAATGTGCTGCGCTCTCTATCCAATCTACAGGAATCTCATATGTTCCAAAATCTTTTTCTATTAATGTTCCTGGTATATTTTCTAACATATCATTTATTAGCTCTAAAAACTTCTCTGATAACTCCTGATTTGCAAATACTATGTTTTCTCCTTCAATTTTCCAGCTATTCTTATTAGTTATTAAAAAATCAATCACAGAATTAGAACTATCTAATATAGTGATAATTCCATCTATTTCATGTTCTACAATATTATCTTTACTATCTTCAAGATTTCCTATTAATTCTTGTTTGTAAAAATCCGCATAATAACTATCCAAATTTTTATTATTTATATAAGACATTACTGTTTCTTCTGTAAATAATTCTTCATATCTTTTTTTTAGGTCTTGTAATTCTTGCTTTGTATTTTCAATGTATTCTTTAGTTGTTGCAAACTCCGGGCCATCGTTTTTATAGTTGTCTATTGTTAATATATTTTCTAATTTTTCATTGTTTAATATTTCAGTAATTCTTGTTACATTCTGGAACCTGGCTCTTAAATATTCTTTTAACGCATCTTCTACTTGCAAATATTCTCCAGCCGAAATTCTTCTAGTAAGCATTTCGTTAATCTTTTCTGTATCCAAATTTTCTGCATTACTTAAGTCCATTATTTCTTTACATTCTGATATTAATTCTCCCTCTTGCTTAAAGTCATTATATAATCCAATTCCAATTGCAATTACTCCAATTATTACTATAAGCACAATTATAATTGCAAATGTTATAATAAATCTTTTTTTCATAAAAATTTCCCCTTTTATTTTATTTTGTATATATTACATCCTATTTAACAAACCTTATATATCCATCTTTACGTGGTTTTGCTTCACTTTTTTCTTCTGGGTAGCCTAAAATACAGTGTCCTATACCAACATAATTTTCTGGTATGTTCCATTCTTTTAACAATTCTTTTCCTTCTTCTGTTTCGAATTCTTCTTTTGCTCTATGTATCCAACAAGATCCTAGTCCTAAACTATATGCAGCATTCATCAAATTTCCTAATACTAGACTTCCATCTTCTATGTGTGTTCCAATATTTTTATCAGCTAATACTACTAATACAGTTGGTGCTCCATAAAATGGATCTTTATCTATTCCCATAATTTTGGCATTTATCTTTGAAAGTTTTTCTATTTTTTCTTTATTTTGAAGTACAACAATAATTGGAGATTGTCTTCCCATACCTGTTGGAGCATATTCTCCTGCCTTTAAAATAAGATTTAAGTCATCATCTTTTATTTGCTCTTTTTTATATTTTCTGCAGCTTCTTCTTTCTAGTAGATTTTTAATAGTTTCATTCATAATAACACCTCTTTTCAATTTCTTTAATCTATTTTTTACATTTTGTATGTCTTTTTAATTTGGAATAACCTACTAATTCATTAAAAAGTCTAATACATTCATTCCTGTTGGAGTATCTTGTCTATATAACTCTGTATAGCCACATTTAGTACAAGATACAGTAATAAATTTTTTATTTTGCACATCAAATATTTTAGCAAAATTTCCACCTGTTGCTTGAAATTGGTCTTTTTCAAATTCTTCATTTCCACATTTAGGACATTTCCAATTAGCCATAATAATCACTCCCTTTATGAGATAATTGTACTAATAACTCTTAATTAAATCAATTCTTTTTTATATTTATTAAAAAAAACAAAGCAAGGAAGCGACAATAAAATGTCATCCCCCCTGCTTTTCTTAGGTTATACTTGCATACTAAATCATAGATTTTGCATACAAGTAATTGGCTATTTATTTATTCTTGTAAGTTCCATATACTTTTGCAGTACCGGAAACCTTTGACCTTCTAATTCAAAGAGCCACTCGCCAAGAGTGTCACTGTAAAAGGCCATTGTTACTTTGCATTCATGTCTGAATCCAACATCACTTACAACATTTAGAGTACCTTCTTCCACGATTGAATCAGCAGTTATACCATATTCTGTAGCAGCATATACATCTGCTTTAGCATACACGCTTTCATTTGGACTAACTTCTGATACAAAAAACCATTTCGTATCAAAAGGTTTTTGGATTCCTGCCAGTTTTAAAAATGTGCCATATGAATCTGTAGCAATTTCTTTTACTACATATTCACGATTCATGTTTACTTTTAAAGGATTTCCCCGCTTTTTTGGATTTTGCTTTGGATAGAATTCGTTTTCCACCTTTTCCGTATTAAGAATAACCTTCATAGCTTTTTACCTTGAGGGAGCATCGCTCTACCTCTCCTTTCTTATTTTTGCAGCTTTTTTATTTTGTCGATTATATCACTATAATGACTAATATACAATAAAAATTTTATAATTATATTGTACCCTCTCCTTCTTACAAATTATTTTAATAATTTTCTCTTGTTATCTTTTGTTAATATTTTCATTTGTGATATTGCTATTTGATTTAATTTATATAGTCTGTCAGATTGTTGCATTCCTTCATTTATAAATATCGAATTTGTATTTTCTAAATTTGCTAAACAAATTAATTCATTTATACTTGCATAATCTCTTATATTTCCTTTTTTATTACGATTTTGTTCTCTCCATTCTTTTGCTGTCATTCCAAATAAAGCCATATTTAATACGTCTGCCTCTTCTGCATATACTAAATTTACTTGCTTGCTAGTTAATTCTTTAGGTATTAAATTATTTTTTATCGCATCTGTATGTATTTTATAATTAACTTTTGCTAAATCTCTCTTTGCATCCCATCCTAGTTCTTTTTGTTCTTCTTGTTTTAATCTTTCAAATTCTTTAATTAAATATATTTTAAATTTTGGACTAATCCACATTCCAAACTCAAAAGCTATATCTTTATGTGCATAAGTTCCTCCATATCTTCCTGTTTTAGCAATTATTCCAATTGCATTTGTTTTATTGGCCCATTCTTTTACACTTATTTTGTAACTATTTAAACCTGCTTGACTTTTAATTATGGCGAATTCGCCATAATTAAAAGCAGAATTATGTAATTCTTCCCATATACCTAAAAATTCAATTGTATTTCTGTTTCGCAACCAATCAGAAATAAAAAATTCACCATCCTTTGATTTTAACATATCAGTTAAAGATATGTAATCTTCATTGTTTTCATTATAATAATTTATTTTTGTATTCAATACTTCAAAATTTTTCATAACTTCACATCCTTTTCGGTAATTGTATCAAACATTTGTTTTAATATCAATTAAATTATTTTTTCTGTTTTTACTAGCTATTATCAATTCACCCTATAGCAGAAAAAAAGACATCATTTCGGATGTCTTCTTTCTTAAAATGTATTCTATTCTATTTCATCATTGCATTCTTCAAATTGAGAATTATATAAGCCTGCATAGAATCCATCTTTTGTAAGTAATTCTTCCTGAGTACCTTGCTCTACAATATCACCATGGTTCATAACTAAAATTAAATCTGCATTTTTAATTGTAGATAATCTATGTGCAATAATGAAACTTGTTCTACCTTTCATTAAATTATCCATTGCTGATTGAATTTGCTGTTCAGTTCTAGTATCTATAGAACTTGTAGCCTCATCTAAAATTAATATTTTAGGATCTGCTAAAATAACTCTCGCAATAGTTAATAATTGTTTTTGTCCTGCAGAAACATTGCTTGTTTCCTCATTTAAAATAGATTTATAGCCCTTTGGTAATGTCTTAATAAAATGGTGAACATGTGCAGCTTTAGCAGCTTCTATAACCTCACTATCTGTTGCATCTGGTTTACCATATTTTATATTATCTTCTACAGTTCCACTAAATAACCATGTATCTTGTAAAACCATTCCAAACATTTTTCTTAATTCAGCTCTCTTGAAATCCTTAATGTTATGTCCATCAACAGAAATTGAACCTGAATTCACATCATAAAATCTCATTAGTAATTTAACCATAGTAGTCTTACCTGCACCGGTAGGTCCAACAATAGCAATCTTTTGACCATCTTTAACATTTGCACAAAAATCATTGATAATTGTTTTGTCTGGATTATATCCAAAATTAACATGATCAAATACAACATTACCTTTTAATTTATTTGAATCTATATTTCCCTTTGCAGTTTCTACTTCTTCTGGTTCCTCTAAAAATTCGAAAACTCTTTCTGTAGCTGCAATCATAGCTTGTAATGTAGCAGAAATTTGTGCAATCTGTGTTATAGGTTGAATAAATTGTCTGTTATATTGAATAAAACTTTGTATATCACCAACAGCAATCTTACCTTGAACTGTTAAATATCCACCTAAAATTGCAACTAAAACATAACCAACATTTCCAATAAAGTTTGTTACTGGATGTATTAAACCTGATAAAAATTGTGATTTCCATGCTGATCTATATAATACATCATTTGCTTTCATAAAAGTATCAGTTACTTTTTCTTCACCATTAAATACTTTTACAATCGTATGACCACCATATACTTCTTCTACTTGACCATTTACATGACCTAAATAATCTTGTTGAGCTTTAAAGTATTTTTGTGAATGTTTTACTATTGTAAAGCTTAAAAAAGCTGTTACTGGCAATATAATTAATGAAACCACTGCCATAAGCCAGTTAATAGAAAACATCATTATCAAAATACCAATAATTGTACAAATAGATGTAATAATTTGTGTAACACTTTGATTTAAGTTTTGTGATAATGTATCTATATCGTTTGTAATTATAGATAAAACTTCACCATGAGTTTTTTTGTCAAAATACTTCATTGGCAATTTATTAATTTTATGTACTAAATCATTACGCATTTTATATGTAATTTTTTGTGTTACTGTAGTCATTGTAAAACCTTGTACTAAAGAAAATAACGCACTTAAAACATATAAACCTAATAATGTAAGAAGTATTGTTCCAATTTTGCCAAAGTCTATTCCAGAGCCTCCAGATAACTTATTCATTAATCCATTAAAAATTTCTGTTGTTGCATTACCTAAAATCTTTGGTCCGATAATTGAAAATATTGTACTTCCGACAGCAAATAAAATAACAATTATAATTGGTATTTTATATTTTGCTAAATAATTTTTTAATAGTTTTTTAGTAGTTCCCTTAAAATCTTTTGGTTTTTCTACTACTCTACCTGCGCCATGTCTCATACCTCCCATTGGAGGTCTTACATTTTTATTCTCTGCCATTTTCCAATTCCTCCTTTGAAAGTTGTGATAAAGCTATTTGTTTATAAGTTTCACATGATTCCAATAATTCCTCATGTGTTCCTTTTCCTACAATTTTTCCTTCATCTAATACTATTATTTGATCTGCATTCATAATTGTACTAATTCTTTGTGCAACTATTATTACAGTCTTATCTTTAGTACGTTTTGCAAGTTCTTCTCTTAATATTTTGTCTGTCTTCATATCTAATGCTGAAAAACTATCATCAAATACTAATATTTCTGGATTTATTGCAATAGCTCTAGCTATTGATAAACGTTGTTTCTGTCCACCAGAAACGTTACCTCCACCTTGTGATATTGGTTCTTGGTATTTTTGTGGTTTTGTTTCGATGAATTCTTCGGCTTGGGCAATTTGCGCAGCCTCTACCATTTGCTCATCTGTTATATTTTCATTACCATATTTTATGTTAGATTCTATCGTTCCAGAGAATAATATTCCTTTTTGTGGTACGAATCCAATTCTCTTTCTTAATTCTTTTTGACTTACGTCTTTTACATTTACACCATCTACTAATAGTTCTCCTCCAGTTACATCATAAAATCTTGGTATTAAATTTACTATTGTAGATTTACCACTACCTGTACTTCCAATTAAAGCAGTGGTTTCACCAGGCTTTGCTGTAAATGAAATATCTGTTACAACTTCTGTATCTGCATCTGGATAATGGAATGAAACATCTTTAAATTCAACATATCCTTTTTTATCTACTTTAAATTGTTTTGTTCCGTCTTTATCTTTTATTTTAGGTTCTGTTTCTAACACTTCATTTATACGTTCTGCAGAAACACTAGCACGTGGTAACATTATAGATACCATAGATATCATTAAGAATGCCATTACTATTTGCATTGTATATTGAATAAATGCCATTACATCTCCAACTTGCATTAGTCCTTCATTTGCATTATGTCCACCAACCCATACAATAAGTACTGTTATACAGTTCATAACAAGCATTAATGCTGGCATCATTATACTCATTGCTCTATTTACGAAAACTTGTGTTTTCATTAAATCTGTATTGGCTCCATCAAATCTTTTCTCTTCTCTTTCTTCTGTATTAAAAGCACGAATTACTTGACTTCCTGTTAATATTTCACGAGATACTAAGTTTAGTTTATCAACTAATTTTTGTAATATTTTAAATCTAGGCATTGCTATAATCATTAATGTAAGAACAATTATAACAATACATATTACAGCTAAACCTATTATCCAAGCCATAGATGCATCACTATTAAATAATACTCTTATAAATCCACCTATTGCTATAATTGGGGCATATACAACAACTCTAAATAAAATTGTTAAAAGCATTTGAATTTGTTGTATATCATTTGTTGTACGTGTAATTAAAGATGCTGTTGAAAATCCATTAAATTCTTCTGTAGAAAAACTTAATACTTTCTTAAATATTTTTTCTCTTAATGTTTTACCTAATTTAGCAGCCACTCTTGAAGATAATAACATTATAGAAATTGCACTTATCATAGTGATTGCTGCTATTCCTAACATTTGTAAGCCTGATATTAAAATATATGTATTTTGTATACTATCTGTATCAGCTCCTAAATATTGATATTGTAATTTTACTTCTTGTATTGCAGCTTGTTCTATCATGGAATCTGATAAATTAGTAATCATTGTATCTATTGTATTTGGTAATTCTGCTTCTATTGTATTTATAAAATCTGTTTTTTGCTCTGCTGGCATCATATTTATTATTTCTGCTAAAGACATATTTTCCATAACAGTTCTTTGTGCTTCTGGAATATTCTCTAACATTTTGTTTTTGATTTGATTAGCTGTTTCTTCATTTGATACCATTTGTTTTATAAGTAAGCCATTCATTAAATTAATATTTAATTTGCCTTTTTCTATACTATTGATATCATTAATCTTGTATGTATTTCCATCTTCTGATAATGTATATGAATTTAATATTTCATCATCATTTTCTACAAATCCAAGCATTAAATCCATATCTACTTTACTTATTTCTTCTGGCGCTTCAAAGCTAGACAATGCAAGTAAAGGTTTGGCTATAGTTTGATTTAAACTTTCTTGTTCTTCTTTACTAATGTCTTTTAATTTATACACTTCTTGATTTGCAATTTCTGGATAATCTTTAACATCTTTTTCATAATCTTTACTATCCTTAGAAATAATTTCATAATCATTTAATATTTTTTCATCATCATTTGTAAATTTTAAAAGACTATCCATTTGGTTTTTAGCTATATATTCAGGTGCAGAATTTTCTATTCCACCGTGCTTGAATACCTACATTTACAATTTTAGAAGTATATGTTGGTAATGCTAAGTCTGTTGCAGCTTGAACACATAAAAGTATAATAATTACTATTACAGAAGCAGCAGATTGTTTTAAGTTTTTTAAAACTTTTAACATTGTTTATTCTCTCCTTTTTTGAAATTTGTGAACTTTAGTGATAAAACTTAAAAGTTCATTATGTTATTTTAAAATTCCTCTTTTTATATATTCAATTTCTTTCAAGAAATCTTTTCTCGCCTCAGCTGAGTTTTTATATTTTAATGAAGCCACAATTCTTCGTCTTGTTATCGCTGTCAATATTTCTATTACCAGCTTAAATTCTTCTTCGTCTTTTATATTTAAAATATCTTTATTCTTTGAATACAAATCTTGTAGTGTTTTCTCTAATTTTTTGTTCATTTCTTCTTTTCTTGTAAGCATTAGGTTGTCACTTGTTTTAATATTTTCAAATATCTGTCTAAAAAGTTTATTATTTCTTCTTATTTTACCTACTTCTATTAAGTGATCATACATATTAATAAAAATGTTTATTATGTTTCCATTTTCATTTTCTATCATTTCCATTAAATTTTTTTCCATATCACCAGTTTTTGAAGTCATAATATAATCAAACAAGTCTTGTTTGTTTTCAAAATATTGATAGAAACTGCCTCTAGCTATTTCTGCATCTTCTACAATATTTTTTATAGAAGCTTGTTCTAGCGGAACTCTTGCGAATTCTTTATTTGCAGCTTTTAATATTTTATGCTTCTTCTCTGCAGGTAAATTGAAGAATGTATTTGTTGGCATTTTTTCCTCCTTTCATTTGTATTATATTCTTAAGTATAAAATTTGATTATTTATTTGGTGTCTTTTGATTATTCTAATCTTATTTATCTTAACTTCAAAGTGACACTGTATCATATATTATATATGACACAGTGTCACTTGTCAATCTATGTTCTGTGAATTCTTTGTGAATTCTTCATACTTTATAAATTTGTATATAAAGAACCCTCCTTGTTAAACTTTCTTGTATAACAAGGAGGGTTCACTTCTCTATTCCTAAAGTTCTTTTAGCAATTCTTTAAATTTATTTCCTCTTTCTTCAAAATTTTTAAAAAATCCGTAACTTGCTGCAGCTGGAGATAATAAACAAATTGTATTTTTCTTACTTACTTCTTTTGCTTTTCTTACTGCTTCCTCTAAATTAGTTACTAAATAACAATTCTTATTAGCTCCTTTTTCCTGTAATTCTTTATATATTCTTGTCCCAGTATCTGGCATTAAAATTAAATTTTCTAAATTTTCATCTTTTATAATAAAATCCTCTAAATTAGAATAATTTATTTTTCTGTCCATACCCCCTAATATTAAGGTATTTACATTTTTTAATGCTTTGATACCCTCTATGGTAGTTTCTCCTATTGTAGAAATTGAATCATCATAATATGAAACATTATCTTTAGTAGTAACATATTCTAATCTATGTGCTAAGCCCCTAAAATCCTTTAAGGCTAATTTAAATTCTTCATTTGATATTTTATACATGTTACTACAAATATAGTATGAAACTGCAATATCAAAAAAATTATGCTCACCTACCAAATTTGTTTCATCATCTAAAATTTGTATACTATTATTATTTGTTGTTATAGTTCTATCTTTTATAAAATCGTTTATGCAAATATTATTTTTAATTTTACTATTTATATATTTTTGGCATGTTTTTCCATAAATAAAAATATCATCATCTGTTTGAAATTTATTAATATTAAGTTTTGCATTAATGTAATTTTCAAATGTTTTATAATGATCTAAATGGTCTGGATATAAATCCAAAATCACTGCAATATGAGGTGAATATCTTATAAATTCTAATTGATGGCAACTAAGTTCGAACACTATTTTTGTATCTTCATCTATTTCATTTATTGCGTTAAAACAAGGAATTCCTATATTTCCGACTAACACAGTATTTGGATAATATTTTTTTAATATAGTATAAGTAAGACTAGATGTTGTACTTTTTCCTTTAGTTCCGGTTATTCCTATTATTTGTTTAGATAAAATTTTAACAAATTCTTCTGTTTGTGATGTTAATTTGCTGACATCTATTATAGTTGCATCTGCAACTATTCCTGGGCTTTTAAATATTAAATCATATTTGTTTAACTCCCCTGGATTACTTAATTTTTTTACCCCTTCTATTTCTGGAAAATCTTTTTGATCTAAAATGCCTAATTCTTTATACTTTATATTATTATTTTGTATAAATTGCAAAGTAGATATTCCTTCTTTCCCAAGTCCCCAAATTGCTATTTTTTTATTTTCTAAGTCTTCTTTAAATTTAGCTAATATTGTATTTTTCATATTATCTCACTCTTCTTTAACATTTGTTTATAATGTTCTGGTACATTATTCTCTGAATTATAAAATGTGTTATATTCATTTTCCTCATCTTTATATTCTTGATATTTATTTGTGTTTTTATAATACTTATATAATAATGGAACTTCCTCATTATTTGCTTCACATTTTTTTATTGTTTCACAAATTGCTGTATTTACTTCATCTCTTGAACCCACACATTCAAAAGGTTTATTTTTTTGTATTCCAGCAAGCATTTCCATTGTTTCTTTCAAGCTTTCTTTTTCTAATAGATCTTCTCCAAATATTTTTATCATATCTTGTTTATTCATAAATGGAGCTAGAATTATATATACAAATAAACATTTAGGACAGTTTGCACACCATTTGTTTTCTTTACTTCCCGCATTACAGCTTTTAAAAATGCTATAAAAGTTAGGTAATTTAGCAAAATGTTTTGCAATTTGGTATTCACTTATCGGTCTTAATAAACTAAAATACTCTATCCCATCTAATATATTTTCTTTAACATATTCATTAAAATCTTGTTCAAATTCATAGCTTTTAGAGTATTGATGATTTACTTCCTCTTCATATATTGTAGATTCATTTGCACTTGCTTCATTAGATAATACTATGTATTTTTTCTTATTTAAATATGCAACTATAAGTGCTGAAAATGCCACTATAGATGAAAATGGTGTATGACCATTTAAATAACCCTGTTTGTTAAGTTCTAACATATTTTTATCTAGTGTTCTTTTTACATAACATCTTTTATCTTCGCCATATCCAGCAGCCTCTGCTGTTTCTTCTGTTGCTCCTCTTGGATTTATTACATAGCACATATTATCTGCAAAATCTTCTTTGATTACATCTAATGTTACAATAGAATCTTTACCTCCACCTATTGGAACTAAAGCACCAGCAAATTTTTCATTAGTTATTATTTTTGATAGTTTTCTATTTCCTGTTGAAATATTCATAAATTCATCTATATTTGTTCTTATATTGTTTTTATAAAAGAACTCACCAAGACCATAAAAATATAATTTTTTCCACCAATCTATTTGTTTTTGGTTTAAGCATATATTTTTTACAGTTACATGTGGTGCACAAGTTATTTTCCAATAGCTTACAAGTTCAACCATTCCCAAATTGAAAACCATAGTTTCTAATAGTTCTTTATTCTGATCTTTACTTACAGAATCACTCATTTTAGGAATTGTCCATGTTGGGTTAAATTTTGAAAGTCCCACTATTTCAAATTCATAACTTATTTTATATTCATTTTCATTTTCTTCTATTTTATACCAGTTATATGAAAATTCTGTATATTTTTCTCTTAATTCTAAAAAATTCATATTTATCTCCTTTCGGATTTAAGAACGTTCCGGGATTTGGGAATGTTCCTTTTTTCCCTTTTTCTACTCTGATATTATATTGTAATTAAGTTATAAAAGCAACTATTTTAAATAACTGAAAGTTAAAAATGTCCTTTCACTTAAAAGGACATCTTTTACTTTACATTATCTTTATAAATTTATTTTTTCCAAACTGTAATATTGTTTCTTTTGGCTGTAGTGTAGCTGTTATATCTTCTATAATCTCACCATCCACTTTTACACCTCTACCTAACACCATTCTTTTTGCTTCACTTTTAGAAGGTGCAAATCCAACTTTTACAAGTAAATCACAAATATTTATTTCATCATTGTTTTCAATATTAAATTCTTTTATATCTTCCGGGATACCACCTTTGGCAACTTGATTATATCTTTCTTCTGCCAAAGCTATCTTAGCTTCTCCATGATACATTCTAACAATTTCTTCTGCATATCTCTTATGAGCTTTTACTATATCCTCACTAATTAATTTCTCTGCCTCATTTATATCAATATCTGTAGTTAATCTAAAATATTCCATTAAAACTTCATCAGGAATCTTCATAGCTTTTTCATACATTACCTCTGGACTTTCATCAATTCCAATATAATTGTCTAATGATTTGCTCATTTTTTCTTTTCCATCTAGTCCTACTAACAATGGAAATGTTAAAACAACTTGTCTTTCTTGCCCATAATCTTTTTGCAATTCTCTACCTACTAATAGATTAAATGTTTGATCTGTTCCACCAATTTCTATATCTGCATTTAATGCTACAGAATCATATCCTTGCATTAATGGATATAGAAGTTCATGCATTGATAAAGGTAAATTGTTTTCATATCTATTTTTAAAATCATCTCTTTCTAAAATTCTTGCAACTGTGTATTTACTTGTTAATTCTATAACATCTTTAAAATTTATCTTAGAAAGCCATTCAGAGTTGTATGCAATTCTTGTTTTATCTTTGTCTAATATTTTAGTAACTTGTTTTAAGTATGTTTCTCCAGCCTTTCTTGTTTGCTCAAATGTTAAAGCTGGTCTTGTTTTGCTTTTACCTGATGGATCTCCAATCATTCCTGTAAAATCTCCTATAACAAATACGACTTCATGCCCCATCTCCTGAAATGTCTTTAATGCTCTTAACACAACTGTATGTCCTAGATGTAAATCTGGTCTTGATGGGTCTGCTCCCAATTTTATTGTAAGTTTTCTTCCACTCTTTATTTTTTGTTCTAATTCTTCTTCTGAAAATATATCTACTGCTTTTCTCTTTATTAAATCTAATTTATTATCCATATTAATACTCTCCTTTTATATTTTAATTTTTGATCATATTATATGAATTTTCGTAGAAGAACCCGTCGATTATTATTTTCATTTTAAACGATTGGGTCATAGCATCACCTCCTAAAAATTCCAAAAGACACATCTCCTTAAAGGACGATGTGTCTCGTGGTACCACCTTTATTTACAATTTAATAATTGCCTCTTTACAGCTTATCGTAGCTACACGTTAATTACTATAAGAAATGTAATTCGTAAATTTATATACTAGCAAGTTCCACCCAACCATTGCCTCTCTATTAGTTACTATAAATTACTACTTGGTTTCTTTTTAAAACATAATTAAATTCAATTGTATTATTATTATACCTGCTATTACCAATATTTGCAAGTATTATTTTATCATTTTATTTATATTATAGGGCTTTAAGGAATGTCCCCAAAATCTCGTCTTCCACTATAAAAATTTCTTTAGCTGTTCTACATTATTTTCTTGAAATGTTACAAAATTGTTTAATAAATCTCGCACATCTTTTGAAGCTTGATCTGCTTCATGATTTATTAGTTTTCTTCCTTCTATAATTCCCATTGTTGTTCCTTCTATCATTATCTCTGCTATTTTTGATGGACTTTTATCGTTTATTGTATTCATTTGCACTCCAGTCCATCCCATTACTTTATTCATTATATTTTTCTCTTCTGGTATTTCTCCATAGTTTTCATATAGTTTATTTACTCTGTCCATTACTTGCCCATATTGTGTATATTGAAAACTTAAGTTATCTTTTAACTCGTTATCATCAAGCTTTTCTGCAACAAAGGATATAGAATTCATTCCCATTACTGTACCTTTATGAATTTCTTTTAAGATTTTTAAATTTTTCTCTTCCATATTTTTACCTCCTTTGTTTATTGTTTCTATTTTTATTTGTTTTATACTTTATATTACCAATAAATATATTTAATTCAAAATCTATTGTAGTTTACATGATTTTTGAACTTTAAGCTCTGTCACTGAAGTACACACTTTTAACACACAGAAAAACACAAAAGCAACTGGAAAAATATCTTCCATGTTGCTTCTGTGTTCTGGGTATGACTATGCAAAAAAATTTTTCTTTTTTGCTTCGCGTCTTTCGTGAAGCTGCCTGAAAAAGGCTCTTGTCTCGGGACTATCATTGTGCCTGATAGACCTTTCTTCAATTTTTTTAAAGGTTTCATCATCACAAATACTCTGAGTTATAGCTTTTTTCAGTAGAATATCTACTGATTTTTTGGCTATATCATATCTTATGGCTATATCCTCCTTGCTTTTATCAGTTTCTTCTGCAAAAGCGAGTGCCAGTTCTCTAATCTTTTCTTCGGAAAAACCGAAAACTTGATGTTCTACTCTCTTTCTACGAAGTTCTGCATAATGATGTTTTGCTGAAAAACTTTCCCCCTCTGGTGAGTGCCTTTTTTGATTTGAAAGTGATCTTCTTTCCATCAGACCAACTGTTGCTTCGCTTACCAGACTATGCACTACTGCATAATCTAGGAGTTCACTGACTAATTTTACAGTCATATCGTTTTCCTGTGCCAAGTCAGCTTTTGTAATAGCTGCACTGTTTGCATAAAGTTCAGCCAGTTCAATCGCCAGATCATTTAGTCCACGAACAGACATTGTCCGTTCTAAGTCTTTAAAATATTTCCACATAATTACCCTCCTATGTATAATTCAACTGCAGTTACTACCGATATTATTTTAACATATTTTGCTAGTCGAGTCTACATAATTTCGTTTTTTTACTAAATATTCCTATTTAATATGTACTTTCCCGCAAATTCTTCTTTTAAAATATCCATACTAATCCTGTCATAATACTTTCCATCGATAAATTCGCATTTTCTTCTTCGACCACATTCTTTAAATCCACATTTTTTATAACATGATATCGCTCTTTCATTAAATTCCAAAACATCTAATTTTATATTATTTAAATTCACATAATTAAATCCATAATCCAAAATTAAATTAATTGCCTCTGTTCCATAACCCTTTTCTCTTTCTTGTACATCACCTATAAATATACCTAAAGTTCCTGTTCTATTTAAGTGGTCTATGCTTTCCAAACCTACTGTTCCTATTAATTTATCTTCGGCTAATGTTACAATGTTTAACGTTGCTTCATCATCCATAGCTTTTGTCATATATTCTTTCTCTTTTTCTAAAGTCATTATTTTACCACTCATACCTAAATAGTCTGTAGTCCTAAAGTCATTTAACCATTCTGCATACTTTTCTGCATCTTCTATATTTTTAGGTGCTAAATAGATATTTTTTCCAATTAATTTTTTATAATAAATCTTCATCACCTCTTAATATTTTTAAATATTTATTAGAAAATTCTGATAATTGTTCCAAAGTTTCTTTCTTTTTACCTTTTTCTATAATTTTATTTGCCACCTTATATGCCCTATCATATTCATCTTTAGTAACTTCTTTTCTTTCGTAAGCATTTTTTAATTCATCTTCATCTAATACATGTATTCTTCCATCTGGCACTATTACTACATCTAAATAAAGATCATCTTCATATGGAATTCCATTCTCTTCTCCTACTTCTTTTGCAATATCAAAATACCATTCAGCAATTTTATCTTTGTCATCAAACATTGCAGTAATACAGTACTGTTTTCCATCTGGATATATTTCTAGCAAGTTATAGTTATTAGCTAAAATACATCTTTTTTCTACATCAATTCGCCATTCTTTTCTAACTTTCTTTATAGCTAGTAAAGAGATATTACCCTTAAATTCTTCATTATCAACTCTTATATTTTTAAAGTCACTTTCTAATATATGGTTAGCTTTATTTCTACCATCTGCGTATCTCTTTTTTAAACTTATCCAATATCTTTGTACTACTTTATTATTTTCATTTACTTCATTCTCTAATATTCCACCATTTTTTATAATTGTTCTTGCTGAAGCCACATTATTTTTATTGCAAGTCATTAGTACATTTCCTATGCCTAATTCTTTAGCTTCTTTAAGCGCTAAAGCTATCATTTTTGTACCATAGCCCTTATTTCTTTCCGAAGGTCTTATGGAATCTCCAATATGTCCTCCAAAATTTAA
Source organism: uncultured Clostridia bacterium (assembly GCA_944391965.1). GTDB lineage: Bacteria > Bacillota > Clostridia > TANB77 > CAG-508 > Merdicola. The sequence continues at coordinate 49,240 of CALXVH010000004.1, forward strand.
TAAATAGTCATTTAATTTACATCTTATTTGAATTATTCCTATTAATCTTTGATCTTGTTTTCTAAAAGCTAAATATAATACTGATGGAACTCTTCCTCTTGCTTTACTTTTTTCTTCTGAAAGATCATCATTAATTTTTTGTAACCACTCTACAAATGTTTCTTCTCTTTCTAAGCCTCCACCACCAGGTATATCATTTTCATTATTATTTATAAATTCTTCCTTAAAATCTTCTATTTGTTCTTTATATTTTTTTGATGGAAATATTAATTCTAATTCATCTTCCATTGTATATTTCCTCCTATAAGTTAAACTTTTCTTGTATTTTTTTTGCAGTATCTTCTGCTGAAATATTTGTGTTATTTATTTTTATATAGTTTTCGTATTTTACTTCTCCTTCATATGAATTTAGTCTATGCTTATATACAGATTTTAATAATTCCTTCTCGCTGAATTCTAAATCTCTTTTAGTAGGTTTATTTTTTAGTCTATTTTCTGTCTTATTCCTTTTTAGTCTTTCTTCTAATGTCGTTTCTAGTTCAACAACATAAAATTCACCATTTTCTTTATCATATATATCTTTTATTCGTTGTACCCAATCCCAATCTTCTTGTCTTTCGAAAGCCCACATTAATGTAAAAATCATTCCTTTTAAATCACTCTTCGCTACCTCTTCAAAGATTGAAAATCTAAACAAATCTGTTAAACGTTCTCTTTGTTCTGACTTAAATTCGAAAAACTTTAATGGTAAATCTATCGTTTCATGGTTATGCATAAATTTTAGTCCAGTCAATTTTGCAAGCTCTTGACCAACTGTCATTTTGCCTACAGCTTGTGGTCCACATATTAATACAAATTTAGCCATAACTATTCCCCCTTTATCCTTCTAATCATTTTATAGTGAGTATTTGTTTCATCATATACTTTAAACCCAACTTTTTCATATAATTTCTTAGCTGGATTTTCTTTAAATACTTGTAACGCAGTATCTACATTATTTTTTCTGTCTGCTAATAATTGTTCTCTTAAAATTTGTGTTCCAATTCCACTTCCTTGATATTCTTTATCTATATAAAATAAATCTATAAAATCGTCTCCATCCTCATTAATATAATTTGTAAACATACCGATTGGTCTATCTTTATAAATTATTACTTTTATGTAATTTCTTTTTTCTCTAATAAAATTTTTAAAAAATTCTAACTGAAATTCGTCCTCCCATGGACCATATATTTTTTCTACATACCATTTAAAACATTCTTTTTTCGTTTGATATAAGTAGTCAAAATATTCATCTCTATATTCTTCTAATTTATAAATTGATAGTTGCATTGGTAAAAATCTTATTCCATCAACGGTTTGTTCTTTTCCGGTATCTTTAAATCCTATTTTATGATAAAACTCTATTGCATATGGAGATGAGTTTACTGTTATTTTAGAAATATCTTTGCTATTCTCTTGACAATATTTTTTTGCTATATTCATTAATTCTGTCCCAATTCCATTTTTATGATATTTTTTGTCTACAAATAACATTGCAATATGGGAAAAATCTCTTATACAAATCATTCCAATGATTTTGTCTTCTTCTTTTGCAACAAAAATTTTAAAATTATTTTTTATGTGCACTAAAATACTATCATAAGCAATAAACTTATAAAAATTAGTTACTCCTTCGTCTGTATAATCTGGTGCTTCAAATTCATCAAAAACTCTTTTTACCAATTCTAGTGTTTCCTTTAACTCCTCTTCTTTCATCTCTTCATATCTCATAATTATTATCCCCTTTTACAAATATATCTCTATTTTAGTATATTATATCTTTTAATATATAAGAAAAAAAGCCTTACAAAGAAATCTTTAAGACTCCTTTGTAAGACTTGAATTATTTCTTATCTAATCTTACTTTAAGTGTAAGTAATTTTTTATTACTCTTTACCGCTCAAGTTTATACTCTTAGGTAAACTCTTAAAACATATTTTTATTTTAGCACGCAATTTAAATTACGTCAACCTATTTTTCATTTTCTTCAATTATATTTTCAAGAAATCTTGCTGCATCTCGTACACAATCATTACATTCTCTTAAAACTTTCCCTGTTCCTATTCCTTTTAATTCTTTACAAATAACTGTAGAATTTTGAGCTTTAAATTCCTGCATAATTTTTCTTATATCTTGATTTGTTTTTCCTCTTTGCTTATTCATCATTCCTAAAACAACGCCAGCACCAACTATTGCACCACATGTCCCTTCTAATGTTCCCATTCCAACACCAAAAGCTTGACAAATATTAAACATTGTCTCTTCGTCAACACCTGCATAATCACAATAAGTACAAGCTATAGCTTGTGCACAATTATACCCTTTTTTCTTTTTATTAACTGCTTCTTCTATTCTTGATTCCATCTTATCCTCCTTGTAACACTTCTTTAATTTAAATTTTTCTTAATTTTGCTATAAAAAATCCTTCCGTTTCTTTGTTAGGCAATATTTTTATTGCTTTTTCTAACCCTAAATTTGTACCCAGTTTTTCTCCTGGTATTGCGTTTTTTATATTTAAATCTATATCCATCATTTTTAATTTTAAATTTTCTAATGCCCATTTTAAAATATTTTCGTTTTCTTCTAAATTTAAAGTACATGTAGAATATACCATTATTCCTCCTGGCTTTAATGCATTATACCCACTTTTTATAAGTTTTCTTTGTATTTTTGAAAGTTCTTTTACTGTTTTTAATGACCAATTTCGATATGTACCTGCTATTTCTGCAATAAATCTCCCTTCTCCACTGCATGGTGTATCTAATAGAACTCTGTCAAAATTTTCTGGATATTTTTCTCCTAATTTTTCACCATACCCATTTATTACTTCTACATTTGTTACTCCTTGATTTGCTAAATTAAATTTTAAACGTTCACATCTTATTTTGTCCAATTCATTTGCAATAATATGTCCGGTATTATTCATCATTGCAGAGATTTGTGTTGTTTTACTTCCTGGCGCTGATGCCATATCTAAAACTTGTTCATTTTCTTTCGCATCTAGTACAAGTGGTGGAATCATACTAGATAAACTTTGCAAATAAATGTACCCCTTTTCGTAAATATCTAGCTTTTGAATATCTTTTTCAGTTGCATTTTTTATTACTAATGCATCATTTAAAAAACTCACTCTCTCAAACTTAATATTTATCTCTCTAAAATATCTCATTAGTTCTTGAATATTGTACTTTAATGTATTTACACGCAAAGTAGTATTTCTTTTTCCTGCCATTCCAGCTAATATTTTATCTGCAACTAATGGTGAATGCAAATTATATAATTCTTCTATAAAATCTCTTGGTAACCTCTTTTTTACCTCCATTACTGAAAGCATTGATTTTCTCTCCTTTTTTTATTTTAACTTTTATACAAATTTCTTAATAAGCTTATTTCTTTTGCATATCCTATTAAATCGTTTGGTGTTTCCAAATAAAATGGTAAATCTTTTAACACAGGATGATTTATAATTTTTTCAAAGTTAGAAATACCTATTGTACCTTCTCCTATTTTTTGATGTCTATCTTTATGACTCCCCAATACATTCATACTATCATTTAAATGTATTGCCTTTAAATATTTTAACCCTATAATTTTATCAAATTCATTTAATACTTTATCAATATCACTTACATCATATCCTGCATCATTTATATGGCAAGTATCAAGACAAACTCCTAATTTTTCTTTTAAACTGACTTTATCTATTATTGTTTTTATTTCTTCAAAACTTCTTCCTATTTCTGTTCCTTTCCCTGCCATTGTCTCTAATAATACAGTTGTAGATTGAGTTTTAGTAAGTACTTCGTTTAAAGCTTTAACTATATATTCTATTCCTTTTTCTACTCCTTGTCCAACATGACTTCCTGGATGGAAATTGTACATATTCCCTGGTAGATATTCCATTCTTTCTAAGTCTTCTTTCAGCATATTTTTAGCAAACTCACGAATATCTTCTTTATCGGAACACAAATTCATTGTATATGGTGCATGTGCTAGTATCTTAGCAAATTGATTTTTTTTCATAATTTCTAATAAATTATTTATATCTTCTATATTTAAGTCTTTTATTTTTCCACCTCTGGGATTCCTTGTAAAGAATTGAAATGTATTAGCCTCTATTTCTAAGGCTTCCTTTCCCATATTTTCATATCCTTTAGAAATTGATAAGTGACAGCCTATATTTAACATTTTGCCTCCTAACATTAATTTTTATTAATAATAATGTGACATTATTATACAAAAATTCATTTAATTTTGCAAAAAACTTGTATTATGCTAAATATGCTTATATAATGGCATTGTAGCAAAACGGTTGATTAGCATATAAAGGATAGTTTCCTTTTGCTGGTCTTGTAGTTTTAGAAGGGAGGTAGTTCTTAATTTATTAAGAACTAAATGTTATGAAAAAATCCAACTCACCACCTAAAGAATTAATTGCCATATCTAAAAATGGTTTTAAAGTTTATACCCGGTATGGAATTAAACTTGATAAACATGTTACATTAGATATGGTAAAAGAAGTTATTGAAGGTTCATATCTGTATCAGGATATGGAGCGAATCTCTTCGCTCATTCCTTATGAGCTTTCTGGCAAAGGACATAAGAGACGCCTTATTTTGGCACTCATAAAATATAAAGATTCTTATGAAGTATCAAAGGCTTTCTGGAAACGGAATCTTAAGTTTATAGAGCATGCCAAGAATTTATACCCTGTATATTTTGCAAGGGATTTCTACTGCAATATTGATCTTTCTTTTTTAAAAAAAGTAATTAGTCAGATAAATTTGGAATCCAAAAGTAAAAATTATAGGGTTAAAGCAGAATCAGTTATTGGTTATGCTGATTTTACTCCTTTGTCATTCTACGAAGATGTTGATGACCTTGTGAAGGTCGTTCGCTATGGCGAAAAACATCCAGTCTATATGGCATTTTCTGCTCCACAAGCAATCCAGCGTCTTTCTATCAACTTCGAAAAGATGGTTGATATAGATGGCGTATTTTATGTTATTACTAACATAAGATTTACTGGATTAGAGACTATGCCACGCCCTTGGGAATTAGACCCTGAGGATGACTTGTATTTGCCAGCCATGAAGTTTTGGCAAAAACATGCATATTGTTTTATGCCAGAAAAGATTAGGAAGAATATAACTTCTTAACCCATGCCAAGATAAGAAGCGTGCTGATTATATTAAATCAGTACGCTTCTTTAATATCTATAGTACAAGTATAAATTGAAATTTCTAACAATATTTTGATATTCCAGCAAAATAAATTTTCAACCAGGGAAAAAAGGAACGTCCTTAGATCCCTATTGCGCAAAAGATGATGCTTTTGGTGGTGTTTTTCCTTTTATTACATTGTGATAATAATCATATGTTAAAACTGGCTTATCACTTATTATTTTTGCCTCTTCTGCCTCTAATACAAATATAGTATGTGTTCCACAATCTATTTCGTTTATTATATTTGCTTCTATATATGATGATGTAGCTTGAGTGACTACTGGAATATCATTTTTCCCAAGCACATAATCTGTTCCTTCTAATTTATTAAAATCCTTACTACTCCTAAAGCCAAACTTACCAATTAATAACATATCTGCATCTTGTGCTAACACAGATATATTTACTTTCTTGGATTTTTTCATCGTTGTGTTTGTATCATTTTCTTTATTTACAGTTACTAATAATTTTGGCTTTTCTTCTGCTGTAGCCTGCACAACAGTATTTACTACACATCCTGCAAAATGTTCTTCATATTTTGTAGTTATAATATATAGTCCATATGATAATTTAAAGAAAGCTTCTTTTTCCATTATCCATCACCTCTTTAGTCTAATTCTTTTATAAGATGTAATATCTAATTTTTCGCTTAAAACAGTTATCTTTTTATTGTGTTTTATAATATCTTCTTTTTCGCTTTTTGGTAAATGTTTTATATAGTATTCTAATTTTGAAGCTAGCTTTCTATCTTCACTACTCCATGCTGCCTCTAGCTTTTTAGCTTTATGTCTTTTAGTATATTTGGCGCATTTTTCTCCTTGATTAAAATGTTCATCCATTCTTCTTTCTAAATCAGTGGTAATCCCTGTATAAATTGAATTATCTGTACATCTTAACATATATGTATAATACATTTTAAAATCCTATCCTTCTTGCTTCATTTTTTGCTGTTAATTTTTCTGCATTTATATCATCTTCTGTTATAACCATTAAGTTTTCGTCATTTTCTATATTTTCTACATTTCTTGAATGTTCAATTAAAATATCTTGATATATTTGGTTTATGTATCTTGCATTTCCAAAATCTTCAACTTTTTTTGATGTTTCTATTATACTTTCTACTTTTTTTAGTGCTTCATCTGTAATTTTTAAATTGTTTTTTTCTACTAATTGTTTAAAAATATCTATTAATTCTTGACTTGTATAATCATCAAACTTTATCGTGTATCCTATTCTAGATTTTAAACCTGGATTAAATTTTATAAATTTTTCCATTTGTTTTTCATAACCTGCAAAAATAACTATTAAATTATCTTTTTGGTCCTCTAAAACTTTTAATATTGTTGTCATACAATCACTTGCAAAAGAAGAATTAGAACCAGTTTCTACAATAGAATATGCTTCATCTATAAATAATACTCCACCAAAAGCTGATTTTAATACATTATATGTTTTACCTGCTGTTTGTCCAACATATTCTGCAATAAGGTCTTTTGCAGATACTTCTACAAGCTTATTTTTCTTAGTATATCCTAAATTATATAATATATCACTAAAAAGTCTTGCTACTGTTGTTTTACCTGTTCCTGGATTTCCTGTAAATACCATATGAAGATTAAATTTAGAAATATCAATATTTGCTCTTTTATTAAATTTTAATAAACTAACTAAATTATTAATCTGTTTCTTTATCTTTCCAAGACCTATCATTTCATTTAATTCTGATAAAATTTGTGGCAAATCTCTTGTATTATATAAATTAGGAATATCTTCTAATTTTAAGATATTTGTCTTATTACTATCAAATGTGCTATGCTCATTTAATATAATTTTATTAAATAATACTTTTGCATATTCTGTATTTTTAATTTCACTACTTCCATAGCTTAATTTTATATAATTATATATTTTTTCTTTTATCTCATCATTTAACTGTTCAGTCAACCCTAGTCTTTCTATAACAATATTATAAACTTCATCTATATCTAACTCATCTATATTTAATTCGATATTAAATAAATTTTCTGAAAGAATAGGATGCTTATCTAAAATTCCTTTTATTATATCTTTATTACCATAAATCATTGTAACAATTCTAGAGTTATTTTTTAAGATTTTCTCTGTTAATAAATTTAGAATAATATTTTGATCTTTATCAGATGCATAAATTATATTTTGAAAATCCATAATTCTTACTATTCCATATTTGTAACTAGTTTTCCCATTACTATAATCTACATACATTTGATTAATTAGATTTTTATCAGATATAATTTCATTCATTGAATACTCATAATATTTTGTACTATCTTTTAAATATACAAAATACCACATATATTCACCAATTAGTTCTGAAATATTTGTAGCCATTTCTCTATCTTCTGTATACATTACAATATTAATAGGTACAAATGGTGTTGCTGTTGTATAATTATAATTTAAAACATAATTAAATAATCTTTTTATTTTATTTTTTGTTTCTTTATTACATGACAATTTTTCTACTTTATCAAGATAAATCTTATTAAAATATTTACCTCTATTGCTCATTTTATCGTCGTTTCTTCTTAAAATATAAGTTTCCAATTGTTTTATAACATCTATATTTTGAGTTTCTATTAAATATGTAAAATATGCTGCTAATTTATAAACATATTCGTAGCTTGTATCATCGTTGTTTTCTAAGTTTTTCTCAAATTCTTCGATATTTAATACCAATTCGTTTTCATAATTTCCAGCATAATATTCATGTATTTTATTTATATAATATGTACTATTCTCTAAATTAATTAAGTTTAATGCATTAAACTTAGCTTGTTTAGTTTCTTCATTATATTCTTTAAGTTTAATAAATTGATTCTTTAATAATATTTCTACACACATTAGAGATACTATATCCATATTATTAAATTTAATTTCCTTTGAATTATATAATATTTTAGTTTCTTCTTCATTTAAAAATATATTTATCACTTTTTTAGGATCTATTACAATTTTATCTCTTTTTTGAGCTTTTAATATTTCATATAAAAAATTCCTTACCAAATATTTTATACAATATTTTAATCCACAATTTTGACAGTTAGACTTTTTTTCTCCAATTTTATCTACAAAAACATTTCTAGCAACATTTAAATTTATTCTATAATTACAATTCATTAAATATTCTAAATAATTATAATCTGATGGTATACAACTTTTTATTACTGCATATCTAATTTGATTATTATTTAACTCTGTCTCTGTTTGTTGATACATTTCTACTAAATTAAATTTTAAATACATCAAAATAATTTTTAATGTAGGTTTATCTAAGTTTTTGTACAGTTCAAACTCTTTACTATTTACTAGTTTTTCCATATACTCGTCCATATTATCACTCCTTAACTTTAAGATATATTTAAGATTTTATATTGTCAATATTTTTTTAATTTTTTTTCGTTTTGTATAGACTTTTTTTATGTTTTTGTGTATGATTATTACATATAAAATAGATAATATAAACAAGGGACATTTTAGGAGGGTTAAACATATGATAAAAAAATTTTTATTAATAATGCCATTAATAATTTTAAGTTTATTTTTTGTAAATTTTGCACCTGTTTACGCAACAGATGATATAAACATGAACATTACAGAAAACGAAACATCTAATACTACAGTTTCAGCATCTACTTATACACCACCTACAACTTATACATCTAATTCATCTTCTAGTGGTTTAGATATTTCTAATATATTAAATATTTTATTAATCGTAATTGGAATTTTACTTATATTATTAAGTATTGCTATATTAATTAGATTAAAACATTAATTTTTTTACCAATCTTTAGATAGATTGGTTTATTTTTTTTGCATATTTTTAATTAAATTTCTAAAAATAATATTGAGGTATTTTTATTATTTGTAAATTTAATTATATTATTTGCGAATAATATCCTCAGACTTTAGCAGGAGGTAAATTATGGCTAATATAGCTAAAAAGATTTCTTTTATTATATTTTCTGCTGTAATCGTATTTTTTATAAGTGGTAATTCTTTTGCTAATAATGATATGCTTCATAAAGCTGCAGAATCTACCAAAAATGGTGTTGGACATACAGAAAATGTTATGCAAGATGCATCAAATGCTGTTCAAAATACTTCTAACTCAATAAAAAATATGTCAAGTAATGTCGTTACTAAAACACAAGAACAAGCAAAGGATTTAAAAAACAGTGTAGGTGAAGCTGCTACAGATATGAAAGACGGTGCATATAATGCTACTAGAACCGCAACCACAGCCGCCACATCAGCTTTTTCTAACGGTACAGTTTGGTCTTGGATAATAGTTGTAGCTGTCGTATTGGGAATTGCATTTCTTATATGGTATTTAGTTAAAAGAAATCATAATGAATAATTTCATACAAACCTATAAGCTGTTACTTTTGTAACAGCTTAATCTTTACTTTTTGTATATTCATGTTATAATACAAATATCAATTGTTTTATAAAAGTATACTTGAGTTGAAATTTTAATTTCATTTATGCAAAACATAAAAGAAGACCATAAGAGAGGAAAATTTTATGAATACTAAATTAATTGCTAAGAACCCAACAGCCAAACATAATTATGAAATTTTAGATACTTATGAAACTGGAATTGTTCTTTCAGGTACAGAAATTAAATCTATAAGATTAGGTAAAGTAAATTTAAAAGATAGTTATGCTAGTATTTCTAATGGTGAATGTTATGTATATAATTTACATATTAGTCCTTACGAACATGGTAATATATACAATAAAGATCCTTTAAGACCAAAAAAATTATTATTACATAAAAAGGAGATTTTAAAATTATATGGATTATTAAAGCAGAAAGGATATGCATTAATACCTTTAAACATTTATTTTAAAGGCAGTTTTGTAAAATTAGAACTAGGTTTAGGTAAGGGTAAAAAGTTATATGATAAAAGAGAAGATTTAAAAAAGAAAGATGCTAATAAACAAATTATGAAAAATTTACGTGAAAAAAATTTATAATATTAAAAAGACATTACCTAATGGCAATGTCTTTTATAGTTATTTTTACTAACGTTTATTTATTGTTTTTATAACTTACACACATTGTTTCCTTTTCATTTCCTGTATTTACATTTGTATTTGGCATAATATTTATAGCCTTTAATTTACATTCTTGTACTGTTATATCATTATATTTACAGCTTCCAACTGAGCAATGTATTTTTTGATTACTTTCCATATCATTCTACCTCCCTATTTTTATTATTTACTTTTAAATTCTTTTTATTCTTTTCTAATTTTATCTTTGTAACTTCTGCAGAATTTTTTCATATATTATAATAAAAAATTTTTAAAGGAGTTTAATTTTATGGATTATGAAATAATGATGAATAATAATTTAAAAATTGGTATGGAAGCTCCAGATTTTGATGCTGTTTCTACAATGGGAGACATTTCTCTTTCTAATTATAAAGGTAAATGGGTAGTATTTTTTTCACACCCAGGCGACTTTACCCCGGTATGTACAACTGAAATAATTGGTTTTGCTAAGGCTGATACATATTTTAAAAAAATTAATACAGAACTTATTGGAATAAGTGTTGATGGATTAAATTCTCATCTTGCTTGGCTTTATGACATTTATTTAAAAACAGGCCTTGTTGTAAATTTTCCTATTATTGCAGACCAAAATGGAGTTATTGCCAGAAAATATGGAATGATATCTAATGATGTAAGTTCTACAGAGACTGTTAGAAATGTATTTATTATTGATGATAAAGGAATTATAAGAAGTATTTTTGTCTATCCTATGAATATTGGTAGATATATCCCAGAAATATTAAGAACTGTAACAGCATTACAATATGCCGACCAAAATAATTGTATGACACCAGCTAACTGGGCTCCTGGGAACCCTATGATTGTTCCTCCTCCTAAAACATTTAATGCTTTACGTGAAAGAAATGAAAGTATTAATAAAAATAGAAATGGTATGTCTTGGTATTTAAGCTTTAAAAATGTTGATAATACTCCAAAATTGGATAAAGGTAAATAATTAAAATAGGGATTTGGGGACGTTCCTTGAAATCCCTATTTATAGTTATTTATTTTCAAAATTATTTTTATTTTCCTTAAAAAAATTATAATAAATCTGCATATTTTCTAGTTCGTACCATTTCTTTTCTGTGACAGGTGTTTCATCTAAATTGTATATCTTGGCATTTGGAATTGCTAATAAAAATGGAGAATGTGTTGCTATTATAAATTGACATTTAAAGAATCTACTTAATTCATTTATTAACTGTACTAGTTCTAACTGAAATTTAGGTGATAAACTATTTTCTGGCTCATCAAGTAAATATAAACGATTTTCTTGCAACTCTTTATCAAAAAAATCTAAAGCTGTCTGTCCATTAGAAAATTCCCTTGAATTTTCTTCAATTCTACTTTTTATAAATTTACTTTGCGTCTTTTTTCTCGTTTCGACTGAAAGGCTTAAATTTTCTAGTGAAGTATAGTTAATTGGATTATATTTATATTGAAGATATTGCTTTTTCAAATCCTCTCTTGCACTATTCTTTTCCTGATTTTCTTTACGTTTAGATAATATATTTTTAAAAATATCTTCACTGCAAATTATTTTACTATCTAAAGGAATATTATTCTGAACATAATATTTACATTCATTTATATACATATCAAAATATTCAGATTTCACTATATCATTTTTCCTTTTAATTACCTTGCTAGATTTATTAATTGTTTCTGTTATGATATTTAATAAAGTAGATTTTCCCGAGCCATTATCACCATAAAAAATTGTAATTGTATCAAACTTAATATCGTAAAACCTTTTTTCTAAAAATAAGTGAAACGGATATCCACTATAATCTTCTTTTTCTGGTAATTCAAATTCTTTTAAATAAATCAATTTTTATATTCCCCCTGCTTCGCATTATATAAATAAAATTGCTTGCTTAATTATATTAAAATATTTACAATATCACAAATATTTATATTGTATTCTTTATTAATTTGAATTTTCTTTTTAACATAATCAATATTTGTTACGCTTCCTTTAATTTCGCTATATTTCCCATTTTTATAAAACTTTATTGTAACATAACTCCCATTTTCAATTTGATTAAATTTATTATTTAACTCATTTAAAGTATCTTCTGCTAACTCTCTTTTTTCTTCGTATTCTATCTCCTTTTCCCTTAATGCTTCTTGCAATCCTTTCAATGCATCAAATGGAAGAAATTGTTTTGCCCTTGCTACTTTATTCACCACTATTATGACCTCCTATTAATTTATTCCTCATAATTGTTGTTGCACCATCTTCTAAATCCATTCCTCTTATTATTGCATTTTTTCCCATTTTATTTTTTATCTTACACATTGCAAGTTCTAATTTTCTTTCTTCATCAATCTTTTCTTGGTCTATAAATAAACTTAATTGTATGCTCTCTGTCTCAATTACATTTGTAAAGTTTACACCTATTCTTCTAATTGGAATAACTTTATCTGTAGTTTTATCATATATTTCTAAAAACGCTTTTAAAAGTTCTGAATAGGTATTTGTATAATTAATTAATTTTCTAGTTCCTCCTGTTGCTTTTATAGTATTTTTTGAATAGCCTATATAAAGCCCTACAGTATCAGTTACTAAATTACTTTCTATAAGTCTTAAACTCCCTAGCTCTACCATTTCTTTTAATACTAATCTTGCTTTTATAAATGAATAATCTTCAAATAGAACTTGACTATTAGTTATAGAATTTGTTTTGGGCTTATATACTTTTATATCTGCAATAGTACAGCTTTCTTTTCCCCAAGAATGGTCTATTAAATATTCTGCATTTACCCCAAATTCTTTATATAACCTTTTTTGAGTAGTATGAGCAATATCATACATATCAAAGATTCCCATTTTATTTAATCTTCTTTCTATTCCTTTTCCTATTTGCCAAAAATCTGAAAGTGGTTTATGATGCCATAATTCTTTTTTGTACTTTTCCTCATTTAGATAACCTATGTTATTTGGATTGTGCTTTGCTGTAATATCAAGCGCAATTTTAGCTAAATACATATTTGTTCCAATTCCAGCTGTAGCTGTTATTCCATAAGTTTTAAATATATCTTTTATTATTTTTTTTGCAAGTTCTATTGGATTTAATTTGTATAATTTTAAATATTTGGTAACATCCATAAAAGCTTCATCTATTGAATATACATGTATATCTTCTTTTGAAAAATATTTTAAGTAAATAGCATATATATTTGCTGAATATTCTATATATTTCTTCATTCTTGGAGTGGCTACTATATATTTTATTGTTGGAGGAATCTCAAAAATCCTACATCTATTTTTTACTCCTAACATTTTCATTTTTGGAGATATTGCTAAACAAATTGTTCCTTTTCCTCTATTAGGATCTGCAACTACCAAATTTGTATTAAACGGATCTAATCCTCTTTCCACACACTCAACAGAAGCATAAAATGTTTTTAGATCTATGCACAAGTAATATTTCTGCATTCTCTTCACACTCCAAATTATAAGTATAAACTTATTATAGCATCGTTTTTATTTATTGTAAACGTTTGTTCGTATTTATTCTTAAGAAATTTTTACCATATTTGTTATAATTTGGTAATATAGTATATGAAAAAGCATTCAAATTAGGTTTTCTAACTTGAATGCTTTTTCATATTATATATAATAGGGATTTAAAGAACGTCCCCAAATCCCTATATCATATTTTATGCTTTATTGCTTGATCCAAATACATCTCTTATTTTATGTGCAACTGTTTCTTCTATTAAGTCTCTTCCTTTACCCATATATTTTCTTGGATCAAATACACTTGGATTTTCTACAAATGTTTCTCTTATTCCTGCTGTCATTGCTAATCTTAAGTCTGTATCTACATTTATTTTAGATACTCCAGACACACTTGCTTCGTGTAATATTTCATCTGGAACTCCTTTTGCTCCTGGTAAATCTGCTCCATATTTATTGCAAATTTCTACTAATTCTGGAATAACTGTTGATGCACCATGTAATACTATTGGTGTATTTGGTATTTTTTCTTTGATTTTTGCTAAAATATCAAATCTTAATTTTGCTTCACCTTTAAATTTATATGCTCCATGGCTTGTTCCAATTGCTATTGCTAAAGAATCACAACCTGTTCTTTCAACAAATTCTTTTGCTTCTTCTGGGTCTGTATACATTGCATCTTCTGCTGAAACATTAACATCATCTTCTATTCCTGCTAATTTTCCAAGTTCAGCTTCTACTACTACACCATGTGCATGTGCATAGTCTACAACTTCTTTTGTTAATTTTATATTTGTTTCGAAATCATATTTTGAACCATCAAACATAACTGATGTATAACCATTATCTACACACATTTTACATGTTTCGAAATCTGGACCATGATCTAAATGTAAAGCTACTGGAATATCATGTTCTTCTAATCCTGCTTCTATCATTTTCTTTAAATATGGTACTCTTGCGTATTTTATAGCACTTGCTGAAGTTTGTAATATAACTGGTGAGTTTTCTTTAGCTGCTGCATCCATTATTGCTTGTACAAACTCCATATTATTAATATTAAATGCACCGATTGCAAATTTCTCCTTCATAGATTTTTCAAACATATCCTTTGTTGTTACAAATGGCATAAAAAATCACCTTCCTTAAATTCATTTTCTCCCTTATTTTATTTCTTATTCTTTAGAATGTCAATTAAAACATTATCTAATTAATTACTTTTCTTATATTTTTGATTTCTAAAAAATTTTAGTATAAAGTTCTTTAACTTAGTATACCAATTTTGTTCTTCTTTAATAAGAGCTTTTATTTCCGTTTGTTTTATATCATTATCATTTTTAAATATTTTTCCTGGATTAAACTTTGGTTTTAAGCTTTCATTTTTTGAATCATTTTCTTTGTAAATTGCAATAAGTTCTTGTTTTTCTTCTGATGTGGCCCAATATTTTAAATTTAAATATGCAATAAATGCTAATGCATTTTTTGAAATTTGAGATACTATATTTTCTTCTAGATTTAGATTAACATCATAATTGGGAATTCTTTCTTTTTTTATATATTCATAAACATTGTTTGGTAATTTATATATATATTCATTACCAAGTAAATTTAAAAAACTATATACTTCATTAAACATTATATTAAAATTATCTACCATTAAATTCTTCTCCCGAATTTCTTATTTTATCATTATTTTTTGTTTTAACCTTTTGGACTATTCTTTTTATTGAAGACCAACCTAATTGTTTCTTTGATTCTTCGATTACCTTTGCTAATAAATTTTTTCGATTTTCTTTCATATATCTTGGATTTTCTACATATCTAGCCATAGTATTATCCCTAGCATTAACTGTTACATATCCTTTTGTATATTTAGGATTTAATCTTATGCAGTCATCCTTTATGATAATATCCTCTTTTTTATCTTTTATGTCTTTTTTGGGTATTGCAATGATACTTATATCTACAAATGTACTTCCCATATGATTTTTATAATTTCCACCTGTTGCAATCATTTGCATTAATGACCCTAAATGATTGTCTTCAAATGATATATTTTCTTCTAATTTTGAATAAATATCTGTATACTGGCTGGAGTCCGCACCAGAAGATATATGCCCCGTTAGCATTAATCCTGTTGCATTTATTTTTTCTCCTAACCCCTGTCCTCCAGTTCTATGTATACCAATTTCTAAATTATCATCATTAAACAAATCTAACATTTGGCACATAATATCTGCCTGTTGTGCTGCGTCTTCTTTTCTATTTAATTGTACTAATTGACATATATCAAAAGCATCTATTTTTCCGTGTTTATATAATAGTTTTAATTTTTCTCCAAATCTGTCTCCATAAACACTACTTAAATATGGTAAACCTTCCTCTTCAATTAATTGCAAATAACATTTTTTTTCTTCATCAAAATCATATAATTCTAAACAAGCATCAAACGTATTTTCTAAAAAGCTCTCTTGTAATTTATTTTTCTTTATAAAATTTAGAAATAAATTAATATCACCATTTTTATATGCTATTCGAAACGCTGGTACCAATTGACCAGTTTTAACAACAATATCTTCAATTTCTTTTAATTTCTTTTGGTTTTGTTTTTCCATTATTTCCCCTTTACATCTTATGTTTTAATTATTTTATAATATTTTTTACTCTTATTTCTACATTTTATAAAAATTTTATATTAAATTAATCATTCGCACAAAAGTTTTTAATACATATAATCAAATTACATACTAAAAGCGCTACTCATTTGTATAGCGCTTTTAGTCTTTACTACCAGCCTTTGCTAATATATCCTGCATTGCGATATTTATGTATTTGTCTAACTTTTGGCTTTGTTTGACTATTTCATTATAGTCTTCATTTTCTAAAATCATTTGTTCAAGTTTCGCTCTATGTTTTTTTATTGCTAAAGTAACATCCATATCGCATCCCTCCTATATACAAATTATAGCATATAGTGTCGATATTTTTTGTCGAAACTTGTCGGCAAATTAAATTTTTTTTATTTTTTTCATTTATAGATTAATTTTTTTCAAATAATGATATTATAAATGTATCTCCACTAAATGGATGATAGTATGTTTCTTTATCTTTTATGACTGTAGTTCCGTCCATTTCATTTATATAATCATACATATTAGTATCTCCTGCATCTATTACCCAAATTCTACCTGTGTAATTTTCTATCTCATCTAAATTATTTACAACCTTCATTTGAGGTGCAAATGCTCCATATGCTTTTTCTACAGTCCAATTATCTTTATTATAAAAATATTGTTTATTTTCGTTAAAGTTTATTGCAACAGAACTACTAGGTCCAATTGTTGTATATATAAATATATCTTCAGGCTCAACTTCAGCTTGAATGGCTTCTATTGGCTTACTATTCTCTTCTGAATATGATTTATTCCATAAAGTAACTCCATTCCATATTGTTAATCCAATTAAACCAAGGATAACTATTATTTTTATTAGTCGACTTTTTTCGACAGATAATATATATGCAAAAGCAAATATAAATAATCCTAGCATTGGTAACATATATCTTGGTATAAATATAGCTCTTACAAAAGAAATTAATAATGTTACAAGTATTACAAGACCACAAGTTGTTAATGCTATTGTAACTGGTCTAATTTTTTTCTTATCTTCTAAATATAATTTATGTACTCTTAATATCATATAAACTACTACAAATAGTCCAAATATAGAAGGTAAACCAGAATTAATACTATCTAGGAAGAAAAATTCTATAATTTGAGTTATTATGTCTGGGTAATTTACACTAATCCAAAATCCTCCTGCAACCCTTGTTGATTGTAATAAAAATATTACAATTCCAGGTAAGTAGCAACCTATTTGTATAGCACCATATATAAACCATCTTTTTAAAAGCTCTTTCTTCTCCCTTACAATAAAGAAAAGTAATAGTATATTTATAATTCCTATTGTGAATAATGCAAAATAATGTGTATATGCACTACAAATACTAGCTATAGCAAATATTACCCAATCTTTTTTCTTGTTATTTTTATATGCTAAATATGCATATACTGCAGTAATTGTGACAAATAACATACTTAGACTGTACATTCTTATTTGTGAACCATAGTGCATTGTAACAGGTAAAAGCAATAATACTAAGTTAAAGTAAAAACTTACTTTAGCCCCAAATTCTTTTCGTATTTTTACAAATGAAAATATTGCTAACAATACAATAGGAATTACTGAAAATATCCTTAATGCTATAACACTAGTTCCACAGATTAATGAATATATCTTTAATAATACATAATATAAAATTGGGTGCACATCATTTATTGTTGAAATAAATAAATTTCCCCATGGTTGTCTCGCAATCCCCACAGAATAGGCTTCATCAAACCATAAACTGCTATTAAAACATAGTAAAAGAGGGGCTATTGCAATTAATACAATAAGCCCTATATTTATTTTATTTAAATGTTTCTCTATAAAATTCTTCATTGTCTTCTCCTATCTATTCTACATTAGTCTCTACTTGTATATTAGAACCATCACTTGTAACAAGTATATTTCCACTTTCATCTGTTCTGTATACTTTCGCACCTACAGCATTCAATTTATCTATAGTTTCTTGATTAGGTAAATTATATGAGTTGTCTTTTCCTACTTGTATAATTGCAATAGATGGCATTACTTGATATATAAAGTTTTGTGTAGAAGATGTTTTTGATCCATGATGACCTACTTTTAAAACATCTGCTGGTTGCCAGCTTCTGGCTTCTTCAACCTCTGCTTCTGCATCACCCATAAATAAGAAACTATTACCGCCATATGTCATTCTAATAACGATAGAAGACAAATTTAAATTATCTTCTGTATCTTGTGTATCTAGTGCCATTATAGTACATTTTGCATCTATTAAATTAAATGTATCTCCAACAGCCGGTGTTGTAACTTGTAAATTTTTATTTGCAATACTATTTAAAACATCTTCGAATGTTTTTGTCGTAGTTTGCATTTTAGGCATATAAATTGTTCCAATATCAAAATTGTCTATTACATCATCTAATCCACCAATATGATCTTCATGTGGATGAGTTCCAACCAAATAATCAATTTTAGTAATTCCTTTATCTTTTAAGAAGTTTACTACTGTTTCTCCTGCTTCATTTGTTCCTGCATCAATTAGCATTGTCATATCTTTATCTATAACTAAAATACTATCTGCTTGTCCAACATCTAAATAGTAAACTCTCAAATTTCCTGCTGTTACTGCTTCATTCTCTATTGTATTTGTATTTTTTATGTCGTTTACTACAATGTCATTTTGGATCTGATTTCCTAATGCATTTTGTATAAAATTACTATAATCATGTGTCTCCCAATAAGATTTTCCTAATAGTAATAAAACTATTAAAATTATAAGTGAAACTAATCTACTAAGCCATGTCTTTATCTTATAATATTTAGTTTTTCTTCCTAATTTAGATTTTTCCCAAAGATTAAGATTATCGTTATCTTTCTTCTTTTCTCCCATAATACTTACTCCATTCTTTCTTTTGTTTTATTTCCATAACTTATTCATTTTGTCTTTTATTCTATCTTCTACAATTTTTTGCTCTTCCAAATCTATCTCATATTTATTATTATTAAGTTTTAATATTGTACCTTCTTTTACTTCTTGTGGCAAATCATTTCTATTAACATTAAATATTTCTCCTGTATCTCTATTTTCTAAAACTGCCATGTCTCCTTCAAATCTATCCACAGTAAATTTATTTTCCATTTCTTCTAATTTATTTGTAAGCTCCCTCTGAAATTCTTCCATATCAATTTCATTTTGCCCCCTACTAATATTATTTAATAGGTTTAAATCCAAATAAATTTTCCTCCTTTTAAAAATTTTTATAGATAATCATTATTTTCCCTTCATCTGTTCTTTTATATAATTTACTTCTTCTTCCATATCTAATCTAACAAATAAAGGATCACCTTTTTCTATAACTTTTGTGTTACTAGGTATTTTGTCATATTTGTATAAGCTGTCCCAAGTTTGCAAATTTTTATTTGTTAATCCTAATTGTTTAAATATACTGTTTGCTGTGTCTTCCATAAATGGACTAATTAATATTGCAACTTTTCTTAAATTTTCACTTAGATGATACATTACTGATTTTAATTTTTCTTGCTCATCCTCTTCTTTTGCAAGTATCCATGGTGCTGTTTCATCTATATATTTGTTAGTTCTAGAAATTAAGTTCCAAATTTCTGCTAGAGCATCACATAAATGTAAATTGTCCATTTTTTCTTCTACGATTTTTATTTGAGAAATAGCATATACTTCTAATTCTTTATCTGGATCATTTACTTGTCCATTATATCCTAATATTTCTCCACCAAAATATTTATTTACCATTCCAATTGTTCTATTTAATAGATTTCCTAAATCATTACATAAATCATAATTAAATCTTTCTACAAAACCTTCTGGTGAAAATACAGCATCTTGTCCATATGGAAATTCTCTTAATAAGAAATATTTTGTAGCATCTAAACCATATCTATCTACTAACATTTCCGGATATACTACATTCCCTTTAGATTTTGACATTTTTCCATCTTTCATTGTTATAAATCCATGTGCATATATTTTTTTAGGAAGTGGTAAATCTAATGCCATTAAGAAAATTGGCCAATATATTCCATGGAATCTTATTATATCTTTTCCAACAACTTGTAAATCTGCTGGCCAATATTTTTTAAATAATGTATCATCAGCTGATCCATAACCTAAGGCTGTAATATAGTTTGTTAATGCATCAAGCCATACATAAACAATATGTTTTGGATCACTTTTAACTTGAACTCCCCAATCAAATGTAGAACGAGTTACACATAAATCTTCTAAGCCTGGTTTTATGAAATTATTAAATAATTCATTTTTTCTATATTCTGGTTCTATAAAATGAGGATTTTCTTCGTAAAATTTGATTAATCTATCAGCATATTTCTTCATATTAAAGAAATATGCTTCTTCTTTCATTTTTCTTACCTCTCTACCACAGTCTGGACATTTTCCATCTACTAATTGTGTTTCTGTAAAATATGTTTCACATGGTACACAATACCATCCTTCGTATTTTCCTTTGTAGATGTCTCCTTGTTTTAAAAGTCTTTCAAATATTTCTTCTACAACTTTTGTATGGCGTTCCTCTGTTGTTCTTATAAAATCGTCATACTCTATATTCATTTTTTTCCATAGACCTTTAGCATATTCTGCCATTCCATCTACATATTCTTGTGGAGTTTTATTTTGCTCTTGTGCAAGTGTTCCAATCTTTTGACCATGTTCATCTAGACCTGTTAAAAAATACGTATCATATCCACGTTTTTCTTTATATTTTTTCATTGTATTTGCAAATATCGTTGTATATGTGTTACCAATATGAAATTTACCACTTGGGTAATAAATTGGTGTTGTTACGTAATATGTTTTTCTATCCATCTACATCATCTTCCTTTTATTTATTTTTAGCTTAATCTTTGTTCTATTAATTCTGCTATAGATTTAGCTTTTTCTGTTATGTATTCTTGGTCTGTTCCCTCTATCATAACTCTTACTAATGGCTCTGTTCCAGATGCTCTTATTAATACTCTACCATTTCCTTCGAATTCTTTTTCTACTGCTTCTATTGTATTTCTAATAACTGCATCTTTATCAAAATCATATTTTTTATCATTAGAAACTTTAGCACCAACTAGCACTTGAGGATAAATCTTTATTATTTCTTCTAATTTACTTGCTTTTTCTTCTTTTTCTAACATTATAGATATAAACATTAAAGATGTTAAAATTCCATCTCCTGTAGGATTATAATCTAAGAATATAATATGACCAGATTGTTCTCCTCCTAGGTTATATCCACCTTTTTTCATTTCTTCTAGTACATATCTATCTCCTACTTTTGTTCTAATAAAGTTAAGATTATTTTCTTTAGAGTAAATATCTAATCCTAAATTACTCATAACTGTTGCAACTAATGTATCTTTTTTTAATGTTCCTTTTGCTTTCATATAATTAGAAACTATTGCTAATATTTTATCTCCATCAATTACTTCTCCTTGTTCGTCGACTAATAAACATCTATCTCCGTCACCATCATAAGCAATTCCTAAATCATATCCATTTTCTACTACATACTTTTGAAGCATTTCTAAGTGTGTTGAACCACAGTCTTTATTAATATTTATTCCATTTGGTGTATTATTTATAATTTTATGATTTATTTTTAATTTAGAAAATATTTTTTCTGCTACTTCATATGTTGCACCATTTGCTGTATCTATTACTACTTTAAAATCATCTCTATTGTATTTTTCTATAATTTCTTCAAAATTCTTTCTAAAAAAGTAAATATATTCATCTACTAAATCTTCTGCATTTTCTGATATTCCTATTTTTTCATTACAAGCTGTAAGTTTTTCTAATTTACCAGAATCCATAACTTCTTCTATTTCTTCTTCTATATCATCTGGTATTTTTGTTCCTTCATTACTAAAGTATTTTACCCCATTAAATTCATAAGTATTATGAGATGCAGAAATTACAACACTTGCATCTGCTTTTAATTTTTTTGTTAAATATGCCACTGCTGGTGTTGGTAAAACTCCTAATTGTTTTACATTAGCTCCATAACTTAAAAATCCTGCTGTCATTGCACTTTCTATTAATGTTCCAGAAATTCTAGTATCTCTACCTATTAAAATTGTCGGACTATGATCAGAATGCTTAGCTAAAACGTATGCACCTGCCTTAGCAACTCTGTAAACTAATTCTGGAGTTAATTCTGTATTAGCAATTCTTCTAATTCCATCTGTTCCAAAATATTTTCTCATATTCTTCTTCCTCTTTCTGGGATTTATGGACGTTCCTCGGGATTTAGGGACGTTCCTAAAATCCCTCTTTATTCTATTTATATTATTACTTAATTTTTTATTAGGGAAAAACAACATTATCCCTAGATTTTTAATACTTTCTAATCCCTACATTCTATCTGGCATTTCCATGCCTAATAATCCTGTACCTATTTTTAGTACATTTCCAACCATATATGTTAAGCAAAGTCTAGTATTTTTTATTTTTTCGTCCTCAACAATTATTTTGTTATCATTATAAAAACTACTGTACAATTTAGCAACATCAATTAAATAACGTGATATGATTGAAGGTTCATTTTTATCTACTGCTTGTTTTACAATATCATTAAAACTATAAATTTGTTTTATTAGTTCTATTCCATGTTCTTCTAATTCTGAAATATCAACTAATTCTTTATTCATAGTATAATTTTCTTTTTCTAATATACTTTTAGTTCTTACATACATATATTGAATATATGGACCTGTTTCCCCTTGGAAATTAAGCATAATATCCCAATCAAAAACTTCATCCTTAATTATATTATTTGATAAATCATTAAATATTACAGCACCAATACCAACTTTTTTAGCAATATCATCTTTTCCTTCTATATTTGGATTTTTTTCTTCTATTATTGCTTTTGCTCTTGTTACTGCTTCTTTTAAGATATCTTCTAATTTTATTAAAGTTCCTTCTCTTGTAGACATCTTACCTGTTTTTAACCTTACCATTCCATATGGTACATGGATTAAACCATTTGTATATTTTTCGTCTAAATCAAGAAATTTAGCAACTTCAAATACCTGTTTAAAATGTAAGTTTTGCTCATATGCAACTACATAAATACATTTATCAAAATCATATGTTCTTGCTCTGTACAAAATAGCTGCCAAATCACGGGTTGCATATGTAGTTGAACCATTTGATTTAGTTACCATTAATGGTGGCATGTTTTTATCTTCTAAATCTACTATTTCTGCTCCTTGTGATTCTACTAATTTATTATTCTTCCTTAAAATATCTACTACTTCTTGCATTTTGTCTGAATAGAAAGATTCTCCGTTGTTTGAATCAAAATGTACATCAAGAATATCATATATTCTTTGAAATTCTTTTAAACTTAAATCTTTAAATTTCTGCCAAACTTGCGTACAATATTCGTCTCCATCTTCTAATTTTTTGAAATTATTTCTACAGTCATCTAATACTGATTCATCTTCTTTGCAAAGTTCATTAATCCTTACATAAATTTCTGTAAGTTTATCGATTGGATTTTCTTCTAAATTGTATTCTTTTCCAAATCTTTTATAACCTTCTATTAATTTACCAAATTGTGTACCCCAATCTCCTAGGTGATTTATTCCAATAGTATTATACCCAAGAAATTTATACATATTATATAAAGCTCTTCCAATTACAGTTGTTCTTAAATGTCCAACATGGAATGGTTTTGCAATATTTGGTGATGAATATTCTACTATTATATTTTTTCCATTTCCTATATTTGATGAACCATAGTTTTCGTTTTTACTTTCCATTTCATCTAATACATTTTCTATTAACATTTCATTATTTATAAATATATTTAAAAATCCATTTACTGCTTCTATCTTAGAAATATACTTATTTGGCGTTTCTATTTTTTCTTTTATTTCATTTGCAATTATTACTGGAGATTTTTTCATCTCTTTTGCAAGTTTAAAACATGGAAGTGCATAATCTCCCATTTTAGTATCTTTTGGTATTTCTATATATTCTTTTATATCGTCCTTTGTAAGCTCCAATTTTTTACTAATTTCTTCTGCAATTTTGTCTTTAAAATCTATCATAAACTCACCTTATCCTATCCTATTTTCCGTGATTATTATATACTAAATATATGTATATTGCAAGGCAAATACAGTATTAATGGAACAAACTAAAAGAAGCCTCTCACGAAGCTTCTTTTAGTCCAGAATTTTAACTATATAATTTCCGCTTTTTCATTACATGTTTCAGCTTTCTCCAAAACATCTTGCATTTTATAATATGCTTCTTGTTTTAATTTTTCTATTCTATCCAATTTATTTTCTACATCTAAATCTGGATAAATTGGCTCTAATATTACATGAGTTATTAAAGGTTTTGTTTTTATATATTTATATATACCCTGTGGCTTACGAGTAAGTATTACACTTGGAATAATTGGTACATTACTTTCTACAGCCATTGCAAAAGCACCTTTCTTAAACCCAAATAATTCCTGATTATATAAATGCATTTCACCTTCTGGATATATATGAACAGTTTCCCCTTCTTCCAATAATTTTGCAATATGCTGATAAAACTTCTTTTTTTCTTCTACTTTTGTTGGTATTGGAATCCCTCTAAGTAATTTTACTAAAGCTCCAATTATTGGAATATTACAATTAGATTCTAAAGTTATAAAATACGAGTAATCTGGAAAATTTATAATTCCATTCATTGTACAATCTAAATAATGTATATGATTAGAAATTGTTATTTTTCCTCCAGGTACTTTTCTTATATTTTCTTTTCCTATTACTTTATAATCAAAGAAGACTTTATCTGCTACAATCAATATTGGTACTGCTACAATATAATAAAATATATCTGCAAAAAAATTAAATATTTTATCTCTTAAGCTTTTCACTAATCTTCTCCTTTATATAAATTATTCTTTTCAATATAAAAATAAACCTTTTTATTAAGCATTTTATTTAATATTTCATCATCTTTGTTTTTTATTGCTTTTCTTACCTCTGTTGAACTATAATTATATAATTTATCTGTATTAAATTCAAAAATTTTATTCTTATTCATTTCTAGCAATTCATTTTCAGCTATTATATTATCTAGTTTTTTTCCTCTTTGGATTGCAATAATATTATTTTTTAAACATTTATCTGAATTCTTCCAATTCGGTAATTTTTCTAAATTATCTCCTCCTAAAATAAAATAATTCTCAGATGAAGAAAAATTGTTATTTATTAAGTCGAAAGCATCTACTGCTAATAATTTCTTTTTTGAATTTAACTCTATATCTAAAACATCTATTCTATCATTACTAATACTTTTAAGCATTTCGAATCTTTTGCTTTCATCTATTAAGTCTGTTTTATTATAATAATTACCAACTGGTACAAAATATACTTTATCTAATTCAAATTTTTCTGCTATCTCTTCTGCTAATCTTTCGTGAGCTATAGTTGGAGGATTAAAGCTTCCTCCAAAAAAGCCATATTTTTTCATTTAATATTGCATCCTTTCATATTTCCAATATTATCCTATAAATATTGTTAAGATTATCGCTAAAATTAAATATATTATTAATGTAATTTTATATAAAACTATTATTGCTAAATATTCATTTATAAATGCCTCTGGGAAATAATACCATAAAGTTTTAGAACCTTCACCTGTAGCTTTTATATGAAATTTTGAAGAGTAAATTTTTGCTCTTAATATATGAAAATTATTACTTACAAAAGCTATATTTTTATTTATTTTTAATTCTTTCAATTTTTCATTAGAAAACTTAAAGTTCTCTAATGTATTTTTAGATTTATCTTCTTTTATAATGTCTTTTGATGGGATATTATGAGCAACTAAATATTTTTCCATTGCTTCTGCTTCAGTTATTGTTTCTTGTCTTATTTTTCCTCCAGATACAATTATTTTTGGTTTGTTTTTTTGCCCATTGTATAAATCTATTGCTAAATTTAATCTTTTTATTAATGCTTTTGTTAATTGATTTCCATACACCAAATATCCGCCTAAAACAACAATAGCATTATATGGTTTCCTTTTAATTTTTAAATTAACAACTATACTTGCTATACAAAATAAAATAAATGTTGTTGAAAAATATATTGATATATATCTTATAAAGCTCATTATTTTATTATCAAATATACGCGGAATTATAGTAAGGATAAGAACTATAACTCCTAGTGCAAGTATTATATATTTTCTTTTAAATATTTTTCTTTTCCTTACTATATCTGTTAATATTCCTGCTACACCACTATATATTAATAAAATTCCCACTATCAAAAATATATTTAGAAATATATTTTCCATAAGCATCACCTAATTCTATTCACTCGCTTTTTCTAAATCTTGGCTTAAATTATTAATTAAATGTTTAAGTCCTGTAACTACAATATATGCCAAAATTAGAGCTGATACTAATATAATTATTCCTTGCTCACTTATACCACTTAAATGTAATAAATTTTTAAATAAAATTACTGCAAAGAAGAATCCAATTGCGGTGGTTGTACATAAGAATGTACTTATTCTATTAAATGGTCTACAAGCTTCTATTACAGCAAAAATACTTACTCCACCAATAATTAAGTACATTAGTGTTTCTGCTTCTTCTACTCCTAAGCCTAAACCTTCTCTAGAGAATGTTAATAAAACAATACTAATAATTATTGTTAATGCATATGGCAATGCATTTTTTATTACCGTTCTTAAGAAAGTTCCTTGTAATGGTTTTGAATTTTCTAAGAAAGATAAGAAGAATGAAGTATAACCTTCTATTACTAAATCTATTAATGTTATTTGTATTGGTATGAATGGAAATGCTGTATTTGTTACTATATTAAATAATGATAATAACATTGAATATATTGTTTTAATAAAGAATATTCTAGCAACATTGGTTATGTTGTTTACAACTCTTCTTCCTTCCATTAATACATCCTTAAGTACACTAAAATCTGAATTTAATAATACAATTTGTGAAACTTGTCTTGCAACATCTGAAGCTTCTGGTAATGTTATACTACAATCTGCTTGTTTTAATGCAACCACATCATTAACTCCATCTCCTGTCATAGCAACAGAATGTCCTTTTGTTTGAAGTGCTTTTACTATTAAGCTTTTTTGATGTGGTAAAACTCTGGCAAAAACACTATATTTATCTACTAATTCTGGAATTTCATCATCTGAACTTATAGTTGATAAATCTATATATGAATCATATGATTCTAAACCTGCTTTTCTAGCTATACTTGAAACTGTTAATGGATTATCTCCAGAAATTATTTTTATATCTACAGATTGTGTTTTAAAGAAACCTAGCATTTCTTTTGCATTTTTTCTTAGTGGATCGTCTAATGTAATTGCTGCAACAATTTCTAATTTTGGTAAATTTTCATCACTAACAATTTCTTTAGAGTAGCCAACAAATAACATTCTCTTTCCTGCTTTTTGTGCTGATATTATTTCTTCTGGCATTTTCATATCACTTTTTTCTATTAAACGCTCAGGTGCTCCTAGTACTATAGATCCAATATCCTTAAAACTTATTGAACTCCATTTTCTTTCTGAAGAAAATGCCATTCTATCTGCTACTTCGAATTTATCTTCTCCTTTATAATAATCTTTAAGAGCCATAAATGTAGCATTATTATCTGTCATTTCATTTACAAATGCTGTCATCATAGTTTGCATATTATGTGGCAAACATTTTTCATTATATATTTTTACTTCATCAACTTTCATTTTGCCTTCTGTGATTGTTCCTGTTTTGTCTAAACATAATGTATCTATATGTGCTAATGTTTCTACACTATATAAGTCTTGAACTAATACTCTTTTTTTAGCAAGTTTTATTACACCTGTTGCTAAAGAAATTGTTATAAGAAGCATAAGTCCTTTTGGAAGCATTCCTAGTAATGCTGCTGCAGTAGAAACAACTGAATTTGTTATATCTACATTTCTGAAGAAATATGCTTGTACAAATAAAATTATTCCTACTGGAATTATTACAAAACTAGTAAAATTTGTAACTTTTTTCATTGAATTTACAAGCTCTGATTCTGCTCTTTTGTATTTTTTTGTTTCGCTTGTAATTTGTGCTGCAAAGTTATCCTTTCCTACTTTCTCTACTTTTGAATAACATTTTCCACTAACTACATAACTTCCTGATAGTAATTTATCTCCTTTTTGTTTTAATATTGTGTCTGATTCTCCTGTAAGTAAAGATTCGTTAACTTCTACCTCTCCATCAATTACTTCAGAATCTGCACATATTTGTTTTCCTGCTTCTAGAATTATTACATCATCTAATACAATTTCATCTATATTAATTTCTTTTTCTCTTCCATTTCTTACAACTGTAGCTTTTGATATTTTTAATACAGATAGTTTTTGTACTAAGTTCCTAGCATGAATTTCTTGTACAATTCCAATTACTATATTTATTATGATTATTAGCATATATGCTAAATTTGTGTATGCCTTTACTGCTATTAATGCTATTGCTATTAATAGATTAAATAAATTAAATAATGTACATACATTATCTCTAATTATTTCCCAATTACTTCTGGTTTTATCATCTTCTACTTTATTAATTTTTCCTTCTGCTATTCTTTCTTGTATTTGCTCTTCTGTTAATCCTTTTAATTCTTCCTTGTCCAAAATTTACACTCCTTTTCTTTCGAATTTTTCTGTATTTTATCATACCATATAATATATTACTATATTATTTGATAAAAAACAAATAGTTTAATAAAAAAGAAGAAAGTTTTTAGTTGTAGTTGTCAAAAAAATAGACACCTTTTGGTGTCTTTTTTTGTTGATAATTTATTTTTTATTCTCTAATGAGTAATGTAAAACACACACAAAGAAAGAAACAAGAGGAAAGAAAGAAGAAGGATTGTTGTAAACCTCTATTGAGTAATGTAAAACAAAATTCCTATTTGCAATAATAAATATTATAATTGTCGCGTTTCAAATCTCTATTGAGTAATGTAAAACCTACAGTAAAACCAGAAGAAAAGATTACTACTACTTATGTTTCAAATCTCTATTGAGTAATGTAAAACATGATGCTCCACAAGTCGACATTGACAAAGACAATGAGTTTCAAATCTCTATTGAGTAATGTAAAACTGGGAAAGAAAGGGAAAAATATGAAAGAAGTTATTGTTTCAAATCTCTATTGAGTAATGTAAAACTACATAAATATATACAATATATAGCATTAAAAATAAAAAAAATCAATAAAAAAGTAAAAAAAGATGAAAAAAGTACGTCGACCTCAAAAAGTTAAATCACTGAAACATGCTATAAATGAACGATTTTTAAACCATAAAAAAACAACATATACATCGACGTACTTTTTTATTAAATTATTACTTTTTTACATTCAAAAACGCTATCAAAAAATATTCTTTGATAGCGTATCTATATAAAATAAAAGGGGAATTTAACGTATTTCATTTGCTAGTACTGACATCTCATAATCTAGCTTTCTCATTACTTTTGCGGCTTTCAATAACTTTTTAGAAGTCGCTTTGGTAACATTATTATTTTTATATTTCAACTCATGTTCTAAACTAGCCCAAAAGTCCATAGCCATTGTTCTTATCTGGATTTCAGCTTTTACATATACTTTACCTAGTTCTGTTTCTACAGGTACTTCTACAATTAAATGTAAGCTTGAATATCCACTTTTTTTAGGGGATTGAATATAATCTTTTTCGTTCAATATTCGTATTTTGGGATTTTCCATTAATAATTGCCTTACTATATAAACATTTTCTTGAAAAGGACAAATGATTCTAATTCCTGCAATATCATTTACCTTTTCTATAAGTTCATTATAGTTTAAGTCATATTTTTTATTTTTCATTTTATTTATGATACTTTTGGGGCTTTTTATCCTATATTTAACATGATCTATAAGATTTAGTTCCTTGTACTTCACCTCCACATCTTCTATAATTTTTTTGATTTCTTCTATGCTAAGTGAGTATATTGACATTAATTTTTCATAAATGTCACTCTTTACTGTTAACTTTTCATTTTGTAATACTTCCTTTTGTGAATTGATAATATTATTTTCTAATTTATCGTCACTCCTTTCTTTTTTAGTATGTGTATATTCTACCTATAAATTATTTCCAAATTATTCCCGAATTGTGTTTTGTTTGTAAATTAATTCAATGTAAAAGAAAGCCTTGTAATTCAAAGCTTTCCTCGTTTTATCTTTATTAAATTTATTCAATTTTCAAAAATTTTTTAGTTTTCTAACAAAAATTAAGCTTTCTATTATATCTATTATTGCATATGCAATCATTAATGAACCAATTAATGTTATAATTGCTCCGCTGTTTAGTATAATATATATACCAAATAAAATCATTAAAATTGCAAGTACTAAACAGAAGATCCATATAGATGAATTAAATTTTTTCAAATTAAAAGATAAATATACTCGCGTAATACCACTATATATAATCCACGCTCCAACTATTATCCTTAATATCGCACCTATTGCATCTGTATAAATAATAACAATTATTCCTACAATACTTGCAATTAGCCCACATAGCAAATCAAAATTAAAGTGTTCTCCTCTGCCTCTCCCTTTAACATAATTTACTAGTCTAGCCACTCCTATTATTAAAAATAATAAACCTATTAAGCAAGAAATTGCTTTTACTGCTCCTTCGTGAAAAACGCATAATATTACTCCAAATAGTCCAAAAATTATTGATACCAATATATTAGACATACCAGATTTTCTTAATAAATCTTTTATTTGGTCCATAATATTATTCCTCCATATTATCTATTTTTTCATCTCCGTCATCATCAACTTTTACACCTTGTACATTTACAACAACTTTTTCTACTTTATTTCCTGTCATATTTTCTACTTCTTCTTTAACCTTAGCTTGAATATTTTTTGCAACTTCTCTTATGTTTACTCCATATCTCACAATAATATTTATTTCTATTTTTACATTATCTCCATCTGCTTCTACCTTTATACCTCTTGACATTTGTTTTTTACCACTTATTGCTTTTAAGCCTTCTGTAAAACCTCCAGCCATTTTTGCAACACCATCAATTTTAGAAACAGCCATACCAGCTATTGTTGCAACAACCTCATTTGCTACATTAATTTCTTGTTCTAAATTTTTTTCTTCGTCCATAAGAATTACCTCCTATATAATATTATTTTCATATAAATTATTTCCATTATGTCTATTTATATAATAACTTAATTAAATTTATTTGTCAATCGGGATTAAAAGACGTTCCTATTTTTTCCCTATCAAAGAAAAACAGAATTGTCCGAAGATTTGCTTTTGTATATTATATTATTAATAACATAAAGACAACTCTAAAAATCCCTATTATTAATTAATTTTAGAAAAAAATAAAAGTAGATAACTAAAATCTACTTTTACTTTATTTTACAATATATGAATTTTAAGAACGTCCATAAAATCCATCTTATAGTCATTATTCTATTTCGATTGCTCCTGTATATAGTCCATAGTACATTCCTTTTTTAGCTAATAATTCATCGTGATTTCCTCTTTCTATAATATTTCCATGGTCTAATACCATTATTAAGTCAGAGTTTTTAATTGTAGAAAGTCTATGTGCTATAACAAAAACTGTTCTTCCTTTCATAAGTTTATCCATACCATCTTGAACTATCTTTTCTGTTCTTGTATCTATACTTGATGTCGCTTCATCTAGTATTAATACTGGTGGATTGTATAATGCTGCTCTTGCTATTGCAAGTAATTGTCTTTGTCCTTGTGATAAACCTTCTCCATCACCAGAAATCATTGTATCATATGCATGTGGTAAATGTCTTATAAATCTATCTGCATTTGCAAGTTTAGCTGCTGCAATTACCTCTTCATCTGTAGCATCCATTTTACCATATTTAATATTATCTTTTATTGTTCCAGTAAATAGATGTGTATCTTGTAAAACCATTCCCAATGATCTTCTTAAATCATCTTTTTTCATTTTATTTATATTAATTCCGTCATACCTAATTTTACCTTCATTAATATCATAAAAACGATTTATTAAGTTTGTAATTGTAGTTTTACCAGCACCTGTAGGTCCAACAAAAGAAACCTTTTGTCCTTCTTTAGCATCAAGACTTATATCGTGTAAAATTACTTTATTTGGTACATATCCAAATGTAACATTCTCAAATTCAACATTTCCACATAATTTAGTATATGTAACTGTTCCATCGCCATGTGGATGTTTCCATGCCCAAAGTCCTGTTCTTTCTTCTGACTCTACAATTTTTCCATTTTCTTCTTTAGCATTTACTAATGTTACATATCCATTGTCCTCTTCAGCTGGTTCATCTATTAATTTAAATATTCTTTCAGCTCCAGCTAAAGCCATTGCAACGAAATTTAATTGTTGTGAAACTTGAGCAAGTGGATTTGTAAATGCTTTTATATATTGTAAGAATGCAGCTATACTACCTACTGTTAATAAACCATTAACAGCTAAAATACCACCTACAACTGCAACTAGTACATATCCAATATTTCCTATATTCATAATACAAGGCATTAATGTATTTGCATAAGAATTGGCTTTTGTACTACTTTGGAATAACTCCTCATTTAGCTTATCAAATCTTGCTTTTGATCTATCTTCATAGCAGAATACTTTTACAACTTTTTGACCATTCATCATTTCTTCTATATAGCCATCTACTTTACCAATATTTTCTTGTTGCCCAATAAAGTATTTTGAACTATTTTTAGCAAAAAATCTTGATACAATTACCATTATAGCTACCATTAATAAAACAATTAAAGTTAAATATATATTAGTTGTAATCATTCCTATTAGTACAGATACCATAGAAACTATGCAAGAAAACACCTGTGGAATACTTTGACTTAACGCTTGTCTAAGTGTATCAACATCATTTGTATAAGTACTCATAGTCTCCCCATGGCTATGGCTATCAAAATAACCTATTGGTAATCTTTGCATATGTTCAAACATTTCTGTTCGTATTTTCTTTAAAGTTCCTTGTGTTATATTAATCATTAATCTATTATATACATATGTACCAATAATACCAACAATATAAATCAATCCCATCACTAGTATTGCTTGCAATAATGATGAATAGTTTGGATTTTGATTTCCAATAAGTGGTGTAATATATTCATCTATTAATGTTTGGATAAATTGTATTCCAACAACACCTGCTGCTGCACTTATTACTATACTAATTATTACAACTATAAATTGTCCTTTATAGTCACTTAATGCATATTTTAATAATCTATTTAATGTATGTGATTTTTTAGTTTTGTTTTCCATCGTCAGCACCATCTCCTCCCATTTGAGATTCATATACTTCTTGGTATATTTTATTTGTTTTTAATAATTCATCAGATGTTCCTATTCCATCTATTCTACCATTATCCATAACAATAATCTTGTCTGCATCTATAATAGAACTTATTCTTTGCGCAATTATTATTTTAGTTGTATCTGGTATCTCTTCTCTAAATGCTTTTCTTATAAGTGCATCTGTTTTTGTATCAACAGCACTTGTAGAATCATCTAGAATTAATATTTTTGGTTTTTTAAGTAATGCTCTTGCGATACAAATTCTTTGTTTCTGACCTCCAGATACATTTGTTCCACCTTGATCTAATACTGTTTCATATTTATCTGGTAATTCCTGTATAAAGCTATCTGCTTGGGCTAATTTACATACTCTAACTAATTCTTCATCTGTAGCATCTTTATTCCCCCATCTTAAGTTTTCTGCTATAGTTCCAGAAAATAACACATTTTTTTGTAAAACCATAGCAACTTCATTTCTTAAAGATTCTAGGTCATAATCTCTAACATCTACTCCTCCAACTTTTACAAAGCCAGATTTAACATCATATAATCTTGGAATTAAGTTTACTAAAGATGTTTTAGAACTTCCTGTTCCACCTATAATTCCTATTATTTCCCCAGCATTTATTTTTAAATTAATGTCTTCTAGTGGAAGCATCTCATTTGCTTTAGCATCATCATATTGGAAATCTACATCTATGAATTCTATACTTCCATCTTTTATTTCTTTTATTGTTTTTTCTTTATTTTTTATTGTAGGTTCTTCTGTTAAAACTTCAACTATTCTTTCTGCAGAAGATTGAGCAATAATTATCATAACTAATACCATCGAAAGCATCATTAAACTAGATAATATTTGCCATGCATATGTAATTAAACTTGATAGCTGTCCTGTTTGCATTCCTCCAGCAACTATTGTTTGTGCACCTAACCAAGATAATAGTAAAATACAACCATAAATTGCTATTTGCATAAGTGGACCATTAAATATAACTATCTTTTCAGCTTTTTTAAATAATTTATATACTAAAGAATTTACGTCCTCGAATTTTTTCTCTTCGAAATCTTCTGTTGCAAAAGATTTTACAACTCTTATTGCATTTAAGTTTTCTCCAACGACAAGGTTTAATTCATCATATTTTTTAAATACTTTTTCAAAATATGGATGTGCTTTGATAGAAATAAAAGCTAATAATATTGCAAGTGGCACCATTGTTGCGACATATACTAATGATAATTCTTTGTTAATAGAAAATGCCATTATTAAGGCAAATACTATCATTACTGGACCTCTTACTAGTGCTCTTATTATCATTTGAAAAGCATTTTGGACATTTGTTACATCTGTTGTTAGTCTTGTTACTAAACTTGATGTAGAAAATTTATCTATATTTGAAAAAGAATAATTTTGAATGCTATAAAACATTCCTTGTCTTAAATTTTTGGCAAATCCTGAAGATGCTAACGCTGCAAATCTTCCTGAAAGTACCCCGAAAATTAAAGACATAATCGCAGAAATTACTAACATGATTCCAACTTTAATAATATAATCCAAATCATTATTTTGAATTCCTACGTCAATTATTCTTGCCATAAGATATGGTATTACTACCTCCATTACAATTTCTAAAACAACCATTAAAGGTGTTAAAATTGCATATTTTTTGTACTGTTTGATGTATTTTGCAAGTTCTTTAATCATTTCTTCTATTTCTCCTTTCTTTTTAGCACATTTGTTATTGTATCATAAATATTTATTTATATCAAACATTAATTTAATTTTTTGTACCCTATGGACGGTAAATCATATTAATAGAAAAAAGCAGTGATTAGCTCACTGCCTCAGTTATTGGGTTGCATAGGTGTCTTGTTTTTGTAGCGTTTAGCTTAAATTATTACCACTACCATTCCAGTTGAAACTAGAAATGCCAGCACCGAACTTAAGCCTTGCGACATACCGCACTGGTTTATAAAAAAAGTCCTTGACCTTCTATAAACCCGTGGCGTCATCCTTGCAGTCCACCGCAATATTCTTACGATGGTATTTATCAACCAGTTTATACAATACCAGAACCCCTGTAAAGTTCCGTTAATTAAACCTGTTGAAAATCCCCGGCTAAGATTTCTTCCGGCTGCTGCTGACAACATCATTACGATGCCAATAATAATCACTATTAGTACTCCTAGTGATGGAATAATATCTAAAAGTATCGTTAGCAAATATGGTACTAAAATAAATATAAGTGTATAAAGTCCCAATATTATCATTTTGTCCCTCCTCAACTTCCTACAGTTATTAATATATGTAAACTGGCAATCGCCAGCAAAAGAGATTAATCAACAAGACAACCTATTTATATTTTACCATAATTTACATAATATTTCAATTGCTATATTATTCATAATTCATATATAATAATTTTTTAAACAAAACAGGGATTTAAGGAACGTCCCCAAAATCCCTATGCGGAAACAAGAACGTCCTCAAATCCCTAAATTTCTAATTGTTCTTTAAATATTCTATATATTCTTCTAAACATAAACCTAGATCGTTCATTTCTTTGGCATATTCTGGGCCTACATATCTCCAGTGCCAAGGTTCGTATTTTATTTTTGTTATATCTTCCTTATCTGCTGGATATCTTAAAATAAATCCATAATTTTCTGCATTTTCTACAAGCCACGTAAATGCTTTTTCTTTTTCGAATGCATAATCAACATCGTTAAAATCTACTGCTAACCCTAAGTTATGCTCACTTTTATATGGTTCTCCAATAGATCTTGCAGTTAATGTTTCTGCTTCTTCCATAGTCTTTCCCTGTTCTAAATACTCCTGTATGCTCTCCTCTATTAAATGCTTTTGTTTTTCTGGATTTCTATATGTAGATTGTGCCCAAACATGATTTATTCCGACAGCATTCATATCTAACATCATTTGTATTAAACTGTCTATCGCCCTAGAATCAAATTGCCTAGCCTCATCTATATTGCTCAATGGTGGAATATAATCTTTTGGCATTTCATTTTCATAATTTACTAACATTAAACGCCAATCGCTAAGTTTTTTTAGGCTTTCTTCTGAAGTAATATGTTCTGCACTAATACTATTATCCATAATATTAGAGTCGCTAATCCCATTTAAAAGATTATTTTGTGTAATCATAGCATCAACTTCCTTACTTTCTCCTAAATGATTTAATATATACACTAATATTATACTAACTAGCATGATAATTGATACTACAATTCTATATACAAATATTATTTTATTACTTCTTTTTTGCTGTAATTCCTTATTTTCCACCATTCTCACCTAAAGTTATTTTTTATTGGTTACTAAATTATACCTGTAGACACGAAATCACAGATTTCAATCACAGTTTAATTTATATAATTCCATGAATCAATACACATTTGTTTTAAATCTTTTTCTGCTTTCCATCCTAATTCATTTTTTGCTTTTGTAGGGTCAGAATAGCAAGTATCTATATCTCCCGCTCTTCTAGGTGCTATTTTATATGGAACCTTCTTTCCTGTTGCTTCCTCAAATGTTTTTACTATATCTAAAACACTATATCCTTTGCCAGTTCCCAAATTATATATAAATAAACCTTGTCCTTCCTTTTCTAATTTTTCTAATGCATTAATATGTCCTTTTGCTAAATCTACAACATGAATATAATCTCTTACTCCTGTACCGTCTGGAGTATCATAATCATTTCCAAAAACAGATAATTCTTTTAATGTACCATTTGCAACTCTTACAACATATGGCATTAAATTATTTGGAATACCTTGTGGTTCTTCTCCTATTAAACCACTTTCATGAGCTCCTATTGGATTAAAATATCTTAATATAACTATATCCCAAGTATTATCTGATTTATAAACATCCTTTAATATTTGTTCTATAAATAATTTACTTGTTCCATATGGATTTGTGGTAC
The DNA here is from genome assembly GCA_944391965.1 of uncultured Clostridia bacterium. GTDB lineage: Bacteria > Bacillota > Clostridia > TANB77 > CAG-508 > Merdicola. Next base: position 87,118 of record CALXVH010000004.1, read on the forward strand.
CTCCTGTTTTACATTCTTCTGTAATAGGAACAACTTCTGGCTTTCCATATACAGTTGCAGAAGAACTAAACACGAATTTTTTCACATTGTTTTGTTTCATAACATCTAATAATGTTAATGCTCCAGAAATATTATTTGTATAATATTCTATTGGCTTTTGAACAGATTCTCCAACAGCTTTAAAGCCTGCAAAATTCATTACTGCTTCAATATTATTTTCTTTAAATACCTTGTCCAATTTTTCTCTATCAAGATAATTTAGTTCATAAAATTTAAAATCTTTTCCTGTAATTTTTCTAATTGCATCTAAAACCTCTGGTTTGCTATTAGAAAAATCATCTACAATAACAACTTCTCTACCCGCATTCAATAATTCTACTACTGTATGGCTACCTATATAACCAGCTCCGCCTGTAACTAAAATTGACATATTAATTCCTCCTTTTTATTGTTTTATAAAATTTATTCTTCATTATAAATATCTTTGTAGATTTCATAATCTCTTAATATTTTTCTAACATAATTATTAGTCTCTCTAAAAGGTACATTTTCTATATCTGTTCCATCAGAAGAGATAACATCTTCTTGTATCCATTTATCAACATTACCACTTCCTGCATTATATGCTGTTAGTGCAATCGGAATATTTTTATATGTTTCATATAAACTAGAAAAATATTTAGTTCCCAATCTTATATTTATCTCTGGATCTGTTAAATCCTCGCTATTATACTCCATTCCTAATTTATTCGCAGTATCTTCCGCTGTTGCATCCATCAGTTGCATTAAACCTACAGCATTACTTTTAGACACAACTTCTGGTTTAAAGTTACTTTCAGCTTTAATTATTGCATATACTAATAATGAATCTATATCATATTCTTCAGCATATTTTTCTACATATTCTGAATATTTTTGCGGATAAATTTGTCTTATTATTATTTTATGTACTTCGAACACCCCAAATGCTAAATATATTATAGCACATATAAATAGTAATATAACTATTATCTTTAGTAATTTATTTGCCATTTTTTACCGTATGATATTATATCATACTCTCCTTTCTTCTAGATTTATTCGTATATACTTTGCTAATTAAAACTTTAAGTAACAATTATTTTAAATCATACCAATTATATGCTTCAGAAACATCTGCTCTTAATGGTACTTTTAATTTTATTGCATTTTCCATAGATGTTTTTAACAATTCTTTAACTTCTTCCTTTTCTTCTTCTTTTGCTTCTATTAAAAGTTCATCATGTATTTGTAATATTAATTTTGACTGTAAATTTTTTTCTTTTAATTTACTATATACATCTATCATCGCAATTTTCATTATGTCTGCTGCAGTTCCTTGTATTGGTGTATTCATAGCTGCTCTAGCTCCAAATTGTCTAATATTAAAGTTTTTAGATTTTAGCTCTGGTATATATCTTCTCCTTTTAAATAAAGTTTCAACATACCCCTTTTCCTTTGCTTCTTCTACTATGTCTGACATAAATTGTTTTATTCCACTATATTTTTCTAGATACTGATCTATATATTCTTTTGCCTTCTTTCTAGATACTCCAATTTGTTCTCCTAAACCAAAATCACTTATTCCATATACTATTCCGAAATTAACCGCTTTTGCATGAGTTCTTTGTTCCTTAGTAACCTCTTCTATCGGTACTTTAAACACACTTGCAGCAGCCTGCTTATGTATATCTTCATTGTTATTAAATGCTTCTATCATATGTTCATCATTAGAAATATGTGCAAGCACTCTTAACTCAATTTGCGAATAGTCTGCATCTATAAATAAATACCCCTCTCTTGGTTTAAAGGCTTTTCTTAATTGTTTTCCAAGTTCTATTCTTGTTGGTATATTTTGAAGATTTGGCTCTGTAGAGCTTATTCTTCCTGTTGCAGTTATAGTTTGATGAAAATATGAATGTATTCTTCCTGTTATTGGATTTATATATGGTTTTAAACCTTCTACATAAGTTGAATTTAGTTTTGTTAAACTTCTATACTCTAATATTTTCTCTATTACTGGATGTTCTTTTTTTAATTTTTCTAAAACATCCACATCTGTTGAATAACCCGTTTTTGTCTTCTTTATTACAGGTAACTCTAATTTTTCAAATAATACCTCTCCCAATTGTTTTGGTGAATTAATATTAAATTCTGTTCCGCTTAGGTTATATATCTCTTGAGTTATTTCCTCTATATTTTGTTTTAATTTTACTCCAAATTCCTCTAATTCTTCTTTATCTATTTGTATACCTTCATATTGCATTTCTGAAAGTACTTCTACCAAAGGCATTTCTATCTTCTTAAATAATTCTGTTTCTTCTAAGTCCCCTAATTTTTTTGTAGTCTCTTCATATAATTTTCGTATTAAATAACAATATAATGTATTTAAATGCTTCTCATATTCATCATTATCAGCATTTTCCTCAAACAAATTTATTTGTTCTTGTTTTTTTATACCTAAAGCGTTTAAATATTCATCTATATTAAAATCTAAATATTGATATGCTACATCTTGCATTTTGTATTTCATATTTGATGGATCTAAGTCATATACTGCAATCTCTGCATCATAATTTATAGCCTGTGGTAAAATTCCAATTTGTTTTAACAAAATATAATCTTCTGATGTTTTATATCCATATTTTTTTATTTCAGCATTTTCAAAAATATCTTTTAGTTCTTTATAATCTTCTTTTGCAATCTTCACAAAATATGCTTTATTTTCTTCATTAATATAAAATGAAAATGTATCAAATTCTTTTTTTATAATATATTCAGGTTTATTTACTTCTCTTGTAGAAAAATGATAAAATAATTCTTTGTATTTTAAAATCATCTCTTTTGCTTTGCTTATATTTATCTCTTCTATTTCATATTTTTCTGTAACTTCCTCTAATTCAAAATTTTCTTCTGAAACTAAATTAAATCTTTCTATATATCTGTTAAAATTTAATTCTTTAAATAATCTTAGAACTTCTTTTTTATCCCATTCTTCTACTTTAAAATCTTCCAAATTTTCATCTATTGGTGCATTTACATTTATTGTTCCTAGTTCTTTAGAAAGCAAAGCTAAGTCTTTATTTTCTAATATTCTCTCTCTTGTTTTCCCCTTAACATCTTCTGCTTGTCCTTCTTCTAGTAATTTATATAAATTATCTATATTTTTATATTCTTGAATAAGCTTTAATGCTGTCTTTTCACCTATTCCTGGAACACCTGGTATATTATCTGATGTATCTCCTTGAAGACCTTTTACTTCGATTAATTGTTTTGGCTCCAAATTATAAATTTCTTCAACTTTAGCTCTATTAAAATCTTCAACCTCTGTTTTTCCCATTTTAGTTCTTGGTATTCTTATCGTTACTTTATCTGTAGCAAGTTGGAATGTATCCCTATCTCCAGATAAGATTGTTACATCTAAACCTTGCTTTTCGCCAAATACAGATAATGTACCTAATATGTCATCACCCTCATATCCTTGTTTTTCCACAATATCTATGTTCATTGCTTTTAGGATTTCTTTTATTATTGGCATCTGACAAGCAAGTTCATCTGGCATTCCTTTTCTATTTGCTTTATACCCATCATACATTTCATGTCTTTTAGTAGGTCCTTTCATATCAAAAGCTACAACTAAATATTCTGGTTTAATATCTTCTAATATTTTAAACATTATTGCCAAAAAGCCATAAACAGCATTTGTTGGTGTTCCTTCTTTAGTTGTAAGCATTTTATTTCCCATAATTCCATAAAAAGCTCTGTTTAAAATACTATTACCATCTATTAATACTAATTTTTCCAAAATAAACCTTCTTTCCTAATACATATAACATTCTATTACTAATGTATTATTTACAATTCCATAACCATTTTCGTTTTCCTGAACAAGATATTCTATTAATAATTCTTTAGTTAAGCTTATAGTTTTTAAATCTCTATTTGTATAAAAATTTATTAGTCCATCTGCAGCCCAATCACATCTTAATGCATTATATGTTACAACTGACTTTCTTGGAATATTTTCAAAATATGTTTTACTATCTTGTCCTTTTACTGTATATATTGCTATATTTTTTACCTCTATACCATTTGTAGTTTCATATTTTTCTATATATTGATTTAAATTTTGTATTTCTTGTTCTTCATATTTATTAACTAATTTATGTTGATATGTAACTATTATACAATTATATATATTAACAATGCTATAAATTATCAAAATTAATTCAAATATTTTTCTAAAAATTTCGTCTTCATTTTCCATTATTAGACAAAGTAATACAAAACCCAACATGCTTCCAATTGAATAATGTAATCTGCCTGTATAAAAACTTGATAATGTACCTAATGAAACTAAAAAACCACATATTACGCTTAAAACAATTATACATATTGATTTTATTGTTAGAAATTCCTTACTCTTCGTTTTGATATCATAAAATAATGTATAAATTAATATAACACTTAAAAAAATATATAATAGATTTGTTGGAAATAATCCAATATTTTCTTTTAAAATCGTAGTAAAATTGTTAAATATATATTTTATATTTGAAAATATATTAGAAAAGCTACCTACTCTAGCTTGAACTTGTCCTGTTATGTTTCCAACAATATTTACTATCATCATGTTAATACATACAGCTATAAGAGCTACTACACCTGCAAATAAAGTATCTATTATTATCATTTTAATATTTGTTTTTATGTCTTTTTTAGCACCTTTAAGTTCTACTTTATTTTTTAATAAACTTATAACAAAAGTTACTACAATAAGGAAGCCTGCTGTTCCTTGATATGCTATAACTCCTATAATTGCTAATACTACTGCTAAAATTTTATCTCTGATACTTTTTCTATTTACGATTAAATTTGCAGAACATATAAATACTAGTAAACTTAATGCCATTACAACTGATTCTACAAAATACATATCTTCTATATACATAAAATTAAAAATAGTAAAAAATGAAGCAATTATAATAAATATTTCCTTTGTTAAATTAACTTTTATATCTTTTAAAATAATATTTTTTAATTTTATTACACAGATACAAGATATTACTATTGCTACTAGCAATGTACCTATTACATATGCTTCTACTGGTAAATTTAATTTTGCAAATAACATAGTAATCAGATACATTATTAGTCTTCCATCTTTTAAAGACCAATTTGTAGCATATGTTTCATATCCTATGTTCATTATATTATATGTATCAGAAGCATAATGCATAGTAATCCAGTTAATATACATTATTACAGCTAATATAAATATTCCAAAAAAGATTAGATAATCTTTTTTTAGTTTTTTCATAATATCACCTAAATTTTAAATGTATGCCAAGAAATATAGAATATTGTCCATTATTACAAAATTTCCTTCATATCCTAATTTTCTTTTTGCTGCATATTCATAAAACAATTCTCTATTTGGATATGCTTCCAAATAATTATCAGCAAAATTTCTTCCAGTATAAAAATTAATTGTTCCTATTGCAGACCATGTACATGCAACACCATCATATGTAAGAACAGACTGATTTTTTATTTCGTCAAAATAGCCATATTTTTTCATATTTGATAATTTAAAATATCTCGCCTCTGTAATTTTTACATCATTTTCTTCTTCGTAAGATTCTATATATGCTTCAAGTCCTTCGCATTGCTCTTTTTCTAATTTATTTACCTGTTTGTGTTGATATAACAAAGATATTGTATTTACTACTGTTAAAAGATTATAAGTAATTAACGTAGTTATAATTAAATATTTAATAATAGTTTCATCTTCAAATATATTGCTTTTACAAAATAAATATATAAATATTACTCCAATTAAAGCACCAACAGGTACATGTATTCTTCCTGTATCATAACTTGCAATACTTACAATACACATTGCAAACGTTATAAGCAATGTTACTATAAAAAGAAATATAATATTAAAAACTAGTCCCTTTTGCTTTGTTTGGACTTCATAAATTCCAGCCATAAGTGTACTAACTAATACAAATATCATCATTAAATAATTTGGAAACAAACCACAATTTGCAATAAACATTGTATCAAATACCATTGTTCCAAACCTAGATAAAACATAAATAAAATTTTCTAGTAAGTTTTGTATACCATTTAATCTTTTTTGAGTAGTTCCTGCAAGATATGTTGCAATATCTATTTGAATTAAATTTGCTACAAATGAAATTATCGTAATTAAAATTATTATACAAAAGTCTTTTAATATTTCTTTTATATTATTTCCATTTTTTGCTATTGAAAAAACAACTCCATATAGTGCAAACAATCCTATAGTTCCTTGATAACAAAATGTTGCTATTATAGCTAATATTGCTGATTTAAGTATATACAGTTTCTTTTTATCTATAATTTGTTTTACTGCCAATATATAAAGTAAAACACTACATGCCATTACTGCTGCTTCTACAAAATATAAATTTTCTACATACATAAAGTTAAATATCGTACAATATGCTATTAAAACTGCGATAACCTCTTGTAATTTTGTCTGTTTTTTACAAAATTTCATTATCATATTTTTAAGTATAATTACAGCTATACATGATATTATTAAACCTATAACTGTTAATGTAATTACATAAACATTAATAGGAATGTTTATTGTGTTTGCAAGCATTCCTATTAAGAACATAAATATTCTTCCATCACTTAAAGAATTATTTATTGCATATTTTTCATATCCTATATTCATTATATTATATGTATCTGTTGCATAATGCATTGATACATAATTCCAAAAAACAACCCCTGTTATTACAAATAAAATAAAAAATAGTATTAAATTTTTTGTTTTTTGTTTCATGCCCTCTCCTTTATTCTTTTGTAATTTTTTATATAAAATTTTTTCCTTACAATCATATAATTTTTTTATAAAATATTCAAGGTTTATTTGTAATGTTTTTATTTTAGAAAATGAAAAAGAAGGGTAGGTTTTACCCTTTCCCCTCTTTTCTTTCTGCAATTACCCTTTTGGCAATCCGCAAATTTTGCTTTTCAGCATTTCTTAATGAATTCGGTTTTAATGATGTTTCTTCAAGTTTTTGGTATACATCGTTAAACTCTAAGCCAAGTTTACTTTGTGCAGTTTGAGCATGTTTCCACATTGTTTCGTAGTCTCCAGTTTTTGCGTTTTCTACTATCAGCCTTAAATAAATGTACTTTTTTAGTGCTTGTGATTTGTAAGAAAAAACAATATCATCAATATGCTCATCTTTAAGAAGTTTCTTTATAAGAACTTCTTTTAATCTTCCTTCAATTTGTTCAAGATTCATAAGCATATCTTTATAACAATCGTCTATCATTTTTTCTATATAATCACAATACCAAATATTATTTGCTACCATTTGTATTAAGGCCATATTGCTTTTTAAAAGTTTATCGAGCTCTTCCCTCTGCTCTTTGCTTTCTTTAGCTTTTTCAAATAATGAGTCTAATATAGTTGACTCATCACTTGTATTTTTTAAAAGCTCTACTAATAAGTTAGAAGATGGATATCCAATTCTAGAAAGATAAAAAACATATGCAGATAACGAAATTGCCATGAATTCAAGCCAATCTCTATCTTCTGCTTTTGTCTTTCTTAACTTATCAAGAATCTGATTTTTCTTCTCTTCGTCTTTAGCTAAGCACGCTTTTTTAAACCGCTCTACAAGTTTACTTTTTTCTGAATTCCTCATACTTTGCCTTTCCGCGCAATGCGCCAAAAAAATTATGGTACTACTGCTACACATATAAAATTTTATTACTATTTATGTAAAGTGTCAAGAGTTATCTTCTTTTATATTTAACTTTATATTATCTAATTTTCTTTATGCATAGATTCTCTATATTAACAATTCTAGTTGCTAAATCTTTATAAAAACTAGCTTCATGAGAAACTAAAATAACCGTTCCCTTAAATTCCGTTAGTGCTTTTTGTAATTCTTCTTTTGTATCTGCATCTAAGTGATTCGTGGGCTCATCCAATATTAATAGATTACAAGGTTTTAGTATTAATTTGCATAGCTTTACTTTTGCTTGTTCCCCACCACTTAATGTGGCTATTGGTTGCATAACATGTTCTCTTTTTATGCCACAATCAGCTAAATGTTTCCTAACTTGTTTTTGTGTTAAATTAGGAAATTCTCTTGAAATTATATTAAGTGGTAAATCTTCTGGATTTTCCCATTTTAAATCTTGTTCATAATATCCTATATTTTTAATAGTTTCTGAGAACTTAAAATTACCAGAAATAGGTTTTATTTCTCCCATAATGGTTTTTAATAATGTAGATTTTCCAATTCCATTAAATCCTGTTATTACAAGTTTCTCCTCATTTTGCACATCAAATTTCATTTTTGGAAGTAATGGATAATAATATCCTACTTCTAAACCATTTACTTCTAATATTACTTGTGCTGTACTTTGTATACAATTAAAACGGAAATGCGGTTTACTTGTAAAAGATGGTTTTTCTATTTTTTCCATCTTCTCTAATTTTTTCTCTCTACTTTTGGCCATTTGAGCAGTAGATGCTCTAACTTTATTTTTAGCAATATAATCTTCCAATCTTTTTATTTCTTTTTGTTGAGAATTATATTGTCTTATATAATCCTCTCTTAAAAATTCTTTCTGCTTTAAGAAGCTAGAATATGTACCTTTATATTTTTTTATTTTATTAAATTCTATATCACAAATACAGGTTGTAACTTTTTCTAGGAAATCGAAATCATGTGATATTATTATAAATGCGCCTTTAAAAGTTTGTAGATATTCAGCAAGCCACTCTACATGTTCTTTATCTAAAAAGTTAGTTGGTTCATCTAATACTAAAACTTCTGGATTTTGTAAAAGTAATTTAGCTAAAATTACTTTTGCCCTTTGCCCTCCACTTAAGTTTTTTAAACAATTTTCCATTCCAAGTGCTGTTATTCCTAAGCCACTTGCAACTTTTTGTATTGTGCTATCTATTGCATAAAAATTTTTTTCCTCTAATTCTTCCTGATATTTAGAAACTTTATTTAAAATAGTTTCATTATAATTTTCTGCCATTTCTTCGTATAATCTATTTAATTCTTCTTCTAATTTATATAAATCTTTAAATGCTGTTCTTAAATAATCAAAAATTGTTTGTTCCTCTTCCACTATTGCATATTGATCTAAACTACCTATTGTAATACCATTTTGCCATCTTATAGTTCCTTTATCTGGTAAAATTTCTCCTAATAATATTTTTATTAGGGTACTTTTTCCTGCACCATTTTGACCTACAATTCCCATATGTTCGCCTTTATATAGTTCAAAAGAAGAATCTTTATATAATAATTTGTCTCCAAATGAATGTGTTAAATTTTCTACTTCTAATAGTGCCATTTTTTCCTCCTAAGTTGTGGTCAATACGTAATTTATATCTCCATAAAACCATTCCTACTCCATAACCAAAGTGGAGTATGTACATCTATTGGCTTATATTTTGTGTTCTTTAATATCTCTTGCCATCTTTTTATTACAATTGTTTGTACATTGCTAGAATTAAACTCCTCATCACTAATTAATCCTAACTTTAATGTAGCTTTACACACATGTGTATCTGGTGCTACTGTTAAATGGTCTATATTTTTATATTTTCTATCTGTATATTGATAAATTACATATAACCAATAATTACATATTTTTGTTCCTGATAAATACGGAAATTTTTTCTTGTTTTTTACTTGAATAAATTCTCTAATTTTATCTACATCATTAATGAACATATCAAATAATTTTCTTATATCTCCATCAAATAAATCTATGAACGTATTACATAGTTTTAGCCAAATTTCGGTTTGCTTCTGTTTTTGGAGTGCCACCTTGTATTTGGTTAACGCTACTTGTACTTCTTCAAATTTTTTATTTATACATTTTCTTGGTTCAAACACAAAATTTGTTTCACTATCTTGATATGTTTGTAATGCACTTTCCCATAATTTATATGAATTTCTTTGATAATTTAATGCCATTGGTAATGTGAAATATAAATAGTTTTCTAATGATGCCTTTTCTAAATTAGGATTAGCATCTTCCGGCATTATTTCTCCTCCTAGTTTTCCTTTTTTATACATATCGATTAATTTTTCTACTTTTTCTAATATTTTTTCCGTATCCATAATTACCTCTTTTTATTTTTTACATATAGATTATACAAATTTTTTTTAAGTTTATCAATTGTTTAAATCAATTAATTACTTATTATTAGAGCTTTTATATATTGTTTTTATTTACAAAATATGGTACAATATAAGTTGACCTATAAACATTTTAATTTTTTAACATCAGGGATTTTCCCTTTAAGGAGGTATACTTTATGAAAAAAAAGAAAGTTTTATTGATTTACAGTGAAAGCAAGCGGAATTCTGACCTTAAATTAATATCCAAAATTTTGGACAACATATTACACACTTTTAATATTGAGTGTACAATTGACACTTGTACACTATTCCGCGCTAAAGAAAAATTAGACGAAGGATACGATATTGTTGCTGGATATCATATAGATATTCAACATGAATTGTCATTGAGTGACAAATTCGAAGGAAGATATCTTCACTTCTTTGACAATCAATATACCTTCGCTTTTGCAACTGTCACAAAGCAAAAGGAAATGGGCGGATATAATACATATAGTGTAAAACCTGTCTCTGTAAATTAAAACTTTTAAACCTGTGAAACCATTCTATAAAATATATTTATCTTTGAATGATTTCACAGGTTCTTTCTATTCTTTTTTTAATCTGATTCTCTACTAATATGTAATAATTTTACTAAATCAATTAAATTATTACACTTTTTCCATGCCATCAAAATTTTATTTTTAAAATTAACATATATAATTGCGACTAGTAATGATGCAAAAAATATAATAATTTGAATTGAATTATTTAATATATTATTACTAGATATATATTTATTAAATATATCTATAAATACTAAATGTACTATATAAATATGTGTTGAATATTTTCTTCCTATAATTGCTAGTTTATTTTCATCACTTACTTGTTTTGCTTGAATTGAAAATAAAAATATCGCAATCGCTAAAAATGTTGTACTAATATAAATATCTCCTATAGCATCCATTTTATTAATAGTTAATATATGTTCTTCTAATACTGTAGTTAATGCAAATATAGGTATCAAAATTGTTAACTTTTTTATTGAGAATTTTTTTATTAAATTTTCTTTATTTTTATATAATAAATCTCCTATAAAAAAATATGGTAACCCTATAAATAGAAAGTTTCTCATATAAATCGGATCATAATCCTTGTTAAATAGGGCTATTGCATATTCTCCAAATATAATATTGGTTATCAATAATACAGGTATAAAAAAATACATCTTTTTTCGTATGTTCAGCTTATCTGCAATATATGCAATAATTAGAACATATAAAAGTGCATTTAAATACCATAAATGAAATGCAAATGGTGAACTATTAAAAATAAGAGATTTAACTATATCTTCTTTAGTAGGTAATTCTATCTGTCCATTTATCATTATTCCAAATACAAAGTATAAACAGTTAGCTAATATTATAAGTATTAATACCTTTTTTATCTGTTTTAATGGCGATTTTGAAGTTTTATAATAAAAATAGCCTGTTATCATAAAAAATATTGGTACTGCAATTCTACACAAAGGTGTTATAGTATTACCAAGATTACCTTTATATGAAATATGAATACATATAACTAAAAATGCACATATAACTTTTAATACATCTAAATTATTTAGTCTTTTACCTTTTGTTTCTTCCAATTTTATACCTCGTTTACTCATTTGTACTTTAATATATCATTTATTCTATATTCTTTCAACTTGTATAAGGTTTACATTATTAGAAATAAAGTTTTTACTATAACTAATATCTTTAAATAAATCTGTAGATAGATATTTTTTATTATCATCTGCAAATACTGTAACTATAGGTTTATCTATCTTATCATTTAACAAAATACTTCCTAAAAAATTTGCTCCTGAAGAAATTCCTACTCCTAATCCTAATTCTTTTGCTAACTTTTTAGCCATATTTATAGAATCATCATCATTTACTAGTATAACATCATCAATCGAATTTATATCTATTAAATCTGGTACAAATTCATCTCCAATTCCTTCTATTTTATGCTCTCCATAGCTATACATTTTACTTCCATATTTTAAATTAGTAATTAATGGCATTTTATCTGGCTCTATTGCTACTATCTTCATATCATAAAATTTTTCTTTTAGTTTTTTACCTGTTCCCATTAAAGTGCCTCCTGTTCCAACACCAGATACAAAACCATATATATTTTCTGGAACTTGATTAATGATTTCTTCTCCTGTTGTTTCATAATGAGCTAAAAAATTATCAATATTTGCAAATTGATTAGCTAAAAATCCATTTTTTTCTATAGCTAATTTCTTTGCCTCTTCTATGCATCTTATAAATCCACCATTTTCTTTTGAATATAAGATCACTTCTGCTCCATATCCCTGCATCAATTTTATTCTCTCTTTGCTTACCCAATCAGGCATAAAAATATATACTTCATGTTTATATATTTTTCCTAGTGCAGCTAATGCTATTCCTGTATTTCCGCTTGTTGCCTCTATTATAGGCATATTTTCTTTTAGTTTTCCACGCTTTATAACATTATTTAAAATATACAAAGCAACTCTATCTTTTATACTGCCGGTTAAATTGTAATATTCTAATTTTGCGTATATGTATTTTTTCTTATTCTTAAATTCATAACTAATTTTTATCATTGGAGTATTTCCTATAATATTTATATTTCCCACCTACATTCCTCCTATATATTTTTTTATTATACTTGCACTATAACTTATAGTTTTTATTCTAAAACAAAAAAACTATATACTCATTTGTATATAGTTTTCTATATTTTATGTTTTGATAATTATTTATGTAACTATTTATTAGATTTCATCATCTTCATCTATATCTCTCTTCCAAAACATCCATTTTCTATGTTTCATCTTCTTATATTTTTCTTTATCTGGATAATAAATATATTCTCCGGTTTCTGCATCTACTAAACATCTTAAAAGTGGAAAATCTTCATCAGCCAAAACTCCATCCCAATCTGTTACTTCATCATATTTTCTATCATAATCACTTCCTGCTGTATCACCAGCTAGAACTTGTATTTGCCAATACTTTTTATTATCTAATTCTATAAGGTCTATTTTAGTTTTTTTAAATCCAAGATATGTATAAAGATATTTTTTTGCTCTACAAAAATCAGATTTAAGATTAATATTTCTAGTTGCTATTTCGTATGCAGTTCCTTTTGATATTGGGAATCCATAATTTTCATCAGCATCTTCTCCCCAGTAAAAATCTCCCTCTTCTATATAATCGTCCATATCATCCATATCTTCTTCATCGTCTTTATCTCCAAAAAATAGGCAATAGACTTGATATGTAGCACTATTTTTAAAACGATCTTTTATTTTATCCTTCAAACTTTTCTTTGGTTTTTCAGTATCTTCTTCTAACTCATCTTCTTCATTATCTATATCATATAAATCTTTATTAAAAAAGTTTTCTTTATCTATATCTTCTTGTGTTATATTCTCTATACCTAATGTAAAATCATCCTTATGGTTCGTTTTATCTTTATTTTCGCTTTCATCATTTTTATTAGTTGAATATAACTCTTCTAGCTCTTTAAATTCTTCGTAAAGTTCAGAATTCTTTTCAATCTCTGCCCATTCTTTTTTATATTTTTTCATATTTTCTTCATGATTCTTATATGTTTTAGAAAAATTATTATATATATCTTCCATATAATTTAGTTCTTTTATATATGTTGTTTTAGGCATAGAACTACTTACATTCCATGTTTTAAAGATTTCATAATAATAAGGATATGCTTCTTTTACTAGACTTCTTAATTTATAGAAATCATCTGTATAATATTTTACATTAACAAAATCTAACATTTCTTTAAATAGTTTTACAAATTTTGCTTTTTCTAAATTATATAAATCTTCATATGTTTGTCCTTCTTTTAACTCAAATTCTCTGTAAAAGTTTGCAAAATGCTTATAATCTCCATCTGGATAATTTAATTCGTAGTATAAATCCTCTAAACACATAATATTTTCTACTTCGTCTGTAGCTATTACCTCTTCGTAATCTGCTTCTACTTCTCTATCTATTGATCCATATTTTACCTGATTTAAAGTTTCCATTAAACTATCATTATAATAGTGGTAACACATATTTATTTCTTCTATCCATTTTTCGAAAGTCCAATTTTCATCATATTTTTTATTTTTATATTCCATCATTTTTTTAAATAAAGCTATCAATTTTTGTATTTTTTCGTCTTTTATTTTTTCGTAACCTTTTTCTTTTATTTCTTCTTCAATTTTCTCATATTGATTTAATTCACTTATTATTCTGTTATATTCTCTAACACAGCTTTCTAAAACTTCTTCTGGTGTATGGTATAATGGATCATCTTCATAATCAATTCCCCATTCTAAAAAAAATCTCATAAGGTATTTTACTGATTGGAATGTTGCTGATTGACGTTCAAAAGCATATTCTATATCATAAAGATAATCTCTTCCTTTGCTCTTTTTTTGGAGTTTTATATTTTTCTTTTTTATTATTTCTTCAACTAATTTTAAAGAAATATCTACAAGCTTTTCATATACAGCATCATAATTTTTCTCATCTAGATCTTTTTGAAAATCTTCTAATTTTATTTTTTCTTTCATATATACTTTCCCCTTTTACCCAATATTTTTTGCATTATACGAAAAATATTTTTACATTTTATTATTTTTTATTAGATAAAGTTTAAATTTTTCTGTATCCCATTTGGTAATTTCTTCTTTCTCTAATATTGTATAATTTTTATTTATAAAATAATTTATTGCTTTTAACCACCTTTTGTTTTGCTCTAGTATAATAAATTCTATTTCATTTTGATATCTGAAAAATACTTCTTTTAATACACTAAATGCAAAATATCCTTTTCTGTATTTAGGCATTA
Organism: uncultured Clostridia bacterium; assembly: GCA_944391965.1. Taxonomy (GTDB): domain Bacteria; phylum Bacillota; class Clostridia; order TANB77; family CAG-508; genus Merdicola. Next base: position 102,216 of record CALXVH010000004.1, read on the forward strand.
TCCAAAATTCTTCTATTCTAGTTCCATTTTTAATTAATTCTGTATTGTTATTTATTAAAATAAAACCTGCTAATTTATCTTTTACTCTTATAAAAAAAGCTTCATACTTTTCTTTTGTAAAATACTCATTTGTATCTATAAATTCAAATCTTCCATTATCATTTAAATCGTCTTCGTAAAAGAAGTTAAAGTCATACAAATAAAACTCTAACAAATTTTGCAATATATTTTCTTCTTCTTTTTTTACTTTTTCTAGTGAAAATTTTTGCATTTTATTTCACCTACACTTTAATTTTTCCATAATGCTTTCTATGCATCTTTTCTTATATACAACAATTTCTTTATAATATTTACTGCTTTTTCTTACATTGCTTGTTTCTATAATTAAATTTTATCTTGTAAGTGCTAATACTAAATAAAATAGTCCAATTACTATTAAAATTGCTATTATAACTTTCCAAAAATTTCCCATATTACCCTCCTATATATTCATAGTTCACTTTATATTCTTTGTATTCATTATTACTTTTTATTAATCCTTCAATTAATGTTTTTGCATTTTCGTCTGCTGACTCAAGAATTCCATTTGCTTTAGCATCTTCTATTGCTTGCTCTTCCATAGTTTTTAGTGCTTCATTTTGTTCTGTTAAATCTATTCTTGAAAATAGACTTTCATCATCTAAATATACTTTAAAAGAATCTGTATTTAAAGTTGCCTTATATATATTAGCATGTGGAAGTTTAATTGTAATCTCGCTGTTCTTATCATCTATAGAATATGTTATTTGTGAAAAATTTACTGATGCATCTACTTCTACATCATAACTAAATATTTGTCTACTTTCTGTAAATGGAATATCAAATAATTGAAAAAATGTTCTATTTTCTTTATTATCTTGAATTACAGTTAAATACCCTGTCTGAGTTACTAATTCACCAACATCTTCAAGTCCTAATTTTGTTGTTTTTGTTTGTGATGTAAAAACTGGTCCAAACTTTATTCCTAAATAAAATATAACTAAAACACCTATTACTATAATAATCTTTTTTACCACTTTTGGAAGTCCTATTATTTTTTTCTTTAATTTGTTTTCTTTTTTCACTTCATTTTTTAATCCATCTTTTACTTCATTTTCCATAAATATTAATTTCTCCCCTTTTTCTTAATATAAATGATTCATATAATATATCATATTTTCTAAATTCCAAGAATTCATTAACACTCTTTGCAAATTCCTCCATTGTGAATGTGTTTTCTCTTTCTACTAAATCTTCTATATAGTCAAAATAACTCGATACAGCTCTTTCTAGTCTTTTTATTTGTTTTTCTTCTAAATAGTTTTTTGCTATCATTACATCTGATTTTAAAATTCTTCCTTCTGGTGAGTTTTTCCATGTTATTAATCTCATATTTTCTTTTGTATGTCTGCTTTTTGGTAAATTATCTCTGCCGCAGTATTACCTGTAATTGCGTAATGGAACTTATTTTGTATCATTGCATAAAATTTATGTGTTATCTCAGAGTTTTTAGCATAATCAATACTGCATTCTGCAAATATATCTGTTATCTGTTGCCCAAATTCTAAAATCAGTAACTTCTTTTGAATTAACTCTATAACCCACTGCAATAATAGCGTCTAAACTATAAAAAGTTAATTGTCTTGAAACTTTTCTATTTTCCTCATTTTGAATTGAACTGTTCGAATTTTTCGAATAGTTCGATTTTCTTCTAATTAATGAGTTTCAAAAATCTCTTTTAAATGATAATTTATAGTATTTACTTCAACATTAAATAATTTTGACATAGATTTTTGAGTTAACCAAAAATTTTCATTATCATATAAAACTTCTACAGATATATTTTCATTTATATTTTCATTGTTTTTACTTTAATATAATTAAAGCTCTTAAATCCTCTAATTTGTTCATTTTCTCATACTCCTTCTCTTATTTTTCTAAATTGTCTCTCCATTGGTGACACAATTTACCTACTTATTCTCTCTATCTTTCTCAATTTTCTTCTGATATCTATCTTCTTCTGAAATATCTAGCCTTGCACACCAAATTTGCGAAATAATCCTTGTCTTTTCTTATTTTCTTTCTAAATCTATATATGATTTTTTCTGTGCTTTCTATTTCAGTTTTTTTATATCTTCTCCC
>CALXVH010000005.1 GCA_944391965.1 uncultured Clostridia bacterium
ACCCGGAACGGGCTCGAACCGTCGACCTCTAGCGTGACAGGCTAGCGTTCTAACCAACTGAACTACCGGGCCGTATAAGAAAAGTGGTGGTCGCAATAGGGCTCGAACCTATGACCCCCTGCTTGTAAGGCAGATGCTCTCCCAGCTGAGCTATGCGACCGTTTTCTTCCGACGAGTTTTAGTATACTATGTTTTTAATTTTCTGTCAATACTTTTTTAAATTTTTTTTATTTTATCTTTTAATTTTTTTATATTATTTAATAAATCTCTTATTTATTAGCGCTTTGCACTTATCTTTATTAATAATATTTTTCCAAAATAATAAAGTATGTTTATATACTCTATTATTTTGGAAGAAAAAAAGGTCCTAAGACCTTTTTTAATATGAATTCATATTTTAATATATAAAAATTCAATTATTTTTTGTTTACTAAATCTTTTAAAGCTTTTCCAGCTTTGAATACTGGAGCTTTTGATGCAGGTATTTTTATTTCTTCTTTAGTTTGAGGATTTCTTCCTTTTCTAGCAGCTCTTTTTCTAACTTCGAAAGATCCAAATCCAACTAATTGAACTTTATCACCTTTTACTAAAGATTCTGTAATTACATCTACGAATGCATTTACTGATGCTTCAGCACTTTTTTTTGTTTCTCCTGTTTTTGCAGCGATTGCTGCGATTAAATCAGCTTTGTTCATTTAAATTACCTCCTAATAATTTGTGTTTATGTAGTGCTTTGAAATGCCTACTAAATCTTATATTCGCCAATTTTTACTAAAATCCTTCTTTTTTTTTATTATTTTTTTGTTCAAACCTAATTCTCTCTAGGAAAAGCTGGTTTTTTTTACCATTTATTTTATAATATGCAATCCTCTACTAGCTATATATACCAAGCTTTTCAAGCAATTTATATATCTTTTGTCCATAAGGAATCATATAAAATTCTTCTATTGATAAAATTTTTAATGCTACAACTGATATTGCATAAATTACAACAGCAAATATAATTGCTATTAGTGTTGCCAAAGCTTGTGATATTATTCCTAAAAGTACATTATATATGAATAGTGAACAAATTGACATTATAATTGTTGCGATTATAGGTTTTATTAAAAAATTACTTACTTTTAAATTCAACTTTACATTTCTTCTTAATGTAGTAAAAGCTATTGAAAAAGCTACCATATGACATACTACAGAACCAATAGCTGCTCCATTTGCTCCAAAAGATGGGTTCGAAACTAAAAGTAAATTTATAACAAGTTTTGCTAGCATTCCACATCCCAAAGAAATTGCTGGTACCATGACTTTTCCAATTCCTTGCAACGTGCCATTAATTGTTTGATCTAATATTGTAAATATTATTGTAAGAGATGATATCTGTAATAATAATGCTCCTTCTGGTTGTGCAGGATATAGCAAGTGTAATATTGGATCTGCAAAAACTATCATTCCTATTGTACAAGGAAGACCTATTAACATACTCGCCATTAATGAAAAAGATACTCTTTTAGTAGTATTTTCCTTATCTCCTTTTGCTATTGCACTAGAAATTGTTGGTACCAATGCTGTAGCAAAAGCAATATTAATTGATAATGGTAATGAAGTTAATGTATCTACTTTTCCACCTAATATTCCATATTGAGCTTTCGCATCTGTTTCTGTCATAAATTTCTTAAGTCCACTAACAACTGTGAACGAGTCTATATTTTTATTAAAAGATGACATTATTGAACTTAATGACATTGGTATTGATACACTTAATATTTTTTTAACAATAGTTTTTACATTTTGATATTTATAATTTACTGTTTCTTTTAATTCTTTTGATCTTTCATTTCTAGTTATTCTATAAAATCTTACTAAATACATAAAACTCATAAAGATTGACAAAGTTGTTGCAACATTCGCTGCAGCTGCCATCCAAACAGTATTTCCATTAGTCATTTTGTAAACGATTTCTACAATTATTATTACTAATACAGTTTTAAATACTTGTTCTAATGTTTGTGATCTAGCAGTTACTCTCATTGCTTGCTTTCCATTACAATATCCTCTTAGAACTGCTGCAACTGTTACAAAAAATACTGCTGGTGATAATGTAATTAATGTATATTTTGCTTCAGGTATATTAAGCCAATATTTTGCAATAACATCTGCTCCAAAAAATAATAATAATGTTCCTACTAAACCAATTACAGCAAATGTAGCTAAAGCTACTTTAAATATCCTTATTGCACCTTTATGGTCACCCTTGGCAGTTCTTTCTGCTACTAATTTAGATATTGCATTTGGAACACCAATTGAAGATAATGTAAGCAATAATGCATATATTTGATAAGAACCTGAATATATTGCATTTCCTTGGTCTCCAAATCCGTCTTTATTAGTAAGATATAAATTATATACTAAGCCTAACAATTTAATAAGTACTTGAGAAAACATCAGTGAAAGTACAGCTTGCATAAACCCTTCTTTAAGTACTTTATTTTTTTGTTTTTTCATATTTAAATCCTTTCTTTTTTCTATTGTATTAAACTAAATCATATTATATTAATAAAATCTTTTACAATCAAGTATTCAGTATGACTTTTTTTTATAAAATGGCACAAATATCTTGTTTTTTTCCTTATTTTATAGGATAATATATATGTATATTTATAAAATAAAATGAAAGTGGTGGAATGTTTTGAAACTCTTTGATAAATTCTTAAAAAAATTAAAAACAAATAGAAATACATTTTTAACATATATATTAACACTCATCTCTTTATATATATTAGTAGATAGAGTTGTAGAATTATTATTCATGTTTTTCAGTGGAATATCATTATCATATTGGGGACCAATTCAATATACTTTTGCTATAGCTTGTCCTATTTTTGCATTTTTATTTTCTGGTTCCTCATCATTTACAAAATCAGATAAAATCAAACTGTCATTCATGTATACATATATAGTAGTTTTATATACCATTGTAATATCAATGATCGTTCAATGGCTAAATGAAATTTTATGGATTTTATTAATGTCATTACCTAACTATGTAGGCTTAATTACAACTTCATCAGAGCTAATAAAACCTGCATTTACAGCGATTGCTTTATATATACCATTAACTACTTTCTTTATAATATTTAAATTTATATATATGAAAGTTAATGATACATTGGACATGAAAGATTCTATTCTAGATTTTAATGGAATAGATTTATCTCCTGCTCCAAAGAATGTAGGTCCATATACTTGCGAAAATATTCTTTGTATGGATTCAGAACTTGGTAAACCTGCTGTAATTGCAGAAGATAAAAGATTTGAATCTACATTAATAGTTGGTTCTTCTGGTACTGGAAAAACAACTATGGTAATCGAACCAATGGTAGCAAGAGATATAGAAAAGAAATTATTTTTTGAAGAAACAGCTAAAGAAATGGGATTTACAGCATTAAAAACAGGAATAGCAACACTTACAGCACCTTATAATAATGAATACTTAAATAAATATTTTAATTTAAATATGTTAAAACCAGTTGAAAGTAAATTAAAAATTTATAAAACATATATGAAAAAGATGATTATTGATTCATCAACAGATGATATTAAATATAAGAATTTAGGAATTACAGCTATTTCTCCTGACTTTTCTTCTATTGAAAACATGGCAAGAATAGCAGATAACTTTAATATTCCTTACAATTTAATTGACCCAGATAATCCAGATTCTGTTGGTATAAACCCATTTACATTTGACGATCCATTAAAAACCGCAATAGCAATTTCTTCTGCATTAAAAAGTATGTACAATACAACACATACAGATGTCGAAGAAGCTTTTCGTGATAATGTAGCAAGTCAAGCAATAGAAAACTTATCTATATTATTAAAAGTTATGTATCCAAAATTAAATGACGGTGATTTACCAAATTTAACAGATATGTTGGAAATGCTTACAGATTTCGATTTAGTAGAAGAAATGTGTAGAAAAATGGAATATGATAACGAGTTATCAGTTCAATACAAAATGCTAATATCTTATTTTAAAAAGAACTTCTATAGAAGTGGTTCTGGAAGAGCAGATACTGAAAAATTTGTATACTCTGCTGTTACACAACTAGATAATCTTTTAAGAATTGAAGGAGTTAGAAATATTCTTTGTAATCGTAATAACAATATTAATTTCGACAAAGTTCTTGAAAATGGTGAAGTTACATTTGTATGTACTCGTAGAGGTGATTTAGGTGCTGCTACACATAAGGCATTTGGATTATTCTTTATATTCTTAATGCAATATTCTGTATTAAGAAGACCTGGAAATGAAAAAAATAGAGTTCCACACTTCTTATATATAGACGAATTTCCAGATTTCTTATGCAAAGACATAGATGCTATATTTACTTTATATAGAAAATATCGTGTTGGTACACTAATTGCAGCTCAAAACTTAGAGCAATTAGGAAGCAAAGTTTATTCAAGATATAGACAAACAATTCTTGCAAACTGTAGTAACAAATTATTATTTGGTGGTGCTACTCCAGATGATAGAGAATGGTGGTCTAAAGAATTTGGTAATAAGAGAAAATGGAAATTTAAAAATGATTATAATACAGCTAAAGGTTCATATGATCAAAAATATGGTGGTATCGAATATGGTTGGACAGAATACTTTAAACCAGATAAACTTGGTTCTTTAAAAGCAAAACAATGTGCATATAAAATATTAAATCCTAAAGGTGGAATCCAAGTTGGTAAAGGTAAAGTTGATCATGTAGATTCAAAATATAAAGAAAAACAAAAAGTAAAATTCTTTAATTTTGAAAAATTCACAAGTGGTATCTCTGATGAATCAGATTCTAGAATAAGAAGAAAACCTAAATTTAACTATGGAAATGTAGATTTTACAGATACTAATAATTCAGCAGAAATAGATCCAATAAAAACAGATACATCAGATTCAAATTTCTTATTTGATAATGATGATGCAATAATTGTAGATTTAAAAAGAGGAAATTCTAACAAATAATCGTGCAGGGATTTAGGGACGTTCCTTAAATCCCTTTTTAAAACAAAAAGTCGCTATTTAATAGCGACTTTTTCCATTACTATAACTCTATTTTCAAAATTGAAATTAAATTTCTAATATTAATCTTCTAATAATTTTAACTCAACATTTGCAACTTTATATTTGTTTGTTGTTTCATCTAATTTAAATTCTATTAAAGTATCTTCTAATGATTCTTTATTTTGTCTTAAATCTGTTGTAAAGTATAATTTTATTTTTGAAATTTCTAATCCTTTTGTTACAATTAATTTAAATGTTTCTGCAGCATGTTTTTCATCTTCACAAACAAATATTAATTGTGGCATAATTGGAAATCCAGAGTCTCCTGGTACAAAATTATCGTAAAAGTCTTGATATAATCTCATCTTTTCTGCTAATTTATTTTTCCAATCTTCTTCTCTTCTAACAACTTCAAATAAGAAAGAAATTGATTTATTATTTTTAGTTAATTTAACACTACCACCTGAAGCTTTAAAAGGTTTTGCTAATGTTTTAGCTGTAAGCTGTGGTTTTACAATATATGAATCAAAAGCTTTAACTTTTCTTAAATAAGCAAGTAATGTTTGATTTCCTGCTAATCTTTTCTTTATTAAAGCAACTGGTTTTACATTATCTGTTGGTTGCCATTTACACTCTATATCTCTTGAGTTTAACAAATATTTTCCCATTTTTTCTAGACAATATATTCTATATATTCCCTTTCCATCTTCTGAATGGAAATAATATCTTGTTAATATTTTTGTTTTTATTAATTGTTCTAATTTCTTATTTAATTTATCTTGAGATTTTATTTCTATTCCCTTTATTTGTAATAATTGATAAATTTGTCTTGATGTAATAAATTCAAATTCATTTACTATCTCTAAAATTTGAAAATGAATATCTGTAATATGTCCTAAATTAATTTTATTTATGATTTGATTCATTGAAACGTAACCATCTTTATCGTCAAATACTTTAATCTCACCTTCTCTTATTGCAAATGGTGATACTTCTGCTTTGATTTGACTATCTTCTACCATCTTAAATTCCTCCTTAACATATTATTAGTTTAATTTTTTTCTTTTCCGGAATAATTTTTTTAATAAAAACATCCACCTGTTTCCCATATTCTATTCCTTCTTGATATTCAGCCATCCCTACTAAATTTGGTTTTAGCTCTATAAAAATACCGTTTTTATGAGCTTCTGTATTTCTTATAATTCCTTTTACTTTTGTTCCTTCTTTAAATAATTTTGCATTTTCTTCCCATGTTCCTAATAATTCTTTATAAGTAAACATTATTCTGTTGTTTTCTTTATCTATGCTTTTTACTTTAACATTTACTTCTTGTCCTATAGAAAATCTATCAAATGGGCTTTTTATTCTTGCTACAGACATATCTTCTATATGTAATAACCCTACTACCCCATTTTTTAGTTCTATAAAAGCTCCATATGGCTGAATACTTTTTACTTTTCCTTGTACTATCATGTCCTCTTTTAAAGAATCATCAAATGGAATATATTTTTTGTAGCTCATTCTTTTTTCTCCTTATCTTATGTATAATCTTATATTATTATATAGTTTTATTTTAATATAATCAATATCTATTTTATTAATTCTTCTATTTCTTTATTTGTTAACATTCTATATTGTCCTAGTTTTAAATTTTTTACATTTATTTTTCCAATAGCTGCTCTATGTAGTGCAAGGACCGGTTTATTTATAGTTTTACACATTCTCCTAACCTGTCTATTTTTACCTTCATGAATTATTATTTGAAATCTAGAAATATTTTTATTTTCATCAATTTTTAAAATTTTAGTTTTGGCAGGCTTTGTTATATAATCACCTATATCTACTCCTGCTTCTAGCTTTTGCATATCTTCTTTTGTTATTTTTCCTCTTACTGTAACATTGTATGTTTTTTCTACCTCATGACTTGGATGTGTAATTTTATTAACAAATTCGCCATCATTTGATAGTATAAGTGCTCCTGAAGTATACATATCTAAACGTCCAACTGGAACTATTCTTGTCTTTATATCTTTTAATAAATCCATAACTGTGTCTCTCTTAAATTGGTCTTTTACGGTCGTTACATATCCAATTGGTTTATTTAATAAAATATAAATTTTTTCATCTTGTCTTTTTAAAATTTTACCATCTACTTCTACAAAATCTGCATATGGATCTATTTTAGTTCCTAATGTTGTTATAGTTTTTTCATTTACTTTTACTCTTCCTTCTAATATTATTTCTTCGCATTTTCTTCTTGAAGCAATTCCATTATCTGCTAAAAATTTTTGAAGTCTAACTTCATTTTTTTCTTCCATATTTTTTCCCCTTTTTTTATGTATAATTTATTTTTTTATGCATATTATAATATTATAAGGAAAGTTGCTTTGCCAATGTATAGATAGATTTTCAATCTATCACACAGACATAAGTAACTTATCCCTGTTATTCTAGAAAAAGTCTAACGATTTTTCCATCATAATAAGTTATGTTTTTAATTTTCTTTTTATTCTGTTTTTAATGGAATAAAAAGATTTATATAGATCTTCCAGTACTGTTCTAGTACTGGATTTTTTATATTATATATTTATTTCCCTTGGTTCTAACTTTTTTAAAACCTCTTTAAAATATTCTGGTAAAGGTGCTTCTACTTTCATTTTTTCGTTTGTTATTGGATGCACAAATTCTATACTTTTCGCATGTAACATCTGACCTTCTACATTAAATTCATTTTTTCCATTTGAATATACACTATCTCCAACAATTGGATATCCTATTGTAGATAAATGAACTCTAATTTGATGTGTTCTTCCTGTTTCAATATTAACTTTTAATAAGGTATAACCTTGGTATCTTTTTAAAACTTTAAAATGTGTTATAGCATTTTTTCCATTTTTATCTATATCCATTTTCTTTCTATCTTTTTTGCTTCTTCCTATTGGCATATCTATAGTTGCTTCATTATCTTTTACAATTCCTTTAACCAACGCTATATATGTCTTTTTTACTTTATGATTCTTTATTTGCTCAGAAATATTCAAATGAGCCTTATCACATTTAGCTACAATTAATACTCCAGAAGTATCTTTGTCTAATCTGTGTACAATTCCAGGTCTCTTTTCTCCACCTATTCCAGACAAAGAATCTTTACACCTATATACTAAAGCATTTACTAATGTTCCTGTATAATTTCCATTTGCAGGATGCACAACCATTCCCTTCGCTTTATTTATAACAATAATATACTCATCTTCATATAAAACATCTATATCTATGTTTTCAGGTATAATTTCTGTTTCTTTTACCTCTGGAATTTCTAAAGATACTATATCCTCTAATTTAACTTTATATGACGCTTTTACTTTTTTCCCATTTACAAGTATTCTTCCTTCTTCTAAAAGCTTTTGAGTTGCCATTCTTGTAATATTTTCATTCAAAATAGGTATTATTTTGTCAATTCTGCAATTAACATTCTCTTCTCCTATTTTATACTTCTCCACTTTTACCATCCTTTTCTTTCTTTATTTTACTCATTCTTACATTATTAGCATACATAGCAAAGAACAGAGCTAATAAAATCCATCCTAAAACTATAAAGATATCTGCAAAATTAAAATTAGGAAAATTTATAAGTTCTGATATATCTATAAAATCTACTACAAACCCTTTAAATATTCTATCAATAAGATTACTAAATCCACCTGCAAGTACCATTGCTAAAGCAAATCCTGTCTTTTTATCTATTTGATTTGCTTGCATATTTATAAATTTTATTATTATTCCTAAAACTATAATATTAGCTACTATAAATGAAAATGTACTATTTTGCCCTACACCAAAAGCTCCACCTCTATTTTGAACAGTATGAAGTTTTAATACTCCCGGAATTAAAGATATATCTTTATTAATAAAAATAAATTTTGTTATTTGGTCTATTAGTAACAATATAAGAACAACTATAAAAATCTTTTTTAGTACCTTTCTTTTTGCTAATTTCTCCTGTTCTTCTCTTTCTCTTACTTTTTGTGTTAAAGTTTTTGATTCTTGATTTTCTTCCATATATCCTCCCTTATACTACATCTCTTTCGTATATTACAAATCTATCATCTGAATATAATTCTTTATATTCATAGTTTCTTGATAAAAACATATTTAGTTTTGCATTTTTAAAACATATTACATGAGTTATATCATATTCATCAAATTTATTTTCATAATATGTTCCAATATTTGATATATTCAGAAAATCATCAAATACTGTACAACCAGGATTAAATTCTGGAGTATATAAATCTGCTCTTGAATCCACAAATACAGGTATACCTCTATAAAGCATGTAACTACCATAATTATATTCGTTATAAATTCTCATATTGCTAATATCTAAATTTTCTAAAATATAGTCACAGGCCTGTACTGGATATGATGATTCATCAACATATCTATCATCCAATTTTGGTTTATAAATATTCGTTCCTACAATTACAAATATGCACAATGTAATACAAAAACCATATAATCCTGTCATCTCTTTAAATAATTTTTTTACATCGTCCAAACATTTATATTTTTTGAAAAACGCTAAAATTAATTTACAATATATTGGCATTCCCATCAAAACTAACATAGAGATTTGTCTTCTTGACATCAAAGCTAAAATTACAAGCCCTCCAAACATAAATAAATCTCTTAATTTTATTTTTATATCTGTTAGCATTAATAGAGCAATTACTACAATTAATAAACCTAATATATCTTTTTGATCTATTAAAGTTAGTGGTAGATGTTCATTAATGTTTTTTGTTGTATTACCTTGCATTGTATCTATTAAATATGTGTATGGAGTAGTTCCTAAAGGTGTACATAAGCCTAATAGAGCTGCTATCAACATAACTAAAATTAAATATTTTACATTTTTATTTCTTTCAATTTTTATTTTATATGGATGTTTTCTGCTATTGGCTCTTTTTTGCTTTATATTTTGGCTTTGTTCTTCTACTTTTGCTATTTTATCTTCTATTCTACTTACTTTTTCTAAATTTTTAGAAAATACCTTTTTCTGAATTTTAAATACTAATTTTTTTATTTTTAATACTAAGTCTAAATCTACAATTACGCAAATTAAATATTCTGCTATATATGGTAAGAATAATACAAAGAAAAATGGCCATACAGCTACATGTAAATTAGCCATTAACAGCGATATTAATAGCAATCCTATAGCATACCCTATTTTTCTATTTTTCATGAATCTTTCTATAAAGAATAATTCTAGAATAAATAAAATAAAAGTTACTAATTGTGCCCTTGCAGCTATATAAGACTTAATTAAATATATTGCCCCAATTGTTAATACAAATGGTACCACATGATTTTTACATATCTTTACATTCGTAAGATATAATATTATTCCTAATAAACAAGCAAAAACAAGTGTTGAAATATATATGCCTGTCCAACCACCCATATTATATATAAAATACATCATTACATCATATAACCAGTGTGGATACTCATAATTTAAATCCTCGTGCCACGAAAAATGATCTTTTCCATCTATACCATTTTCCATTATTGATTCACCAATTTTTACTGTATAATATGTATCATTTTGCATTGTGACTGGTGATATAGCTATACAAAATAAAATTATACATATAATGGCTAATATATTAAATACTACTGTTTTTCTCTTTAATCCTTTTTTATTCTTGTTCTTCATCTTTACTTCATGTCTCCTTAATTTTAAGATATTGCCATTATAACAAAAAAAGACTAAAAATCATAGTCTTTTTAGTCTTTATTTTATTGTTTTAAATTAGTTCATAATTTTAAAGCAAAAATCAAAATTTTGTCCTCAATTTAATTTATATAACCTCTTTATTTTCTTCTTCTTCATTTACTATTTCTAAGCTACTTATTGATACTTCATATGCTGTTCTTGTTTGAGTTGTTCCATCTTCAAATTTCTTTTCATAATTTCTTGATTGAACTCTTCCTGTTATTTTTACTTTTGTTCCTACCTCTATATTTTGGCAGAATCTTGCATTTCTTCCCCATGCAATTGCTGGTATATAATCTGATTTATTGTATGCTCTATTTACAGCTAATAAAATATCAGATATTTCTCTTCCAAATGGTGTTTGACGATATATTGGCTTTTTACAAATATATCCAACTAGTGTAACCTCATTTGAAACTTTTTCACTAGAATCCTCTTCCTCTTCTTGTGATAAATATTTAATGTCTTTTGCAAAAACTGTTAAAATTAATCTGTTTTTTTCATTTTCGTAACTATTGTATGATCTAAATTGACCCTCAATTGCTACTTTATCACCTATTTCTAATTCTTTCTCTAATATTAGTCTTTCTGAAATTGTTATAGGTATAATATCTGAATTACCGCTTAAACGTGGAACTTCTAAGTCAAATATGTAAAAACTTTCTCCATAAATTTCATGACTAAATTTTTTATCGCTAGTAACCTTTCCAACCAACACTAAATGGTTATTCTCTAAATAATTCGTATTCAATTTTTTTCCTCCTATACTAATTATATTTTATCTATCGTTTCCCTTTTATGTCTCATCCTGTCTTAAACATCCCGATATACCTATTATACTACTTTTTTTTGGATTTGTCTACATAAAAAGTTATTTTTTGGATATTTATGTTTATTTCTATTGTTTTATACTATTTTCACTTATACTATTTACTACAATATTTGAAGTTGGAACAACATCTTTATATTCATATGTAGATGCCACAAAGTATAGTACTACTATAGTAAATACCGTTACCACATATGCAATTATTTTTTCTTTATTTATTACATAAAACATAATTAATCCTCCTAGTGTTTTTATAATTTATATGTTGAAAACCAAGCTTTTATACTTATAAACTAAGTGTATTATTCAACATTTTTCTTCAATTTACATAATATATATTATAAATCATTATAGAAAGGATGAATAATTATGGATTATGATAAAAATATTTGCCCTATTGTTGACGTAGAAGGTGTTATAGAAAATGGCAAGCAATTTGATATCGAAATAAATTTACCAGAAGATAATAGAAACGTAATTTTCGGTGTTGTAAAAGATTGTTACAAAGATCCAGTTCAAAATGCTGTTGTAAAATTAATAGAAATTGTTTGCGAAAAAGGTCGTGAAGAAAAACGTCCTGTATCTCATACTTTTACTGATTGTGATGGAGAATTTGTATTTGGACCTTTATGCCATAACAAAATGTATGAAATTCAACTATGGGTAGATAATGTAAAACATGTAAAAATATGTGCAAAATGTGATCATCGTGATGAAGATTGCTTAAAAGGTATAAATATGGACTCATGCAAAGATTTAAGACCAATTTGCTGTGATAAATGTCATGACAAATGTGATAAAGATGAATGGGATAAATGTGATAACAAATGCGATAAAGACAAATGGGATAAATGTGATAACAAATGTGAAAATAAATGCGATGATAAATGCCACAAAGACAAATATTAATTCTTAAGTAAAAAGTTAATGGGAATGTTATTATAACATTCCCATTTTTTTTGCAAATTGTTTTCCTTTTTTTATCATTTTCTTTTTTGAACCTTCATTTTCACTCATCATATACATAACACCTGCTGATATTAATGTCCCAACAAGCATTCCTTTCACAAACTTCATAAATATCCCTCTTTTCGATTATATTTTACTTAATATTATTATTTCTAGTTTTTTTGCTAATATACAATTTTATATAAGAATATATTTCATGTATAGTAATTATTACCAAAAAAATCCCAAAATATCTTTTTAAATTTTGATACTCTAATTTATTAGAAATAATTGATCCAATTATTGCACCAAATATACCAGAAATTCCAATTATCATTCCAGTTTTCATGTCCAATAATTTTTGCTTTTTATTAATATAAATTGCTATAATCGCTGTAGGAATAAAAAAAATCAAGTTAGTTGCTTGTGCAATATGTTGTTCTATATTCAAAAAAATCGTAAATATTAAAATGAGTATAGTTCCTCCACCCATACCCAAACCACTTACAATACCTGAAATTATACCTGTTAAAACTTCTATCATATTTCACCCTAAAAAAACAATAATCTGATAGCTGAATATGCTAAAAATATTATAAACATTAATTTTAAAATCTTTGGAGACATCTTTTTTAATAATTTTGCACCAATTACACCACCTATTAGTCCTCCAATTGCACATTTTAAAGCTAACCACCAATCGATATTATCAAATTTAAAATAAAATATACTACTTACAATAACCATTGGTAATATTGATAAAATAGATGTAGCTCTAGCTTTTTCCTCTGACATTTTTACTATATAAACATATGCTGGAACTAATATTAGTCCGCCTCCAGATGCAAATAACCCACTTATAATACCTGCTAAAAATCCAATTACTATTTTTACTATCATAATATTATTTTTCCAAATGAAAAAAATAATATTCTATTTTAAGATTTTTTCTTCTGCAAATTTTGTTAATTCCATATCACATCTTAGCATTTGTGTTATAATTTGTTCTTTTAGTTCATTATCTTTTATTTGTTCTGTCAAATCCATAAATCTAGTTAATTCTTTTAAATATTGTTTATTTTCAAATTTCCAATTATGATTCTCTTCTATCGTGTTTTTCATCGTCATCAATCCTTTGATTAATTATAATCTATTAGTTAAAATAAGTAAAGAATTATAGCGACATGATTAAATTTTATTCTTTCATGTCGCTTATATAATTATTCTATATTTTCATCTTTTATATAATATTTTGTTCCTAACATTTTATCTGGCAAATACTGTTGCTCTACATAATGACCTGGGAAATCGTGTGGATATAAGTATCCTTCATGATAACCTAATGCTTCCATTCCCTCTACTGGAGCATTTCTAATATGCATTGGTATCTCACCAGTATCTTTATTAGCAACATCATTCAATGCTCTATTTATTGCTAAATATGATGCATTAGATTTCTTAGAAGTTGCTACATATACTGCAGCTTCTGCTAAAATTATTCTTGCCTCTGGCATACCAATCATATGTACTGCTTGCATGGCAGAAGTTGCCACAACTAGTGCATTTGGATTTGCCATACCAACATCTTCAGAAGCACATATTACTATTCTTCTTGCAAGAAAAACTGGATCTTCCCCACCGTTTAATGCTCTTGCTAAATAAAATATAGCTGCATCAGGGTCTGAACCTCGCATTGACTTTATAAATGCACTTATATTGTCATAGTGGCTATCTCCTTTTTTATCAAAAATAGCTTTTCTTTCTTGAACACATTCTTTTGCAACTTCATTTGTTATATGTATATATCCATCTGATGATATTTCTGTAGTTAAAACAGCTACTTCTAGTCCATTTAATGCTGTTCTTACATCACCATTTGCAGTATCTGCTATTTTTTCTATTGTTTCATCAGATATCTTAATATCGTAGCTTTTTAAGCCATCTTCTCTTTCTAAAGACATTTTTAATACTTTTATTATGTCTTGTTTAGTTAATGGGTTTAATTTGAATACCATAGACCTAGAAATTAAAGCTTTATTTACTTCGAAATATGGATTCTCTGTTGTAGCTCCTATTAGTATAACTGTTCCATCTTCTACATATGGCAATAAAGCATCTTGTTGTAATTTATTAAACCTATGGATCTCATCTATAAATAATATGCTCTTACCTTGTGGATTTAACATCATGTTTTTTGTTTCTTCTACCACTCTTTTTATATCTGAAACTCCTGCTGTAACTGCATTTATTTTATAGAATTTATACTTAGTTGTTTCACTTATTACTCTTGCAAGTGAAGTTTTACCACATCCTGGTGGTCCAAATAAAATTATACTTGATAATCTATCTGCTTTTATTGTTCTGTATAATATTTTATCTTTACCTAGAATATGTTCTTGTCCAACATATTCGTCCAATGTTTTTGGTCTCATTCTATATGCTAGTGGTTTGCTTAAGTCCATCTATCTCACCTTACATTCCTAAAAAGCTTAATGCCTTCCTAATTATATCCTCAACAGTTAGTGTATTAATATCTATTTTAGCTAATACACCTTCTATTTCTTGTCTTGTATATCCTAATACTTTTAATGCTTGAATAGCTTCTTCTAACTTATTATCTCCTACAATGTTTGATGTAAGCTCTATATCTTTTGTTTGAATAGCCTCTTCTGTTTTTAATTTATCCTTTAGTTCTAATATTATTCTTTGTGCTGATTTTGTTCCTATTCCTGGTACTTTTGTTAAAGTTTTGACATCGTTAGAAATTACTGCTAATGCAAATTGTGATGGTGTAATTGCAGATAACATTGTTATTGCAGATTTTGCACCAACTCCACTTACTCCTATTAATAATTCAAACATTCTTAATTCTTCATTTGTTATAAAACCATAAAGACTTAATTCATCTTCTTTTACATTCATATAAGTATATATTTTTACCGTTTTGCCTGTATCTTCTAGTCTTTGTATAGCTGATTGTGACATAAATATCTTAAATCCTATCCCATTTACATCTACAACTATATAATTTAATGCTTTTACTTCTAAAGTTCCTTTTATATATGAAAACATATCTTTCTCCTTTGCAAACAAATTTTCTCCTTCGGTATTATATCACACATTTTCTTTTTTGCAATATTATTCATCCTTTTTGTATTCTAATATATCTCCTGGCTCACAATTTAATACTTCACACAATTTATTTAATGTTGAAAATCTTATAGCTTTTCCTTTATTTGTTTTTAGTATTGATAAATTAGCTGGTGTAATTCCTATTTTTTCTGCTAGTTCATTTGATGGCATTTTCCTTTTTGCCATAACTACGTCTAAATTTACTATTATAGACATCTTATCACCGTCCTTTAAATTGTTAAATCATTCTCTTCCTTATGTCTTATTGCTTCTTTATAAATTTCTAAAAGCATAATAATTCCTATTCCTAGCACAACAAATATTAAGCCAATAAATGCTATAAACATACTAGAAAGCTGAGCATATGTTCTTATATATAAATCTTCTAATAAATCATCTCCTACTAAAAATTTGAATAATAGTGAAATTGCTATAAATAAAATTCCTGCAATAATAAATGACGCCCATATAATTTTTAATCTTTTAATATTCTTTTTATTAAAAGCATCTTCTTCCTCGAAAGTTTTAAATATCTTTATAAAATTATAAACAACTATTACTGCTGGTATTGCAGTTACCATGAATAAATATAATATTATGTTTTTTGGTTCTTCTATAATATTAGCCTTTGTAATAATCGAAAAAGCAATTAAGGCAATCTCTAAAATTATTACTATTGCTAAAACTACTTTAAGACCAATTTTTACTCCTGCTGATAAACTATTTTTTCCTAATATCTTCATACTTATTCCTCCTCGCTTTAATTATTATATTTAGAGTATTTTTGTTTGTCAATATTTTATTACTGTTACTCATAAATTCGTTTTCATAAATCTTTTCAAAAAAAATCTCGTAATTAAATACTTACGAGATTTTGTATCTTTTTCCCAATAAGAACAAGTTAAATATTAAAACATATTTGGAAACTGTTTTACAATTCCGTCTACAAAATATTCAGACATTTTTAAAATTTCCCTTTGTATTTTATCATAATCATTAATATCCTCTGCAAAGTTTCCTTTTAGCCTATTGTTTACTTCACTTGTTGTAAGTCTTAAATGTTCATATAACATATTTCTAACTTCGTTTTTCTTATAAAATGGATTTATGCTACTAAACGCCTCTGCCATCTCGTCAGCATTTCTATACCATTTATCATTTAGTTTTCTTGCTTCTTCTTGGTTATTATTTTTTAATGCAACAATTAAATCTTTTCCAATTGCTAAGTGTTCTGTTAATAAATTCTGAATCCTATTTGCTGCATTATTTCGATAGTATCTTCTAAATACATTTGCTATATCTCTTGGATTTTGTAGCAAACGAGTTTGTGTTGCATCTAAATCTTTTAAATCACTGGCTATACTTATTAAAAGCATTCGTGTCCACATAATATGTTGTTCCCATACTAAATTCATTTGTTTTAGTAACTCTACTTGTTTTTGGCTTATACATTCTCTATTATCTTGATTCCATCCGGGGTATATTAGAATTCGTTGCCCTACTCTTAAATTATATATCCAATGCCATATTATTTTCCATTATTTTCTGTACAGTCGTTCCATATTGTGTTGCTAAATTATACAAAGTGTCACCCGGTTTTACAGTGTGTATAATAGGTTTCATATCATTCATAAATTTATCTCCTCCTAATATAAAATATTAGAAATTTCTAAATTTGTTTACAATTTTATTAAATTTATAACCTTTATTTCTCATTTACATATTATATATTAGGTGGTTTTATGGTTGATTATTTGTATTTAAAAGATTCGCTTCATACATTTAGACAAAATTATAATTTTCTTAAAATTTTTTCTATCGGAAAAAGCGTTTTAAATAATGAAATATATTGTATAAAATTTGGTATAGGAAAAAAAGAAGTCTTGTATACTGCTGGAATCCATGCTAACGAATGGATAACATCTCTTCTTTTAATTAAATTTACTCATAATCTATGTAATGCATATGTTTCCAACACCCAAATCTATGGGTATGATGCAAAATATTTATATGAAAATTTCTCTTTATACATAATTCCTATGATTAATCCTGATGGGATAAATTTAGTTAATAATTTCTACTCTACAGCTTCTGAAGTATATATCTCTGCACATAATATTGCAAAAAATTATCCTGATATTCCTTTTCCTTCTGGTTGGAAAGCTAATATTAATGGTGTGGATTTAAACTCGCAATTTCCTGCTAATTGGGAACTAGGAAAAAAAATCAAATCTAATCTTGGATTTAATAAGCCTGCTCCAATAGATTTTGCAGGAGAATCACCTCTCTCAGAGCCAGAATCACAATCCATGTATAATTTTACATTATTAAAAAACTTTTCTTTATGTTTGTGTTTTCATTCTCAAGGAGAAGTAATCTATTGGAAATACACCGATTTTTTACCGCCAAACTCTTTAGAACTTGCAAAAGAATTTGCTCATGTAAGTGGATATGAATTAGAAGACACTCCTTACACTTCCTCTTTTGGTGGTTTTAGAGATTGGTTTATAAAAAATTTTAACAAGCCTGGATTTACAATAGAGGTTCGGAAAAGGTGAAAATCCCTTACCTTTAGATCAATTTAGTAAAATATATCATGATAACTTAGGAATTCTAATAAAGGGATTAGGGGACGTTCCTTAAATCCCGATTTATTGTATCAAAAAATAACCATTGAGTTTATATTTGAATTGATAAAATAAAAGTAGACTTTTGTGCTAACTTTTTATTGACAAGTTCAATTTATAGCTCTATGGTTATTTTTGATTAAACTTTAATTTTTCTTATTTCTAAAAGAATTATTTGAAATACGATATGAAATATAATACATTATTATAAGCAAACAAACTACTATTAATATTCCAAATCGTTGAAAAAATGAATTAATAGCTTCTTCATTTATATTTATTCCTAAATTAGGTGCTAAATATGCAATTCCTAATGCTAATAATATTATTATAAAAAATAGTATAAACATCTGTATTCTTCCTTTTTCTGCACCCCATTTATAAATACTTGGAATTTGTATTGCAAGTATTAAAGAAATTCCAAATATTCCTCCCATTGTTGTAAATATTAAGGAATTGTAATCTATATTAATAATATTTTCTGTTCTTATATTATTTAAAATGTTAGTAAATATTGGAGTTATTATAAAACCTATTATTCCACCAATTAGTGCCATAGAAATTACTAAAATATATTTTTCTAAGACAATTTCTTTTTTATTAACAGGTAAAGATAAAACATACTCGTCTGATTTTGCAAGTTCGTCATAACTAAATGTTGATAAAGCTATCATTCCAAGCATAGTTGTCATGACTATTGGAATATATCTCCACATTTCTTCCCCTGCACTTCCTATTGCAAATACACATACAAGCATTACTAATAGCGAAATCTTATAGCTACTTAAATTTAACAAATCCTTTTTTATTAAGCCACAAATTTCTTTCACTTATTTTTCCCCCTTTATATAAAATAACATTATATCCTCGATTGATGCTTTATCTATCGTAGAAATTCCATATTTATTTTTTATTGTGTTTTTATTACTTACCAATACTTCATATTGATATTTTTCTTTTTTATAATACTCATAATCTTCTTTAGAGATTTTGCTAAAATCTTTTTCGTCACATTTAACAATACCATAATTTTCTAATATTTCTGATGTAGGTAGATTAAGTGTTATTTCTCCATTTTTTATAAACATTATATAATCAGAAATATGTTCTAAATCTGTTGTTATATGTGTAGAAATAAGAATTGATCTTTTTTCATCTTCTGCTATAAACTGTCTAAAAATATCTAAAATCTCATTTCTTACAACTGGATCTAAGCCACTGGTTGGCTCATCTAATATTAATATTTGAGGTTTGTGTGAGATTGCTGTAGCGATTTTTAATTTCATTTTCATTCCACTAGAAAAATCCTTAATCATTTTATTCTCCGGAAGCTTAAATAGTTTTATATAATTTTCGAAAAGCTCTTTATCCCAAGTATTATAAAAATTCTTCATTATTGAATTTATTTTTTTAGGAGTTAAATATTCTGATAAAAAACTGTCATCAAGAACTACACCAAGTTTACTTTTTATCTCCTTTTCATTTTGCTTTATATCTTTTCCAAAAACTTGTATTTCACCATCTGACTTTATAATATTTAGGATTGACTTTATTGTTGTTGTTTTTCCTGCTCCATTTTCCCCTATTAATCCAACAATACTACCTTCTGGAATTTCAAAACTAATATTTTTTAATTCAAAGCCTTCATATTTCTTATTTAAATTTTTAACTTTTATAGTTGCTTCCATTTATAAATCCTCCTCAAACATAATCTTTATTAAATTAACTACCTCTTCTTCGGTAATTCCATAAATTTTTGACAACTTAACAACTGTACTTATATTTTTTTCTATCTCTTTTAGTTTTTTTTCTCTTAATAGTTCCAAATTTTTAGGCAATACGTAACTGCCTTTACCTTGAACAGTTTTTATAAAACCCTCTGCTTCTAATTCATCATAAGCTTTTTTTACAGTTAAAAAACTTATTTTTAAATCATTTGCCAATGCTCTTACAGAAGGTAAATTCTCCTCTTCTTTTAATTCATTTGAATATATTGCTTGTTTAATTGCTTTTTTTATTTGTTCATAAATGGGTTCGCTACTACTATTACTAATAATAATATTCATTTTCTCCTCCTTTTCGAACTGTTATATTTAATATATAACAGTATATAACAGTTGTCAATATATTTTTTAATTTTTGAAATGCCATTGATATTAATAGCAATAAAAAAAGCCTACCTTATCAAGAAATAAAGTAAGCTTTTTATTTTATAATCGGGATTTAAAGAACGTCCCCAAATCCCTACTGGGAAAAAAAGAACGTCCCCAAATCCCTAAAATCCCTATTATTCTTTTGAGAATAATATTTTCTCTGATTTATATTGTTTTATGATATATGTTAATACAATAGATATATATATAATTGTTGAGACTACCATTAAAGCTATATTTAACCAATCTACATTCCCTGCACTTGTATCTGTAAATACTACTGTATAATTTATAAATGGTATTATAGAAAGTAGTGGTGTTCCTGTTACACCTATCATAAATGCAATCATTCCTGGAAATAGTGATATAAATGTTAATGGTGTTAATGCACTTTGTGCTTCTTTAAATGTTTTTGAACTACTTGCAATAGCAATACATAATCCACTTATAAAGAATGAATATGCAATTATAATTATTACTGATAACACTATACTTATTGGACTAAACATTATATTTAACCCTTCATATATTGAAAATGCATTTTGTGCAATCGCAACAGATATGATTGCTAAAATTAAACTTATAATTCCTGTAAGAATTGAGGCGATTGTTACTGCTAAAAATTTTCCAACTATTATATCTCTACTTTTTATTGGAAATGTAAGTAATGTTTCTAATGTACCTCTCTCCCTTTCTCCTGCTGTTGTATCTGTTGCAGGATATGTTGCAGATACAGTTATTGCCATTATTATAAATACAAATGCATAATTTCTTATATAACTTACAAACATATTCTCTTCTTCTGTTATATTTTCTTCTACAGTTATAATATTTAGTACATCATTTGGATTTACGTTATTTTCTTGTAAATATCCACTTTGTAAATATTCTTTATATACATTAAAATAAGATTCCATTAAAGTTTTTGCATATGTGGTTACCTCTGAATCATTACCATTTATTATATATTTATTACCCTCTTTAGTTATGTACAAATCTATCTCATCATTTTCATATTTGTTTTTTAATTCATCAGTATTACCTTCGATAACTTCAATATCTAATTCTTTAGCAATATTTTTTTCCTCCTCGCTAAGTTCATATGCAAAACCTATTTTATTATATTCTTCTATATCTTTGTTGGCCTGTACATCGAATAATGCAGACATTCCTAAAACTATTAAAGGTACAAATATAGGTATTACTAACATCATAGATAATGACTTTTTATCTCTAAACATTTCTCTTAGTTCTTTTTTTAGGATATTCCATAAATTATTCTTCATCAGAACCACCTCCAATCATTGTAAAAAACGCATCTCTCAAATTAGTGGTTCCTGTTTCTTCTTTGATTTGTTTTGGTGTTCCTTGTTTTATTACAATACCTTTATTTATCATTATTACTCTATCACAAATATTTTCTGCTTCTTCCATATAATGAGTTGAATACAATATGGTTTTTCCTTTAGCTTTTTCTTGTTTCATAAAGTCTAATATAATTTGGCTAGATATTATATCAAGCCCTGTTGTAGCTTCATCTAATATATAATATTTTGGATTATGCACTAAACATCTTGCAATATTTACTTTTTGTGTTTGCCCTGTTGACAAATTTCCTATCTTATTGTACAAAAAGTTTTCCATCTTTAAAATTTTTGTAATCTCTTGTATCCTTTTTTCTGCCTCTTCTTTTTGAACTCCATATATGTCACTACACATCTTTAACAACTCATATGCTGATAATGTATCATATAATTTTGTATTTCCTGATAAATATGCAATATTTTGCTTTATTTCTATTTCATTATTCTTATAATTTAAATTATCAAATTTAATAATACCTTCTGTTGGTTCTAAAATTCCTGCAATCATTCGAAGTAATGTTGTTTTTCCAGCACCATTTGGTCCTAAAATTCCAATAATTTCGCCATCATTTGCTTCAAATGTTATTCCATTATCTGCATAAAATTCTTTTTTGATTTTCTTATTTTCATATCTTATAAATTTCTTTTTTAAATTCTCAACCTTAATCATACACTTCCCCTTTTACCTAAATATTTAAATCATAAATTTTCCCTTCTTTAGCGTATTTTATTAATAGATTAGCTTCAAATTCCACTAAATTTCTACCACTGTTATACACTTTTTCTGATAAAAACCAATTTTCTTTATCTGTAAATCCATCCCTAGCTGGAACTAGAATATAATCTATGTTTGCTTTATAATATTTTTTCATTATTGCCATACATCTTTTTAAGTGAAATTCTGACGAAATTAATATTACTTCTTGTATATTCTCTTGTAAATTATTCAATATATTAGCTACATTTATTCCATTTTCAATTGTTGAATTTGAAGAATTATCTATTATTAAATCCTGTAAGCTTACTCCATTTTTTACTAAGCTTTCTTTCATTAATTCTGCTTCAGGAACATCTTCATTGTTTTGGTTGCTAATCCCTCCTTTTCCACCTGTTAATATAAGTTTTTTTACTCTTCCTTCTTTATATAAGTTAGTAGCTTGCTCTATTCTATATTTTTGCAATGTATAACTTCCAAATACTATCCCATATTTAGCTGATTTACCACTATCTTTTATATTAGAAAAGACAATTTTTTCTATTTGGTTATCTGTTAGGTTTTCATTATTTATTTCAGATAATTTCACAATATTACTCCTTATTTCTAAATTTTATATATCTTTGTATTAAATCTTTATCCATTAAGTTTTGTGGTAAATTGTTTATATCAAAAAATTTTAGATTTCTTGATTCTTTTTGTAAAACAAAATTTGAATTATTGTTATCAGTAATTTCTGCATAATCACAATTTAATGTGCCTGTATAATTAGATACACAATACAGTACAGTATTATTATATACTTCATCACCGTTAGGATAACTATTTTTTCTACTTTCGCCAGATATTACATCTATCAATACTAAATCTTCTTTATTAGCTTTTAAACCTGTTTCTTCGAATAATTCCCTTATTGCTACTTCTTCAAAAGTTTCACCTAATTCCTGAAGACCTCCTGGCAAGCACCAAATTTCTCTATCCACTTTTTCTTCTAGTAAAATTTCTTTTTCCTTATTTTCCACAATTATTGCACTACCATTTTGAAACAAAGGCATATGTCTTAACTCTGGCTTTAATGCATTTCTTAATTTTAGAATATAACTTAATTCCATTTTTATTCTCCTTCTAGCACAGCTTTTACTTCTTCTCTTTCTCTACATTCTATTGGTATAAATATTGATGCTTTTTTATTTTGTGTTAATGCTGCAATTATAATATCATTATCTCGTAACAATCTTTCACTTGCATATTTTACTATTATTCCCTTATTTTTTACTGCTTCTAGTACTACCTCTTTGTCATCTCGAAGTTCTTTACTTGCATAATATAATACTTGACCATCTATTTTACATCCCTCTAAAATTACTTCTTTGTCTGCTTTTAGTTCTTCTGATGCGTAACATACAACCCAACCAACTTCCTTTACTGCTGTAAGTACAACGTCTTTATCATCTTTTAATCTATCACTTGCAAATTCTAGAACTTCACCATTTCTTTTAATAGCTTCTAGCATTACTTCTTTATCATCTCTAAGTTCGTCACTTGCAAATTCAATTAAAGTTGGCGTTTCTTCTATCGCTTTTAACACGAACTCTCTATCATTAGAATTTTCTATTACATCATCTTTGCTAATCATTTTGTAACCTCTTTTCTATTACTTTAAAAATTCTATTAGCTATAAAATTATAAATTACACCTACAAATATTGATGTTATCCCTAAAATAATTATTGGAACGATATTACTTGCGTCTAATCTTATAGAGAATAAATCTCTAAATAAACTTATACCTAATGTAAATATTGTAACAACTCCTATAAATAATATAGATCTACTAAAATTAAATGGTCTAGATATTTTAAATAATAAAATAAATCCAGTTATTGCTGTTACTACAACACATACACTTGAATAATTTAATTCGTCTAAATTATATATACTACTAATTATTCCTATAATAATTATATTTGTAACTACTGTCAATGCAGTAGGTAATGCTCTTTTTATTACATTTATTATAAATTTTCCTTTTATTCTTTCTTTATTAGGCTCTAATGCTAAAACTACTGAAGGGATTCCCGTTACAACTAAATTTATTAAAGTTAATTGAATTGGAATAAATGGATATGGCATATTTATAAATACAAATAAGACTGCAAGTATAGTTGCATATATTGTTTTTACTAAAAATAATGTGGCAGATCTTTGTATATTATTTATTGTCCTTCGTCCTTCATCTACAATATTAGGCATAGATTTAAAATCTGAATCCATTAATACTAATTGTGATACATTTCTTGCTGCATCACTTCCGTTTGCAACAGATATACTACAATCCGCATTTTTTAATGCTAATACATCATTTACTCCATCACCAGTCATTGCAACTGTATGTTTTTCTGCTTTTAAGGCAAGTATAATTTCTTTCTTTTGTTCTGGTGTAACTCTTCCAAAGATAGTATATTTAGTAGCTGCTTCTCTTAATTCCTCTATAGTTTTAAAAGTCCTTGCATCTATATAATTTTCATAATCTTTTACTCCTGCCTTTTTAGCTATATTAGAAACTGTTATTGGATTATCTCCAGAAATTAGTTTTATAGCTACTCCTTGTTTATCAAAATATTCTAATATCTCTTTAGAATTTTTACGAATAACATCTGATATTAATATATAACCAACAATTTCTATATTAGATGGTAATTTATCTTCTATTTTTTCTTTACTTCTGCCTATAGTCACAACCCTATATTCTGAAATATATTTTTCTATATCTTTAGGAGTATTCCCTATTACCTCTGGTGCACCTAATACATATGTGATATCTTCAAAACTAATACCAGACCATTTATTAGCTGATTTAAATGGCATTCTTGCTATAACTTTTAATTCTTTATTAGATATAAATTTTTCTCTTACTGCTTCTATTGTAGAGTTCTTATCTTCTGAATACTTTCCTAAAATTCCAAGGATTTCTTTTAATTCATTTTCTGTACAATCATTATATGGAATCATCTTATCAACAGTCATTCTTCCTTCTGTAATAGTTCCCGTTTTATCAAGACATAACACATCTACTCTAGCTAATGTTTCTATACAATATAATTCTTGAACTAAAACTTTTTTCTTAGCAAGTCTAGTTACACTTACTGCTAGCACTGTACTTGTTAATAACACCAATCCCTCTGGTATCATACCTATTAAAGCTGCAACTGTACTTACAATTGCTTGTTTAAAATCATTTCCTTGTAAATCTAACTGATTAAAGAATAATAATATTCCAACTGGAATTATTACTAAAGAAATTATTTTTATTATTTTATTTAAAGAATTCATTATTTCAGAATTTACTTTTCGTTTTTGCTTTGCTTCATGAGATATCTGAGCTACATAGTTTTCCTTTCCAATGTGTTCTACTTTTGCAAAACATTTTCCACTAACTAAGTAACTTCCAGATAATAATTTATCTCCTTTTTTCTTTTCTATATTATCTGGTTCTCCTGTTAAAAGCGACTCATTTACTTCTATTTCTCCACTTAGAATAATACTATCTGTTGGTATCTGATTTCCTGCATTTAATTCTATAACATCATCTAATACAAGTTCAAAATTACTTATTTCTTCTGTTTTTCCTTCTCTTATTACTTTTGTTTTGGTCTGAGCTAAAAACGAAAGTTTATCTATTGTTCTTTTTGAGTGTATTTCTTGAATTGTACTAATTAATGTGTTTAAAATTACAATTATTATAAATAGTAAATTTTTATATGCACCTACAAAAAATATTAATAAAGCTAAAACAAAATTCATTATATTAAATAATGTAAAAAAATTTGAAATAATAATTGATCTTATACTTTTTGTTTTTACTGTTGTATCAACATTAATTAATTTTTCTTCTTTTCTTTTATTTACCTGTTCATAATTTAAACCTGTCTTATAATCTGGATTATATCTTTGCACTTTTTTCACTCTTTTCAATTTTTTTACAAATTATATCATGTCATTATATCTATATCAATTTAGATTTTCTTAATTTTTATAATATTATAATTTTATAAAACACAAAAGACCCCCGACATCGCTTTCGCAACATCTGGGGGTTTTTTGCTTTACTCTTCTACATTTATGACAGCTGTTACTTTATCACCTAACATAATAGCGTCAAAAATATAAACATTGCCATAATGTAATATTTCACCATCCATAATATAAAGTCTTAATTGCCGCTCTACCGGATTTTTTATCTCATTTGTTTCAAAATCCAGCTCTCCGGCTTCAAAGCCTTTAATATACATTGGTTGTGTCGGAACAGGCTTTGTCTTACTCCACCCCATAACAATTTTTTTATTTGTTTTATTATGAATTTGATACGAGATATAGTAAGTTCCTTCTCCGTCTTCTAACAAATTTACACCATCTGTTAGATGGATTGTTTTGATTGTTGAAATCATATGACGTTCCCGTTGGTTATTAATTCCAACTGTTGTAATCAGCATATGTTTCCCTACATTTTCATCCGTATAGCACATTTGTGCTTTTTCTCTCATAACTTATACCTCCTTGGTTTTTATAGGCTTTTATTATATCACAATTTTTGTTATTGGTAAACTATTGTTTTGCATTATGTTTACCTTTTTCTGCTTTTGTAGTATAATTAAGGTATGCCATTTGGTAAAGTATAAGAAAGGGAGGTATATAAATGGCAAATACAAATAACATTACTCGGATTTCTATATCTGAGGAAACTGAATTAGTTTTAAGAATCTGCAATGTATTAAATGCATTGGCTAATCCGACAGAGAAGAACGGATTTAAGTTCACACATCTCGAATCGAAGATTAATTATTTCTGTATACAGATGCAGAAACTCATACGCTGCTTTCGAAGTTTCGTTTGAGATTAATTCTTTACTGGATGATACTTTCTTTGCCTGTGCAAACAGCATGTTTAGAAAATGTATTCTTTTTTTCGATTATGATAAATCTGCTAAAAATTTAATCATTTCAATCGAAAACAATTATACAGCAAAAATTAGCAATATCATTCAGACAGAAGAATTAACATGTGAAAGAAGCAGTTGCATTCTTCCATTGCGGAAACCTTTTCCGGAATTAATTATGATTATCGACATATTTAATTCTGTAAAAATCAAAAGGATTTTAACCGTAAACAAAAAAGTGTTACACATATCTGCAATCGGAAAAAATACAACTATATCTGCCAAAATGCATGTCGTACATTCAGATACTACTTCTGATTTGGCTTTCTTTTGCTCAAAGTTTAATTATTTGAGCGCTCAAGGAATTGCCTCTTTCAGATTTAACGTGATGAGTCTAAGTTCTGAGTCACCAGAATTGCTGGAAATAACAATAATTCCACCTAGTGATAAAGAGCAAAAAACTAAATACGAAAAAACGATGGAGCTTATTAGTTCTATTTCTCCATTTAATTCGTAATACCTTCCACTGCTAAGCCCTCTCACACATTCAAATGTATGAGAGGGCTTAGTTTTTAGCTTTATTTTCTTTACATTATATTGAAAGCGTTATTAATCCTACCAAGATTAATCCAATTAATATCCATTGTTTTTTCTTTAATTTTTCTTTTAAGAAAATTCTTGACAATATAACTGTTACAATACTATATGCTGCAATAAATGGTGAAGCTATAGCTGCATCGCCAAATGCAAAAGCATAAATATATGTATATTGTCCTGCTGTTTCTACTAATGTTCCAAGTAATTTTAATTTATTATCCTTAATTTTTATAAATTTATAATCTCTTTCTTTATATTTTACTATTATTGCACAAATAATTCCGATAACTCCATATATTAATGAATATGCTATAATTACTTGTTCTGCTGATAAATCTGCTTCTAAAGTATAATCATCCATAAATGAACCTATACCATCTAATAACCAATATCCTAAAGCAAATGCTATACCTTTTAAATATAATAGATATGCTCTTTTTGCATTTCTTTCATCTGCTTCTTTATCTCCTGATTCTAGCCTTAATACTTCATCTTTATTTATTGATAATAAAATCATAGCTATTATAATTACTACAATTGCTATTATTTGTGGAATTCCAACTTCTTGTTTTAATAATACTATACAAAGTATTGTAGTTATTGCACATGATGAATTCTGCAATGGTGATAAAATTGAAACTTTTACTAAAGTCATTGCCTTATATGTACAAAACATTGATACAATATATATTAATGCTATTGGTAAATAAGTTTTTATTATTTCTAAATTCATCTGTGTTCTTGTTATAAGCATAAAGATTAATGCACATATTCCTAACATTATTCCATTGTATGAAATTAATTTTAATACACTATGTTTTTCTATTGTAGAAACTTTTTTAAATATAGTTTCCGATGTTCCCCATAATAATACTGTTATTGTTGCAAATAGTAGCCACATAATTTTTCCCCCTTAATATTTAGTTATTCTTTTTATATTCTAAATAACATAATTATGGGCTATTTATTTTTACTAATCCCCTCACTTATCCATCTCCTTTTAATACGCTAAAATTATATTATCAAAATGGCCAAGTGTCAAATTTAGTCTAATTACAGCAAAAGAGGTACTTATAGTATAAGTACCTCTCTTTAATTTTGGAATGCCTAACTAGAATGTCTAATCTTATTTTCGAATATCTTAAACGCTTCTCCTCTCTTTAGTATTTGCACATTTAATCCATTTCTTTTTTGAGCTTCTTCCTGAAGTTCTTTTTTACTTTCACTCTCTCCATGTCCTAAAAAAACTGCATTAATATCCAGAAATCCTTCTATTAGCTCTTTAAATTCATCTATATAATAATGAGCTGAGAATTCTTCTGTGTGATATGCTGTTGCCTCTTTTCTATATTCCTTACCACAATATTTAATAATTGTGCCTCTAGGCACCATTAACCTTTCAGCCAAAGAACCTTTATACATGTGATTTACAAAGAAAATAGCCCAATTACTTTTTGTTATCACATTCGGAAAATAATATGTAAATGCTCCATAATTAGCCACAACGATAATTTTTTGACGTTTATCATATAATGCTGTTTTTCTTGCATTACCATTATTTACCAAATTAAAATTAAAAGGCAGTACATTTAAATTTAATTTACTTAAATCAAATGCCTTCTTTACCTCCAAATAAATTGGAATCTCTGAGGATATTTTTCCTGCTTCTTGCATTGTCCTAATTGCATAAAGTACATCTTCATATCTTTCGCTTCCAGTAGAAGAACATAATATTGATTTTCCCTCATATAGGCTTTTTTCTAGATCCTTTTTAAAATGAGCTACAGGTTTTTTCTTAGTTCCATTTGTTGCTTCTGTAACTATAGTAATTCTTTCTTTATATTTTTTAGTACTAGGAAAATACGATTTTCCTAAAATACTTCTTTTCTTATAGTCACCTGTTATTAATATTCTTATTTTATGTTCTTCATATTTAAAAGTTATCAGGTACATAACAGCACCTTTAGTATGTGCATTTTTATATGCAACAATTTCAACATTATCATCAATTTTGATTGTTTCTTCTAATTTTATTGAATTACAACCATTGATTACTGATATTGCGTCCTTTTCCTCATGTTTTGGTTCTTCATTGTTTTTCATAGTAAAAAAATAATTTTTTATTGCTTCACTTTTTATTACTTGTACTGCATATTCAGATGCAAAAACCTTTCCTTTATAACCTTGATTATAAAATCCTGCTAACCGTCCCATATGGTCTACATGTTCATGTGTTATAAATACTGCATGAATATTAGCTGGTTTACACGGAAAATCCTTGTTATATTTCTTATTTTCATTATCTAAAAAAGTTCCGCAATCAAAGACTAACTCTGGTTCTTTTTTTCCATTTGGAAAGTTCGGTTTTAAATAAATTAAAGATCCAGTTACTGTAGAGCTGGCTGATTCTAACCGCACCCAAAAATTTTTTAATGTATTCTTTTTTCCCATATTGTTATCTACATTAAATTTTATTCGACTTGTATTTTTTTATATATTATCATAATTAATTAAAATGTCAAAAAATAAGCTTCCATTTCTGGAAGCTTACTATATATTATCATTTAAGCTGATTTTAATTCAAGTCTTAGCTTATCAGCTATCATTGCAATAAATTCACTATTTGTAGGTTTGCCTTTTGTAGCAGATACAGTATATCCAAATATATTTTCTACTTCATCTGCTTTTCCTCTACTCCATGCGACTTCTATTGCATGACGAATTGCACGTTCTACTCTACTTGGAGTTGTATGAAATTTCTTAGCTATGTCGGGATATAATTGTTTTGTTATTTGATTTATTACTTCTATATCATTTACTACCATCATAATTGCTTCTCTTAAATATTGATATCCTTTTATATGTGCTGGTACTCCTACTTCATGTATTAAATTTGTTACCAAAGCCTCTAAATTTCTTTCATCTTTCTTGTTTTCTGGAGATATGTCTATGTATTGTGGTTTGCTTTCTCTTGCAATAAAATTGTTATTTTGACTAGGTTGATAATATTTTAAATCTCTTATTCTTTTTATTAATAATTCTATATCAAATGGTTTTACAACATAATATTGTGCACCTAATGATATAGCCTTTTGAGTAATTTTATCTTGACCTACTGCAGATAACATTATACTTATTGGTTTTTTAGTCATTGTAGTTTCATTAAGCTTTTCTAAAACTCCTATTCCATCTAGATGTGGCATTATTACATCTAATAATAAAATATCTGGATGAGTTCCTTTAATAATTTCAAAAGCTTCATTACCATCCTTTGCAATACCTACAACTTCAATATCTTCCATTTTTTCTAAATATGCTGATAAAGTCCTTGTAAAATCAATATTATCATCAGCAATTAATATAGTAATTTTTTCTTTCAATTTTCTTCCCCCTACTGTTAAAATTTGTAAATTTTTTACAATTCAAATTATATTCTCTTTTTCCATTTTTTGCAAGTACTTTTTGGAAATTTTTTCAAGTTCAGTTGGAAGATTTTGTATTTTTCTAGAAAAAATCACTATTTCGTATTATATAAATTTTTCTTGTATAATCTTATAATTTAAATAATCAAAATTTAACTTTTCTTTGTTTTCAAATATCTCTTTTTCTTCTTTTTTAAACTCTAATTCCACAATAACATTTTCCAAATAATCTACATTTATAATACTTATCTCTTTTTTCTTACAAAAATATTTTAACTTTTCTAACTCTTTATATTCTACTTCTATTTTTGCAATATAACCTTCTTTTTTTACTATTATATTACTTTTTTCTATTACATCCTGTGTACTTTGCGAATATGCTCTTACTAATCCACCTGTTCCTAGCAATATTCCACCAAAATACCTTGTTACTACAACTAATACATTACATAAATTCTCTTTCTTTAATATATTAAGCATTGGCGCTCCAGCTGTACCAGATGGCTCTCCATCATCACTACTTCTATCTATTACATTTTCTCCATTAAGCACTCTATATGCATAACAATTATGTCTTGCATCATGATACTTTTTTCGTACCTGTTCCAGCTTACTTTCCGCCTCTTCTATTGTACTAACATAAAATATATTTGCTATAAATTTTGATTTTTTCTCTACTAATTCACTTGTTTCTTGTTTTTCTATAGTATTAAATTCTTTCATTTATCCACCCTTTAATTACTATTTAAACCTGCTGTATATCCTGTTGAATATGCTATCTGTAGATTAAATCCTCCGGTATATGCATCTACATCTATAATTTCTCCTGCAAAGTATAATCCTTTAATAAGTTTTGACTCCATTGTTTTTGGATTTATTTCTTTTGTACTAATTCCACCTCGTGTAATTATTGCCTCTTCTATTGGTCTAAATCCACTAATTGTAATTTCAAAACATTTTATTACACGAACTAAACTTTCTCTTTCCTTTTTAGTTATTTCATTTATTCTTTTTTCTTTTTTGATGTTTGCTTTTTGAATAACAGGTTCTATTATTTTTCTAGGTAATAATTCATATAAGCTATTTATAATTTGCTTGTTCTTAAATTTTTCAAAATCTCTAAGTAATCTTAAATTTAATTTTTCTTCGCTTAATGCAGGTTTTAAATCTATCTGTAATTTTATATTTCCTTTTTGTAATAGTTCTTCTACATTTTTATATCGTAATATATGTGCAGAACTACTTAATACAGTTGGTCCAGATACCCCAAAATGTGTAAATAGCAATTCTCCAAAATCTTCATATATTTTCTTATTTTTCTCTGTGTCTACAATTCTCATAGAAATATTTCTTAAAGATAGACCTTGCATTTCTTGACATAATTGTAAATCTGCATTTTTTGAAATTAGCGGAACTAGTGAACCATTTATTTTTGTTACAGTATGTCCCAGTTTTTTAGCAATTTTATATCCATCACCTGTAGAACCAGTAAGTGGATAACTTTTTCCACCTGTAGCTAATATTACTTTATCAGCAGCTAGCTCCTCTTTATTATTGTTGTTTTTATTTATGTAAGTTACTTTACATACAGTATTATCTTCTATTTGAATTTCTTTTACTTCTACCTCAGTATATATTTTTACATTATTTTTTTTCATTTCATTTTCAAAAGCTTTTAAAACATCCAATGATTTATCAGAAACAGGAAAAATTCTATTACCTCTTTCCTCTTTCACTGGCACATTATTAGTTTTCAACATCATTATTATATCTTGATTTGTAAAATTTTTAAAAGCACTATATAAAAATTTACCATTTTCTGGAATATTTTCTATAAATTTATCCATAGGTAAACTACTAGTTATATTACATCTACCTTTTCCAGTAATTAATAATTTTCTTCCGCAAGTTTTCATTTTTTCTAATAAAATAACATCATTGCCTTGTTTTGCAGAGGTTATAGCTGCCATCATTCCAGCTGGTCCTCCACCTATTACCACTACTTTCATAACTCTTCATCTTTCCTATTTATTTATTTTTTAATAAATTATCTACAGCTTTTAAAACTCCTAATTTCCCATATTGATATGTTAATGCTCCTTGTTGAAATGCTATATATGGCGGTCTTATTGGACCATCACAAGATAATTCTATTGAAGACCCTTGTGTAAACGCTCCTGCTGCCATAATTATCTTATCTGCATATCCAGGCATGTCCCATGGCTCTGCTACAGAATCAGAATCTATTGGTGATCCCATTTGGATTCCTTGACAATATTTTATAAGATCTTCAGGATTTCCAAATTCGATATTTTGTACAATATCTGCTCTTTCCTCATTATACATAGGTTCTGTTTTATAACCAAGAGTTTCCATTATCTTGCTAGTTAATACAGCTGTTTTTAAGCTACTAGCTACAACACTTGGAGCAAAAAATAGTCCTTCTAAAAATTGTTTATTCACACCTAATGTTGGACCTACCTCTTTTCCTTCTCCAGGGGATGTTAATCTTTCTGCAACTAAATTTATTAATTCAGCTTTTCCAACTACATATGCACCATTTGGAGCTATTCCTGCACCTAAATTCTTTATTAATGAACCTACTGCAATATCTGCTCCAACTTCTATTGGCTCTTTTTCAGTAACAAATTCACAATAACAATTATCAACCATAATTATTACTTTAGAATCTACTTCTCTTATTTTCTTTATTACTTTTTCTAGTTTTTCTATACTAATTGTTTTTCTTGTAGAATAACCTTTTGATCTTTGAATTTCTATTACTTTTATTTTATTATTTTTTAAAGTATCTTGTATCTTTTCATAATCAAACTCATTATCAATTAAATCAATTTGTGCATAATTTACACCAAATGCTTTTAATGAGCTGTTATTTTCCTTTATTCCTATAACTTCATGCAAAGTATCATATGGCTCTCCTGTAATACTTAACAAAGTATCTCCTGGTCTTAATAATCCAAATAATGTTACAGTTAAAGCATGTGTACCAGAAATAAATTGATTTCTTACTAAACTATCTTCTGCTTTAAAAATTTGTGAATATATTTTTTCTATTGTTTCTCTTCCTATATCACTATATCCATATCCTGTAGTTGTCCCAAAATGTACTTCTGACAAATGATTATCTTGGAATGCTTTTAATACTTTTAAGCTATTAATTTCACATATCCTGTCTATTTTACTAAATTCTTCTTTTAATTCAATTTCTGCATTTTTTGCTAATTCTTCTACTTTTTTTGATATTCCTAATTCTTGATACATTTTCTTACCTCTTCCTAATTTACCTTGATTAAACTTTCTTAGAGTTTTTATTATTCCTATCACTTATAACTTGCAAATCATAATAGGGCGCTTTTACGCCCTATTATCTTTTGTTAGTTCTTTAATTATATTCTTAGTAACTATTCATTTATATTATCAGTAAAATATTCTTCTTCATATCCTGAAATAACTTTATAATATTTTCCTATAAAATATGGTTCTCCATTTTGTTCTGCAATTTCGTAAGTAGGTTCAAGAATTACATTACCGTCTTTGTCTATAACTCCCCACTTACCATCTTTCTTTATTCCTGCAAAACCTAATTCATTTAGTTCTGTAACTTTTTCATATTGATAATCAACTTTTATATTATTGTTTTTATCTACAAATCCCCACATTCCATCTTTTTCTGAAGCAAAAAGTGTATTATCTGGGAATATATCAAAATCACTTTTTAAAGAACCATCTAAACCAACATATTCTGTTTGTGTGGTTGAATATACTTTTATATAATTATTATTTATCTCCAATTTTCCATTTTCCATAGATACAATTTTACCTATTTGTTTATTATATAATTCTAATGTATTACCTGTCAACGCCTGAATAATGTCACTATTATCTAGTTTTTGAATTACTTCGTAATTTATTGGAAGCAATTCTTCTCCTTTATCATTTATTATTCCTGATTTACCAGAATCTCCTCCTACAATAAAATAATTGTCAAACAAATATTGGATATAATTATATTTATTTTCTATAATTGTATTCCCATCTTTTGAAATAACACCATATTTATCATTTGTATCTATAGATATATTATAGTTTTCATTATTAGTCATTAGTATATTTGTAAATTGAAGATTTTCTTGTTTAGTACCTGATAAATCAAACGTTTCTGAATTTCCATTTTTAGTAGCTATAATATAATTTCCTGGTATTTGAATTTGATCATAGTCTACATTTAAAATTTGTTTTCCATTTAAATCTGTTACACCATATTTATTATCTTTTTGTAATATTAATAATTTACTATCTTCATTATAATTTATAGCTTGATAATTATTATCTAATAAAAGTTTATCATTTTTATATAACTGTATATTTCCATTTTTTTCTGTAACAAGATAAACATTTTCGTCATCTTTAATATTGTTCATTCTATATACTCTATCAAAATCTGTTTCTAAAAATTGCTCTCTATTACTATTTATATAACCATATTGAATTTTTCCCTCTTCATTCTTTACTCCTACAATATATCCATCTAATGTATATTCTTTTTCTGTACTGTAATAACTATCTCCTGTTATATAATCATATTTAAAATCTAGTAATCTTCCGCCATTTATATTTACAACACCATATTTATCACCTTTTTTAGCAATCAATTCGCCTTCTCTATATGGCATATTTCTTATTTCATCATATTCTGGTTTTATTATACTTTTTCCACTAAAATCTATTATTCCATACTTACCATCTTTTTGGTATTGTAAAACTGTTTTTTCGTATGGGATGCTACTTACAATTTCTTTTATATCTATAGTATTTATATTCTCATAATTTGTTAATATTTCTTCATTTTTCTCATTTAATACTTTAGTTTTATATTCTCCTGATGTAGCATTATAGTCATATATACATATAAATATAGGTTCTTTTGGATTTGGAATTTTTATTGTATTATATTCTGGCTCAATAATTATATTTCCTGATTTGTCTATAACTCCTGATTTCCCATTACTTATTATTTTATAATAATTTATATCTGCATTTTCTATTTTCTCTACAGTATAATTTTCTTTACTTTTATTTATAGCAATAATTATTCCACTTATTATTGCTATTATTAAAATTACTAATAATACAATTATACTTATTTTCTTTAGTTTTCTATTATCTTTTCTTTCTTGAAATTTCATTTCAAATATTCCTCCTATTTGAATATTCCCATTTTTCGTTAGTTATAGTCAACTTATACATAATTATATAGTTTTGCAAAATATCTGTCAATGAAATTTCTTTATCTATTTAATTTTTACATTCCAGTTTTAGGAAGCTTTTTCACCTCATTTTTTACACCTAAACTATTTCTAAAAACATCCACTTCTGGTCTTTCCTCTTTCGTATTCTTTATTGTTACTGTTAATTCCTCATTAAATTCTGGTCTTATCTCTATAAAACCATTATATAAAATATATCCAGCTGGTGATTGAATCTCTTTTATATAATATGTCCCTGGAATTATGTTCTCGATTGTTGCTTCTCCATTTTTATCTGTTCTAATTTCTGAAATTATTATTTCTTTGTTTTTATCTAACAACTGAAATACTGCATTTTCTAAATTTTTCTCTCCAGTTTCGTCCTTTTTTATTATTTTAATTTTCGTTTCATTTTTATTATAATAAATTTCTTTTTCTCCTACTCCATTTTCATATGATACACCTGTTATTGCATAATCTTGATTGCTCGAATTTGGCGCTCTTCCTATAAAAATTGGTTTTGTTTCTACATTTGCATATGCCTTCAATTTTATACTTCCTCCATCACTTAATTCACTTATTGGAATAGATATTCTAAATTTTTCATTTGAATTAAATTCTTGTCTTGGTTCATTGTTTAAATCTGTTATTATTGCACTATTCGTTACATCTTCTTTATTTATTGTATATGTGTTAATTGGTCCTTCTGAATTGATATAAAATTCTTTACTTATACAACCAGGCATCTGTTCATTTTCTTCCCAATTTTTAGTTTCTTCAATTATATTTAATTTTGAAGATATTTGATTATTTTCTCCATCATTAACTTTTAATAAAATATTATTTAAAGCATTCCATGTTCTTTGACCTGCTTCACCTATTGGTGAAAAATCGTTAATTGTATAATTATATAATACTGAATATACAGCCATTTTAGTTGCCATAAAAGCTTCTCCTATTGTGTTACATCCCATTTCTTCAGGTGTTTTATATGGATATCCATTTGTTATAGCTTTCCATATATATACATTCTTTATAACTCCATCTAAATTTACACTATAACTTATATTATCATCTACTCCTGCTTTATTTTTATCTAAACAGTATGCAGGATATTCTTTGCCATTTTCGTTATATACAACTATATACGTTTTGACTACAATATCCCCTTTTTTTAATAATCTTCCACAATCTCCTTTTGAATATAAATTTCTACTATCTATATTTGCAAATGTTGTTATTGTTATAGCATTTAATACACATACTATCATACAAAAAATTATAATAAATTTTATAACTATTCTTTTCATTAATTTTCTCCTTTCCATTTTATAGCCTGTACATATCTACGATATTCAGGTTCGTTTTCTACACATGTTATTAATGTTATTTTATCTTGGCTACTATTTTCTAATTTACTCCAATCCGTATCTTTTATAATTCCAATTTCACTTACACTATACTTAGATATCTCTCCATTATATGTATAAATAACTAAATCTCCTTTTTGTAATAACTTTATATTTTGAAAATAGTTAACTGGATACCCTCTATTATGGGCTGCAAGTCCTACGTTTCCTTTATCTTTCGGAGTTTCAACAAAATGACCTACATATTTATTCATAATATTAGTACTCGTTCCCTCCGATATAGGTGCAATAAGATTAATTTTTGGGATTTCTATCTGCCAAATATTGTAAATATCTTTGCGTTGTTCTTCATTTTCTATTATATGTTGAGCTTTAGCAGACTCAATAATAGTGTTATTAGGAATTTTTAATTCTATTTCTATTTTATCTGGAATAATCTTCTCTACAGAATTATTAAAAATTTGGTTTTGATTTATAAAAAATGTTTGATCTAAAAAAATAAAAATTATTATAGAAATTATGAGAGTAATTAAAATTATATTTTCATGACTAAAATTACATATGGATACCACCACCTATTTTGAAAAAAATTAAATGAATAAAATTGCAATTTTCATTATATTACATTATTCTTATTGTTTTGTAAAGCTTTTTCGTAAGACATTATTCGACATTTTATCTTATTCGCAATTTAAAGCATATATATCTTTATTAAATATATAATTCTACAAGTCAAAAAAATAGGGATTTAAGGAACGTCCCCAAATCCCTAACAAGGAATGTCCTCAAAATCCCTATTTACCTATTTTCCTATATCTAGATCAAAATAGAATTCTACTCCAGTATCTTTATTTTCTACACCAAAATCATTATTGTAATTATTCATTATTGCTTTTACTAAAGCTAGTCCTATACCTGTACCGCCATTGGCTCTATTTCTTGAAGAATCCACTTTATAAAAACGTCTCCATATTCTTTGTAAATTTTCTTCTTCGATATTATCACCGGTATTAAATACATATACTCTAACTTTATTAGTCTTTTTCCTCATTTCTACTTTTATTTTTATATATTTTTCATTGAATACTTCTTTTGCGTGTTTTATAGCATTTGTAAAATAATTTGTTACAACTTGTTCAATATAGAATTCATCTGCATATACTATAACTTCTTCTGGCATATCCATCCTAACTTCAATATTATTTTCCTCAAGCATAACTTTAGATTTTCTAATAACTTCTTGTATTAACTCTATAACATTAAAATTAGCATTTTGAAATTCTCTTTTTCCATATTCCAATTTCATAAGTTCTAATAATTGTTTTACTAATTTATCCATCTTATTAGCTTCATCAAGTATTACATCTGCATAAAATTGTCTATTTTCTTCATCTGTATTAACATTTTCTACTAATCCTTCTGCATATCCTTGAATTAAAGCTATTGGTGTTTTAAGTTCATGAGAAACATCTGATATAAATTGAGTTCTCATTTCTTCTATTTTAGATTTCTCCTCTATATCTTTTTCTAGCTCAACATTAGAATTTCGTAATTGTTGTATTGTTGCCTCTAGCTTGTCTGACATGATATTAATACTTCTCCCTAAGGCATTTATTTCATCATCAACATCTTTTGGATGGAATTTTTTACTAAAATCAAGTCTTGCCATTTTTTCTGCAATTTCATTTAATTCTTGAATAGGCTCTGTAAACCTCTTAGAAATAAAAGTTATCAAAATAGCTGCAATTATTAATGTTATCCCACCAATCAAGTATAAAAATGTGTTAGAAATTTTAACACTTTCCTGAATTGAAGATATTGGCATTCTTATATACAAATTGTAGTTATTATCTAAAGAACCTGACAATAATATATATGTAATATTATCTGATGGGTCTTTAACTTTCTTTATATTAACATTTTTATTAGCATAAATTATATTTCTGTTAGTGTCACTTCTTAATGCATTCATTTCATTTATTGTTTGAATGAAATTTTCATTAGATGTATATAAATTTATACCGTCTTGTGTTTCTAGTATAATATCATAATTACTTCTTGCAGCATAATTAGATAATATATTAGTTATTACTTTTTCTGATTGATTTGTATTATATGCTTTATTTACTTCATCAAATATATCTACAAGAGCTCCTTG
Source organism: uncultured Clostridia bacterium (assembly GCA_944391965.1). Lineage (GTDB taxonomy): Bacteria > Bacillota > Clostridia > TANB77 > CAG-508 > Merdicola. Next base: position 40,356 of record CALXVH010000005.1, read on the forward strand.
TTTTGTGTATAAATAAAAAGATTCTAATACTATATTATTTAACACGATTAAAAACAAGATTATTACTACAACTGATATTGCAAGTGTTATAAATAATTTAAAACGTATGGAATTGTATTTTTTGTTTATTTTCTTCACTGTTTTACCTCGAATTTATATCCAACTCCACGCATAGTTTCGATATATTTTCCCTTTTTACCTAATTTATGTCTAATTTTCTTTATATGACTATCTATTGTTCTTGAATCACCATAATAATCATAATTCCATACATTGTTTAATATTTTGTCTCTTGATAATGCAATATTTTCGTTATCTACTAAATATTTTAATAATTCATATTCTCTTAAACTTAATTCTATTTGTTTACCATCAACTTTAACGGTTCTTCCCTCTGGATCAATAGTAATTCCACCATAGTCTTTAACTTTATCTGTTTCTTTTCTAGTTCTTTTTAGAATTGCTTCTACCCTTGCTACCAATATTTTTGGGCTAAATGGCTTAGAAATATATTCATCAACACCTAGTTCAAACCCAAATAATTCGTCTTGTTCTTCTCCTCTTGCTGTAAGCATTATTATTGGTACCTGTGAAATTTGTCTTATTTGTCTTAATACAGACCAACCATCTAGTTTTGGCATCATTACATCTAATAGTATTAAATTAATCTTATTTTGATTTTCCTCAAATACTTGTAAAGCTTCTTCACCATCAGCTGCTTCCAAAATACTATATCCTTTCTGAGCCAAAAAATCTTTAACTAATTTTCTCATTCTTGATTCGTCATCTACTACTAAAATATTTTCACTAACCATAAATTTCCGCTCCTTCTACATAATTATTATATATTATAATCACTTTTTTTGTCCAGTTTGTGAAAAGATTTAAAATATTTGCTTATTTCTTTATATTTTTTGTTTTCTTTAATAATTAAATACCATAAAAAAATTATTATAAAAATAATTGCTATATTTTGAGTGTATAATAATCCAATACTTGCTAATGCTGTAAGAATACTCATTATTATATTGTTAACAGAATTACTAATTTTGTATGCTTCAAAATTTCCATAAACAATTCTTAATACCCTGTTTAATATTTGTCCTCCATCTAATGGATATATTGGTAATAAATTAAAAATCGCAATTAATACATTTATATATACTGGTTCCGCCATATTTAAAAGCATAAAGAAAAACGCAATTACTATATTAGATATTGGTCCCATTAATAATATAATTATCTTTTTTACATTATTAAAATTTGATTTTCTAATTTTAGTATTATACTCTTCCTCTCTTTCATTAAAAGCTATTGATAATCCTAATGGCATAATTCTTACACTTTTAACTTTATATCCTAAAATTATTCCAGTCAAAAGATGAAAGCATTCGTGTATAATTGCAAATGTCATAAACAATATGTACATATAAATTTGATTAACAAGCAAAAAAGCTAATGCTATTAAAAATATTTTTATATCTATCTTAAATTCCATCATTCACTCTTTCTAATTAAATTGTCATCTAAACATCTTTGTATTTCAACAACCATAATTGTATGTTTGCCCCCTATCTAATCATTAATTAAAACTCTAAAATCATATCTGGATCTACATATCTATCTTGTTTTCTTATTTCAAAATGTAAATGTGGTCCTGTAACATTTCCTGTTGCTCCTACTTCCGCTATTGGTTGGTTCTGCGTTACATAATCTCCTTCTTTTACATACAATTTATTACAATGTGCATAATAAATTGCTACATCATCCTTTTCTATTCTTAAATGATTTCCGTAATCTCCTTCACTTGATGCAATTTTCACAACACCATCCAAAGCTGCATATATAACTGTTCCTGTATTTGCTGCAATATCTATTCCTGTATGATTTTTAGGTACTGTAACTGTAGTTGGCTCTCTATATCCAAACCTAGATGTAATAGTTCCTACAAGTGGTTTTATTAAATTATATTTATTTTTTATTTCATTTGCATCTATTTCCATTTGGGACAAATTTGATTCTTCTACTTCTCCTGTTGCTCCACCAATACTAGCAGTATTATTTAAAATTTCATTTAAATCAATCTCATTCGTAACTTCATTGTTCATTGTATTTGTAATCTGATTTTCTGAGTTTTTTACAAATAAATTATTTGAATCTATCCAATTCATAAAGTTTTTATATAATTCATCAAAATTAATATCATATGCCATAATCTCTTTAGCTTTAGCTATCATATCTTTAGAGAATAAATTTTCTGTATGACCAAAAAAATAAAATATCGAATATATACTTAGACATACAATAATTTGAATTATCATCTTTTTTATTAATTTGTTCTTATATTTCGGAATGCTTTTTATAGGTTCGTGACCCACACTTCCTTTATTTCTATAGACTTCTTCTGCTCTTCTTATTCTTTCTTCTGTTGATAGTACTCTTTCCATAAAAAAACACCTCTTCCTTGGTAATATATTTGTACAATATATTCACAAGTTAAGGTATTTATGTTTAAAATATAAAACTTAGTATAATCATACTCATATATATACCTAATAAAATAAGACTTATCTTTTTTAATTTGTTATACTTTTTCATAATATCATTATACTTTTTCTTATCTTCATAACTATTTATATTTTTTAGATAATCATAAATTACAGTTTCTGCTTCTTTTAATACATATCCATTTTCTGCTTTAGTATTCATTTTACTATTTTTCATTCTTTTTATAAGTTCTTTTTCTTTATTTTTTACTTCTGGTTTAATTACAACCCATGCTTCTTCCACTATGTTTGAAGGTAAATTTTTTATAACAATCATATCTTTCATTTCCATATGTATCACCTCTAAATTTATATTTATACTAATGATTTACAAATTTAGAAATTTTATACTCTGTAATATGATTTTCGAAATATTTTTTGAAAATTTTAATATTAATTTATAATCTGCGTTTTTTAGATTATAATAATTTTTTATTAAATTTTTTTCATCTTTAGCAACAATACCTTTAATTGCTATATTTCCAATTGCTGTTGCTTTTTTATTTAATGCACTTCCTGGCACTAATCCTTTTTTTATTATAAATACATTTCCTGGTTCTATAGTATTTGATAAAGCAGAATCTATACTAATCACATAAGGATTATCACAATTATATTTTATGTTTTTTATATTTTTCGAGTTTATATTATTTGTTAAATCTCCAATTACTTTTATTTTTTTATCTTTTATATTGCGTTTTAAAATTTCTCCAATTATTGGTCCAAAGCTATCCCCAACTATTTTATTTGTTCCAATACAAATAAAAATCAAATCAGAATATCTTTTTTCATTTACTTTTTTTATTACTTTATTAAATTCAAAATAAAAATTAGCATATACGCAATTATCAAAAGACATCATATCCCTCCATAATCACAGTATATGCTTTTTTAACTAGTATATTCACTTAGTGTTTTAGTTACATAACTAATTTTTTGTTTTGGCAATTATTATATTTATATCTTTAGAGTTATAATATTTTTTAAATAAATCTTGTGAATAACCAGCAACTTCATTTGTTATAAAAAATGTTTTATAATCATCTTTGATTAAATTTTCCAAGACTTTATCCACATTTTCTAAGTCTTGTAACTCTATGCCATCCATACCAATATTCTTAAAGAATTTAAAACTAGTATTATCATGAATTGACTTTATATAAGATATTTTCATAATAATCACCTAAGTATATTATATCCAATATATTAATTTTTATTTACTAAATTTATTAAATCTTCTTTAGAAAAAAGATACTTTTTATTACAAAAATGGCATATAATCTCTGCTTTACCATCTTCTTCTATTATTTTATTTATCTCATTTTTATCTAAAGCTTGTAATGCCCTTTCAATCTTTTCTTTACTACAATCACATTCATATATTGGATGCATATCTGTTTGAATAACTTTTACATTTTTATCTCCAGTTACTTTTTTAGCAATTTCTAACAATGATAAATTATCATCCAACATTTTTGACATTGCACCTGCTTCAAATATACTTTTTTCTATATTTGTTATATCATTATCAGTTGCATCTGGCATAGCTGTTAATAAATACCCACCAGCTTTTTTTACTCCATTTTTATCTACAAGCACTCCTAAAGCAACCGCTGATCTTGTTTGCTCAGATTCTGTAAAATATCTAGCAAAATCTTCTGCAATTTCTCCAGATGAAATTGGAATTACACCTATATATGGTTCTTTTAATCCTATATCTTTAATTACGTTTACATAGCCATTATATCCTACAACCCCACCTACATCTAATTTTCCAAATTCATTTAATGGAGCATCTACTTGTGGATTATCTACCATTCCTTTTATTTTTAAATTACTATTTACTACAGCAACCATTTTACCTATTGGTCCATCACCTTTAATTTGTAAAGTAATATTATCTTTTTCTGATTTTAAATCACTTCCCATGATGACACCCATTGTTAATAATCTACCTAATGCTGCTGTTGCTACAGGGCTTAAATCATGTGTTTTTCTTGCTTCTTCTACTAAACTTGTAGTTTCTGCACAAGTTATAGCGATTCTTCCATTATATGCTAAAAATTTTATTATTTTGTCTTCCATTTTTATTTCCTTTCTAAAACTTTATTTATATAATAAAAAATCTGTTGAAAACAGCTTTTAAAGGTCTTTCAACAGATTATATTAACTCTATTGTTTCTCAAACATATCTTTTCCTACTCCACAAATTGGGCAAACCCAATCGTCTGGTATATCTTCAAAAGCTGTTCCTGGAGCTATTCCTGAATCTGGATCTCCTTTTTCTGGATCATATACATATCCACATGCTAAGCAAACGTACATATTTATCACCTCTTTAATTTTTTCTAATTATATTATGAATATCTTAATTTAGCAATATATAAATTTATTTTTCCTCATATGGAGTAAACATATCCTTTCTTTCTCCACAAACTGGACATTTCCAATCTTCTGGCAAATCGTAAAACTCTGTATTTGGCCCTATTCCTGCTGTTTCATTTCCAACTTTTGGATTATAAATGTATTTGCAGTTTGAGCATTCATACATACTACCTTCTTCGCCACGCAAACTTGAAAAACTCCTATATCCTAAAGCAATTACTGCAATTACCATAAATGCAAAAGATATTGCCTTTATTATACCACTTTCAAATAATATTACTGCAAACATTCCAAATGTCGCACTAATTCCATATAAAATATAAACCGCTTGTTTTTGTGAAAATCCTTTTCTTACTATTCTGTGATGCAAATGTCCTTTATCAGCCTGAAAAATAGCTTTTAAAGACTTTCCTTTGTGGATTCTTCTTAATATTGCACATACTGTATCAAAAATAGGTAATCCAAGAACGATAACTGGTAAAATAATTACTACTGCTGTATATGTTTTAGCTACACCTAAAATTGAAACTACTGATAATGTAAAACCTAGAAAATTTGATCCAGTATCTCCTATGAATGTCTTTGCTGGATTAAAGTTAAATGGTAAAAATCCACATAAAGCTCCAGCCAAAGCTGTTATCATTATAATTGCAATTAATGGTGAATTATTTAAAGAAAATATTATTAGTAGTGATATACATGAAATCATTGTTATTCCAGAGGATAATCCATCTAATCCATCCATTAAATTAATTGCATTAGTAATTACTACTATCCAAATAACTGTTAAAATCATAGACACTGCTTCATTAAGCTCCGCTGATTCAAAGAATGGGATTACCTCTATAATTCTTGTACCAGAAATTACAACTGCAATAGCAGCTAAAAGTTGCCCTGCAAGTTTTGCTAATGGTTTTATTGTTTTTACATCATCTATAAAACAAGTTATTCCCAATATTAACACACCTACAAAAAAGCCCAATATCTTTTTGCCATATTCTTCTGCTCCAAATAAATTAAGTTGGGAAGGATCTTCTATTGATAATGTTATTACCAAATATATAAAAGAAACTACAAACCCTGCAATAACAGCAACTCCACCCAATTTTGGAATTGGTTTATGATGCATTCTTCTATTATCTTTTGGCACATCAACTGCACCTACTTTTTTGGCTAATTTTATAGAATATGGTGTCATCATAAAAGCTGTTATAAAGGCTAGTAGAAAGGCTATTGCTATATCACCCCACATATTTAACACCTCTATTTCATATTCTCATTTTCTATTTTTTCTAGCATGTCCAATCTTTCTTTATATCTTCCGCCTTTAAATTCTGTTTCTAACCATGCATTTATCATTTCTATTGCTTCTTTTGTTGTTGTATTGTCACCAGATAATGTTAATAAATTTATATCGTCATCTGCTTTTGCAGCTTTTGCATAAGCAACACTAGTTACACTTGCAGCTCTTACTCCTTTAAATTTATTAGCAACTACAGTCATTCCATAACCTGACCTACATATTAAAATTCCTTTATCTGCATTTCCAGTAACCATTGCTTCTGCTACTTTTTTAGCATATATTGGATAGTCTGTTCTTTCTTCTGAATATGTTCCATAATCTTTATATTCTATATTTTTTTCTTCAAAAAATTTCTTTATTTCTTCTTTTAATTTATAGCCTCCATGATCTGCTCCAATAGCTATCATACTAAGACCTCCTTTGTTATTCTTTTTTAATATAACACATGATTTTTTAGAATACAATAATTTGTCCTAAAAAGTCTATTTTTCATTGTATAAATTATCGAAATACGATATAATTGTTGCAGGTGATATTTATGAAAAAAGTATGTATTATTTTATTTTTACTATTGATTGGAATAGCTCTACTTGTAGCCTTATTTGTATTTTCATATAAAAGTGTAAATACCTCACAAAATGTAATACTAGGAGATGAGATTATTCTTCCTGATAGAATTGTCTATAAAAATTCTAATAATCAATATTTTGAATTTCTACAAGATTCTGAGCACTATGATGAAATTATAGAATTAGTTGGTGGAACTCTAAGTAATTTTAGTGAAAACGGTGAAATTGTATCTCAAGACACCATAGACACAATTCACGATAATGAATCATTTTTAGAATTTGATTACGAAACTGCAAGCAAAAATTATATAATTTCCTTTGGTGATACATATAAGGATTCGATGATTAAACTTGCTGACACAGGAGGAAAAGTTTGTTCTACTAACTTAAGAAATATTAATAGATTAAATAATGAGCTTGATAAACTTAGTTCTAGCTGTAAACCTTATTCTTTAGAATATACAGAATTAATATCAAAAAATCCATTTTCTTTAGAATATAAATATTCACAACAATTTGAAGAAATAAACTATAAAATATATCAAGTAAAAATAACTGATTTAAAAACTTATGAAAGATATGAAGCTATGTGTAATCTAAGCTTTGAAGAACCTATTACAGAAGATACCTTTACAGATAATGACCTTATCCTAACTGTAACTATGGTTCCTAAAATCACTGTAAAAGTAAGTATTGGTAATATCCGTTATACATATGAAAACCTTCCTAATTCATATGGTTCCCCATATACCGCACATTTATTAGTGGTAAGTAAAATTGTAAACACCGATTGTGTTTATAATACTGATTTATCAACTGTTGATACACAAGCAAATTTAGATCAATTGGAAACAAGTTATGACGAAAAAATAGATAATTTAGATGAAAACTTATTTGTAAAAGATTTTGATCAATTCTATAATGACTATACAAATTCTACTTCTACACTTACAGAAGAACAAGCAAAAACTGTTGTTGCAACAGCTTTTGATGAAGCTTCACGTATTGCTGGTAAATATAATGAAAGTTCACAGACTTGTGAACTAAAATCTGTACATCCTAATAATTTCTTCACAAGGAAAACTAACGAATCTGATAATGTTGCATCATATGAAGTAACAGCTTATTGTTTTAGAAGAACTGATGAAATTGGAAATGGTGTTGAAATTTATATAGATAATAAATTAGGAAAAATTATAGGAGGTCGAGCTTTTGGTGATTAAAAATTTTATAAAAAAACATATTAAAGGATTAATATATATATTATCATGCTTAATTTTAGGAATACTATTTTACTATTATATTGCTACTTCAGTTCTTTCATCTTTTGTAATTTTGGAGATGGGGCTATTTAGTATAGAATCAATTGTTGCAACACTGCTATATCCTTTTTCTTTGTTTATTTTATTTTTTGTAGCAAGTTACATTTTATATAAATATTTAATGTACATAATTACAGCTTTTACTAATAAAAAATTGCTAAAACCAATACTTTTACTCCTTGTACTTGTTATATTAATAACTACATGTGCCATTTTTAATTTTGTTTTATCCTCATCTCTAAAACATCTATTTTTAATGGTAGTATACATATTAGGAACTATTTTTATTCCATTAATCCTATTAGCAATAATACTATTAAACAAAAATTCTTCTAAAAAGAATAAAATAAAAAAATCTATTTTAATTGTTATTGTTGCTTTAATAATCTATGTAATAAATGTTCCAACATTACTAGTAAGTAGTACATATATAACAACTTATATATCAAATCATCTAGACCAAAGTACACAAGGGCCAAATTTAGAATATTTAAACAATTACGAACAACGAATGGCAACAAAAGGATTTTTATATAAATCTGATGTAGAATATATTTTAAATATAGCTGAACGCAGAAGTGAAGAAGTTATTGTTACTTATAAATTTGATGACGAAACTATAACAATTTCAAATAAGGATGAAAATTTTAAAGATACAATTACAACTAACTTAAAATGGGAATACTATAAATTTAATTATACTTATACAAATAACATTGTTACAGTAAATATTGAAAAATATGCTACTAACCAAGAAAATGAAGAAAAAAATAGTGATATTATTTTAGCAGGAAATATGAGAAATGACTTAATACAAAACGTAGAATCAGAAAATGTAGAGCTTACTGCTACAAATTTTGTAATAGAAAATAATTTTGTACTAACACCTGGATATAGACCTAATATTAGTAACTTACGACTTTTATTAGTATATAATAAAAATTCTAATAACTTTATTCCTGTGGTAGATAATGAGTCTTGTGTAAATATGATAGAATCATATGAAGTTACATCAACTAGTCTAAGTATTACTCTAACTAACGATACAAATTTAAATGTTTTAGACTATACATTAAGAATAAATAGATATAATGATGATTTAACTATACCTGAAGATAAGAATTATAATAATTATTATCATTATGAACCTGTTGTTACAACTTCTACAAATAACACTGGTAATACTGTACTAACATTTGAATATGATAATATCTTATCGTTAGAAAAATTAAATAACATAGAAATAATATTTAGTAATAATTAATTTTATAAAATCCTTAAGATTTAATCTTAAGGATTTTTATTGAAATATTAAGAAAATACTTGCTAATTTTAGTATTTCATGGTAAAATATTAAGCGCGTACATTAAGGCTAAGTTTATGCTTATGCTTTAATATAGATTTATTTTAAACAACAAGGAGGTGTTTTGGAATGCCAAATATAAAATCAGCTAAAAAGAGAGTTGAAGTTATCAAGAAAAAAACTATGAGAAATAATAGTATAAAATCAGGATACAAAACAGCTATAAAGAAAGCAGAAGCTGCTATAGAAGCTAAAAATATGGAAGAAGCTAAAAAATTAACTTCTTTTGCAACAAAGAAAATAGATCAAGCTTGTGCAAAAGGTGTTATCGTAAAAAACACTGCAGCTAGAAAAAAATCTCAACTTTCTAAAAAATTAAATGCAGTAAACGCTTAATTACTTATAATTTATAATAAAAATTATGCATAGTTTTTATTTAGAAGACCCTATTTATATAGGCGTCTTCTTTTTTTATTAAAAACTATGCTTCTGCTTTTATATATTTTTCTAAAGCTATAGCTAACTGATCAGGACATGATGTTCCTTTAAATCCACAATTTATTCCTTTTAGTTTCTCTATAACATCCTCTACTTTCATGCCTACAACTAGCTTTGATATTCCTTTAGTGTTTCCATCACATCCGCCTACTATTTTTAATGATTTTATAATTCCATTTTCTATTTCGAAAATCATTTCTCTAGAGCAAACTCCCTCTGGTTTATATCTATATTCCATAACATTACCTCCTATTACTTATTGGCTATATTTTATTAAACTTTAATTGTTTTTTCAATCTATACTGGTAATTATTTCATTTGTTTTTGTACTTATTTTATGTTATCCTTTAATTATTGAAGGTGATGTATTATGAAATTAGATATTGCAACACAAAAGGTTGTAAACTATGGTATTATATTTTCTTCTTTTATTTTACTAGCATCAATCCTAACCTTGGTATATTATAATTTCTTTTATTTACATCCTCTTATTTATAATATAGGTATATTACTATTCCAAGCTGGAACTACATATTTCTTTTGTTTTTTATTCGGAGGATTTGCTTTTAACAAAATAAAGGAAGATTTAAACTAAACTTAGGGATTTGGAGACGTTCCTTTTTTCCCTATTCAGGGATTTAGGGACGTTCCTTTTTTCCCTATTCTAAAAATTTTAAATGCGATAACTAAAAAGTTATCGCATTTATTTACTTAATGGGAAACAAGCACCGTCCCCTTTTCACTATTTACTTAATTCTTCTTTTAACATTTTATTTAACATTTGTGGATTTGCTTTTCCCTTTGTCGCTTTCATTGCTTGTCCTACTAAGAATCCAATTGCTCTATCTTTTCCAGCTTTATAATCTGCTACAGAATTTGGATTTTCTTCTAAAACTTTAAGCACAACTTCTCTTATTGCACCTTCGTCAGAAATTTGTATCCAACCTTTTTCTTTAATAATTTCTTCTGGTTCTTTTGGATTTTCGAATAATTCTTCTATTACTTTTTTACCAATACTTGAACTGATAGTTCCTTTATCAATTAATTGTACTAGATGACCTAAATGTTCTGCTGTAAATGGAATTTGATCTGCTTCTAATTCTTTTTCATTTAAGATTCTAGAAATATCAGAAATTATCCAGTTATTAACTGCTTTCCTATTTCCACAAACTTCACTCGCATTTTCAAATAAATCTGATAAATATTTTGAACTTGTTATAATATTTGCATCTTTTTCTGATAGCTGATATTCATTAATATATCTTTCTTTTCTGCTCTCTGGAAGTTCTGGTAAAGTATTTTTAAGATTTTCTATATATTCAGCTGATAAATTAATTGCTACTAAATCAGGATCTGGAAAATATCTATAGTCTTGTGCGTCTTCTTTATCTCTCATAGGGAATGTTTTTCCAGATACTTCATCCCATCTTAAAGATTCCTGTTCTACTTTTTCTCCCTCTTCTAATACATCAATTTGTCTTGTTACTTCATAATCTATAGCTCTTGTAATTGATTTAAAAGAGTTCATATTTTTCATTTCTGTTCTTGTTCCAAGCTTTGTATCTCCTACTTTTCTTACAGATACGTTTACATCAGCTCTTAAAGAACCTTCTTCCATTTTACAGTCTGAAACTTCTATATATTGTAATATTGATTTTAATTTCTTTAAATATCTATCTGCTTCTCCACTTGAACGTAAATCTGGCTCTGATACTATTTCAATTAGAGGAACACCTGCTCTATTTAAATCAACTAAACTTCCACCTGTATACTCATCATGATTTAATTTTCCTGCATCTTCTTCTATATGTATTCTTAAAAGTCTTACTTTCTTTTTATTTCCTTCGTCATCTTCTATTTCTATATATCCATGATTACATAAAGGTTTATCATATTGAGATATTTGATATGCTTTTGGTAAATCTGGGTAAAAATAATTTTTTCTATCATTTTTACTATTTCTTTCTATCTCGCAATTCGTTGCAAGACCTGCTTTTACTGCATACTCTACAACCTTTTCATTTAGTACAGGAAGTGTTCCTGGCATTCCCATACAAATTGGACATGTATGTGTATTTGGCTCAGCACCAAATGTTGTAGGACATGAACAAAAGATTTTTGTTTTTGTTGAAAGCTCTGCATGAACTTCAAGTCCTATTATTACTTCGTAACCATCTCTTACCATTCCTTTTCCTCCTTACTATTTCTTAAATTCTGGTTTATATTGTTCTCTAAATTTAATTTTTTGTTCAAAAGTATATGCAGCATTTAATAATGTTTCTTCTGCAAATCTATTTCCTATTAGTTGCATTCCTACAGGCATTCCTTCTTTATCTACACCACATGGAATAGATATTCCTGGAAGTCCTGCAATATTTACAGATACTGTACAAATATCTGCTAAATACATTGCAAGTGGATCATTAATTTTTGAACCAATGTCAAATGCTACTGTTGGTGATGTTGGTGTTAAAATAACATCATACTTATCCAACACTTTTTTAAACTCATTCATTACCAATGTACGAACTTGTTGTGCTTTTTTATAATATGCATCATAATATCCTGAACTTAATACATATGTTCCTAATATTATTCTTCTTTTTACTTCTGGTCCAAATCCTTCTGTTCTTGAATTTGTAATTAATTCTTTTACATTACTATATTCTTTTGCTCTATGACCATATCTAACTCCATCAAATCTACCTAAATTTGAGCTAGCTTCTGCACAGGCAATTATATAGTATGACGCTAAAGCATATTCAGCTATATCTAAAGATACTTCTGAAACTTCTGCTCCTAGTTCTTTATATGTTTCTATAGCTTTTTCTAAATTTTCCTTAACTTCTGCATTTATTCCTTCTCCAAAGAATTCTTTTGGAACTGCTATTTTTAATCCTTTAACATCATTTTTTAGAGCTTGCACATAATCTACTTCTGGTCTTTCTACAGATGTTGTATCCATATTGTCTTTTCCTGCAATTATATTTAAAAGCATTGCTGCATCTGTTACATCTTTTGTTATTGGACCTACTTGGTCTAATGATGAAGCAAATGCTACAACACCATATCTTGAAACTAATCCATATGTAGGTTTTAGTCCAACGACACCACAAAAAGCTGCAGGTTCTCTTATAGATCCACCTGTATCTGTTCCTAATGCCCATGGAACCATTCCTGCTGCTACTGCTGCAGCTGATCCTCCAGAAGATCCACCAGGTACTTTATTTAAATTCCATGGATTTCTTGTAACATGAAAATATGAATGTTCTGTTGAACCACCCATTGCAAACTCATCCATATTTAATTTTCCTAAATTTATAAGTTCTTCATCATTTATTTTTTCCATAACTGTTGCATCATATGGTGCAATGAAATCTTCTAACATTTTTGAAGAACATGTTGTTTTTACACCTTTTGTACAAATATTATCTTTTATTCCTATTGGAATACCTGTTAATGTTGATTTTGCTTCTCCGCTTTCAATTTTTTTATCCATTTTTTTTGCTTGCTCTAACGCATCAGCTTCTAATGTTGTAACAAAAGCTTGTACATCTCTTTCTTTTTCTGCAATTCTATCTGTATATGCTTTTGTAATCTCATAACTTGTAAGCTCTTTTTTCTCTAATTTTTCTTTAAGCTCGTGTACTGTTAATTCAGTAATATTCATATTTGCCTCCTTTATTATATTTTTGTATCTTCTAGATAAGCTCTCTTTCTATATCCTTCCAAGAAAACACTCTCTTTATCTTTTCATCATTTAAATTTTTGTTTAGCCTAGAATCCATAAGTAGTGTTCTTACTCCTAAGTTTGAAGCTTCTCTACAATTTTTAAAATTGTCATCAATAAAAATATCTACATTATTTTCTTGTATAATTCTTTTTTTATCTAAATGCCCCATATAGATTTTATGATAATGTATATCGTTTTCTTTTAACCAATCTAATGTCAGTTTTCTAATTTTCTGGTTATCAGCCCTAGCTGTTATAATTATAATTTTATTGTTTTTATATAATTTATTTATAACTTTACTTGCTCCATCTTTCATAGTTATATTTTCCATTGTTAGTTCATAGTTATCTTCCCAAAACTTTGCATCTTCTTCTATGCTCCAACCATATAAATATTTTGCCCACATTGGATCTAATACATTATCTACATTATTTATTTTAAAAGTTCTTTTTAATATTTTTTCTGTATACTCTTTAGCAAATGTATCTATTGAAATATTTGTATTTGCTATTGTATCATCTATATCTATTCCTATATTTATAGCTCTTCCTTTAATTTATTACCTTTGGAATTTTAAACATATTTTGTTCTTTCTCTGGTGCATTTTGAAGTAACGCATCTAAATTTCCAAATTCTTTTACTTCATCTTTTCTAAATACATTTTTATTTTCATAAGCACCTATTGTAATATCTAAATTACTTACATCTGCATTATTTATTACATCTGCAAAATTTAAAATCTCTTGTAAATTTTCTAAATATTTTTCTGTTTCGTCTTCTTTTAGATTTAAGTCTGCTAATTTTGCAATGTGTAATAATTCTTCTTTACTTACTTTGTTTTCGCTCATAAACTCATCTCCTCGCGTTTTATATGTTTTTTATTATATATGCATTTATTTTCAAAAGTCAAGTTTACCATAATATTTTATGAATAAATATTGACAAACCAACAAATAATATGTAAAATATATTACATGTTAGGGATTTGAGGACATTCCTAGAATCCCTCTTTATTAAACAATGACGAGCTTTTGCAAGTTACTACTAGAGAGTAAGGGTCGATAGGCTGGAAGCCCTTTTAGAAAAACGCAATTGAATAACACATTGTTTTTATTATACAAGTTAATAAATTGAGTGGAAAACTATTATAAACCAAGTTTTCAATATAGGGTGGCACCGCGGAAAGTTATTTCGTCCCTATCATATTAAAAAATATGATAGGGATTTTTTGATGCCTATCATTAAGATTTAGGAGGTTTATTATGGAAAAGTACAGAACACACACATGTGGAGACATCACTTTAGAAGATGTTGGAAAAAAAGTTAAAATTGCAGGATTTGTGCAAACAATTCGTGATTTAGGAGGTCTTGTATTCTTAGATATTCGTGATATGTATGGAATTACACAAGTTGTAACTTCTGCTGAATCTAATATTGTAGATTTTGCATCACATATCCCTATCGAATCTTCTGTATCTGTGGAAGGTGTAGTTAGAAAAAGAAGTGAAGACACAATAAACGAAAAAATTAAAACAGGTCTTGTAGAAATTTATATTGATGACATTCAAATTTTAGGAAAAAGAACTGCAGATTTACCATTTGAGGTAAATACAGACCAAGAAGTTAGAGAAGATTTAAGATTAAAATATCGTTATTTAGATTTAAGAAATGATAAATTAAAATCAAATATTATTTTACGTAGTAAAGTTATCCAATTTTTGAGAGAAGAAATGATAAAACAAGGATTTTTAGAGGTTCAAACACCAATACTTACAAGTTCTTCTCCAGAAGGTGCACGTGATTATTTAGTACCAAGTAGATTACATGAAGGAAGATTTTATGCTCTTCCACAAGCACCACAACAATTTAAACAATTATTAATGGTTTCTGGTTTTGATAAATATTTCCAAATCGCACCTTGTTTTAGAGATGAAGATGCAAGAGCTGACCGTGCTCCTGGTGAATTTTATCAACTAGATATGGAAATGAGCTATGCGACCCAAGAAGATGTTTTTTCTGTTATTGAACCAGTAATATATAATACCTTTACAAAATTTTCTGATAAGAAAGTAGCAGAATATCCTTTCCCAAGAATAACATATAAAGAAGCTATGCTTAAATATGGTTCTGATAAACCAGATTTAAGAAACCCATTAGTAATAGTTGATGTTACAGATATTTTTGAAGATGAAAGTGTAACATTAAATGCTTTTAAAGGAAAATTAGTTAGAACAATAGCTGCACATGATGTAGCAGATCAACCAAGAAGCTTTTTTGAAGGAATGACAGATTATGCAATGAAAGAATGTAAAGCTAAAGGTCTTGCTTGGCTTCGTGTATTAGAAGATGGTACATTCCAAGGACCTATTGCTAAATTTATACCAGATAATGCAAGAGAAGAAATGTTAAAAAGAACAGATTCAAAACCTGGTGATTGCCTATTCTTTATTGCAGAAACTCCAAAAATTGTTAATACTTTATCTGGTGAAATTAGAGCAGAGCTTGGAAAACGTTTAGGTTTAATAGATGAAAATATTTTCAAATTCTGTTGGATTGTTGATTTTCCAATGTATGAATTAGATGAACGTGGAAATATTACATTTAGTCATAACCCATTTTCCATGCCACAAGGTGGATTAGAAGCTTTAAATACTCAAGATCCATTAGATGTAGTTGCATACCAATATGATATTGTTTGTAATGGTATAGAACTTTCTTCTGGAGCAGTTAGAAATCATGATATTGATATTATGCTTAAAGCTTTTGAAATTGCTGGATATACTAAAGACCAAGTACAGGAAAGATTTGGTGCTTTATATACTGCATTCCAATATGGTGCTCCCCCACATGCTGGTGTAGCTCCTGGAATTGATAGAATGATTATGCTTCTTACAGGTGCAGAAAATATTCGTGAAGTTATAGCTTTCCCATTAAATAGTAAAGCTCAAGATTTAATGATGGGTGCTCCTGGTTATGTTTCAAGAGACCAATTGAGAGATATTCATATTAGAATAGAAAAAAGTAAATAATTTTTATTAATCCACCATCGAAAAATATAAATTCGCATGGTGGCTATTTTTTGCTTTTTTATGTTAATCATGGTATAATGCTTTTGTCATATATAGGTATAACTAGCAAATACCTCTAAAATGTAACTATTGTATTTTGGAGGGGCTAGCCTCCAAAAGATTCTAAAAAGGAGGCATATATTGATAGAATTAAATTTAAGAGAAAAATGGGTCGATCAGATGTACGGAGGCAACCTTACAACATGGTGCATATGGATAGTACATGCAATTGAAGCAATCCGTTCACCTGATGAAAAGGAAATAGAAATAAACTCTTTTTCCCCACCAGCTGATATAAATGGCAATGAACTACGGAAACCTCATCCAGAATTAGGCTTTACATCAGTTCATCTGTATTATACTCACCTTCCAGAACTTGATAAATTTCTTATAAATACCTTAAAAGGTATTTTAGAAAGAAATAAAATTCTTTTATGTGAGTCCACAAATCGTTCAATTACAATAAGGATATATTGACCCTAGTTTCTCTAATAACACACAAAGCCTAGCAATGTTGAATTGCTAGGCTTTTTACTTTTGTTTTGATAGGGATTTAAGGAATGTCCCCTTTTCCCTTTTTCTTTTTCCTTTTCCTATTTTCCATAATAACTGTCTAATAAAATTTTCTTTATTTCTGTTACTAATGGTAGTCTTGGGTTTGCAGGTGTACATTGATCTTCAAATGCTCTATCTGCTAATTCGTCTACACTATCTAAGAATTCTTTTTCATCTACTCCTGCTTCTTTAAATGATGCTGGAATATTTATATCTTTGTTCATTTTTCTAATAGCTTCTGATAATGAATGTACTCCCTCTTCTACTGTATCTGCTTTTAATCCAACTAATTTAGCAATCTCTGCATATTTTTCATCTGCTTTATAATATTCGTATTTAGGGAATGATGTAAATTTAGTTGGTTTACTTCCATTATATTCTACAACATATGGTAGTAAAATTGCATTAATTCTACCATGTGGCAAATGGAATTTTGCTCCTAATTTATGTGCCATAGAGTGACATATTCCTAAAAATGCATTTGAAAATGCCATACCTGCCATTGTACTTGCATTATGCATTCTTTCTCTTGCATATTTATTATCTCCATGGTTATATGCCTCTTCTAAGTTTTCAAATACTAATTTGGTTGCTTTTTCAGCTAATGCATCTGTATAATCTGTTGCCATATTAGATACATAAGCTTCTAATGCATGTGTTAAAACATCCATTCCTGTATCTGCTGTTAAAGATTTTGGAAGTGTTGATACAAAATCTGGATCTACTATTGCGACATTTGGTGTTAATTCATATGCTGTTAATGGATATTTTTTACCTTGTTCTTTATCTGTTATAACTGCAAATGATGTAACTTCTGAACCTGTTCCAGATGTTGTAGGAATTGCTACCATTTGGCATTTCTTTCCTAGTTCTGGAATCTCGTATGTACGTTTTCTTATATCCATGAATTTTAATTTTAATCCTTCTAAGTCTACATCTGGATCTTCGTATAATAACCACATTCCTTTTGCAGCATCTATTGCAGAACCTCCACCTAATGCAATAATTACATCTGGTTCGAATTTTTTCATTGCTTCAACACCTTTTTTAACTGTGTCAAATGATGGATCTGGTTCTACATCAAAGAATATCTCAGAATGTACATAATCTTGTCTTTTTCTTAAGTGATATAACACTTTATCTACATACCCAAATTTAACCATTGACTCATCTGTTACTATAAAAGCTCTTGAAATATCTCTCATATCCTCAAGATATTTTATTGCTCCTGCTTCAAAATATATTTTCTTTGGAACTTTAAACCATTGCATATTAACTCTCCTTCTTCCCATCTTTTTAACATTTATTAAATTTTTAGCAGATACATTATCTGTTGTAGAGTTTCCTCCAAATGTACCACAACCTAATGTTAATGATGGTGTAAATGAATTATATATATCACCAATTCCACCTTGTGAAGATGGTTGATTTACAATGATTCTACTTGCTTTTACTCTTTTTCCATATTCTTTTATTGTTTCTTCATCTTCTGAATGTATAACTGCAGAATGTCCAAGTCCACCATTTTCTAATAGTTTTTCTGCTTTTTCAATTCCTTCTTTGCTATTTTTAACAATATAATATGCAAGTACTGGACTTAATTTTTCTTTAGAGAATGGATATTCTGGTCCTATTCCTTCTTCATATACAACTAATACTTTTGTATCTTCTGGTACTTCAAAACCAGCTTGTTTTGCGATACTATATGGACTTTGTCCTGGTATTTTTGATTGTAATGCATATCCTTTTTCTTTATTAAACATTACTTCTTTTAATTTTTCTTTTTCTTCTGGAGATACAAAATAACATCCAGCCTTTTTCATTAAATCTTCAAATTCTTGATATACAACTTCATCTACTAATACAGATTGTTCTGAAGCACAAATCATTCCATTATCGAATGATTTAGATAATACTAAATCATTTACAGATGTTTTTAATTTTGCTGTTTTATCTATATAACATGGAACATTTCCAGGTCCTACACCTAATGCTGGTTTTCCAGATGAATAAGCTGCTTTAACCATTCCTGTTCCACCTGTTGCTAGTATTAAATTAACATCTGGATGATTCATTAATCTATTTGTAGCCTCTACTGATGGCTCTTCTATCCATAAAATACAATCTTTTGGAGCTCCAGCTTTAATAGCTGCATCTCTTAAATATTCTGCTGCTTTTTTACTACATTGTTGCGCTGATGGATGAAATCCAAATATAATTACATTTCTAGTTTTTGCTGAAATTATAGATTTAAACATAACTGTTGATGTTGGATTTGTTACAGGTGTTACCCCAGCAATTATTCCAATTGGTTCTGCAATTTTTACGTAATCGTCTTCTACATTTTCTTCTATAATACCAACTGTCTTTTCATTTTTTATATTATTATATATATAATCTGTTGCAAACATATTCTTTATAATTTTATCTTCGTAAATACCTCTTCCAGTTTCTTCAACTGCAAGTTTTGCAAGTTCCATATGATGTTCCAAGCCTGCCATAGACATAGCTTTTACAATCTTATCTACTTGCTCTTGATTTAGTTTCATATATTCTTTTGAAGCTTTTTTTGCTCTTTCTACTAAATCATTAATCATTTTTTCCACTTTATTGCTATCATTTTTTGTTTCAGCCATAAATATGCCTCCTTAAAATATTTTCATTCATTTTTAATAATATCCTATTCATATTTTAAAGTCAATAGAAATTATTGTAATTTGCCATATATATTTCTACTTTTTTCGCGATGTTTAAATAATATTAAAATACAAAAAAGAAGCTAGTAAAAACTAACTTCTTGCATCATCATTGTCTTGACTTTGTAATTTAACAATTTCTTCCATAGCACCTTTACCAGAATCTCTTTGTAATTTCTTTATTTCTCCTCTTCTATAGCTTTCCTCTTCCTTTTCTAGTAAATCGCCTATAATACTTTTGGCATTTTTTAAACCTATTTTATTTCCTTCAACTTCAACAAAATCTAAAAATAAAGATTTTCTTATGTTTTTTGGTGTTATTTCAGCTCTTTCAGTTTTAATAGCATCTAAAAACAAAGAATTGGAATTTGCCTTTGGTTTTATTTGTTGTTCTGCTTCTGTTAAAAGAGAATTATTTGCAGTTTTAGACTCTCCCTTACTTTTTGCCACCTTAACAATAGCAAGACGAATGTCCTCTACTGTTGTATCTGGAAGTGCAGCTTTCATAAATTCTCTTATTCTCATGCTATATCCTATATTTTTATAATTACAAACAACTTTTTTAGCAGCTAATTTTATAAGTTTTAATTGTGTCTTATTTATTTGTTCCTTTGTAGATGCTGGAATATCATCACTTTTCTTTAAAGTATCCATCCTACTGTTTACAATACCAATATATTTTAATAATGTAAAATCATTGGCTTCATTTGTTAAGGAATATATTTTATCTACTGCATCAGTTATCTCAGTAATTGATACTTTTTCTGCTTTTATTTTTTGGTTTGTTATAATACGTTCTACGATTTCTAATTTCTGGGTTTGATCTAGTCCTTTAATTATATCAATACCATTATCATCTAATAATGCAGCTGTCGAGTCTATAGATTCTATTATTTCTCCTTTATCACTTTCAGTTAATTCACCACTTATTTGTGCTGTAACTTCTAACTGTTTTTCTGGTTCATCCATAGATTGAATTGCTGTAACTACTGCATTTTTTGCTTCTTTTTTAGTATCTTTATTACCTTTTTGTAGCTTTTTTATTTGAAGCATAATATATTCTTCTAATTCATCATCATTCATATATTTTAATCTAGCTGCCAAACGTTTTTTGGCAGCTTGTTCTCTTTTTTCTTTTAGTTTATTAAATTGTTTATCTATTCTTGCTTTTATATTATTTTGTATATCTGATATTTTTCCCATAATTCACTCCGTATTTTACATGTAATTTTGAGGATTTAAAGCTTTTCCATTTTTTCTGATCTCAAAATGTAAATGTGAACCTGTAGAATTACCTGTAGAACCAACAGCTGCAATTTTATCTCCGGCAGATACTCTTACACCTGCACTTACATATAATTTGCTACAATGTGCGTACCACATCTCATAACCATTGTCACATTCAATTTTTATCATATAACCATATGATCCTTTATATCCAGCAAATGTAACTTTTCCAGAAGCAGCAGCTTTGATTGTTGTTCCTGTTGGAGCAGCCAAATCTAGACCTGTATGTGCACTAGAACGAACACTACTTCTTTCTCCAAATCTGGATGTTATCTTACCACCAGAAATTGGTCTTACAGCGACAACTACTTTTTTATTAGTTGTGGTTTGGTTACTTGATCCTTCTGTCTTTTTAGTTTCTTCGGCCTTTTTTGCTTCTTCCTCAATTTGTGCTACTTTTACGTCTATATTTTCAGTTTTTAATTTAGAAACAGCTACAGTTTCTTCTACTGTATCTATTTTTTCTTTTCCAAATATCTGTTTTACTCCAATATTAAGTACTAGTTTGTCTTTATATTCATTTTGCAAATCTGATACTATCTTATCTGCCTCTTCTTCTGTTCCAACATATGTTTTTATGTCATCATCTATAGTTATTCCATATGCTGTGTATGTTGTAGAAATATTTTCTTTTATTTTTGCTAGTACTTCTTCTTCATTTGAAGTTTTATTAACCATAATTGCAGGTGTATATTCTGTTTTTACTTCTAAATTTCTAAAAGCAACCCCTTCTTCTTTGCTTTCTATATATTCATTTATCTTTGTTTCTAACTCATTTTTATTCTTTACATACCCAATTACTTCACCATTTATAGCTACTTGAAATAAAGAATCATACTTTATAAAAATAACTATAAATAAAGCAAGTAATATTATTGCAAGAATTTGTGTAATTCTTATTAACTCTTTTGTGTGAATTTGTTTATTTTCGTTAAAAATATTCGTTCACTCTCCTTTAATTTCTACACACAAGCATCAATTATTATACTATATATTTTATGTTTTTTCAATTTATGTATACATTATTTTCATACTTTTTCAATTTTTTTATATTTTTTTCCTTTATTTGCCTATAAATAACTATATTTATCTCTTTTTTACTCTTTTTTTCGCCTATTTTTAGCATTTTTCACCTTCAAAAATCGAATTTGATACACAAAAAAACAGATGTAAGACTCTTTATAAAAAATCTTACATCTGTTATATCCATATATAATTTTTATCTATTTCCTCCAACATAGAACATACTAGCAAGTTTAGATATAGGCATAGATTGAATCCATACCGTTCCTGGCCCTTTTAAACTTGTTAAAAATAAACCTTCTCCTCCAAATACAATATTTTTAACTCCCTTTACTGTTTCTATATTTAAGTCTACTCCACTTGTCATTGCAGCAACATAACCATTATCAACCTTTAGTTTTTCTCCAGCAGCTAACTCACGTTTATATATTGCACCATCTAGTTCTAAAAATACTTTTCCAGTTCCTTGGAATTTTTGCATTATAAAACCTTCTCCTCCAAAAAAACCAGCTCCTAATTTTTTTCTAAAATGCATTGATATGTCTACTGTTGGCTCTGCACATAAAAAAGCTCTTTTTTGTGCAATTATTGTTTCCCCTTCTTTTAAGTCAAACTCTAATATTTGACCAGGAAATGAAGATGCAAAAGCAATCTCTACATCATCTTTTTCTGCAGTATATACATTCATAAAGATAGATTCCCCTGCTAAAGCTCTCCCCAATCCTTTCATAATTCCACCATTTGTAGTTGTTTTCATTTTTATTCCGTCATCCATCCAACTCATTCCACCATTTTCTGTTACGACAGATTCTCCTTTGTTTAATTTGCAAACTACATATGGTAATTCTTCGCCATTAATTTTAGTTTCCATACAAAATCCCCCTTTATTTTTATTTATTCTAACATACTTATTTTTTACAAACAATATATTCATTTATAAATAATTTAGTCATCATACAAATCTAAAATAAGCATCAAAAAACTAGAGTATTTCTACTCTAGTTTTTTATAATTTATATTATTCTGCTGATTCTTCAGATTCTTCGCTTTTTACTTCTTCTTCTACATCAGGAGTTTCGTTATATTTTTCAAGTATAGCACTTTGAATTTTCTCCCTTGTTTCAGCATTAATTGGATGAGCTACATCTCTAAACTCTCCATTTTGAGTTTTTTTACTTGGCATAGCTATAAATAATCCATCTTTTTCGATAACTTTTATGTCATGTACAACAAATTCATTATCGAATGTTACAGAAGCTACTGCTTTCATTTTGTTTCCTGAATTTACTTTCTTTAAACGTACATTTGTGATTTGCATTTGAGCACCGCCTTCCAAAGTTTTAAATAATATTATTGTACATTTATATGTACAACTATATTATTCTTCAAAAAAAACTTTTTTCCTTCTATTTTTTCAAAATTATTTATTTTTTAACATTTTTGAAATATTTATCATAAAATAGTAATAATTATATTGAAAAAAAAACATAATAATTATATAATCTTACATGTTAAATATGGGAGGGGAATTTAATGCCTAATCTTAACTTAATAAAAAAATATAATAGAGTACATATGATTGGAATCGGTGGTGTTAGTATGAGCGGAATCGCCGAAATTCTTAATAATTTTGGTGTAACTGTTACAGGTTCAGACTTAGCCGATTCAGAAATAGTAAAAAAATTACAAAGCAATGGTATTCCAGTTACAATAGGTCATGATTTTGAAAATTTAGCTAAAGCAGACATTGTTGTTTATTCTGCTGCAATAAATCCAAACGATCCTGAAATGCAAAAAGCAAAAGAGTTAAATATTCCAACTTGTGAAAGATGTGACTTTTTAGGTATGCTTACAAAAGCATTTAGTGACACTATTGGTATTTCTGGTACACATGGTAAAACCACAACAACATCACTTGTTTCATTATGCTTTTTAGAAGCAGGCTTAGATCCAAGTATTCAAGTTGGAGCAATATTAAAAGCAATTGATGGAAATTATAAGGTTGGTTCAAGCGAACACTTTATAATAGAAGCATGTGAATATGTAGAAAGCTTTTTAAAATTTTATCCTAAAGCCGAAATTATCTTAAATATAGATAATGACCATTTAGATTATTTTAAGACTTTCGAAAATATAAAAAATGCTTTTATAAAATATGTAAAAATAATTCCAGATGATGGTTTACTTGTAGTTAATGGCGATGACCATAATTGCTTAGATTTATTACAATATACAAATGCAACTAAATTAACATATGGAATTACTAATAAAAACACTGACTTTTTTGCAGTAAATATTGTATTTGATAACAATGGTTTTCCAGCTTTTGATGTTTATAAAAAGGATAAATTTTTCGAAAGAATTCAATTAAAAATTCCAGGAATGCATAATGTACTAAATGCATTAGCATGTACTGCTCTTTGTGATTATTATGGAATCGATAAAAAATATATCAAATCTGCTTTAGAAAAATTTACAGGTGCTCATAGAAGATTTGAATACAAAGGAACTATTAATAACGCTACTGTTTTTGATGACTATGGCCATCATCCAACAGAAATAATAGCTACAGCAAAAGCTTTAATGAATAAAAAATATAATAAATCATGGGTTGTTTTCCAACCACATACCTATAGCAGAACTAAAACATTATTAAATGATTTTGCAAAAGCATTATTAAATTTTGACAATATCATAATTACAGACATATATGCAGCAAGAGAAACAAATAGGTTTGGAGTTTCTTCTCAAGATCTAGTTGACAAGATTAACTCATTAGGAAAAAATGCAATTTATATGAAAGATTTTAATGATATCACTAAATACTTAAAAGAAAATGTTGAAAAAAATGATATTATTCTAACATTAGGGGCTGGAACTGTAACACAAATTTCGGATGAATTAGTAGAAGAGAATTAGATAAACCTAATTCTCTTCTACTTCTTTCATCTGTTTTAACATTGTATCTGCAAATATTCCATATCCTTTTTCTGGATTATTAACCATTACATGTGTAACAGCACCTACAAATTTTCCATTTTGCATAATTGGTGAACCACTCATTCCTTGTATTATTCCTCCTGTTTTCTCTAAAAGTCTTGGATCTGTAACTCTAATTATCATGTTTTTATTTGTTCTATTTGTTGAGGTATATACTTTTTCAATTTCAATTTCATATTCCTCTTGTTTATTGTCATCTAAAGTACATAATATAGTTGCTTTCCCTTCTTTAACTTCATCTCTTGGCAATACTTCCATTACTTTATCACTATCATTTTCTATTTGTTCAACATTATTTAATTTTCCATATATTCCAAAATTAGTGTTTTTATATACTTCTCCTATTATTTTTCCATTATCTATACTGCCTTGTAATTCTCCAGGTTTTCCTTTTTCACCTTTAACAATAGAAACTATTTTACTTGTTACTATATCACCTCTTGCTATATCTATTAATTCTTCTGTATCTACATCTAATATTCCATGACCTAATGCTCCAAATTCACCTGTATTTGGATCGTAAAAACTTATCGTTCCTACACCAGATGCTGCATCTCTTACCCATAGGCCCAATTTGTACTCGTCATCACTAGTTTTAGTTGGTAATATTTCTGTGTCATAATTACTGCCATCTCTAACATATGTTATTTTTACAGTATTCCCTTCTGATTCATTTACTTTTGTAATTAAATCAGATGTACAGGTAACAGTTTCATTATCTACTTTTGTAATCATATCTCCTTCTTTTATTCCTGAATTTTTATATGGTGTATAATTATTATTATCTATTCCCTGTATCTCAGACATTCCTACCACTAAAACTCCACTTGTATATAATCTAAGTCCAATTGTTTCTCCACTTGGTACTACAACAGTATTCGGAATTACATTAACAGTTAAATCTTTTACTGTAACCCCAGCAAAATTTAAAGATAAATCTACTTTTCCTATTTTATTACTTATTTTTGTATCATCTGAATTAACTGCTTCTACAGTTTCACCATTCAAATTAGAAATATTTAATCCTAACAATGTTTTTAAATTTAAGTCTTCACCTTGTATTAATATTAAATTATTTGGAATAGAGCTTATATTAGTTACATATAATAATATAATAAATAAGATTAAAATTAATAAAATTTTTTTAAAATTTTTCATAGTAAAAACCTCTTATAATATATATTTTGTCCTATTTACAAACTTTAATACTAGAAAGGTTTTACTAAAAAATAAATATAAGACACATATGTAAATTAACCTTGTTATTTTGGAAAAATATAACAATTTTTTCATAGCATAAAAAAATAGATACTTTTATAGTATCTATTTTCAAAATTTTATAATTAATTTAAAGATAAACTCTTATATGAATTACATCGTTCTCTAAATAAAGCTGTATAATATGCTTTTCGTATATTATTTGGTGCAGAATTTAGAATAGCATCCAGATCAGTTATATTATTTCCTAAAGCATTGTCCATTTCATTACTTCCATTTGATGTAGTAATTTCAGTTGAAGTTACAATACATGCATAATCAGCTGTTGCATCTCCATGTGGGAAATAATTCTTTGTTGTACTATCATTCGCCACAAAACTTTGTGCATCAAAATCTGTATTTCTATATCCAATAATCTCTCCAGTAGGAGAAAAATCTAAATGTCTAACATCATGATACTGATTAGCAGTTCCCTGATCTAATATATATATTAATTTCGGATCTACAAATTCTCTGTTTTTATTGTTTGTTACAATTCTATAACCCATATAATATCCATTTCCTATATTTTGTCCTTGCATAAATGATATTAAACAAGTATTACTTAATATCATGCTCCATTCATTTTCTGTTAATGTAGGCATTTTTGCAGGATGGGTAGAATTTTCATTAAATTTCGCAATTGTTGTTCTTAAATTTGTTGTTATAGAATTTCTTATAACCTGTAATTTATGTGCATTAAAATTATTAAGCATTGTTCCATCAGCTGCACTAAAATCTATCAAACGCTGTTCTCCCACATCACCTGTAATTCCTAAATCTTCTTGGTTTACATCCACAATATCTTTCAATTGAATATCTTGTAAAATACTTCTTACTTGGTTTGTAAAAGAATAAGCATCTTGTAAATATTTCTGTGCACTTGTATCTCTTTGGTAAGAATACCCTAATTGATTTAACATATTTTCATCAACTTCATTGGTAGTACCATCAACATTATATTTATACCATCTGCTACCATTCCAATACGCTTTTTCTCTTCTTCCATTTGCATTAGTAAAATATGTATAATTTACTTTTTGTGGTGAAATTTGATTAGCTTCAAAACTTGCACGATTTACTTCAGCTAATGCTTCATTATCTATAGAAATTCCATCATATGTAGTTCCTGATGCATTAGTTTTCGATGTATCTATTAAAAAGCCTGAACATGTTTGATAATTACCAGAACTATCTTTATAAAATACAGTTATATAGTTATCTAAGGTATAATTTATAACTATATCTCTATTTCCTTTTTTATATCTCGCTGAATAATATATATATGGTTTTAAGCCCGTAGTTGAATCTGCGGAATTTAAGTTAACAGTAATATCTCCTTCTGCATCTCTTCCTGTTACTACATTATTATATTGCGTGTAAATATAATATCCATCATATAATGTATATACTAATGCAGGTATAAAACTTTGTAATTCATTCTCAGAATAGCCACTTTGTCCAAAATTTGTAGCTAAAGAATTATAAAATGTTGTAACAGAAGCCTCAACATCTCTTATTTTTTCTTGAGCTATATTTTGTGTAGTACTATTTAATTCGTTAATTTGAAATGCTTTAATTGCATCATAAGTTGCATTATTTAAAATAGTATCATAATTTCCTTGTAAATTAACATAGTTTATTTGAACTTGAATATATAGTGACATTACTAATACTATTGGTATAACAATAATAGAAAATATTACTATCCAGCTTTGTAATTTCATCTTATTTCCTTTCTTTACTTTTGTAACTATTTAATCTCTTTTATTATACAAGAAAAATCCAACAATTTTTCTTGTATAATAAAAGAAAAAGGTGTTTTTTACAAGACACCCCTTATTTCTTTTTTATTTTAATTTCTTCCATTAACAGTAACAATTCCTCCATTTGATGCCCCTATTGTTGAAGAGTCATTTCCTGCTACTCTATAGAAGAAGTTTCTTAATAATTGAGAAATTGTTGTGTTTGTATTTTTTACACTAACAGATACAATATCTCCTTCTTTTAAATACTTAGTATTATTATTACTTGCATCATTTAAGTCTTCCATAATTTGTGTAGTATATTCTGTATAATAAACATTCTCACCTATTTTTTCATAAGCTGCTTGTGCTGTTTTCTTACCAGGATTTTCATCTAATATTTTTACTTCGATTTCTACAGCATATGTATTTCCTGTAGCATTTATCTCTTGCACAAACCTATTGTATTCTGCTAATGTTATTCTTCCCGTAGAACGAATATTGTCTACAAATGTAGTTGTACTATTTTGAACAGATAATTGTGAAACATCATCACTACGATCAGCAACTGACATTAAGGGAAAAACAAACATTAATACAGCTGCTAATACTATAGCTAAAATTGTTACTACTGTATCTCCCATTTTTATTACCTCCTATTTCCCTTCTTTTATTATTTTAACGTATATGTTATTACTCTTTTATATTGTTTATTTATATCTGGAACTAATTCATTAGTATCTTGATTTTCTTCATAATCTTCTATTGTACCTAATCTTTCTTCAAATTGTCTATCTTTATATTCTGGTTGTAATAAAAATTCAACCACATCATCTACATGTTGCTTTATCTTTGTAGTATTTCCTCTCCATTCTTCATATCTAGTTACACCATTTTCTTCCCAATGTTCTGTATCTAAATCCAAGTCATTTTTCCTAACATTAACTCCATTTCTAATTTCACCACTTTCGTATACGTTTAATGGTGAACCATCTGAGTTATAAAATTGCACTGCATAGTCTTCTTGAGCATATCTATATAATGTTGGAATTATATCTGATAATGTAACTGTTCGAGAAAATGCTTTTGTTTCACCTTCTGCAAGTTCTACATATTGGTAAGATTCTTGCCTATCTTGGTTCTTTACTAAGCTATCAGCAGTTGTTTTAGCTTGTGTTAGAGTAACCATGGTAATTGATAGTGCAATTATAAACAATAGCATAAATCCAGCCATTTTTAGTGCTTCTACAGCATTCTCCATGATTACTCCTCCTTAATTTA
>CALXVH010000006.1 GCA_944391965.1 uncultured Clostridia bacterium
AATGCAGGTGTAGTTCAATGGTAGAATTCCAGCCTTCCAAGCTGGCTATGCGGGTTCGATTCCCGCTACCTGCTCCAGACAATATAATCTAAAATTTTCATGAACAAACGCAGGTGTAGTTCAATGGTAGAATTCCAGCCTTCCAAGCTGGCTATGCGGGTTCGATTCCCGCTACCTGCTCCATTAATTAGCAACAACTGACTTAGTTGTTGCTTTTTTACTACATTCTAAACACTTAATTTGCGGGTATATTTTAATGGTAGAATTTCGTGCTTCCGACCCGAAGGTGTGGGTTCGATTCCCACTACCCGCTCCAATATATATTATTACATTAAATAATTTAACTCCCTAAATATATATTTTTTTGATAAATTAACAAATTGTTCTTTATATATGTTTTCAACATTCTTTTATTTTATAAAACTTTGCAAAATATAAATTATATAAAATTTTTATCACATAATATTAGATCTAAAAACTATTGGATTTGAATCATATAATAAAACTCTAAAAACTTAATAAATGTAATATCTTATTTTTCCTCTAATAATTAGAATCACATTAAAAATAAATATATTTTCATTGAAATTTAACAATAAATTAGATATAATTAAATTATTATGAATAATTTAGTTATGTTTATAAAAAATAAATTAATTGAACTAACTTTAAAGAAAAATAAATTGTTAGATCATTTAGGATTGCTATCAACAAGTTCAGAAAGTTTTGGATCTATCCATGATATATTAAAAAACTTAAACTCTTCTAAAATTAATTTACAATTACATAAAGAAGATTCAAAAGATAAAGACTATATCTTTTCTATAATAAACACTCTAGAAAAAAATGGAATACAAGTTACTTTAACAGAATTTGATAAAATTTTTTCTAATGAAGATGTTAAAAATATTAGTCAATTTTGTAAAACAGCCAAAATAGATTTTAGGTATGTATATCCTAATTTTTGGGGTGCAACCAATATTAATACTAAAATGGATATCAAATCTTATCTTAAAATATTAAAAAAAATTGAATATTTAACTAAAGTTGCAACTTCAAATTTTATTCGAAAAGAAGAACAAATAATATTCATTGCTAATCAAATATCGGAATACGTAACTTATGATTTTGAAAATGAAAAAAAGTCAGAAGAAGAATATCTTAAACTTTCTAGTTTACAAGGATGTTTAGAAGACAGAAATACAGTCTGTGCCGGAATTGCCTTTGCTTTTGAACGATGTATGACAGAAATGGGAATTAAAAACATCCTTATTCTTGGTTACAGTGGAAAAAAGGATAACCCATCAGGAATAGATAACAACCACGTTTGGAATAAAGTTTATATTGATGGTAAGTGGTACAATGTTGATATTACTAACATACTTAAAAATCCGAACACTACTCTTTCTAAAGAAGAAAGAGTAAATATTTTTATATTATCAAGTGACAAAAGTTTAAGTAAAGTAGGCAATGTGATAACTGATTACAGCAATATCCCTGACTCTAATGAGAATTTTGCAGAAACATTAGATATATATAGAAAAATAAATAAAGTCAAAAATGTTTTAAAAGATTATGATAATGGAAATAGAAATCTGTTTTTAAAATATAAAGTTGAATATACTAATACTTCTAATTCAATTGAACAATTATCAAAAACAAGAAACAATAATAAAAAAGATGGAAAAACTAGATAAAAATCTTATAATTATAGTGAGAAAGAAATTATTGACTTTCTCATTATTACCCTTATTTGAACTTATTACTGCATAAATCTCTATCCAGTAATATTATTAACATTCTATAATAGTTAGTGTAACATATATAATTCAAAAAATTGTCGGATTAAAATTGACGGAACTTTTGATTGGGCACATGCATATGATTACGCAACTCGCCAGCCAGGTATGGATGATCTGTATCCTCCAACTAAGTAGTATATGAAGACTTCTTTAAGTAAACAACGCTAAGTATTTATAAAACTTAGCGTTGTTTGCATTTTAATTATTAATCATATTTAAAAATTATATCAAATCATTACAAATTATCATCTTCTTCAATTATTCTTTTTCATTTTATATTTTCCATATTACATCTCCAACCATTGTTTATCCTTTATCAATTATCCACTTAATATCTTCTATAGCTTTGTCAATATTAAATCTTCCATTTCCCACAGGATAATAAACTGAATAAAATTTATATTTATTACCATTAATTTCTTTTTCAAAACATTTTTTCCTAACTTGTGATACTGATATTTTTTCTTCTAACACAATGGAACTAACTTGATTTCCAAATAAAATAATAACTTTAGGTTTAACTATATTTATTTCTTGTTTAAACAATTCTAAATATTCTTTATAGATTGAATCTGGTAATTCTCTGGCATCAATTTGAGTACACTTTCCCAAATTTGTTATAAAATATTTATGTTTCTTTACATTATCATAGACTTCTTCTGCAAATTCTTCTGTCCATTCGCTCCCCTTTATAGCTCTTATTTTTTCATATATATCATTATCTAATAAATTTATTTTAAAAAACAAATCCCAAATGTTTTTTGTTCCAATCCAAGGAGCCTTTAAGCCTTTCCATTCTTTTGATGATGCTATATTTCTTCCTGTTGGATTCATAAAAACAAAACATATTTCTGGGTTAATAGCACATCCTCCATTATAAATTGAATCTAATTCTTTAGCACCATATTTTTTCTGAAGCTTATCATATTCTTTAGCTAAATCTTTTAATTTCATTTTATTCTCCTATTACTTTTATTTTTATTGGCTTTCAATTATATAATATTTACAGTCCCTATATTTATATTTTGGATCTCTTGCATTAATATTGATTATTTTACAATCTTTCCATTGGAATGGGTATTTTTTATCTTGCAAATCAATTATATATTTTTCTCTACCAGTTGGTTTTAATATTTTCCCTGTAAGTAATTCTTTATAATCTCCACGAAAATATTTATAAATATCTATTCCTCTATTTCCTTCATGGTTACCTTTATAAAAAGACCTTCCTCTTCCTC
Source organism: uncultured Clostridia bacterium (assembly GCA_944391965.1). Taxonomy (GTDB): domain Bacteria; phylum Bacillota; class Clostridia; order TANB77; family CAG-508; genus Merdicola. Next base: position 3,041 of record CALXVH010000006.1, read on the forward strand.
GTGCCCACACTAATGTTATGCAATATGTTTTTTGAAATTTTTTTTGATTTACTAATTCTTGCATAAATCTAACATCTTTTACACAACTAAACATTTGCTCAGGGTACTGCCCATTTAATGGAAATTTTAATTCTATGGCATACTGCTGTGAATGATCATATTTATAAATTGAAATATCAATCTCTTTTTTTAATACTTTACTATTAATAAAACTATAATTGATATTAAAGTACTTCTTTGCATTTCTTTCGAATTCAATTTTATATTCTTTTCCATCGTCACATTCTTTTCTTAATTTATACCTTAAAAATATACCTAATTCGTGTTGAAAACTAAACTCGTTATATATTTCAAGTTCATTTTCACAAAGGTATTCAAAAAATTCTTCAATCATTTTTTCAAATCTTTCTTTATTTTCGAAATAATCGGAAACTTTCATATATTACTCCACAATTTATATTAATTATACCTACTATATCATTTACTTAAAATATAATCTACAATATTTTTGGATTTCTATTAACTTTTAGGCCTATCTTGTAAAAAAATATAATTTATGCTATAGATAATTATAAATATTATTACAATTTTAAGAAGGGAAATTTTTATGACTAGCTTTGGATTAAAAATAATAGCAATAATTAGTATGTTTATAGATCATTTAGGAGATGCTTGGTTTAAAAGAACTACAGGAATGAATTTAATTGGTAGATTTGCATTTCCTATTTTTGCCTTTCAAATTTCTGAAGGATATATTCATACCAAAAATTTAAAAAAATATTTTTTGAGACTTTTTATTTTTGCATTAATATCTCAAATCCCATTTATGCTTTTTCGCTCTACATTTACAACAGGATTCTCTCTTAATATATTTTTTACTTTATTTTTGGGATTATTTACAATATTTTTATATGATAAATTTACAAATAATTCTTATCCCTTAACAAAAGTCAAAAAAATAGATAATTTTTTAAAATATTTTTTTGCATTCTGTTGTTTTCTTTTAATTGGGTTATTAGCAGAAGTCGCAAAGTTTGATTATGGTTTTTTTGGTATTTTTATAATATTTTCATTTTATGTTTTTAGAAATAAAAAAATTTTTATGTATATATCTTTTATTATTGCATCTATACTAAGACATGGATTAATGATTTATACTAATGGTTACCATTATTTATATATTTTATTAACTATTTTTACTATATTGCCACTTCTTCTTATTAATATTTATAATGGAAAACAGGGAAGAAAAGTTAAATATTTTATTTATGCTTTCTATCCAATTCATTTACTAATATTATATTTTATTTTTAGGACTTAAACTTTCCATTACTAAATAACAGTCTTCTAATTTATAACAAACTTGTTAATGAGTGCAAAAGAATTCGCACTCATTATTTAGTTTGCTCTGCTTAGTGATGATCCACCAAACATTTTAGTACTAGCTTATTTATATATTTTATTTTAATAAGATTAATTTAGTAATACTGATTAAAATTTGTATTCGCTTAATATTTCATCATATTTTTCGTATTTAGGAAAATATTTTTGTAATAATTTATAAAAACTTTTTGCATGTGTTTTAAATTTTAAATGGCATAATTCATGTATTATTATATATCTTATACAATTTTCATCTAATTCCATTATTTTTGAATTAATATAAATTTCTTTTTTATCAAAGTCAAATTTAGCAATTTCTTTTGAATCTTGAATAATACTATAATCTTCTGGAACTAAACCAGTTTCGATTCTGATTTCTTCAAAAACATTTTCTAGATGTCTTTCTGCTAATTTTGCATACATTTTATTTAATATAACATCTATTATTTTTTTGTTATTTCTTCCTTCCAATTTTACTGGTAATTTTATTTCTATATAATTATTGTTTAAATTTAATTCTGGAGTCTTAATGTTTGCATATATAACTTTTACTGCATAATTAATCCCCAATATTTTTGCACTATTATATAATGATACTTCTTCCATCTCATTTAACTTCTTTATTATCCAGTTTTTGTTTTCTTTTATAGCATCTTGTATTCTTTGTTTAGAAAAATACCAAGGAGCTTTTACTACTACTTCTCCATTATTTACTAAGATAGAGAAATTCCCAAATATAGCTTTATCTATTGTATATGAAATTATATTTTCTTTTACTTTTTTCATAATAAACCTCCTTAATATTTTTTCGAACTCTTGTTTGCTTTTGTTGAATGTATTTTATATTCTTATATAAATTTTGTCAATAGTTTTTTCGAAATTTTGTTCGGTTTTTTACAAAAAAATTTTATCCCTCCGTAAAATGGCTCTACAAAGGGATTTTTATGGTTCGGGTAGTTAGATTCGAACTAACGATCGTAGGGTCAGAGCCTACTGCCTTACCGCTTGGCCATACCCGAATATTAAGCTAGATATATAATAATATATATCTAGCTTTTTTTCAACTATTTCTTTTTAATTTCTTGTTCTAAATCATAAATTATATTTATCATCTTTTTCGAATATTCTCGTATTTTTTCTTTATTGTCCTTTATCTCTGTGGGTATTTCTATTATATCACCTATTACTACATAAACTTTTTGAAAAAGATGTGGTCTTCTTGTAATAAATACTGGTAATATTGGTACTCCACTTTCTGCCGCAAAATATACTGCACCATTTTTTACTTTATTTCTTAAATCTTCTTTTTTCTTTAATATTCCACCTTCTGGAAACATTAGAAGTTTCGAATTTTCTTCTAAATTCAAACATTCTATAGCATGAAGAGTACTTTTTACATCTCTTTTTTCTCTGTTTACTGGAAATACTCTATATCTTCTAAATAATTTAGCTAATAGTTTATTCTTAAATATCTCAGACTTTGCCATTATAGATAAATTATCTACTATTGGAAATATAAATGTTGGATCTAAAACGTTTGAATGATTTGGACAGATAATATATTTCTTATTATTATCTATCTTTTCCAAGCCTATATATCTAACTCTATATATAAAATGACAACAAAGTCCTTTTACTAATGCCTTCATTATTTTATACATATAAAATATCTCCTTTTCCTTTAAAAAGTCTATTTAAATATTTGTGTTACTTTAGGAAATAGATAATGACTTCCTCCTACTGAATTTGCATCTTCTACCATACTTACTACAACTAATTGCTTAGCTGCTGTTTCATCAGCTGTAAATGCATTAAACCAACCAATAACCTCTCCTTCTTCATCTTTACTTGCTTTTAGTTCTGCTGTTCCTGTTTTTGCACCAATTGTTAATCCTTCTATTTTTGCATCATGTGCGGTTCCATTTGGATTTTCGACAACTTGTATTAAATCTTCTTTTATTGTATTTGCTGCCTCTTCTGATATAGCATTTTCCTTTAAATATTCTGGTTGTTTATTTTCTTCATATATTATTGTAGGTTTTATCATATTTCCATTATTTACAAATGCAGAATATATTGATGCCATATGTATTGGATTTACTAAGATTTGTCCTTGGCCATATCCACTATCTGCGAGTTGAACTTCATCATCTATCTTTCCATCTGTATCATATGTTGATTTTGATGTAGAAAGTTCAAAACTTATATCTTCATTAAAGCCTAACTTATTAAGACCTTCCATAAATCCATCATATCCTATTTTTAAAGCTGCTTTTGCAAAATATATATTATCTGATCTTATTAATGCATTTTGCATATTTGCTGTTTCATTATATGGGGTTAATGTTGTTACCATATAATTTCCCCAACTAGAATCTTTTTGCCAGCTAAGTCCACTTCTTCCAAAATCCTCATTAGGATCAATCTTTCCTTCTGTTATTCCAATTGCTCCTGTTACTGGCTTAAAAGTTGAGCCTGGTGACCACGTTCCAGTAAATCTATTTAATAATGGTTTATTTTCATCTTGATTTAATGAATTCCATTCATCTGTACTCATTCCTAGAACAAAATCATTAGAATCATATGATGGTGTACTTACTAAGGCTAAGATTTCTCCTGTTTTGGAATCCATTGCTACATATGCACCCTTATTTTCGTCTAGGCTATCATAAACTTGCTTTTGTGTAGCTGCATCTATTGTTAATTTTACATCTTTACCATTTTCCAACTCTTGTTTGGCTATTGTTTTTACTTTATCTCCATCTTCATTTTCTATATAAATTTCTTTTCCATCTTTTCCTCTTAATGTTTCTTCATAAGCTTTTTCTATTCCTGCTTTACCTATTAAACTATTGCTATTATAACCTTTTCCTGCATTTTCTTCTAATTCTTCTGCACTTATGGCTTGTACATAACCAATAAGTTGTGAAGCTTCTTTTCCTAAAGTATATACTCTTGAGCTTTCTGTAGTAATTTTTACGCCAGGAATTGTTAATGCTTGCTCTTTTATTTGAGATTCTGTCGTTGCAACATTTTTTATTGGTACAAAAGTATCGTCTTTAACATATGACATGTTCAATTTATTATTTATTGAATCTACTGACACTCCTAAAATTGTTGATAATTTCTGTATATCCTCATCTTTATTAGCACTCATCTTCCCTGGTACAAGTCCTATTGATGAAATATTTCCCTTCCCTGCTAACAAAACATTATTTCTATCATATATATTTCCACGTTCAGCTTCTAATGTTTTAACTCTTACTTTATCATTATCACCTAACTCAGGAAAGATTATACTATTTGACCAATTAAGTTTATATTCTTTATCTTCTTTTACAAGTGTCGCTGTATTTGTAAAGTTAACCTCGCCTGCTGAAGTATTCATTTTTTGTGTATATGTAATTTGTTCTCCATTATCTACTTTTTCTACATTTGTAATTTCTGTTGATAAATTTGTCATATCTATTCCGCTATATATTGAATCATTTTTGTTTACAAATGTCTCTTTGGCAGTCTTGTCTTGACTTGATGAACTTATTAGCTCATATGCTTCTTCATATTTTTGCTCACTTATTTTTGAGAAGTAATTATTTAACGCATCTTCTGGTTTTTCTGTCTTATTTAAGATAAAAAAAGCTATAATTGCTACAATTATAATTACTAATATTATTAACGTCCCTATTAATACCTTTTTATTTTTCATATACTCCCCTCCTTTCGGTATAATATATCATTTTTTTACAAAAGTAAATAGAGTCATTATTTAAATGACTCTACTCTTAGTTTACTCTGTTCTTAAAGCCTCTACTGGGTCTTTTTTACTTGCCATCCTTGATGGAATTAATCCTGCAATTATAGTAAGAACCATGCTAATTACAACTAAAATTATTGCTGCATTTACTGGCAATACAGCATTTACTGTATTCATCTGAGTTAATGAATGGATAATGCTATTAATAGGAATGTTAAGTAATAATGTTACAACTATTCCTAAAATACCTGCAATTAATCCTACTATAAATGTTTCCGCATTAAATACTCTTGATATATCTTTTTTAGATGCACCTATTGCTCTTAAAATTCCAATTTCTTTTGTTCTCTCTAATACTGATATATATGTTATTATTCCTATCATTATTGAAGAAACAACTAATGAAATTGCAACAAATGCTATTAATACATAACTTATTGTATCAACAATTTGAGTTACAGATTTCATTAATAAACCAACTGTATCTGTATAATTTACTTCATTTTCTTCTTTGCCATCTGCAATTTGTTTATTATTATATTCTGTTATTGCATCTGTAATTCTATTCTTTGCTTCGAAATCTTTTGGATATATACTTATAGCTGATGGTTTTGCTAAATCTACCACACCTAAAGTTTCTAAATTTGTTTCATATGATGCATTTTCATTTTGTTCATATGCTTCCATCATTAACTGTATTTGATTAGCATCTAACCTAGAAAGCATTGCTCTTTGTTCTTCTGTTAAAGAATTATAATCGAACTTTCCATCTTCACCTTTTTTTGGAAATTCCAATCCATTAAATACATTAATCTCTGGATTTTCTTTTTGCTCTTTTACTATCTCTTGTTCATTTATTTTATTAATAACATGTTCTTTTAAAGTTTTTAAATAACCTATTTCTCCAGCTGTTTGAGTAGATATGCTTCCTTCTTTTTGTTTTATAATTCCTACTACTTTTATTTCTTCTGCATTATCTACTTTTTCCTTCATATATTCTTCATCATCACTTTTATCTATCCACATATTATTTGCTTTTTCATAATAGTCTGTATTTAATAAAACTTTATAAGATAGATTTAGTAAATCATCATAGGTATATGAAGTTTGTTCATCCTCTTCTATTTTTTCATCATTCTGTATTGCATCCATTTTTTCTTCTAATTCTTTTTGATCTTTTATTCCTAAAGTATATAATGTATAATCACTAATTTTATTATTTTCATCAACTATTAAAACAACTTCATTATAATTTTGTGGCCAATTACCTGCAACTACATCATATTGTGAATCATTTAATTCTTGATTATCTAATAATTCTGTAAAGCAATCTGTTCCCATTGCCATTCCTGTTTGTTGCATCCCTAATTTTTCCATAACAGTACTTGGATTTACTTGTACTACTCCATTTGAAGTATCTGTTTTATATAAATTCAAATTCAAATTATAATCATATTTTATAGCATTTGCATTATCAGATATTCCATTATTACCCTCATCTATATATTTTTTTAGTTCTTCTAAATTGTTTGTTTGCTTTTTGTCGGCTAATACTGTTAACATATCTGTCATAATATTATTAGAATATATCTTTCCATCTTCATGGACTTCTTCTCCTTCTGCCATTTCGCCCATCATTCTTTCCATCATACTAGTTAAATCTACTGTAGTCTCTTGAATTTGAATTGGATAACTTGATAAAGTATCTTCTTGAACTTTATTTATATAGTTCTGAACACCTGTAGATAATGATAAGATTAATGCAATTCCTATAATACCTATACTTCCTGCAAAAGATGTTAGAATTGTTCTTCCTTTTTTAGTCATTAAATTGTTTAAACTTAAAGATATTGCTGTAAAAAAGCTCATTGCAGTCTTTCCTGTTTTTGGTTTTTTCTTTTCCTCCTTTTCACCATCAAAAGGATTTGTATCATCTTGAACAACTCCATCTAATACACGGATTACTCTAGTAGAATATTTTTCTGCAAGTTCTGGATTATGTGTTACCATTATTATTAATTTATCTTTTGAAATACTTTTTAATAATTCCATAATTTGAACACTTGTCTTTGTGTCTAGAGCTCCTGTTGGCTCATCTGCAAGTATTATATCCGGATCATTTACCAATGCTCTTGCTATTGCAACTCTTTGCATTTGACCACCAGATAATTGATTTGGTCTTTTATGTATTTGTTCTTTTAATCCAACTTTTTCTAAAGCTTCTATAGCACGTTTTTTTCTTTCTTCTCTAGATACACCAGAAAGTGTTAATGCTAATTCTACGTTTGATAATACACTTTGGTGTGGAATCAAATTATAGTTTTGAAATACGAAACCAACAGAATAATTTCTATAAGCATCCCAATCTCTGTCCTTAAATTCTTTTGTTGATTTTCCATTTATAATTAAATCTCCTGATGTATACCTATCTAGTCCACCAATTATATTTAATAATGTTGTTTTTCCACATCCACTTGGACCTAATATAGATACAAATTCATTACTCCTAAATTCTAAATTTATTCCTTTTAATGCTTTAACTACTTCATCCCCTGATTTATAATTTTTTGTAATATTCGCTAATTTAAGCATCTTTTCCTCCTATGCATTTGATTGAATTTTGTTAATGTCAAAGAAACTGTTAGTTATCATATTTCTTACATTAAATTTAATTTCTGATTCTTTTTGAACTATAAACATTCCCATATCGGTTCTTTCCTTAGATACTCCATTTACCTTTTGTGAATCGTAATACAACATAATAGTATATATCTCATGTCCTTCTGTTCCATAATCTATATTACCATTATTCTGAAGTGCTCCTGGTGTTATACTATAAGTTCCTTTATAATAATTATTGTCTTTTGTATATTGTGATTGATACCAATAAAATGACTTATCCTTATTAAATTCAAAATATCCTATATCTTCACTATCCCCTAACCAGTTTCCAATTATAGGATTATTTTTGATTTCTTCCTCTTCTGTAACTTGACTTGAATTACCTATTTTCTCATCTTCTTGTAAGGAAAAGATAAATTTTACCCCAACAATTGTAATAGATATGATTATTAGTATTATTCCAATTATAGACATATACGAAATTTTTGATTTATTAATTAATAAACCTACTATTCCTAATACAAAACCAATTGCTCCAAATATAATAGTTAAAAGTGAATGTCCTGTTAAAACTAATACAACACTTACAATTCCCAAAATCAAACTAGCTATGCTCATAAATATATCCCCCTTTATTTATATTAATATATAATATAAATAAAAAAAATACTTGTCAATTATTTTGGCATATATTATTTTCTCCCCATACTTGTATTATTTTTAATACTTTAAGTATGGGGAGAATTCGGAAAGCTTAGCGTTCATTGAACCACCTTTTCGGAGTTCTATGAATATGAAAATACGTTGTCACCGAAGCGATCTCTTTTTGCTCTGTTTCTTCGGAATTTAATTCCGATTTTATTTCATAGTTTAAAAAAGTCTTTTCACAAACAATTAATCCTTCTTTTCTGCAACATTTCTTGAATTTTTGTATTTCTTCATCTGTTGATAAGGAATCTTTTTCCAACAACGTTGCTAACAACAATGATAAATCATTTGTTTTTTCTTCTGGGATATACCCGGTTGTTACCAGCCGAAAGCCATATTTTGTTGTACAATCTGACATTTCTACTTTTTTAACCTTTTTATCCCCTACAACCATTCTACAATTCATACTTTACTCCTTCCTTAATTGAAACAACTTGTGTCTTATATAGAATATCATAATTTACATTTTTTAGCAATTCAAATTACCTATTTTAACTCATTTTCTATATTTAATAATCTATTATATTTAGCAACTCTATCTGTTCTGCATGGTGCTCCTGTTTTTATTTGTCCAGCATTCACTGCTACTGCAATGTCTGCTATAGTTGTATCTTCTGTTTCGCCTGATCTATGAGATATTACAGTTGTATAGCCTGCTTTTTGCGCCATTTCTATTGCATCTAAAGTTTCTGTTAATGTTCCTATTTGATTTGGTTTTATTAATATGCTATTGGCTACTTTATTTTTTATTCCTTTTCTTAATCTATCTGTATTTGTAACAAATAAATCATCACCAACTAATTGAATTTTACTACCTAATTTTTGAGTAAGTTTTTTCCATGAATTCCAATCTTCTTCTGCTAAGCCATCTTCTATTGAAACTATTGGATATTTTTGTACCAACTCTTCTAAATAATCTATCATTTCATCACTAGTTTTAAATGTTCCTGTCTTCCAAAATAGATATCCATTTTTACCTACTTTTTTTGCCTCATCATACATTTCTGTACTTGCAACATCTAATGCTATTGAAATATCTTTTCCTGGAATATATCCTGCTTTTTTTATTGCTTCTTCAATTACATCTAATGCTTCTTCTTCACTTTGTAAGTTTGGAGCAAATCCTCCTTCATCTCCTACAGCAACAGAATATCCTTTTGATTTTAGGACTTTTTTTAGATTATGGTATGTTTCAACTCCCATTTGTAAGTTTTCTGCAAAATCTTTTCCTGAAGTTGGCATTATCATAAATTCTTGTGAACTAATATTATTATCAGAGTGTTTTCCACCATTTAATATATTCATCATTGGAGTTGGCAATTTTTTTGCATTTATTCCTCCGATGTAATTATATAGTGTCATTCCTAATGAATTCGCTGCTGCTTTCGCTACTGCAAGTGATACTCCTAAAGTTGCATTTGCACCTAATTTTTCTTTATTATCTGTACCATCAATATCAATCAATTTTTGATCTATTTTTAACTGATCATATACATTCATACCCGTTATTTTTTTTGCAATCATTCTATTTACATTCTCTACTGCTTTTTTTACTCCTTTTCCCATATAACGTTCTTCATCATTATCTCTTAATTCTACTGCTTCAAAACTTCCTGTAGATGCTCCTGATGGTACTTTTGCCACACCACAAAATCCTCCATCTGTTATAACTTCAACCTGAACAGTTGGATTTCCTCTTGAATCTAGCACTTCTAGTGCTTCTAAACTTTCTATTTTCAAATAATCTTTCATAACATACCTCCATTTATATTATTATTGCCAATTATTTGAAAATATATCCAATTAATTAAGAAAAGAGCCGAATGCGTTTTAAATTTTCCGCATTCAGCCCTATTTTGCAACTTAAATAGTTTCTTTGAGCCATTTTATAAAAGTTCTTCTCATCTGAAATATTATTGTTACTTTCCTATCTAGTCCAAATTCTCCTACGGGATAACTTTCAAAATTAATATGGAAATTTATTACCAGTCCATTTGATCTTTTATGGTATCTTATAAATCCCATTATTTCTTCATAGATTTCCTCAATTAATAAATGGTCTTTTTGTATAAAATTTTCTGCCATATTCTCGAAGTCTTCTTTAAGTTCTTCCGGAATATATCCAGTTACTTGTAGGATATATTCATCCTTCGCATTTGACCGCTTAACTATAAACTCTGTCATCTTTTTCTTCCTCGCTTTCAACTGTTTTTTCGATTATTATATTATACACCATTTTCTATTTTTTTGCATTATTTTTTACAGATTAATAAAAAGTCCCCTACTCGTTAATTTTGTTTAACAAGTAGGGGAAATATTTTATTTTTTATTAAATGTTGTTCTAAATCATAGATTAAGCCTTCATAGCTTCTTCTACTGCAACTGCTACTGCAACTGAAGCACCAACCATTGGGTTGTTACCCATTCCGATTAATCCCATCATTTCAACGTGAGCTGGAACTGAAGAGCTTCCTGCGAATTGTGCATCTGAATGCATTCTTCCCATTGTATCTGTCATACCATATGAAGCTGGTCCAGCAGCCATATTGTCTGGGTGTAATGTTCTTCCTGTTCCACCACCTGATGCAACAGAGAAGTATTTTTTACCTGCTTCTATTCTTTCTTTCTTATATGTACCTGCAACTGGATGTTGGAATCTTGTTGGGTTTGTTGAGTTTCCTGTAATAGATACATCAACATCTTCTAGCCACATTATAGCTACACCTTCTCTAACATCATTTGCACCATAACATCTAACTTCTGCTCTTTCTCCGTTTGAATATGGTATTTCTTCTACTACATTAACTTTTCCTGTGAAGAAATCAAATTCTGTTTTTACATATGTAAATCCATTAATTCTTGAAATAACTTGAGCAGCATCTTTTCCCAAACCATTTAAGATAACTCTTAATGGTTCTTTTCTTACTTTGTTTGCAGATTTAGCTATACCAATAGCTCCTTCTGCTGCTGCAAAGCTTTCATGTCCTGCTAAGAATGCAAAACATTTTGTATCTTCAGAAAGTAACATAGATGCTAAGTTTCCATGTCCTAATCCAACCTTTCTATCATCTGCAACTGAACCAGGAATACAGAAAGCTTGTAATCCTTCTCCAATAGCTTTTGCTGCATCTGCTGCTTTAGTACATCCTTTTTTAATTGCTATTGCAGCACCTAATGTATATGCCCAAGCTGCATTTTCGAAACATATTGGTTGTACTCCTTTTACTATTTCATATGGATTAAATCCTTTATCTGTACATATTTTTAATGCATCTTCAAAATCTTTTATTCCGTATTTTTCCATTACTGGTTTGATTTGGTCTATTCTTCTTTCATAACTTTCAAATGTTACTGCCATTTAATCTTCCTCCTTTAATATATTCTCCAAATTGTTTATTATTTCATTTATATCTGTATATGGAATAATTTTTAATCTATTATTACCTCTAAGCATTGTTGTAATTTTTGGTGTTATGGTTTTATCATAAACACATATTATTCTTTTATTGTGGCTATCTGCATAACCAAGTTCATATCCAACTCCTAATGATGGAACAGTTACCTCTGCAAAAACTAAATCTGCTTGACTTAATCTATTTACTAAACTTTCGAAAACATCGTTATCTGAAATGCTCTCTTCACGAATTAATACATTATCATCCGCTACTTCTTCATCTAAGACATTGCCAAACTTTGTTAGCTCTTTTACTAACTTTTTATATGATTCTAATTTTTGTCTTCCACCATATATTGAACCAGAAAAATAAATATTCATACTTTACCTTCTTATTATTGTTTTCTTGGATCTATTTTCTTAACAGCTTCGTCAAATCTTCCATATGTTCCTGAAGCTTTTTCGATAGCTTCCATTGGATCCATTCCTTTTTTGATGTTATCCATCATTTTTCCCATATGAACATATTTATAACCAATTATTTGATCATCTTTATCTAATCCAAGTTCTACTATGTATCCTTCTGTTAATTGTAAATATCTTGGTCCTTTTAATGTACTTGAATAAATTGTTCCAACTTGAGATGTATGTCCTTTTCCTAAATCTTCAAGTCCAGCTCCTACTGGAAGTCCACCTTCTGAGAAAGCTGTTTGTGTTCTTCCATATACTATTTGTAAGAATAATTCTCTCATAGCTGTATTTATGGCATCACATACTAAGTCTGTATTTAATGCTTCTAATATTGTTTTTCCTGTTAAAATTTCTCCTGCCATAGCAGCTGAATGTGTCATTCCTGAACATCCAATTGTTTCAATTAAAGCTTCTTGAATTACACCATCTTTTACATTTAATGTTAATTTACAAGCTCCTTGTTGTGGTGCACACCATCCAATACCATGTGTTAAACCAGATATATCTTTTATTTCTTTTGCTTTAACCCATTTACCTTCTTCTGGTATTGGTGCTGGTCCATGGTTTACTCCTTTTGCAACTGTGCACATTTCTTCTAATTCCTTTGAATATATCATTTCTATTTCTCCTTTCACATTTTATTAGTATCTTTTTTTGGTATTTATAATTTGATTTTTACTTTTTGGTTTACTTTCTACAATTATATATTTTTTGTCATGTGGCCAAAACTCGCTTTCCTTTTCTAGTTCGTAAAGCTCTTCCATTCTTTCTTCTTTTCTAGATTTTGTTGGCGCATCTTTTTCGAAATTTACTAAATTCTTATTTGGTGTTGCATATAAAGATTCTTCATACACATCTACCTTTCTATTAGAATTTTCTTCTTTATCTATATAATCTAAAACCATTTGTTTTTCTCTTTTACTGTATGCATTTAATCCTGTTTTTAGGTATTTATATCTAAAAACTAAATGTCTATCATAATTACTATATGGGGAAGTTGCCAAGTTTTCAAAGCCATATTCTACTTTAAAAGTATAATCAGCTATCGAAATTACAATATTGGTCCATAAAGCTCCATTTATTGCTATATATTCTTTTCTTAACTTTTTAATAATTCCATACAAATCGTCAGCCATTTTAAAGTATGAATTTTCTTCTAAGTTAAACTTATTTGGTACTTCATATACATTAACAGGCTCTCTTTTTAATATTCCTTTTGGAATATAATAAAAGTACATTTCTCCAGTTTCTAAGCTATTTCTTCCATCTATTACTGATGCATATAAAAATATCTTATTCCATTTTTCTGGTATCATGTCAAATAGACTATGTTGTATTTCTTTATATAGTTCTTTCATCCTGGCCGAAGTTGACACTGTATTTCCCCCCATAAGTTTTCATATTTTATTCTTTTACAATTAAACTTTCTCCAGTCATTTCAGCTGGCTTCTCTAGTCCCATAATTTCCAACATTGTTGGTGCTAAATCTGCAAGCTTTCCTTCTTTTAATTTTACGTCTTTCATTCCAACTAAAACTAATGGAACTAAATTTGTTGTATGAGCAGTATGTGGCTCACCAGTTTTATAATCTATCATTTGTTCTGCATTACCATGGTCTGCAGTAATTATTAATACTCCATTTTGTGCTTCTACCGCATCAACTACTCTTTTTACACAAGTATCTATTGTTTCTATTGCTTTTATAGCAGCATCTAGATTTCCTGTATGTCCTACCATATCTGGATTTGCATAATTTAAAATGATTGTATCATATTTTTTAGAGTTTATCGCATCAACAACTTTATCTGTAACTTCTATTGCACTCATTTCTGGTTTCATATCATATGTTTCTACTTTTGGTGAAGGAACTAATATTCTATCTTCTCCTGGATATTGTTTTTCTTCTCCACCATTAAAGAAAAATGTAACATGTGCATATTTTTCTGTTTCTGCAATTCTTAATTGATTTAAACCTTGTTTGCTTACATATTCTCCAAATGTATTTACTAATCTTTCTGGTTTAAATGCAACTTTTACATTTGGCATTGTTTCATCATATTGTGTAAAGCAAACATAATCTAAATTCATTTTCTTTGTTTCAAATTCATTAAAATCTGGGTCTACTAATGTTCTTGTTATTTCTCTTGCTCTATCTGGTCTAAAGTTAAAGAATATAACAGAATCATTATCTTCTATTGTTGCAACAGGTGTATCTCCATTGCAAATAACTGTTGGTTCTATAAATTCATCAAAAACTTCTTTTTGATATGAACTTTCTACTGCTGCTATTGCACTTGTTGCTTTTATACCATTTCCATTTACCATTGCATCATATGCTTTTTGAATTCTGTTCCATCTTTTATCTCTATCCATCGCATAGAATCTACCAGAAATAGTAGCAATTTTTCCTACACCTTTTTCTTTCATTTTTTCTTCTAATTGTGCAATATAGCTTTCTCCAGAAGTTGGTGCTGTATCCCTACCATCTGTAAAGCAGTGTACATACACATTTTCGAAGTCTTTTCTTTTTGCTAATTCTAAAATTGCAAATAAATGACGAATATGGCTATGAACTCCTCCATCTGATACAAGTCCTAATATATGCAATTTTGAATTGTTTTTCTTACAATTTTCTATTGCTTCTACTAGTTCTGGTATTGTGAAAAAGTCACCATCTTCTATTGATTTAGTAATTTTAGTTAATTCTTGATAAACTATTCTACCAGCACCTATGTTTGTGTGACCTACTTCAGAATTTCCCATTTGTCCTTCTGGAAGTCCTACACTTAGTTCACTTGCATGAATATCTGTTGTTGGCCATATTTTCATTAGTCTATCTATATTAGGTGTATTTGCAAGTTCAACAGCATTTCCGTCTTTATTACTGTTTTCGCCAAATCCATCTAATATCATTAGCATTGTTAGCTTATCTTTCATACTTTGTTACCATCCTTACTTATCAAAATTTACTATTTTAGCGAATTCGTCAGCTTTTAAACTTGCTCCACCAACTAATCCACCATCAATGTCTGATGTTGTAAATAGTTCTTTTGCATTTCCTGACTTAACGCTTCCGCCATATTGTATTATAACCCTATCTGCTACTTCTTGTCCATAATTTTTTGCTATCTCTTTTCTAATTTCTTTTATAGAGTTGTTAGCATCTTCTGATGTTGCTGTTTTTCCTGTTCCTATAGCCCAAATTGGTTCGTATGCTATTATTGTTCCTTCTACTTGTTCTTTAGAAAGTCCGTCTAATGCTAATCTTGTTTGTGTTGTTATTACATTAGTTGTTTCTCCAGCTTCTTTTTGTTCTAAAGTTTCTCCAACACATACTATTGGTTTTAATCCATATTTATGTGCTGCTTTTACTTTTTTATTTACAGTTTCATCTGTTTCTGCAAAATATTGTCTTCTTTCTGAATGTCCTATAATAACATATTCTACACCAATAGATTTAAGCATTGGTCCAGAAACTTCACCTGTATATGCTCCTTTTTCTTCAAAGTGCATATTTTGTGCTCCTATTTTTATATTTGTATTTTGTGCAGTTAATAGTGCATAAAATAAATCTGTATATGGAACACATAAGATAACTTCATTTTCTGTGTCTTTTACTAGTTTTGCTAATTCGTCTACACATGATATTGCTTCATTTGGAAGCATATTCATTTTCCAGTTACCAGCAATTACTTTTCTACGCATAACTTTTCTCTCCTCTCTTTTAAATAAGGTAAAACTTTTTGCATATATTTCTTTGTTGAAAATACATAATTTTCATCTTTATTTTCTATTATTTTTTCAATTTCTTCTATTGAAAAATATTTAACTTCTGACAGTTCTGATAGCTGTATTTTATAATCTGATATTTTATATGGAACTATAGTAAAATAATGTTCTGTAAATCTAGCATTTATTGTATTTGATTCTGGCGAAAAAATTTTTTCCTTTTCTACCAATATTTTAGAAAATTTTTCTTTTTCTACATTAACTCCCAATTCTTCTTGTATTTCTCTTACCATTGTATCAATAGGTTCTTCACCAACATCTACATGACCTGCTGTTAATGCCCATTTATTAGGATTTTGCTTTTTTGAAGCCGCTCTTTTTTGAAATAACATTTCTCCATTTTCATTCATAATCCATATTGCAGATTCCCTATGCCATAATCCTTTTTGGTGGATAATTTCTTTATCTTCTTTTATTCCTGTTAGATTGTTGTTTTCATCTACTACATCTAATAGTTCCATAAGTACTCCTTATAAAATTATATTATTTCTACCTCTTAATTATATCTTTTTTAATATTTTTAATATATCTTGCATAATTTCTTTATTAGCAAAAACATAATTCTCGTCTTTTTCATTTATTACACGTACTATTTCATTAAAAGATATATACTTTATTTCACTTAATTCTTCTAATTGTATTGTATAATCTTCTACCTTTTTATTAGTTTTATAAAAATAATACTTCATAAAACTGTTATTTATCGCCTTACCACTTTTAACACTTTGCTTAAATATTCCTAAAGGTGTTAATTCTTCTTCTTTTATTTCTATTCCAAGCTCTTCTTTTACTTCTCTTATTGCTGCTTTATCATATTCTTCTCCTAGTTCCACATGGCCTGTTGTCAAGCACCATTTATTAGGTGCTTGCTTTTTATTTGCAGACCTTTTTTGAATTAAAAACTCACCTTTTTCATTTTGGATAAAAACAGCTATCTCCCTGTGTAATAATCCTTTTTCATGAATTATATCTTTATTTTCTTGCATTCCTGTTAAATTATTATTTTCGTCTACTACATCTAATAATTCCATAGATACTCCTCTATTCAGAAGATTTAGTTTTATTTATCCATTAAACATTCTATTCCTGGTAATTTCTTTCCTTCTATAAATTCTAGTGAAGCTCCTCCACCTGTAGAAATATGTGTCATTTTATCAGAAAGACCAGCTTTCTTTATAGCTGCAGCTGAATCTCCACCACCAATTACTGTAACAGCATCGATTTCTGCTAAAGTATTAGCTATAGCATTTGTTCCTACAGCGAATTGATCAAATTCAAATAAACCTACTGGTCCATTCCATAATACTGTTGCTGCATTTTTTAATTCGTCTGTGTACATTTTTATTGTTTCTGTACCAATATCGAATCCTTCCCATCCGTCTGGAATTTCTTTATAGCTTACTACTTTACTTTCTGTATCTTCTTTAAATTCTTTTCCTACTTTTGTATCTACTGGAAGCATAAATTTAACACCTTTTTCTTCTGCTTTCTTTAATAAGTTTTGTGCTAAATCTAATTTATCTTCTTCACAGATAGAATTTCCTACTGTATATCCCATTGATCTGAAGAATGTGTATGCCATTGCTCCACCAATCATTAATGTATCTACTTTTTCTAATAAACTGTCAATTACACCTATTTTATCAGAAACTTTCTTTCCTCCTAAAATAGCTACAAATGGTCTTTTTGGATTGTTTATTGCATCTCCTAAGAATTTTAATTCTTTTTCAATCAAGAATCCGCTTACTGCTGGTAAATAATCAGCTATTCCTGCTGTTGAAGCATGTGCTCTGTGAGCTGTACCAAATGCATCATTTACAAATACTTCTGCCATATCTGCAAATTTCTTAGCTAATTCTGGATCATTCTTTTCTTCACCTGGTTCAAATCTTACATTTTCTAGTAACATTACTTCACCTGGTTTTAATTCTTTAGCTAATTTTTGAGCATCTTCACCAACTACATCTTTTGCAAGTTTTACTTCTTGCCCTAATAATTTTGATAATTCTTTTGCAACTGGTGCTAAAGACATTTCTGGAACAACTTGTCCCTTTGGTCTTCCTAAATGAGAACATAAGATTACTGCACAATTTTGTTCTAATAAATATTTGATTGTTGGTAATGCTGCAACAATTCTTGTGTTGTCTCTTATTGTTCCATCTTCTAATAATGGTACATTAAAATCACATCTTTCGATTACTTTTTTTCCTTTTAAGTCAATATCTCTAACTGTTTTTTTACTCATAAAAAATTCACTCCTTTTATTTAATAAAACTTTTATGACAAGCACATGCATATATCCCACTCTACCAAATCAAAGATTTGGGCAGTGGATTAATTGTAAAGGTTGCATATATGTCTTTTTTAGGCACATATGTAACCTTTACAATTACAATATCTTGCCCATAATATATTAGACTGTTAGAGGTTACTTTAAAAAGCAACCTCTAACAAATCTTAATTAATTACATATTGTCTTTTGTTGACATATAGCAAGCTAAATCTACTAATTTATGAGAATATCCCCATTCATTATCATACCATGCAACTAATTTTACAAATGTATCTGTTAATTGGATACCAGCAGCTGCATCAAATATAGATGTATGTGGATCTCCTAAGAAATCTGAAGATACTACTGGTTCGTCTGTATATTCTAGAATTCCTTTTAATTCATTTTCTGAAGCTTTTTTAACTGCAGCACATATTTCTTCATATGATGCTGGTTTTTCTAAGTTACATGTTAAATCAACTACAGAAACATCTAATGTTGGAACTCTGAAAGACATACCTGTTAATTTTCCATTTAATGATGGTATAACTTTTCCAACTGCTTTTGCAGCACCTGTTGATGATGGAATAATATTTCCAGCAGCAGCACGTCCACCTCTCCAATCTTTTTTAGAAGCTCCGTCAACTGTTTTTTGTGTTGCTGTTGTAGCATGAACTGTTGACATTAAACCATCTTTAATTCCGAAATTATCATTTATAACTTTAGCAAGTGGTGCTAAACAGTTTGTTGTACAAGATGCGTTTGAAACTATATTCATACTTGGATCATATGTTTCGTTGTTAACACCCATAACAAACATTGGAGCATCTTTTGAAGGTGCACTTATAACAACTTTTTTAGCTCCTGCATCTAAATGTGCTTGTGCTTTTTCCATTGTTGTAAATACTCCTGAACATTCGAATACATATTCTACTCCTAATTCTCCCCATGGTACATTGTGAGGATCCATTTCATTATATACTTTTATTTCTTTTCCATTTACTACTAAAACATTTTCTTTTGATTCAATTGTTCCATTAAATCTTCCATGCATTGTGTCATATTTTACCATATATGCCATGTAGTCTGCTGTTATAAAAGGATCGTTTATAGCAACGATATCTACTGCATCACCTTTCTCTAAAGCTGCTTGGAATGCTAATTTTCCAATTCTTCCAAATCCGTTAAAACCTACTTTAATTGACATTATAATTCCTCCATTTCTTTTTTGCCTTATAGGCATATAAAAATTTGACCTACTAATTGATCATAGTCATTCTATAACAAAAAAGAATACTTTTCAAGTATTCTTTCTCAATTCTTTACATTTTATACATATTTTTCTATTTTCAATATATACCTACCCTTTTGAGTACTACCTACAATTTCGGTAATTTTAAATCTTCCTTTACCTCTAATAGAGATTAAATCACCTTCAGTAAGTAATTTTGTCTGTTTTATTTCATTTTTAAAATTTACAAATACCCTCTCTTGATTTATTAGTTCTTTAGCTTGCATCCTAGAACTCTTAGCAAGTTCAGCTATTATATTATCTAATCTTAATGCAGAAACAATTATATTATATTCTTTTGTTTTTATTTCTACTTTTTCTAATTCGTTAATTTTTATCTCTTTTATGTCTGCTTTTCTTAATCTTGTCAATTCGCTTAAATTAGTTAATAAATACTTAACTATCTCTGGCATTACAATTACATCTGCTCCACTTTCCTTAACTAAAATATCGCCAACCTTTTCTCGTACAACTCCTAATTTCATTATCATCCCTAAATAATTTTTATGTGTATATGCACCATATAATTCATTTGGTAAACTTATTCTTATTGCACATAATCTATTTATATATTTTTTATCTTCTATAATAAATTTAAACTTCTCTGGATAAAATATTATAATTTTTCTTTCAGCTTCTTCATATCCGCCAAAAAAAATATAATTATTAAATTTAATTTTATTTAAAATTTCTGTACATATTCTTATTTGATATCCATCTAAGAAATCTGTATTTGTTATTTTGTTTTTTTGTTTCGCTTCTTCCAGCTTATCCATCATTTTCGAAATAAGTATTTGTTCTTCTTTATTATGTCCCTCTAATAATTCTTTTTTATTCATAATTACTCCATTTTCTAATCATATCTAAAATACTTTCTATATCTAACTTATATTCCTTCTCTATTTCATCTACTGTACCTTGTTTTATAAATTCATCTGGATATCCTAGCATTCTTAATTCATTAGTTTTATTATATTTCTTTAATATCTCTAATACAGTACTTCCTAAAGCACCTTTTACAATATTGTCCTCAATTGTTATTACTTTCGAATTTCCTATCCATTTAACAATATTTTCTTCGTCAAAAGGTTTTAAAAATCTTGCATTTATTACCCCAGCTTCTATGCCTTCTTTTTTTAGAATGTTCGAAATTTCATATGCTCTTTGAACCATCTTACCTATTGCAATTATAGTATAATCATTTCCATCTGCTAATTTTTCAGCTTTACCCAACTTAATTTTTTCTTCTTTATCTATCTTTATATTTTCTTCTCCACCACGTGGATATCTTATATAAATTAGTCCATCGTAGTCTATAGCAAATTCTAACATATCTTCTAATTCTTTAAAGTTTTTTGGAGCCATAATAACCAAATTTGGAACAATATTAAAAAATGATAAATCTAAAATTCCTTGATGTGTTTCGCCATCTGCACCTACAATTCCAGCTCTATCTGAACATAAAACCACATGTAAATTTTGCATACATACATCATGAATAACTTGATCATATCCACGTTGATAAAATGATGCATATATTGGAACAACTGGAATAATTCCGTTTGTTGCCATACCTGCAGCCATTCCTATTGCATGACCTTCTGCTATTCCAACATCAAAAAATCTATCTGTAAATTTTTCTGCAAAATCTTTTAAACCTGTTCCATCTTTCATAGATGCGGTTATAGCTACAATTTTTTTATTTTTCTCTGCCAAGCTTACTAATTTATCACCAAAAACCTTTGAATAATCTTTAGACTTAGCTTTTTTAGATTCTCCTGTTTCTAAATCAAATGGTCCTGTTGAATGAAATTTATCCGGATTCTTTTCGGCTGGTTCATATCCTTTTCCTTTTTTAGTAATAACATGAATTAGTTTAGGTCCATCAATATTTTTAGCAATTTTTAAAATATTTTCTAATTTTTCTATATTATGTCCATCAACTGGTCCTAAATATGTATATCCCATATCTTCGAAAAACATATTTGATATAAAAATCTTTTTTATACTATATTTTAAATCTTGTACTAGTTTTATTATTTTATTACCAAGCCAAGGAATTTTTGAAACACATTTTTTTATTACATTATTAGATTTTTTATAAAACCTTTTGCTTCTTATTTTACTTAAGAAGTTTGATATTCCTCCAACATTTTTAGAAATACTCATTTCATTATCATTTAAGATAATTATGAAATTTGTCTTAGAACTTCCCCCGTCATTTAACGCTTCTAATGCCATTCCACCTGTTAAAGCTCCATCTCCTATAACTGCAACAATTTGATAATTTTCTTTTTTTATATCTCTTGCTCTTGCCATTCCTATTGCAGCAGAAATAGATGTACTACTATGTCCAGTATTAAATGTATCATATTCTGACTCTTCCCTTTTTGGGAAACCAGCTATTCCATTCTTTTTTCTTAAAGAATTCATTTTATCTTTTCTACCTGTAAGAATTTTATGAACATATGTCTGATGTCCTACATCCCAAACTATTTTATCTTTAGGTGCATTAAACACCGAATGTAGTGCTATTGTAAGTTCTACAACTCCTAAATTTGAAGCTAAATGTCCACCATTATTAGATACAACATTTATTATTTCTTTTCTTATATCTGCTGATAACTCTTCTTTTTCTTTTATATTAAGTTTTTTTAAATCCCCTGGTAAATTTATATTTTCGATTTCACTCATAATTTTCTCCTAGTTTCTATTATTTTGCAGTATAAATATAGTATCATATTTTTCTACAAATTTCCATATAATTAGCCTCTGATTTTCTTTACAAATGTTTTTGCTTCTTATATAATTAAGAAGCAAAGGAGAAAAAATATGACAAAATTTATTTCACATTCTGAAGAAGAAACAAAGAAATTAGCTCAAAAAATCGCTTCTAATTCAAAAAAAGGAGATATCATAGTTTTATGTGGCGAACTTGGTTCTGGAAAAACTAAATTTACAGAGGGTTTTTTAGAATATTTTAATTTACAAGACGAATTATCAAGTCCTACTTTTACTATTGTAAATGAATATGATACTCCCGATTTTCCAATATATCATTTTGATGTTTATAGATTAGAAGATATAGATGAATTTTATGCAATTGGTGGAGATGAATATTTTCAAGCTGGTATTTGCATAATCGAATGGGGCGAAAAAATAGAGGAAATTTTGCCCGAATCTTATTTAAAAATTTCTTTTTCGAGAGATTTTGAAGATTCTGACATTCGTATTTTAACAATGGAATGTTTTGGCGAATATAAATTAAAGGAAGTGTAAAAATGAAAACATTAAGTATTGACACATCTAGCAATATTTGTAGCCTTGCGATTTTAGATGATAACAAAATAATATACGAAGACTATATAGCTGATAAATTAACTCATTCTGAAAACTTAATGCCAATGATAAAAAAAGCCTTTGACAATTTAACAATCAATTTAGATGATATAGATTTATTTACATGTTCTAAAGGTCCTGGCTCTTTTACTGGAATTAGAATTGGAGTTGCTACAATATGTGCTTTTAGAGATTACTATAATAAAAAAGCCATTGGTATTTCTTCTTTAGAAGGTTTAGCATACAATATTGTGCCAAAAGAAAACTCTTTGGTTTGTTCTATGATAGATGCAAAAAATAATAATGTATATGCAGGATTATTCAAATATGAAGATAGTCATTATTCTTTAATAGATAAATATATATCTGATAATATTAATAACACATTAGATAGTTTAAATCATTATTCTAATAATGAAATTATATTTGTAGGTTCTGGAGCTATAACCTATTCTGCACAAATTAAAGACTCTTTTAAAAATTGTTTAATAGCAGAAGGAAATACTAACAGTTCTTCTGCAAGTGGAGTAGCTAAAGCTGCAATCTATAAATATTTTAATTGTACTTCTAAGGAAGATTTAGCTCTTTCCCCACTATATTTAAAAAAATCAAGTGCGGAAATCGAATTAGAAAAAAAATTAAATAAAGGATAATCACTATGAGTTTAGAAATATATAATATGACAGATTATGACTTATCTTTAATAAAAGATATATTAATCGATGATTTTGACGATTTTTGGACATATGATATCTTACAAGAAGAACTTAATAATCCTAATTCAGAATATTTTGTAGCCAAATTGGAAAATAATATTTTAGGTTTTGCAGGAATTTGGAAATCTGTAGACGATGTACATATTACAGATATAGTTGTAAAAAAATCTAACAGACAAAATGGTATTGGTAGTAAATTATTGGAGAAACTAATACAAACTGCAAAGATGCAGAACTTTAAATCAATTACTTTGGAAGTAAATGAACACAATCTGCCTGCAATAAATTTGTATTTAAAATATGGTTTTAAAAATGTTGGCTTCAGAAAAAAATATTATGGCAATAAAGATAATGCAATTATTATGACAAAAGAATTATAAAGAAAGAAGGAAAAAACAAATGAAAAAAAACGAATTAAATTACAAAGATTTAAGAGTAATGTGTAATCCAAATATTTTTGATTTTGAAACAACAGAAAATTTAGAGCCTATTACTTCTGGAATTGGTCAAGAACGTGGTATTAAATCATTAGAATTTGGTCTTAATGTAAATGTTAAAGGATATAATATCTATCTTGAAGGTCCTAGTGGTGTTGGTAAAACTATGTATACAAAAAATTATTTGGATACAATTGCTAAAAAGAAAAAAGTTCCAAATGATTGGTGTTATATATATAATTTTGATAGACCAAATGAACCAATTGCTGTTTCTCTTCCTGCTGGACAAGGAAAAGAATTTAAAAACACTATGGATTCTTTTATTAAAGATATAAAAGTTGATATAAAAAACACTTTTAATAATGAAGATTTCGAAAAAGAAAAAACCTTAATTAGACAAGAATTCGAAGAAAAAAGAAATATTTTAATGGAAAATTTAAATAAAAAAGCAATGGAACATGGTTTTTTTGTAAAAAGTGCTCAAAATGGTATTTACATGATGCCTGTATTAAATGGTAAAACAATAGAAGAAGAAGAATTTGATAAATTAGATGAAAGTATAAAAAAAGAATTCGAAGATAAATCTGGAATTGTACAACAACAAATAATAGAAGCAATCAGTGAAATTAAAGCAATTGAAAAAGAATCTGATAAAAAAATAGAAGAATGGCAGTCTAACATTGCCCTACTTACTATAAATGTTCATATAAATAATGTAAAATCTAAATTTAAAAGAAATAAAAAAATTACTAAATTTTTAAATGATGTAAAAACAGATATTTTAAAAAATATTTCTGCATTTACAACAGAACCTACAAATAATCAACCTCAAAATGTTCCAAGAATGGAGCCTCCTGCCCCATGGCTAAATTATAGAGTAAATTTATTTATAGATAATAGCAATTTAGAGGGTGCACCAGTTATAATGGATTCTAATACATCCTATCCAAATTTGTTCGGAAGACTTGAATACGAAAATTACTATGGTGCTTTAAAAACTGATCATACCATGTTAAAACCTGGTTTACTTCACATGGCAAATGGCGGATATATTATGTTCCAAGCAGATGATATAATCCAAAATAGCTTATGTTATGAATCATTAAAAAAGGCTTTAAAGGTAAAAGAACTAAATATAGAAAATGCTTCTGAACAACATTCTTCTATGGTAATGATTTCTTTAAAACCTGAGCCAATTCCTTTAGATTTAAAGGTTATTATAATTGGTAATAGCAATATTTATCATACTCTACTTGCTGTGGATAATGATTTTAGAAAACTATTTAAAATAAAAGTCGAATTTGAAGATGATGCTCCTCGTAATTCTGAAAACATGGTAAAACTTGCTAGGTTTGCACATGGTTTCTGTGAAAAAGAAGGTCTTCCTCAGTTAGACAGATCTGGAGTTGCAAGTTTAGTTGACTATGCTACTGTTCTTGCAAACGATAAAGAAAAAATTTCGACAAAATTTAATGATTTATCAGAAATTCTAGGTGAAGCAGCAACTTGGGCAAAACTTAGTCGTTCTAAATTAATTACTGACAAATTCATTCATAAAGCTTTAAAAGAACGAATTGAACGTGTGAAAAAATATGATGCTCACTATTCAGAAATGATAAAAGAAAATACTTTGTTAATTGATACTAACGGTTATAAAGTCGGACAAATAAATGGACTTACCGTTTTAACAATAGGTGATTATTCTTTTGGAAAACCTACAAAAATAACTGCAAATACTTATGCTGGGAAGCAAGGAATTGTTAATATAGAACGTGAAGTTGACCTTTCTGGTTCATCTCATTCTAAAGGTGTATTAATACTTACAGGTTATTTAGGACAAAAATTTGCACAAGATTTCCCTCTTGCTTTAACTGCAAGTATCTGTTTTGAACAATTATATAATGGTGTTGATGGAGATAGTGCTTCTAGTACAGAGCTATATGCCCTACTTTCTAGTTTATCTGAAATACCAATAAATCAATCTTTTGCAGTTACAGGTTCTGTAAATCAAAAAGGTGAAATACAACCTATTGGTGGTGTTAATGAAAAAATCGAAGGATTTTTCCAAGTATGTAAAGACAGAGGATTAGATGGTAGCCATAGTGTTATAATTCCTGTTCAAAATATAAGAAATCTTCATTTAGATGATGAAGTTGTAGAAGCTGTAAAAAATAATTTATTCCATATATATGCAATTTCTACAATTGATGAAGGAATAGAATTATTAACAGGTGTACCTGCTGGAACTAAAGATAAAAATGGAAAATTCCCTTCTGGTACAATTAATTATTTAGTTTATGAAAAATTAAAAAAATATTCTGGATTAGAAAATAAAAAATAAATATTAAAAACACTTGATAAAATTATCAAGTGTTTTTCTTATGAAATAACTTATTTATAAATTTTATAATTTTTTGAATAAAATTTTCTTTTTTAATTTCTATTGGTAAATTCTTTACTTCATCTTGTTGTTCTGTATTCTTTTTTCCTCTATTTTCTAATATTTTTTCTGGATTATATTTTTCCTTTATTTCTTCTCTATACTTCCTCTCATTTTCGGCATAAATTTGTTCTAATTCTTTTTTCTCCTCTTCATCTTCGCATAAATATTTTAGATATAAAATAGCAATTAAATCCCATGTTGCATTTTTTAAATTTTGATTTTCTAAAGATATATCTGTGGTTAATTCTCGCTTACTGTCTTTGTCCATCTCTTCTTTAAAATATTCTATAATATTTTTGGGGATTTTTTCCTGTTTATCTTGTGGTAACAAATTTATAAAACTAATTATTTCTGCATATGCAACTCTAGTTTCTTTATCTCTCCCCATAATTTTCTTTTCCCTTCTCATCTTTCATTGGTAATCCTCTTTTTAATAATCTTATCTGTCTCATAAATTCTATCTGCCTATTTATGTTTTCACTTCTTACCCTTTTCTTAGTTCCATCTACAGCATCTTTTAGAAAACTATCACTAGATTTTTTTCTTCCAACTAATACACCAATATTTTCTTTTTCAGTAGCTTTATCTACTGTAGTATTTAAAATTTCTAAATCGTCACTTATTTTTTTATGTATTTCGTCAATTTTTTCCTTATTACTTTCTTGTTTTTTTTCTTGTAATAGCATTCTCATATCTCTTATTAAAGCATATTTTTGTTCTTCGTATTCTTCAGCACTTTCAGATTGTTTTGGTATTAAATGTGGTTCAAATGTTGTATCTATAAGTTCTTCACTTAATTCTATAAAATCGTTCCCTTGTTTATCAACTCCTGGAATTAATTCTTGAGTTTCTTTATAATCTTCTATAAATTTATCTACATCTATCTTTCTTTCTATTCCACTAATTCTTGCTGTAGTAATTACTTTCTGCTCACTTGATACCCCATGTGAATATGAGCAATTTTTAATATCTTTTTTTATTGATTTAAACACCAAAGAGTTTAATGTATCTTCATATATTGAATCTATTCCTATTATTGGCTTTTCATCGATTTTTCCATTTGTTATTTTTATATCTTTACTATTCGGATTAATTACTATATCTGAAATCTTTTCTCCTTTAACTATAAGACTGCAAGATAAGTCTTTTTTATTTAATTTTTTATATGTAAACATATTAAAATCTGAGGACTCCTGAAATAATTCATCCAACGATATTCTATCCATTTTTCCCTGTTCTGGATCTATTACTATTAAAGCTTGCTTATCTGTACCAAATTCTATAAATGTATTTAGATTATCTAACCCTTCTATATGTACTTTTTTAAATGTTGGTATTTCCATTTCGCATTCGTATTGCTGTTCTAATTGTGAAATATTTTCTATGGTTCTTGAAAAGTTTTTTGAATCACCTAATATCGCTAGTGCATTTTTTCTTTGCATCTTTTCATCAATTATCTTTATAGTATCTATTATTTCCTCTGTCGAAAAGTCTTTTGTTGCAGCTTGTATATCTGCTATCTTTTTTATTGTTGATACAAAATCTTTTCCATCATCATTATATAAAAATGAAACAACTAATTTTCCTGTAGCATTTTCATTTAAGGTTTTATATGGTTCTTCTAGTTCTTGATTTATTTTTGTTTCTCTTATATCTAAATATTTACCTGTACTTCTATTTGCTATTTTAGAATGTATATCGATTTTTATTTTAGTCATAATTTGATTTTTTTCTTCATCCGTCTTGTTAAATAATAGGTGGCTATGTTCGACCATTTTTTCTATTAATTTCTCTCTAATAAAAATATTTTGGTCGAATAGCTTTTGAAAATCTTTAGCATATGGCACTAATACTTGCAAATACTTACTAATTTTTACTTGTTCATCTATAAATTTATTAAAATCTACTTTACCTTCTTTTATATGTTTAAAGCTTTCAATCTGCTTTTGATTATACATATAATAAATACTAAGTAATCCTTCTATTCCATTTACTAAATTTTCATTTGCCAACTTAAAATCATCGGGTGTTGGATCTTTTTTATTATAAATAATATTATGATAACTTTCCAAGTAATTATTCATATGTCTACCTGTTTTCATCATGGCCTGAAATATCGTATTATCTGCTCCTTTAGCCAAATGAAAATTAAACTTATCACCTTGTTTTGAAAAGTAATCTTTTAATATAATATTTCCAAACATTGAATATGCCAGAAAAACCATTTCTACATTTTTGGGATAACTGTATTGGCTCCTATTATACATTGCTTTTTTACAAAATTCTGTTATTCCTTCACCCCAAAATTGGTTAAATCCTCCAAGTCCATCTACTATAGAATGGAATATCTCATGTGCATTTGTATCTTTATTATCTCCTACACCTTTTCTTAATACTATATTTTCTTTTTGACTTAGATCTATGGGGCGCCTATGATAACCTACAACCCCTCTATTATTTTTTAAATATTCATCTTCTTTTTCTGTTAATGATTTAAATATGATATTTCTAATTCCAACAGTTAACTTTTGCTTATCTACCCATTTTATAAATCCTGTTCTTCCTAAGTAATTATAAATATCATAATAACATTCATATACAATTTGTCTAATGTCAGCTTGAATATGTTGATTTAATTTTAAATTTTTTTCTATTTCTGAAAAATTCATAAAATATCCCTATCTTTTTATTTTCCTTTTGTATATTGCCTATTGTTCATTTATTGCTGCTTGAGCTGCTGCAAGTTTTGCAATTGGTACTCTATAAGGTGAGCAAGATACATAGTCTAATCCAAGTGAATTACAAAATTCTACAGAAGCTGGATTTCCACCATGCTCACCACAAATTCCAATTTTCAAATCTGGTCTTGTCTTTCTTCCTAGCTCTACAGCTATTTTCATTAATTTGCCTACACCTTTTCTATCTATTGTTGCAAATGGATCAAAATCATAAATATTTTTAGAATAATATTCATTTAAGAATTTACCTGCATCATCTCTACTAAATCCAAATGTCATTTGTGTTAAGTCATTTGTTCCAAATGAGAAAAACTCTGCTTCTTTAGCTATTTCGTCTGCAGTTAAAGCTGCTCTTGGTATTTCTATCATTGTTCCTACATGATATCTCATTTCTATGTTTGCTTCTTCTAAAATTTTATCTGCTGTTTCTGTAACTATTGATTTTACATATTTCATTTCTTTATATTCCCCAACTAAAGGAATCATTATTTCTGGAATTACATTCATTCCTTCTTTATTAACATTTATTGCAGCTTCTATAATCGCTCTTGTTTGCATTTGAGCTATTTCTGGGTATGTTACGTCTAATCTACAACCTCTATGTCCCATCATTGGATTAAATTCATGTAACTTTTGAATAGTCTCTCTTATTTTTTCTTCTTTTATATTCATTTCTTTTGCTAGATCATATATATCTTTATCTGTTTTAGGTAAAAATTCATGTAGTGGTGGATCTAATAATCTAATTGTTACTGTATATCCATTCATTGCTTTATATAGTTCTTCAAAGTCAGCTCTTTGCATAGGTAATAATTTTGCTAATGCAACTTTTCTTTGTTCTACTGTTTCTGAAAGAATCATTTCTCTTATTGCTTTTACTCTTTCTGGTGCAAAAAACATATGCTCTGTTCTACATAAACCAATACCTTCTGCTCCAAATTCATATGCTTGTTTTGCATCTCTTGGAGTATCTGCATTTGCTCTAACTTTTAATTTTCTATATTGATCTGCCCAGTTCATAAGTTCTGCAAAATTTCCAGAAACAGTTGCAGGTACAGTATCTATTTTTCCATCATATACATTTCCAGTTGAACCATCTAAAGAAATATAGTCACCTTCCATATATTCTGAACCATCTGGTAATTCAAAATATCCTTCTTCTTCGTTTACAACTATACTAGAACAGCCTGCTACACAGCAAGTTCCCATTCCTCTTGCAACAACTGCAGCATGTGATGTCATTCCTCCTCTTACAGTTAATATTCCTTTGCAAACATTCATACCATCAATATCATTTGCAGAAGTTTCTAAACGTACTAAAATTAATTCTTTTTCTCCTGCCTCATGTAGTTGTACTGCTTTTTCTGCACTAAATACAACTTTTCCTGTTGCAGCTCCTGGTGATGCTGCTAACCCTTGTGCTATCAATCTTGCATATTTTAATTTTTCTTTATCAAAATTAGGATGCAATAATTGTTCTAATTGCTTTGGTTCTACTCTAAGTACTGCTTCTCTTTCGTCTATTAACCCTTCCTTTACTAAATCTACAGCTACTTGCAAAGCTGCTTGTGCTGTTCTTTTTCCATTTCTAGTTTGTAAAATATATAAACTTCCATGTTCTATGGTAAATTCTAAGTCTTGCATATCTTTATAATGCTTTTCTAATTTTTTCGCACTTCTTACAAACTCATTATATACATCTGGATTAATTTCTGCTAATTTATCTATTGTCATAGGAGTTCTTATTCCTGCTACAACATCTTCTCCTTGTGCATTCATAAGAAATTCCCCATATATTTTGTTCTCACCTGTTGCTGGATTTCTAGAAAATGCTACACCTGTACCACAGTCATCTCCCATATTTCCAAATACCATCATTTGAATATTTACTGCTGTTCCCCAATCTCCTGGTATATCATTTAATCTTCTATATTTTATTGCTCTTGGGTTGTTCCAAGATTTAAATACAGCTTCTATACATTCTAACAGTAAAGCCTTTACATCCTGTGGAAATGCTGCCCCTGTTTGTTCATAATATATTCCTTTAAATACTTTAACTAAATCTTCTAGGTCATTTGCATCCATGTCTATATCTTGAGCAAGACCTCTTTGCATTTTTTTAGTATCTATTGCCTTTTCATAAACACTATTAGGAATTCCTTTTACTACATCACTGTACATTTGAATAAATCTTCTATAACTGTCATATGCAAATCTTCTATTTTTAACTGCTAATGTTTTAACAGTTTCATCATTAATTCCTAAATTTAATATTGTATCCATCATTCCAGGCATAGAAACCCTAGCACCAGAACGAACAGAAACTAATAATGGTTTTTGAACATCTCCAAACTTTTTGCCAGACATTTCTTCTAGTTTAACTAGAGCTTTTTCTATTTGGCTTATTATATCTTCTGATATTTTCTCTCCGTCTTCATAATATTTATTACAACATTCTGCAGATATTGTAAAACCTTGTGGAATTGGTAAGCCCAAATTTGTCATTTCTGCCAAATTTGCTCCTTTTCCACCAAGAATATCTTTCATTTTTGCATTTCCTTCTTGAAATAAATATACATATTTCTTGTTTTCTTCCATGTATCTTCTCTCCTTTATCTTTTGAATCATATTTGCTTGTATATCAAGCTTAATTTCGTACAATGCTATTTTTATACCAATATTATATCACTTTATGTCTTTTAGTAAACCTTTTTTAAAAAATTTAGAGATTTTTGGACAGTCCTTTTCGGGATTTGGGGACGGTCCTTTTTTCCCCTTTTTTGTATTTAATATTTTATCTCTTTAGGTATTACTATTCTAGAAACATTTACACTTTTAGGTTTAAATAATTCATCTAATTGCTCTTCTAAATAATATGCTTCTTTAAAAAATATTCTGTTAAGTACTTTTATTATCTTATCAAATTTACTCTCTTTTCTTACTATTAAACTTGTTTCCATAAAAACACCTCTTTGGTATCATCTACCGAAATCTTATCATAAGTTGAGCAAAAGTAAAAGACATTCATCAAACTAATTTCGTTTTAATGAATGTCCTTAATAATTACTTTCTCCTATAAGGCTCTGTATTAACCATAATTAAGCAATTAAATTAAAATTCTACTTTTTCAGCAATCCAATTTTCTAATTCGTCAATATTTACTCTTACTTGTTCCATTGTATCCCTGTCTCTAATTGTTACACAATTATCTTCTAATGTATCAAAATCTATTGTTACACAATAAGGTGTTCCTATTTCGTCTTCTCTTCTATATCTCTTTCCTATACTTCCTGCTTCATCATAATCACACATAAATTTCTTTGCTAAATTTGTATATACTTCTGTTGCTTTTTCAGATAATTTTTTAGATAAAGGTAAAACTGCAACTTTATATGGGGCTAAAGCTGGATGTAAATGTAATACTGTTCTTACATCTCCTTCTGCTATTTCTTCCTCTTCATATGCGTTGCATAAGAAAGCTAATAATACTCTATCTGCTCCTAGTGATGGTTCTATAACATATGGTACATATTTTTCTCCTGTTTCTGGATCTAAATATGACATATCTTGGTTTGAATGGTTCATATGTTGTGTTAAGTCATAATCTGTTCTATCTGCAATTCCCCATAATTCTCCCCATCCAAATGGGAATGCAAATTCTATATCTGTTGTTGCTTTGCTATAGAATACTAATTCTTCTTTTGAATGATCTCTTAAACGTATATTTTCTTTCTTCATTCCTAGGCTTAATAACCAGTTTTCACAATAATCTTTCCAATATTTATGCCATTCTAAATCTGTTCCTGGTTTACAGAAGAATTCTAGTTCCATTTGTTCAAATTCTCTTGTTCTAAATATAAAGTTTCCTGGTGTTATCTCATTTCTGAAAGCTTTTCCTATTTGTGCAATACCCATTGGCATTTTCTTTCTTGATGTTCTTAATACATTTTTAAAATCTACAAATATACCTTGTGCTGTTTCTGGTCTTAGATATATTTCTGCTGTCTTATCTTCTGTAACACCTTGGAATGTTTTAAACATTAAATTAAATTTACGTATATCTGTAAAATTTGTTTTACCACAATTAGGGCAAGGTATCTTATTTTCATTAATAAAGTTTATTAATTGTTCATCACTCATACCATCTGCAATCATATCTTTTCCTTGGTCATGAGCCCATTCTTCTATTAATTTATCTGCTCTGTGTCTTGTTTTACATTCTTTACAATCAATTAATGGATCTGAGAATCCTCCAACATGACCTGATGCAACCCATGTTTCTGGATTCATTAATATTGCTGCATCTAATCCTACAATATTTGGTTGTTCTTGAATAAATTTTTTTCTCCATGCGGCTTTAATATTATTTTTAAGCTCGTTTCCTAAAGGACCATAATCCCATGTATTTGCAAGTCCTCCATAAATCTCTGAACCTGGATATACATATCCTCTTGATTTGCATAATGCTACGATTTTTTCCATTGAATCTACCATAATAAAAACCTCCTATCGGGATTAAGGGACGGTCTTTTTTTCCCTATCCTAAAAAAATAAAACTACTTAAGTACGAAAGTAATAAGCAGTTTTTTTATTTTTTATATTTGTAATAGGGATTTTAGGACCGTCCCCCAATCCCTATCTAAAAAACTTCCGTACCTAGCATATTAGCTAGGGACGAAAGTTATATTCCGCGGTTCCACCCTAATTGATAAATTTAATTATCCACTTCGTTAAAATTGTGCTCCAAAGCTCCCCATATTTTTTAGCTATTAGTTTACACCAACCACTAACTCTCTTTTAGCTTTAAAATACTTTTTCTTTTTCATCGCACTTATTAAATTTATATACTTATATCATATTATTTACAAAAAATCAAGGATTATTATTTAATAACACAAAAATATATTGCCAAAACAATTTCTGTTATTAGAATTGTAGGAAATCCTATTGTAAATTTTAGCTTTTTAGTCTTATGTCTAAAAGTGTACATTCCAGCAATTCCACCAATTCCGCCTCCAAGTAAAACTAATGTAAATAAACCTGCTTCACTTATTCTCCATTCACCTTTTTGCGCTCTTCTTTTATCCCACCACATAGCTGCAAAAGCTAATAAATTTATAACAATTAAGTATATTATAATATTTTTTGGTGTAAATATTGCTTCTAATAATAATTTATAGTCTAACATTATTCTCTCCTATAGTTTTATTGATTAAAATTAAAAACTTACAACAATCTATGAATTTATGCTAAATATTTGAACTTTAAGCTCAATCTCTAAAGTTCAAAACTAAGCAAATAAACTCATTTGATTACTTTCTGGCATTCCTTTTAAGCAACCTGCTGTTTTTAGTAATT
Organism: uncultured Clostridia bacterium; assembly: GCA_944391965.1. Taxonomy (GTDB): domain Bacteria; phylum Bacillota; class Clostridia; order TANB77; family CAG-508; genus Merdicola. The sequence goes on from CALXVH010000006.1 coordinate 37,756, forward strand.
CTATTACTGAGCTTCCTGCTTTTGCCCTCATTCTTATGTCATCTATACACATAAATGGCTCTTCTTCCCTTGCTTTAACTATACTTTCTGCAGCAACAGTTCCAAGCCCAGGAATACTATTTAATGGTGGTCTTATTCCATCTTCTTCAGCAATAAACTTTGTACTATGAGATTTGTACAAATCAATTGGCAAGAAATTAATCCCTCTTTCATACATTTCTAATACTAGTTCTAGTATAGCATACATATTTTTATCTTTTGTCGTTGCATTATTCCCTGCTAGATCTATTTCTTTCATTTTGTTTAAAACTTTTTCTTTTCCGTGACACATTATATCACTATCAAACTCATCTGCTCTTATTGTAAAATATGCAGTATAATATGCCTTTGGTTCGTGAACTTTAAACCATGCTATTCTAAATGCATTTGTAACATATGCTGCTGCATGGGCTTTAGGGAACATATATTTTATCTTTTCACAAGATTTTATATACCATTCTGGAACATCCTGTTCCTTCATTAATTCTTTATATTGATCCCACTTAGGTTCTTTTCCTTTTGCTACCTTTCCTTTACGTACAGATTCCATTATTTTAAATGCATCATTTGGTGGCAAACCTTTTTTAATTAGGTATATCATTATATCATCACGACAACATATTGCTTCTGATAATGTAACTGTTCCTGCATCTATTAGACTTTGTGCATTTCCAAGCCACACATCTGTACCATGTGACAATCCAGATATACGAATTAATTCATCAAATCTTTTTGGTTTTGTATCTACTAACATTCCTCTAACAAATTTTGTACCAAATTCTGGTATTCCATAACTTCCAACTTCTGAATGTATTTGTTCTGGAGTTACACCTAATGCTTTAGTAGAACTAAAGATTGACATTGTTTCCTTATCATCTAAAGGTACTTTAGTTGGATCCACTCCTGTAATATCAAATAACATTCTTATCATTGTAGGATCATCATGACCAAGTATATCTAGTTTTAATAAGTTCTGGTCTATTGAGTGATAATCAAAATGTGTTGTTATAATGTCAGAATTAGGATCATCTGCTGGATGTTGTACCGGTGTAAATTCATATATTTCTCTACCTTTTGGGACAACTATAATTCCACCTGGGTGTTGTCCTGTTGTTCTTTTTATTCCTGTACAACCTTGTGAGATTCTTGCAACCTCTGCATTTGCAACTGGTATATTTCTTTCTTCATAATATTTTTTTACATAGCCAAAAGCTGTTTTATCTGCAACTGTACCAACTGTTCCAGCCTTAAATGTTGTACCCTTTCCAAATATAACTTCTGTATATCTATGTGCTTTTGCTTGATATTCTCCAGAGAAGTTTAAATCTATATCAGGCTCTTTATCTCCATTAAATCCAAGGAATGTCTCGAATGGTATATCCATGCCATCTTTTACAAGTTTTGTTCCACATTTTGGACAATCTTTATCTGGTAAGTCAAATCCATTCTCATACCCATAATCTGTAAAATCAGAATACTTACAATTAGGACATCTATAATGTGGTGGAAGTGAATTAACTTCTGTTATACCTGTCATATTTGCAACAAATGATGAACCAACAGATCCTCTTGACCCAACGATATATCCATCTTCATTTGACTTCCAAACCAGTTTTTGTGCAATTATATACATAACGGAGAATCCATTTTTTATAATTGATGTTAATTCTTTATCAAGTCTTTCTTCAACTATAGTTGGAAGTGGATCACCATATAATTCATGTGCTTTTGAATATGCAATTTCTTTGATAGTTGTTTCACAACCTGGTATATGTGGCGGACATTTTTCTGGTGATATTGGGCTAATCCAATCACACATATCTGCCACTTTATTTGTATTTGTTACAACTACTTCATATGCTTTTTCTTCTCCCAAATATTCGAATTCCTTAAGCATTTCTTCTGTAGTTCTTAAATATAATGGCGCTTGATCATCTGCATCGTCATATCCTTGACCTGCTTGTAACATTCTTCTATAAATTTCATCAGATGGATCCATAAAGTGTACATCACAAGTTGCTACAACTAATTTATTTAATTTTTCACCAATCTCTACAATTTTTCTATTTATATTTTTTAAACCTTCTTCATCTGCTACAGTTCCATTTCTAATTAAGAAGTCATTATTTCCTAATGGCTGTATCTCTAAATAATCATAATCTTTTGCAATATCTTCTATTTCTTCGTCTGTTTTTCCCATTTCAATTGCTTGATACAATTCTCCTGCTTCACAAGCACTTCCTAATATTAAGCCTTCTGAATATTTCTTATATACTGATTTTAAAATTCTTGGTTTTTTATAAAAATAGTCTAAATGAGAAATTGATATTAATTTATATAAATTTTTTAGTCCTACATAATTTGTTGCTAATATTATAGCGTGATATGTAGGTAATTTCTTATAGTCTGCATCTCCTGAAACTTTTTTTGTAATATCATCTAATGTTTCGCAACCTTTATCTTTTAACATTTTAAGCATTACATTTAACACTTTTACAGTTGTATCAACATCATCTAATGCTCTATGAGCTACTTCTACTTTTATACCTAAATTTTCCGCAATTTTTCCTAGTTTATATTTCTTATAATCTGGGAATAAATCTTTTGCTAACCTTAATGTATCTAAATATGTATTTTCTAAGCTTAATCCTAACTCGTTTGCATTATATTTTAAAAATCCAATATCAAAATCTGCATTATGTGCGACCAAAACTGAGTCTCCAACAAATTCTAATATTTTAGGCATAACTTTATCTATTGTTTCTGCATCTTTTACCATATCATCTGTAATATTGGTAACTTCTACAACTCTTTGTGGTATTGGCTTTTCTGGATTTACGAAGCAAGAAAATTCATCTATTACCTCACCATTTTTTACTTTCATTATTCCAACTTCTGTAATTTTTTCTGTTCTAAATGAAAAACCTGTTGTTTCTAAGTCTAATACACAATAAGTTGTATCTATACTTTGTCCTTTAGAGAAAGAAACTGGAGATACTTTGTCTGGTGCAAGATATGCTTCTACACCATAAATTATTTTTATATCATGATTATCAAAACCTAATAATTTATGTGCTTCTGGGAATGCTTGTACAACACCATGATCTGTTATTGCAATAGATTTCATTCCCCACTTCATAGCTCTCTTTATTAAGTCGGTTGCAGATGTTATACCATCCATTTGACTCATCTTTGTATGCATATGAAGTTCTACTCTCTTCTCCTCTGCATTATCCATTCTTTCTTCTTTTTTAGGTGGCTCTATTTCTATAATAGTATATGCCATAACAGTAAGTTCATGAGAGAAAGAATCCATTTGTGCGGTTCCTGCTATCTTTATTGCTTTAGCACTTTTTATTCTTCCCATAATTTTCTTAGCATTTTTCTTATCCAAAAATGCTTTACATGTTAATGTACTTGTTCCATCGTACAAATCAAAGCTATATAAAACTCTACCAGATTTTAATTCTCTATCTTCAGAATTTATTACTTCTCCTTCTAATGAAACTTTTTTATCATCTACACCTAAATTTTTAATTTTTACAAGGGGTTCATTAATAGTTAAAGAAGTTCCCATTATTAGAGGTGAGCTATTATCCTCTTCTGGTAATTCTGGTACTTCTGCATCTGTTTCTATTACTGAATTTGCAATTATATTAACATCTCCAGCATATGTGTCTAATCCTGCTTTTCCTATAATTTTTATAGCTTTTACTTTCTCTAGTTTTTCTAAGATACCATCTGCTTCTTCCATAGTTGTAAATGATTTACATGTCATTATACCTGTACCATCATACACATCCATTATTATTATTTTCTTTCCAGATTTAGTATCTCTTGAATCTAATTCTACAATTCTTCCTTCTATCGTTACTTTACCAGTGTTTGCATTTATATCTTTTATTTTTACATGATTTTCTTTTGCTTTAGATGGTTTTCCAATAATGTAATCTAAATTATTATTTTCTATAACTGGTGGTGGCACCATTTCGCCTAATTCCTCTGGAGGAATATCGCTATCAGAAGGTAATGGTACATAATAGTCTGGTGGTTCCTGCATTTTAGCATTTGCTTTTTCTTCCTCATGTTTTTTCATTTCTTCTATTCTATTTCTTATTAATGTCTCTTCTAATAGCCTATTATTTTCTTCTTGTCTTGCTAATTCTTCTTTACTTATCTGTTCCTCTAAGTTAATTTTATATTCTTTTCCTAATAAGTTCTTTATTGTTATTTCTACTTGTTTATCTGTCTTTCTGGTTCGTAAAAAGTCTGCACCTTTTATATGCATCTTTACATTTATATTGTTATTTTCTACCTCTATTGTACTTTTCATAAGTAAAATAGGTTTCATTAGTGGATGTTTATGTGCCATATAACATATTATATTTTTCCACTCATCTTTTACATCAGGAATCTTTGTTCCGTCTTCATAATTAAATATCATTTCTATATCTTTTATTTGGAATCTCTCCATTAGATATTTTTCAAAATCCCACATATCTTTTATTTGAACAAATTTATCTGTATTTAAAATGATAGTTAATTTATTAGTTTTTTTGTTTATCCCTATTTTACTTATATAACATTCTTGCATTTGCGAATTATTTTTATAGTCACTAAATATTTCCTTTATTTTCTTTAAGTTTTCCAATTTAGCATCTCCTATTTGTTATCAGTCGTTTTTTCTCCGATTACTTTTAGTATTTTCTCATATACTACTTTTACATCTTTTACTCCGTTTATAAAAATTATTTTTTGAGTTAATTTTTTATTATTTGTATATATCATTATCGTTCCTAATTTAAAAACTGTTTGTAAAAATGTTTGTCCATATTTTATCTGTGTAAATTCTGTATATTTTACTTCTTTTTCGTTATCATCTTTAATTTTATTGTTATATATTAATTTATCATTGTAAAATTTATAATAGCTATTTCTATATTTTATCTTATTATAAACAGCATTTATTATTAAATATACAATGTATACAACTAATATTGCTACACCATACCCTATTAGTTGGTTTTCAGCAATTAATACTGCTAAAATTAAAATAATAATTAATAAAGTTGTTACATGATTATATAAAAAGCTAAATAATACATTATATTTTGGTTTTATTGTTAGTTTTGCTTCTTCTTTTTTATCCATTTCCATACCTCTTTTTAAAAAATTCTTAAAATATCTTTATATGATATAAATATTGATAATGATATTAAAATTACAAATCCTATCATTTGAATTCCAATTTCTAGCTCTTCTTTCATTGGCTTTCTTCTTATAGCTTCTATTAATAATATTAATAATTTTCCACCATCCAATGCTGGTATTGGCAATAAATTTGTCACTCCTAGTGAAATAGAAATTATTGCAAGCATATATATAAAATCTACAAAGCCAGTTGTTTGTGATACCACACTAGAAATTCCAACAGGTCCCATCATTTGGTCTATTCCAACTTTACCAGTAAATAACATTTTTAAATTTTCCACTATTGATCCTAAAAAATCACCTGTTTTGAAAAATGCATAATAAATATTATTTGCAAAATTACTTTCTGCCATTTTAAAATTTATCCCTAAATAATATGTTGGAATTAAATCTAATTGTAAGTTTACGTTAAGTATTTCACCATTTCTTTCTACTTCTACTTCTGCGGTATTGCTTTCACAAGTTTGTATTGCTTCTATCAATTTGTCCGCACTTTCTCTTACATCTACGCCATTAAATTTTGTGATTACATCATTTGTTTCTATTCCTGCTTTAGCTGCTGCACTCCCTTCGTCTATCTGCACTACTTGTGTTGCATTTTTGCCATTATTACTACTTGCCACATATATACCTGTACTTTTAGTTTGTTTTTCTGTCGGAGTTAATTTTACTTCTTTTTCTTCGTTATTTCTTTCTATTTGTATTGTTAGTTCTTCTCCATTTGAATTTTGAAGTATATCGTCTATATCTGTTTTAGTCTTTATATTTTTACCATTAATTTTTTCTATTTTATCTCCCTCATATATTCCGGCTTGTTCTGCAGCAAAGTCGGTTATAGTAGAATCTACAACTGTAGATACATTATTACCAATTGATGCCATTATTATAAAATATACTAATATACCAAAAACAATATTTACTGTTGCACCTGCTGCAACAATAGCCATTCTTTTTGGTATACTAGCATTATTAAAAGCACGCTCATCTTCAGATTTAGTGTCTTCACCTTCTAATCTTACAAATCCTCCTAATGGGATTAATCTTAATTCATATTTCGTTTCTTTTCCTTGTTTTGTCCAAATCTTTGGTCCAAAACCTATTGCAAATTCGTGTACTTTTACTTTAAATAATTTTGCTATAAAGAAATGTCCAGCTTCATGAATTAGTATTAGAAATCCCAATAAGAAAATTATTTTTATAGCATTTATTATAAAACCTAACAAAGAGCAACCTCCTATTTTAAATTAGTACTAATAAAAAATATGCAAATGGAGCTATAAATATTATACTATCTATTCTATCTAACATTCCTCCATGTCCTGGGATTAAATGTCCATAATCTTTTATTCCTGTATATCTTTTTATTGAAGATGCTGCAAAATCTCCCATTTGACTTAATAAACTTAAAATTAATCCAATAACAGTTATTAGTATGTAATTAATATTCATTCCACATAAATTATTTATTATTACAGTATATATTAATATAATTATAAGTGCTCCTACTGTTCCACCAACACAACCTTCTATTGTTTTATTAGGACTAATTTTACTAAATTTATGTTTTCCTATTAATTTACCACAAACATATGCAAAAATGTCTGTTCCCCATGATGCAAACATTGCATACCATATTAAAAATACACCATTTTCATCTGCTCTAATAATTGGCATAAACATTAAAAATATTACTATATAACATATTCCAAATAGTGTTACTGCTGCATCTATTACTGTTGTTTTCATTTTTGTTATTAAAATTTGTGCGAAACTTAGTAAAATTGCTATTGGTGCTACAGATCCAATTATTAAAATTAAATATTCCTTTGGAAATACATGTATTAAAGCAATTGTTACACATGCTAAATAACCAAGCCATGTTAAAGGATTTGCTTTATTACTAACTTTAAAAGCATGCGCATATTCATGAAAACTTAAAGCTGCAATAATTGCAAAAGCAATATCAATCACTATTTGATTTCCAAAAATAAGAATTAATGCTACTATGGGAAAACCTATTATCCCTGAAATTACTCTTTTTATACTCATTATTTTCCTCCAAATTTTCTATTTCTCTTTTGAAATTCTAAAATTGCATTATCAATGTCTTCTTCTGTAAAATCTGGCCATAATTTATCTAGAAATAGAAATTCTGAATATACAATTTGCCAAGGTAAGAAATTGCTTGTACGCAATTCTCCACTTGTTCTAATAACTAAATCTGGATCTGGTTCTCCTCTAGTGTATAAATTAGCTGAAATAGTTTCCTCTGTAATATTATCTACGTCTAATTCACCATTTTTTACTTGTTCTACTATTTTCTTAACTGCTGTCACAATTTCATTTCTTCCACCATAATTTAATGCAATATTAAATGTTACTCCTGTATTATCTTTAGTTCTCTCTTCGCATTTTCTTATACTCTTTTGCATTGCTTCTGAAAGAACTGATATATCTCCTAATACTTTAACTTTTATATTCTCTGTATCTGCCCTTTTACTATAGGCATCTAAATAATTTTGAAGAAGTAGCATAAGAGCACTTACTTCCTCTTCTGTCCTTTTCCAATTTTCTGTTGAAAAAGCATAAACTGTAATATATCCTAACCCTATTTTATTAGCATATCTAACAATTTTTTCTAATGTTTTTGCACCTTCCTTATGCCCTAACTTTGCAGGAAGTCCTCTTTGTTTTGCCCACCTTCTATTTCCATCCATAATTATTGCAATATGCTTTGGAAAATTTTCTTTTTCAAATTCCATATTAAACTCCTTTTAAACTGTCATTATTTCTTTTTCTTTTCCCTCTGTTAATTTATCAATTTCATCAATATTTTTATCTGTTATTTTTTGGATGTTATCTTCTGCCATTTTTAATTCGTCTTCTGTTATTTCAGAATTTTTTTGCATAGCTTTAAACTCATCTATTCCATCTCTTCTTATAGAACGTATTGCAATTTTAGCATCTTCACCCATTTTCTTAACTTCTTTTACTAATTCTTTTCTTCTTTCTTCATTTAATTCTGGGAAGTTTAATCTAATTAATTTTCCATCATTATTTGGATTAATTCCTATATCTGATGTTAATATTGCTTTTTCAATTTCTTTTAACACACTAGCATCCCATGGTTGAATTACTATTAATCTTGCTTCTGGTACAGATATTCCTGCTATTTGATTTATAGGTGTTGGTGTACCATAATAATCTATTTTTATTTTATTTAAAACTGCTGGATTGGCTCTTCCAGCTCTTATTTCTGATAAATTTTCCTTATACACACTTATTGTTTTACTCATTTTTTCTTCTATTTTACTATAATCCATTTTAATCTCTCCTTTTATTATTTTTAACTTTAGAAACGTAGCTTAAGGTTTAAATTTTGGTTATTTTTCCTCTAATTACTCTCTTAATAAGTTTTTAATTTTAATTTCTTTTTATTTTACTATTGTTCCTATTTTTTCTCCCTTTGCAGCTTTTACAATATTGTTTGGATCATCTATTCCAAAAACTACTAATGGTATATTATTATCCCTACATAAAGATGTTGCTGTAGAGTCCATTACTTTTAAATCTTTATTTAAAATATCTAAATATGTAATTTCATCATATTTTACAGCATTTTTATCTATTTCTGGATCTGCAGAGTAGACAGCATCTATTGATTTTCCAAGTAATATTACATCTGCATCTATTTCTGCTGCTCTTAAGGCTGCTGCTGTATCTGTTGTAAAATATGGATTGCCTGTACCACAAGCAAATATTACTATTCTTCCTCTTTCTAAATGCTTAATTGCTTTTCTTTTTATATATGGTTCTGCAATTTCTCTCATTTCTATTGCTGTTTGAACTCTTGTATATACACCTCTTGCTTCTAAAGCATCTTGAAGTGCTAAACCATTCATTGCAGTTGCTAACATTCCCATATAATCTGCTGTAGTTCTTTCCATTTCGTGACCATATCTACCTCTCCAGAAGTTTCCTCCACCAACAACTACTGCTACTTGTATTCCTAAATCAGAAACTTCTTTTATTGCATCACATAAATTTCCTACTACTTTTGCATCTATTCCTGTTTTCTTTTCACCTGCAAGTACTTCTCCGCTTAACTTTAGTAGTACTCTTTTGTAGGGTTTATTACTTTCCAACTTTATACACTCTCCTTGCTTATTTAATTGACTTGCCTGTTTCTTTTGGCAATTATTTTAGCAAGCTTATTCTATCATATAATTTTATGAATTTGTATAATTTTTTAATATTTTCTTAATTTTATTATTAATAAATATTATATGTATGTAGAAAAATGTAGAATTATATATCTTTTTGTAACTGACTAACTGGTTGTTATATCTTGCTTATTTTATTCAATTGTAATATCATTACATATATAAATTGGGAGGTATATATGGGAAAAAAGAGTTTAGCTGAAAAATTAAAGAAAAAATATCATAAAGCTCTAGAAGTTACAGATTTAAAGGATTTATTATATAAGTCTGCTACTAGATATACTAGAAGAGCTTCTTTTAAATTAAAAGATAAAATTGGAAATATTTATAAAGTAACATATGAAAAGTTTAAGAAAGATGTTATGGCTTTAGGAACAGCTTTAATTAATCTTGGCTTAAAAGATGAATATATAGCTGTTACTGGTAAAAACAGTTATAATTGGGCAGTATCATATTTAGCTGCTACAATTGTTGGAATTGTTGTTCCAATTGATAAAGAATTGAAATCTGAAGAGATTATAAATTTCTTAAATGTATCTTCTTCTAAGGCAATACTTGGTGATGATAAATATATTAATGAATTAATTTCTAAAAAATCAGAAATAACTAATAAAAACACTTTGTTTATCAATTTTAATTCTGAAAAAGATACAAATACTTATATGTCTTATTCTTTACTTTTGGATGCAGGTTATAACCAATTAGAAGAAGGAAACAAAGATTTCGATAATATAAAAATAGATCCTGATGCAATGAAGATTCTTATTTTTACATCTGGAACTACTGGAAATGCAAAAGGTGTTTGTTTATCACATAAAAATATTGTATCTAATATAATGTCAACATTTGGTATTGTAAAAGTAAAAAGAAGTGATCAAGTTCTTTCAATCTTGCCTTTACATCATACTTATGAATGTACTTTAGGATTTTTACTTGTAATTTATAGTGGTGGATGTATTAGTTATTGTGAGGGTCTTCGTCATATAACAAATAACATTCTAGAATTTAAACCAACCGTTATTTTATGTGTGCCTTTACTTTTAGAAAAAATGTATAAAAAAATAGAAGCTACGGTTAGAAAATCTTTGCCTGAAAAATATGCTAATATGGAAGGCAACGTAATTGCCAACTTACCTTTAATTATTAAAAAGATAGTTAAAACTAAAGTAAAAAATTCCCTTGGTGGTAGATTAAGAGCATTTATAGTTGGTGCAGCTCCTTTAAGTCCAGATGTTATAACTTCATTTAAAAATTTAGATATTAAATCTATACAAGGTTATGGACTTACAGAATGTTCACCTTTAGTTGCTGGAAATAATGATTTTTATATAAAACCAGATGCTGTAGGCTTACCTATTCCAAATGTTTCATATAAAATCTATAAACCAGATAGTTCTAGTGTTGGAGAAATACTTGTAAAAGGACCTAATGTAATGCTTGGTTATTATAAAGATGAGGCTGGAACAGCAAAAGTATTAAAAGATGGCTGGTTCCATACTGGTGACTTAGGTAGAGTTGATGATGATGGCTGGCTATATATTACTGGCAGACTAAAAACTGTAATAGTTACTCAAAATGGTAAAAATATTTATCCAGAAGAAATTGAACATTATTTAAATGAAAATCCATTAATTTCCGAATCTTTAGTAACAGGTCTTCCTGATGATAAAGATGAAGAAGTATATGTTAATGCACAAATATTCCCAAATATTGATGCTATAAAAGAATATTTAAAAGTTTCTATTCCTCAAAAAGAAGAAATCTTTGCTGTTATTAAAGATATCGTTTCTAGTGTTAATAAAAAATTACCAAATTATAAACATATTAAATCTTTTATTATTAAAGACGAAGAATTTGAAAAGACTACTACTCAAAAGATTAAAAGATTTGGTAAAAATGTTGAAAATAATAAATAAATATTTACAAATATTTATTATGATGATATTTTAGATATGTGTGTTAGACTATTTTTCATAATGACACACTCCTTTCAAAAGCCAACTGCTAAGTAGTTGGCTTTAATTTTTTTATATTAGCTATAAATCTTTAACTATATTTCCTCTTTTTTCTTCTCGTTCTAATGCCTGCACTACTGCAATATCAAAATTATAAATATTATATAAAGCATGTCTAGGAAATTCTTTTTTTAATTCTTTTGTATAAAGGTTATTCATGTCATTTTTTATAATCTTTAAATTAACTTTTTTCAATTCTCTTATATTTAAATGATATCCTCCGACCAATTGTTTTATTTCATCTCCATATGGGTCTATTATATCTTTAAACATAATAATTTTTAATTTATCAATTTTTTTTAAATTTACTTTTTCATCTCCTATCCAATTAAAAATTCCAACTAATTCATTTTCATGATAATATTTTTCTGGATCTAAATATCCAATTGTATATTTTTCCATTCCCATTACCTTTAGCAAAACATATTTTTGATAATATTTATGTTTTTTTAAATCTTCATTTAATAATTGATATAATATGACATCTCCAACTTTCCAATTTGGTCTTTCAAATTTCATTTTACTAACTTTCTTTTCTGTTGGTTGCTCAGTATTCAATCTCTGTTTTAAATCTTCTAAAACTTTTTTTCTTTTTTCAAATAGTTTTCTATCTTCTTTCCATCTCTCTAAATCTTTTCCGCTATATATTACTTCTAACGCCCTATCCCTAATGTCATTTGTTAATCTTCCATACTTCCACTGAGTATCAGCCAATGCTAACCAAAACAAAGGGCCTGTTTCGTCATCTTTTATCATTTCCTCATTATCACTTATTACTTCTTGTAAAGCTTCTTCATTTGTCTTTCCTATTCTTAAATAATTTAAATATTCTTCCTTTATATCACATGTATCATCATCTTGGTACAATCCTGTTCCCCATGTTCCCATATTACTCCTCCTATTCTCCTACATATGTTTCATTTTCTGGTACAAACGCACTCAATCCAAACTTAACATATTGTGTAAATTCTGGTGCAAACCACAAACTTTTTCTTAAACCATTAATTTGATTGTTCTTTTTATCTTGTTTATTTAATGTTTCATAATACATAATATAATATTGCTCTGCAATTCGTGCTTCCATACGTCCTAAATTAAACTCTATAGGAATTAGATCTAAGTTTTCTCTATATTTATTATGTTTGTGTCTCCATTCAGTCTTTTTTAAATCAGTAGTTCTGCCCACGTATTGTACTCTTTCATTTTTGTCCTTTAAAACATATATATAATTTGCTTTTTGATTTTTATTTGCATTAGAAACAGCTTTTTTCACTCCTGAAGTTACACTAGAAGCTACACTTCCAACACCATCTACTATTGAAGAAACTACTCCCGTATTTGATTTATTACTAAATGCAGATATAACTAAAGCAGCAATGCCTATTACAAGACCTACTATAGCTATAGAAATGTTTCCTGAAGAATCAATTTGATTAATTGGATTATTATTACAATATATATATGTATTATGTTCTAAAATTCCACCACTATTTGCTAGTAAATCATCTGCATTTATAAATCTCCCTATTTCTGGATCATAATACCTACTTTGTAAATAATATAATCCTGTTTCTGTATCATACCTATATCCTCTGTATCTATAAGGATTCTTATACCCTATACTATTTTTGTCATTAGTTACATCATTTCCTTGACTATCTTCTATTTTTATTAAATTTCCCCAGGTATCATATTCATAAGATATTACTTTTTCTAATTTATCATTTAATATTCCAATTATATCATTTTGTCCATTCTTTATATAGTAATATTGCTCATCATTATATTTAAAACCTATAAGTTCATTGTTTTCATCATATTCATAGTATAATATATCTTCTCCTTGTATTTCTAATATTACAATATTATCATCTAATAAATATTCTGTTTTTATTCCATTTACAATTTTTTCAGTTCTTATTCTGTCATCATTATATTTATAACTGATATTTAGATTTTTATCATTATTTACTAAGGTTGAAAGTTCTCTTCCATTTTGCCATGTATATTCATTTCCATTATAAGAAATTATATTACCAACAGCATCATAAGATATTTCCTTTCCATCGTAAGATGTTAACTGCTCTTTCCAATTTGCATTATTATATATATATTCAATGATCTTTGTAGGTTGTATTGTAATTTCTTGTTCTGTATAGTCATATTCTTTTTTATTTAGTAAATTTCCTCCTCCATCATATTCATATGTAATTGTTTTGTTTTGTTCTTTATTGTTTTCTCTTATTAATTGATTTAGTTCATCATAATAATATTTTACCATCATATTATTCCCATTGTAAATTTCGGTTATATTGCCTAATTCATCATAAGTATATCTTATTTCATCTTCATTTCCATTTTTTATTGATTCTAATAGTGTTGTAGTCCTATTGGCTTCTTCTGCATTAACATATTTAAATTCTGTTTTATATGTTCCCTCATCATTATTTAAATTTTTACTTGTTATTCTTAATAATCTGTCATAACTGCTTGTCTGAATAGTATCATCAAATGATAAGCTATTTAAATTATTATCACCATCAAAATTATAACTTATAGTATAGTCACTATTGTCATAACTATATTTTACTTGATTAATATTATTATTTAAATCATATCCATAATTTATCTTAAAATTATTACTATAATCTATACTGGTGACTCTGTCTGCTAGGTCATATGTATAATTAGTTGTAACTCCAATTGAATTATCTGTAACTGTCTTTAAATTAGACCTTGAATCATATACATATTCAATATTTCCAGTTATTTTTTCTTTTTTTACAACTCTATTAAATCTGTCATATTGATATTTAACATTCTGACTATTTCCATATATTATTTCTTCTATATTACCATTTTTTGCCCCGTATTTCGTTGTTTTCATTAATTGATTTCCAATATATATATCCTTAACATTTCCAAATCCATCATAATTATAAGAATATTGTGTTCCATTATGAGTAATAGTTTTTATATTGTCATTTTCATATGTATATGCATTACTATATTCTTTTTCTCCAACTTGTCTAGTTATTTTTTGTAAATTATCGGTTTTACTATCGTATTCATAATTTGTTGTATTTCCTTTTGCATCAATTTCTTTTAATGTTAATCCTCTATTACTATCATATTCAAAGTGACTCTCATTCCCTAACTGGTCTTTCATACTAGTTAAATATCTTCCGTCTTCTGAATATTCGCCTGTTGTCTTTATATATTTTCTTTCTTCTGATGGAATAACTTCTTCTAAATAAAACTTTTGAGCATCAAAATTATTTATTTCCCAACTCCAAATGTTTCCCCCATCTTCAGTTGAAGCACCTTCTACATCTAGACATCTTTTTCCATATGTAAGCCTCGATCTAATACTGTAACTTCCATCTCCTGTTGGTACAAATTCAAATTCTTGAGCTATATTTGGTTCACTGCTATTATTATAAATCTTTACATTTGTACCTTTTTCTTCATTCATATTATCTATGTCTATTGCATAATTAATATCATTAGCAGACAAAATTTTATAATACCCATTTGTCAACCTTTTTAATTTCCACTTTTGTGTATCTAATTCATTAGAATCTTGTTGTTCTACATTTGTTCCATTTATTCCTATGTATTTATTACTGTGTTTAGCTTTTATTTTATATGTACTTCCAGCATCAATATCAAACATATCCACTTTTTCTAAATAAAATTTCTGACTTTCTTGATTTGTTATATCATAAATTTCACACTTTCCTCCGACTTCTTTCGAAGCATTCTGTATTGTTAAACATCTATTTCCGTTTTCTAATTTAGTTTTTATAGTAAAAGTTCCATCACTATTTTTATATATTTGCCAGTTTTGAGCTTGATTATTTTCTCCATTTTCATATAACTGTAATAAATTATTATTACTATTTATACCATTTGTAACATCTAATACTTTACCTTCATTACTTGCTAAATTAACTACTTTATAAACGCTATCAGAAATTCTAACAATTCTCCATAATTGCCTTTTCTCATTAGCCTTATATTCTTGTTGTGTCACTTCTGACCAATTTGAATTATAATCTCCGGAAGCTTCTACATATAAACTACTATTTTTTGCTTTTAATCTATATACTTCTCCTGATTCAATTATCTCTTTGTCTACTAAAGGATAATTACCATTCACATCATATAACCTTAGTTTTTGAGTAGATTTACCTTCCCACTTAGCTAATATTATATCCGTTCCATCTGCCGCTGTATCTTCTTTTAACGTAATACAATAATCATTACCTTTAGCTTTACTAACAATTCTTATCGTTCCATCACCATTATCTATGGCTTTCCAAAGTTGGTTATCACCCAAATGTTTTTCGTATTGCTGAATATTTACTTTATTTACATCTACATCAATAACTTTATTAGAATGCTTAGCAGTCAAGAAATAATATCCATCTTTATCACTTTCTGCTATAAATTCTTTATTTGCATATCCTTCTACGTATTCCCACTGTTGTATAGCCACTCCGTTTCCTGTTTCTACACTTCTTACGTCAAAAACATTATTATTGCTTGCAAATTGAATATTATATGTTTTTCCATTTTCTAGCATAGTTGCCTTATTAGTTTCTTCTACTTTAGATTCAACTACATTACCATAGTTATTGTATTTATAACTATACTTTTGTCCAGAATTATTATATGCTTTATTCAATCTATTTCTATCATTAAAATCATACTCATATGTAAATTTGCCACCCTTTGCATTTAATGATGTAGCAATTTTTCCATTTGAACTATAATTATATGTACTATCTTGTTTTGCTTTATCCACAGTGGATACTATATTACCATTACTATCATATTGATAACTTGTTCCTTTATCATCTTTGAATAATCCAATATTATCCCAGAATGTATCATTTGCACCATAATTATTAATCAAATGAATATCTATAGATTTGTAGTCACTATCAGCTATAAGTTCTTTTGACATATATTGCCAATGAGGGGTATCTGTATTTACAAAAGAATCAAACCATTGAGTAGTATTATCATTCCTATTTATTGCAACTGTTACTCTTACACTTTTTCCTCCTGTACCTTCTTCTTGTAATCCTAATGATTTTACCCAATATGATAGATTATATACATCACCTTTTTTCCCCGAAATGTTTACAGATTGAAATAATTTTCTTTCATCATATGCAGTTCCCCAAGTTTTATATACATTATTATTATCAACATTAATAACACAATCATTACCGTCAACATAAGCAATTTTACTCCAATTGTCTAAACCATTATCAAAATATGGATTTTGTATCAAATTTCCAGGAGTTTCCCTAACTGATATTAAATTTGATTCTAATAATAATTTGTTTTTTGTTGTTCCTTCATTTCCATATTCATACATCTTACCATAAGCATTGTTTACATTATTTCCTTCTTTTCCAAAATCTCCTATACTTATATTTTTCCCTGAATTATTAAATGTATAAACATTTGTATAACCTTCTTCATTAGTAAACTTCGTTGTATTATTTTCATAGTTAATTTCTAATGAAGCTCCTTCTTCATTATTATTTCCATATTGTTTTATGTTCTTTACTCTATTTACTTTTTGCCTATAATAATCATATAAAAAATATGAATTGTCTATGTTTTGTGCTTTTGTTAATAAATTCAAATAATCATATTCATACCAAGAGCTCTTTCCATCTGGATATTTTATTTGAACCAAATTTCCATTTCCATTATAAAAATATTCTGTTCTTCTTCCATCTAAATCTTTAATTGCTGTAAGTTTACCATTATTATATTCTAAGTATAAAGTCGCCCACGATGCATCTATTACTGAAGTTATATTTCCGCTTCCATCAAAATTAATGGTTATTTTTTCCTTATTAGCATCTTCAATTTCATATAATTGCCACCTATCATTTATTTTTCTGAAACGTTGTGATGTTCCTAAATTATCCACCATAGTAAAAACATCATTTTCTAGTGTTAATCTTAAATTTAAATTGTCTTCATCTAAATATGTATTATTTGATTTTTTAAAATAATGCTCTGTACCATCTTCATCTAAAAATCTAGCATATTCGGTATTATTAATATTAACCAAATTAATCTGCTGTTTATAGTTTAGTTTGAATCCCTTACCAACTTCTGAATCATCATTTCTGTTGTTAGTATTATAAATATGAGAAATACTTGCGGTAAGCCTTTCTCCTGGTGTATTTACATCATTGTGTGATAGTGTTACATTTCCATTATAGTCATTTGTATTTACCGTTCCTGCTCTTCCTATATCTTGTGCATGATAACTCATATTACTCTCTAATCCAGTTTGATTTCTGTATACAATCTGTATCATAGGTCTTCCTTGCATATATGCCGAATGAGTATTTGCAGACACAAAGTATGCATCTGATTGATTATAATTGTATGTTTCTATATTGTCTTTTAACATAATTCCATAATTGTTTCCATTTATATACCAATCTTTTACTATTGATGTTATATTAAAATAATTATATTTAAATGGTGAATTTTCATCATATTTATATTTTATGTAATCGGTTATATGAGGATCATAATTATTATTGCAATTATCCCAAGAAGCCCATTCTTCTTGCCAATCTGCAGTCATCTTATGTACATTTATTTGCATTTCATTTTTTGATGGTGTCCATTCTTCTGTATCTGGATAGTTACAAATATCTAACATTGCTGCTACTACTTGATCTCCAGCCCTTAATTCTGGCAAATTAAACTTTATTAATCCTCTTGGTGCATTTTTTAACCTATTATTACTTCCAATCCTTATTATGTGTGCTTTATGTCTATTAGGGGTTCTCGAATCCCCTTTAAATATATACGTATCTTGAATATCGCTATAATCTAACGAAGTATTTATTGTTGGATCTATAATTATTGGAAATTCCCTTTCTTTATCTTCTAACCACTCCATGTTTGGAATAATTTCAACTAAATATCCATCTCCTTCTTCCTTTAAATTTACTTGAATAGCATTAGACTGCTCTAATTTATTATCAAACATATATGGAGCTTCTATTTTATATATTAACTCATTTGTATTTTTATCTTTTACTAATATTTCTTTATTCTCGTTTAATGACATTTTTAAATTATTAGTTTGATATTTAAATACATATTTTTCATTAATAGCTTCTTTGTTTTTTATAATTATACTTTCTTTTACAGATTCAGATGTATTAGAATATACTAAATCTGTATCTTCTATAATATTTTCATATTGAATCTCAGAAAAAACTTTTTCTTGATTTATAATTTCTATATTTTTTTCATTTCTACTATTATATAATTCATTTAATTTATTGCTATTTTTTTCGATATTTTTATCTTGATTATTAATTTTTGCTTGTATTTTATTTATTTTACCTATCTCTTTATCAATTTCATAATCATTCTTCATGATATTATTTTCAGTATTAATTTTATTTTCTAATAAACTATTACTCATTAACTCCCTATCATTTAGGCTATCCCCATTTTCTATATTATCTTCTTCAGTATTTTTTTCATTTTCCACTATCTGCCACTTAAGCTCATAATTTTCTTTTTTTATTGTTGCAATTTCAGAATTCTTTGATATTGATTTTGCATATTCAATACTATATGGACCTTCTCTATTTTGTATTTTTTCATTGTTTTCAATTAAACTATTGTCTATCTCTTCTAATTTTCCATTCTTTTCATAGTGTATATTTGTTGAATACATCGTAACCATCTTACTTCCATCACTCATCAAAAATGTTTTCTCATTTAATGTTCTTTTTGATACATCTTCTCCTAATATTTCTCTTGTGGTTACTTTGTCCGCCTCTCTTTTGTTTTCTCTTTCGTTTAATTCCTCTGTACTTAATTTTGAACTACTTTTAGCTTGACCAAAATTAAAACTTATAGCATTTACAAAGCTATTATTTGATGTAACAGTTACAGTAATTATTAGTAAGATTGCTATTATTTTAATCTTAATCCATTTTGCTTTTTCACTTCCTTTCATAGTATTACTCCTCCTTTTAATTTATTTAAAAAGGCAAAAATGTCTTCTTATCATGAAAAAACTCGCCAATGTCTTTCACATTAGCGAGTCGCACAATAATAAAATGTAGTTTTTTCCTACATTGTTATTAAATTTACAATTCTTTAATATCCCCTTAATTTTCATATATTTTCCCTTTATTTCAAATAAATTAATTCATTTTATATATATCATATTTCTACATTTTAAGCAATAAAATAACCAATAATAGCAAAAATAATTTTACAATTATTGGTTTTAATAAATTCACTACGTCTTCACTAAAAAAGGGATTTTAGGACCGTCCCCAAATCCCTGCTAGGAAGGCCCCAACTTCCTATCTTTTTATTCAACTTTTCCAAATTTATCAAATGGCCAGAATCTAAAAAGAACTATACTTTCTATCTTATCTTGTGGAATGCAACCAAATGCCCTACAATCATGACTTTCTTGTCTATTATCTCCCATTGCAAACACAGTTCCCTCTGGTACTGTAAAATCTACTAATAATCCGCCTTCAGCTTCTGTTTTTACACTAGAAGATAAATAATCCTCTTCTAATTCTTCCCCATTTATATATACTTTTCCATTTTGAATTTTAACATGTTCACCTGGTAAGGCAATTACTCTTTTTATATAACTTACTTTTCCTATTTCTAATACATTATGAACAAATTTATTATCTGGTTCTTCATACCTTGCAGTTGGAGATTCTTCAAACTCTGCCTCTGTTAAATAATCTTCAGTTGGTGCCTCAAAAGTTATAATATCTCCTCTTTCTGGTAGTTTATGAGTTAAACGTATTGTTCTATTTAATATCAATCTTTGACCTTCTATTAATGTTGGTTTCATAGAAACAGATTGAACTTGAGTTGGTGTCATTATGTAATATCGTATCCATAGTCCTAAAACTACCGCTATAATAATACATATTACCCACTCTAGAATATTTTTTAATTCTTCATTAATATTCATATTTTAATAATTGCCTCCTAGCTTATACTAGAATTGCAATGTTTCTTTAATTCTCTTCATTGCTTCTTCTGTATTTTTTCTTTCACCAAATGCTGTTAATCTAAAATATCCTTCACCACTTGGTCCAAAACCAACACCTGGTGTTCCTACAACATTTGCTTTCTCTAATAATAAATCAAAGAAATCCCAAGATTTCATATTGTTTGGTACTTTAAGCCATATATATGGTGAATTAATTCCTCCATAATACTCTATACCAACTTCATCTAATCCTTCTCTTATTATTTTCGCATTTTCTAAATAATATTTAATATTTTCTCTTATTTCTTTTTGTCCTTCTTCTGAATAAACAGCTTCTGCTCCTCTTTGTGTTACATATGATACACCATTAAATTTTGTACATTGTCTTCTGTTCCACATTTTATTTAAGCTAACTTCTTCTCCATTACTTGCTTTTACTTTTAATTCTTTTGGAACAATTGTATATGCACATCTTATTCCTGTAAAGCCAGCTGTTTTTGAAAAGCTTTTAAATTCTATTGCAACTTCTTTTGCTCCATCAATTTCATAAATAGTATGTGGAATATCATCTTCTGTTATGAAAGCTTCATATGCAGCATCATATAAAATAATAGAGTTATTTTCTTTAGCATATTTTACCCATTTAGCTAATTCTTCTTTTGATATAACTGTTCCTGTTGGATTATTTGGGAAACATAGATATATCATATCTGGAACTTCTTTTGGAAGTTCCGGTGTAAAATTATTTTCTGCTGTGCATGGTATGTAAATAATTCCTTCATATTTTCCTGTTTCTTCGTTGTATTTACCTGTTCTTCCAGACATTATATTCGTATCTAAATATACTGGATATACTGGATCTGTTATTGCAACTTTATTATCTACATCAAATAAATCTACAATATTACCACAATCACATTTAGCACCATCTGATACAAAAACTTCATCTGGATCTATTTTTACTCCTCTTTTTTCATAATCATATTTTACTATTGCATTTCTTAAGAAGTCATATCCTTGCTCTGGACCATAACCCCTAAAAGTATTGCCTGCTCCTTCTTCTTCTACTGCTTTTTTCATTTGTTCCAATACTTTAGGAACTATAGGTTTTGTTACATCTCCTATTCCTAATTTAATAATTTTTTTATCTGGATGTTCCTCCTGATATTTTGCCACTTTCTTAGCTATTGTAGAAAATAAATAGCTATCTTGCATTTTTAAAAAATTTTCGTTAATTTTAATCATTTTTTGCCTCCTAAGAGTCTTTAATTACAGAATTTCTAGTTAGAAATTTCTCTTATTATTTTATATTATTTATATGTTTTATTGTCAATAGTATGTACAAAAAAAATAAAAGAGTATATAATTGCTGCAAGAGGTGAAACAAATGAAGATTAAAGAAATTTTTAATAATGTAAACATAATTGAATCTGTTGGTAACTTAGATACAGAAATTAATAATATTTCTTCAGATTCAAGAGTTATAGAAAAAAATGATATGTTTTTTGCAATAAAAGGATATGATTTAGATGGAACTAAATTTATAAATAGTGCTGTTCAAAATGGTGCGTCTGCTATTGTTATTGATGAAACATGCAATATTGCAGATTATGAAGTACCAGAAAGTGTAACAATACTTAAAGTAGACAATATTCGTCGTACACTTGCAGTAGCTAGTTGTAATTTATATGATAATCCATCAAAGAAATTAAAACTTATAGGTGTTACTGGAACAAAAGGAAAAACTACATCTACTTATATGATTAAATCTATACTTCAAAAACACGGACTTAAAGTTGGATTAATTGGAAGTATAGCTATATATATTAATGATGAAAAAATCGAAGATTGTGACAGAACAACTGCAGAAAGCTATAAAATCCAAAAGACTTTAGCTATGATGGTTAAAGAAAACGTTGACATAGTTGTTTTAGAAGTATCTTCACAAGCAATGAAATTAGATAGAGTTGTTGGTTGTGAATTCGATTCAGTTCTATTCACAAATCTTTCTGAGGATCATATAAGTCCAAAAGAACACAAAGATATGGAAGACTATTTCGAAGCTAAGCTTTCTTTAGCTAAAATGGCTCCATTTGTAGTGTTTAATTTAGATAATGAATATACAGCTAGAATTCCAAATCTTTTACCAGATAAAGAATTAAGAAGTTTCGCAATGGATACTAAAGCTGATGTAATGGCAAAAGATTTAAATTTAAGTAATACTGGTGTTGATTTTACACTTTGTATGAATGATAAAGAATTTCCTGTAAGAGTTTCTATACCAGGAAAATATATGGTATATAACTGTTTAGGAGCTATTGGCATTTCTACTTATTTTGGAGCTCATGTTAAAGATATTCAAGAAGCTTTAAAAGATATTAAAGTATTTGGTAGAAGTGAGGTTGTTCCTAACAAATTAGGTCTAAAAATATTAATAGACTATGCTCATACCCCATCTAGCCTACAATCTATTCTAGAAACTGTTAAACCTTACACTAAAGGTAGAGTTATTTGTACTTGGGGTGTTGGTGGAGATAGAGATTCTAAAAAACGTCCTATAATGGGAGAAATTTCTGGTAATCTAGCAGATTTAACAATACTTACTTCTGACCAAGTTCGTACAGAAGATCCTAATAAAATTTTAGATGATATCGAAGTTGGACTTAAAAAATCTGGTGGTGAATATGTACGTATTTTAAATAGAACTGAAGCTATAAAATATGCTTTATCAATCGCAACTCCAGATGACATTATTGTACTACCTGGACTTGGAAGTGATTTATATATTGAATATATGCATGTTAAATACCCATATGACGAAAGAGTTGTTATTCATGATGCTATAGAAGAAATGATTGCTTCTGGCGAAAGAAAACCAGTAGAATAAAAAAATTAAGCTGCACTTTTTAGTGCAGCTTTTGAATTATTCTTCATTTATATACTTAATTACATCACCATAAATATAAAAACTTCCTACGATGAAAATTGTATAATCTTTATATTCGTGTAAACTCTTTTTTATAGCTTCATTTAAATCTATGCCACTTACATTTTTTCCATTTAACCTTATAGCTTCTTCACTTAAAACTTTGTTATCCCAGTATCTTTCTTTACTATTTCCATTTGTAAATATATAAATATTATCATCATTTTTTACTAATAATTTTAATACAGTTTTATAATCCTTAGATTTTAGTAAAGAAATAATAAATACTTTTTTAGTATCCTTATAATACATATTAACCGAATTTATAAAATTTTTTATTGCAAGTTCATTATGTCCTCCGTCATATATAACTGTAGGATTTTCATGTAGTGTTTCGAATCTACCTTTGTGTACTACTGTTTCTAATGCTTCCCTTACTTTTTCTTCTGGTAAGTTATATCTGTTTTTCAGAATATCTACTGCTTCTAAACAAATACTTGCATTATATATTTGTGATTTTCCTTTAAGTTTTATCTTTACATTTTTATATTGCTTATAATCAAAAGTTTGAAAATCCTTATTATATGAATAATTTTGTATCTCTTTTTTATTTATCAAATGCAATTCATTATTTTCTTTTTTACATTTATCAATAATAACTTTATCAACACTTTCACTTTGGCTTATATAAACTGTATTTGAATTTTTCTTTATTATTCCTGCTTTTTGAAAAGCAATTTCTTCTAGTGAATTTCCTAAAACATTCATGTGGTCATATCCTATGGAATTAATAATAGAAATTTCAGGATAAATTATATTTGTACAATCATATAACCCTCCCATTCCAACTTCCATAACAACCACATCACATTTTTTGCTTTCAAAATACGCTATAGCCATTGTTGTTTCTAACTCGAATAAAGTAACATTTCTCTCATGAGCTACATTATATTCTTTAACTAATGGATCTAATTTAGTTATAATTTCTTCCATCTCTTTATTAGTAATATTTATGTTATTAACACTTATTCTTTCATTATATCTTATTAAATGTGGTGATATAAATTTTCCGACTTTATATCCGCTTTTTTAAAAAGATATTTGTCATCATTTCTGTACAACTACCTTTTCCATTTGTTCCAGCTATATGTATAAATTTTAGTTTTTCTTCCGGATGACCTAATTTTTCCATAAAATATTTCATTGCATCTAATGTTGGTCCTTTAGTTCCAGGAAAAAATCCTTGTAAATATTTTTCTACATTCATTTTATTTCTCCTATTTTAATATCCCATTAGTTTTATCATATTTTAGCAATTTTGTATAGCTATATGTTTATATTTCCATCATATACTTTTGTTGCTATACCACTCATAATAATATGTCCATTTTGTTTATTATAGTTTAATTTTAATTCTCCACCTCTTAATATAGCTTTAACATAACTAGAGCATATTCCTTTATAATAAGCTATGCAAAATGAGGCACAAGATCCTGTTCCACACGCATAGGTTTCTCCTACTCCTCTTTCCCATGTTCTAATCTTTAATGTATTTCTACCTAAACATTGAACAAATTCTACATTTATTTTATTTGGAAAGCATTTCATATTTTCAATTGCTGGTCCGTATTTTTCTATATCAATATTTTCTACATTATTTACAAAAATAACTAAATGTGGATTTCCCATAGAAACATAATTTCCTATAAATCTGGTGTCATCCACCTTAATATTAACTGATATTGGAATCCTATAATTATTTTGAACGCTTATATTTTTTATGTCATCAAAAATTGGTCTTCCCATATCTACTTCGACTTCTTGAACTTCGCCATTTAGTACTTTTAATCTTACCACCTTTACTCCAGCTTTAGTTTCTATGCTTATACTCTGTTTATCTATTATTCTGTTATCATAAATATATTTAGCAAAACATCTTATCCCATTTCCACACATTTCAGCTTCTGAGCCATCTTTGTTAAAAATTCTCATCTTTATATCTGCTACAGTACTTTCTTGTACTAAAATAAGTCCATCTGCCCCAACACCAAAATTTCTGTTACACATATATCTAGCTATTTGTGGCAATTTATTTTCTGCTAATATATTTTCCAAACAATTTATACATATGTAATCATTACCTAGTCCATGCATTTTAGTAAAAGTAACCATATTTACACCTCCATACATTATACATATGTAAGTTGATGATATTTTGTTACTTTTGACACACTTTTTGACACACTAAATTATAAAAACAAATCACTATATTTTCAGATATTGTGGTTCGTTTATACACGTCCTTTTTGATTTTTAATATAATTTCACAAAAAAATAGTAGTATCTGATAATTTTTGATACTACTATTTTTGGTGCCTCGAACGGGAATCGGCGAGCCGCGTCCTAAAAACAGTCCTCTGACTGTTTTTGCCTTCACTATGTTCAGGCACGTCCTTTTCGATTCCCATTATAATTACAAAAAAATAGTAGTATCTGATAATTTTTGATACTACTATTTTTGGTGCCTCGAACGGGAATCGAACCAGTGACACAGGGATTTTCAGTCCCTTGCTCTACCAACTGAGCTATCGAGGCT
>CALXVH010000007.1 GCA_944391965.1 uncultured Clostridia bacterium
TTAAATTATTTTGCTTCAACTGTCATTGCTGTTACATAACCTTTATATTGTCCCTCTTGTGTTTGATATCCTGTAATTTTTACTTCGTATTGACTTGTTGGTTGATAACTATTTTTTTCTGTTGCTAATGATGCATTATCACTTTTTCCATTAACTGAAATTTGTCCTAATGTTGGCATTCTTTGATTGTTATTCCTTACTGCATCTATTAATGCTTTTGCTTGTGTTCCATTTATTGTTCCCTCATAATTTTGAAATGTAGAATTATGTGCTTCTACTTGTTGATTTGATAAATCATCCATATTTGTTGCACTTCTTGCTTGGTTAAAAATATACACTCCTAATGCAATAATTAAAATTGCAAGTAATATTGCTCCTGCTATGATTAATGCTTTTGACGCATTCTCCATACTTTATTCCTCCTTTGTTAATTCTTCTTTGTTACTTTCATTTTTGTAACATATCCTTTATATTGTCCATCTTGTGTTTGATATTCTGTAATAGATACTTCGTATTGACTTGTTGGTTGATAAGTATTTTTTTCTGTTGCTAGTTTTGCATTATCTTTTAAACCAGTACCGCTAACACCATCAACTGTTATTTGTCCTAATGTTGGCATTCTTTGATTATTATTTCTTATTGCATCTATTAATGCTTTTGCTTGTGTTCCATTTATTGTTCCCTCATAATTTTGGAATGTTGCATTATGTGCTTCTACTTGTTGATTTGATAAATCATCCATATTTGTTGCACTTCTTGCTTGGTTAAAAATATACACTCCTAATGCTATAATTAAAATTGCAAGTAATATTGCTCCTGCTATGATTAATGCTTTTGACGCATTCTCCATAATTTATTCCTCCTTTGTTCTTCAAAAATATATATTTAAAAACCTTATTAACTAAATTTAAGATATTTGTTCAATATATAAATAGCTTATCCTTTTGTTGCTTTTATGATATTCAACTTTTGTACATTTAAATTGTATATTACTATAATTATTTACTAAATTAGAAATCTCACCCGCATTTAATGTTTCCATACTGTATGTTTTTTGGGTATCTGTCATATATACATCTACTCTTACAGAATATAAATCATCTGTAACATACTTTCCTGACGTATCTTTAGCAATATTATTTTTTTCGTTATTATCTATTGCCAAATTGATAATTGTTGCAAGTTCTGTTCCAAAAAACTCTTGGTCAATATATTTTGAAAACTGATTATTAAATTTTTGGACTTGATTTACATCATTTTTATACATTGAATACGCATATGTAATTGATATAACTATACAAATTGCTATAACGCAAATTATTATTATTGTTCTTTTCATATGCACCCTTTCTAATATTATACCATTATTCTACAAGTTTTGTAAATATTTTTAAAATAATATAACTGTTAATTTTTGTCAAACTTCTATAAAGATAATTGTACTTATTAAACCATCTATATCTGATACATTACATTTAAACATAGTTCCTGTTCTTCCATACGTTTCTAGTAGATGAGTGATTCCATTATTATCTAAATTTTGCAAGTTTGAATTTTGCCCTAAAATTCCTACTCGTATATAGCCTCTATCACCAGGGTTTAAATTTAATGATTTATTATTATCTTTAGCTTTATTTATAACTGAAACAACATCATAAATTGTATTTTCATCAGATCCTTCATATTTTGTATATTCATTATTAGCTTCT
This sequence comes from uncultured Clostridia bacterium, assembly GCA_944391965.1. Taxonomy (GTDB): domain Bacteria; phylum Bacillota; class Clostridia; order TANB77; family CAG-508; genus Merdicola. Next base: position 1,710 of record CALXVH010000007.1, read on the forward strand.
GTTATTTGTCTTTCATTTATTCTATCATACATATTTTCTGCATAACTACCATAAGAAGCAAAAAGATATACAAATAAAGAGGCAACCATAATTGCTATTAGCATTCCACCCGCTATTATAAGTGCTTTTGACGCATTATCCATAAATTAGTTGCCCTCCTTTTTTAGAAAATCTACTTTGTCTCTTCAAAAGACATACTTGATACTCTACCGTTATCAAAAAAAGTTGTTCCTGTATGTTTAAACTTCATTCTTTTAAATTGAACATATTGATAATATATTTTTGCATCATCTTGTAATCCATGCCAGTCTATAGATGTACTAATATTTAATTCTTTACATAATTTTTCAAAACTTTGATAACTGTTACTACTTGCTTTAGCTAAATATTCCCATTGTGAATCTGAAATTTTGCCACTATATGTAGTTGAATCTGTTGTTTTATTCATTATGCTTTTAATTTTTGAATTTATTGTAGATAAATTATATGTTCCATTAGTAAATAAATTGTCTGTAGAACCAGATAACTCTTTAATATTTATTGTTAAATTCATAGTCCCATAATTACTATATTTTACAGCTTCACTAATATTGTAATCACTCATTTTATTTACAAGACCTAATAATTCACTACCATATAAAACTTTTTCATAGGATAAATAACTTTTATTAAATTCTTCTACTCTTTGAACTTCGACTTCTTCTTGTTGCATTCTTTGACTATCTCCCCAATGAGTAAAGACATAATATACTAATACTGCAAGCATAACTGCAATTAAAACTCCACCAGCAATAGTTAATGCTTTTGATGCGTTCTCCATATCTTTTCTCCTTTACTTTTACATGTTTGACATCGTAGTAAATGAACTTGACATACTTGTTAAACCTATAAATACTAATGGCGCAATTAAATATCCAACAAACATACATACCATAGGTGCAAAACCAATGCCCTTTCCTATCAAACCTTTGTTAGAAATTAATCTGTCATTAGATTCCTTTCTCTTAGCCTGGTAGTAGTCTCTTTCTGTATCTAATTCATCAAAAGCCTCAACAATAGGTATTTTTTCTACAGCTGCTTGAAGGCTTTCTACAATTCTTATCATGTCTTGATATGATATATCTTCTTTTAATTGTTCTAGTGCTTCCCATGCTCCAGCTTCATAATTGTTAACACATTTACTAATTGGCTCTTTAAATATATTTGCATATCTTTCTAGCCATTCTAGAATCATTTCAACATTTACTCTCTCAATTCTCATAAGCATTAATATAATTGTTTGGAACTGCATTACTTCGTTTTCCATTTCCATTTGTCTCATCTTCTTTTGGAATATTAACAATAATATTGGGAAAGCATATCCAATTAATCCAAATACCAATCCAATTAATATTTCAAACCATTTTAAATATTCTCCATTAATTGTCTGCAGCTTTTCATATATTCTTTCTGAATCGGTTGCTAATGTATCTTCTGTAGCCCCTTCATAATATTCTGATCTCTGCATTGCTCTTAATATATCATCTTGTGTAGCTTTTAAATTTCCTCTAAACATGTCTAAGAAAATATTATCTATTCTAGTTGTTTCAATAGCTTCTTGTTCATCTGCCTCTCCCATTGAGCCCATTAAATCATAATCAGTAGTCGGCTCGGTATATATATAATTAACTTGCAATTTATGTAAATATATCATTATTATTATTGATGCTATAAATACAACGATAAACAGAACTATTCTATTTACATATACCCAAGAGAGTTTAAGTGGTGATGCCGCATCTTTTAATAATTCTTTTTGTTTTCTATAGTCTGTTGTTCCCTCTTTTGGAATAAATAAATCAACAAATTTTTTAATTGGTTTTTTCCTATATAATTTTTCTTGCCATGGATTTTCTGTATTTTGTGTTTTTGTATTAACTGAACCATTATCTTTTAATTTTCTAGTAAGTGTATAACAAATAAATGTTAAAACAATTACTAATATTTGTACAATCATACCTTGTTTTCCCATATAGAAACTTTTCGTAAATGAGAATTGGCTTACAGACCAATTCTTTATCATTTCTAAGAATAGCATTGGTACAATAGAAATTACAGATAAACTTTGGAAAACATAATCTAATTTATCTCTTTTTAAAATTTCTAATTGCATTTCCTGTGTTATATTATTTAAATTCTTTAAGTATAAAGAAGCTCCATCTTTCTTTCTGTCACCATATTCTTTTGTTAAGTAAGAAATTCCTGCAAATTCTTTTAAATAACTATTTGGTGCCACATCATAATATTTTTCCAATTCCATTTCTGGATCATCAGAAATTAATATTTCATAAATTTTTTCAGCTTGTCTTGAAACTTCTAATTCGTTATCTTGTGCAGTTTGATATATTGCTTCCTCTACCATATTAAATTCATGGTATGCATGTCTTATTTCTCCAAAGAAGTTAATTTGTTGTTTTAACAAATTATTATCAATTTTATCTACCATTCCATCTATCATACTATCCATTATGAAGATTTCAAAAATTATTAAAATTCCTAGTAACAAAAAATTAGTATAAGTAAGCCATATAATAACAATAGTAAGAGGTATAACAATTACTAAACCTTTTGTTAATATTTGTGAAGCTTGTTTTCTTGTCAAATATTCATCATCTATATTTAATATTTCCAATCTTCTACGTAATTTTAACAAATAACGTTTTATAAGTGGAATTTTTCTATATTTTAAATATAGTCTTTGAAATATAATATCTGCAGAAAATGTTGACTTCTGTGTTCCTCTTCTTAATTGCTGTAATTGTTTGTATTGGGAACTTTGCATTTTTTTCCTAATTTGCAAATAAGCGATAACAATTATTAGAAAAACAACACCTATTCCTATAAGCAAATATAATAATACTTGATTTGACATTTAAGGTTTGTACACCCCTTTCTTATTATTCTTTTGTCTTTCTTGGTCTTCCTGCTCTTCTAACAGTTTTAGCTTCTTCTGCATTTTTTGAAGTTACTTTTGAAGTGCCCCAATGATCTTCTATAAATTTATCAAATTCTGCTAAGTCTTTATCATCCATATTTAGTCTCATTTCTTGGATGTTATGGTCTGTAATTTTATTTGTTATTACATATTCTCCATCATGATATTCCATAATGTTTCTATATGTATATAATTGTTTATTTGTAATCTTTGTAAAATAATGTGTTGCATTATCAAAGAATTTTTCAAATTTTCCTTCTAATGTTTTTTCATTTCTAAAGTCGAATGTATATTCATTCTTTTCTTCTACTGGTATACATTCTGTAACTCTTTCTATATATCTTCTACCTCTAAAGTCTTTTACTAAGTGAATATCAAAATTTAAAACTTGTACAACTTGTTCTTCTGCTGTTTTTTCGTTTGTGAACACACCTGTTCTAAGCATTGAGTTTCTTAATGCTGTAACTAAATCTGGGAATGTTTTAGCATGGTGTGTAAACAATGTAAATTTAGAAGCAACTTGGGCTGCTTGAATCATCCAAGAAGCAACAGGGTCAGTTGCAACCTCACCGATGATATTAACAGAACCATCAGTCTTTTTCTGAACGTCCAATCCCTCTTGTCCAGAAATTGTTTCTGTTTCTCTAAATGTTAAAATATTTCTTGTAGGATAAATTTTTCTTAAGTGAAGCTCGAATGCAGTTTCCTGAACCCTTATGTTCATTGTTTCATAAATATTTTCTATCATACCCATAAGCATTGTTGTTTTACCACAACCTTGCTCACCAGTAAGTGAAACTATACGAGCACCTTTTACTAAATATTTTAATAATGCTATTGCATCTTCTTTTCCTGGTATTGTAATTAATTGTTCTAGAGTTGCACGTTTTACGTCGAATTTTCTTACGAAGAATGCCCATGTTTCTGAGAAACTTGGTCTAACAACAACAACACGAGAACCATCTTTCATTTCATTAATCTTATAACCATTTGTATCTGACAATTGTCCTGGATTATTGTATTTATAAATATTTTGACAAACTCTTTTTAGTTCAGCTTCTGAACCAAAAGATAAAAATGCTAAACGTATAGATTTACCTTGGAAGAATATCCAAATACTATCACAAGCACGTGGTACTTTATGTTCCATAACTTCATTTAAGTAGTCACCATCTGTTTGTGCAACTTGACTTAAAAAGCTTTCTGGAAGTCCAGATACACCACCAGATACACCATCTATATTCATATCTCTTACTTCATCTATAGAGCTGTATCCTTTATAATGTTGATATATTCTTTGTACAACTATATTCAATTTATCTGAAAATGTAAGTACAAAACCTTCTTTTTCATATATATCATTTATTTCTTCTTCTGTTATTACATAACAAGGCTTAGCGTCTCCTGCCACATATTTTAAAGTATCTAATTCATATTTCTTTATTAGCTCTGTTAATGCTTCATATCCGAACTCTTTTTTATACATAAATATTATAATATCAAATTTATCTTGTGGTGTAAGTAATGAAGGAATATCAAAAGGAATTGACTTTGATATATTTGTTTCATCTACCCCATACTCTTTTGAAAGTATGTCATAAATTAATTCTTTTACATATTTCTTATCATTAACATCTCCATATGTACAGCCTTTTAAAGCTTTTTTCAATTCGTATTTTTTGTTTTTTCTTCTTTTTAATTCTTCTTCTGTTAGCCCTAAATCATATAAATTTATTTTTGTAATCTCATCAAGTCTTTTCTTGATATATTCAGTCATCTTTTGTAAAGTATATGTTTGATCATCAACATCTACTATTTTTTCTACTTCTGCATTCTTTTTCTTCTGTATATTTCTATATACTAAATACACAAATACTAAGGCAACAGCTAGTATTAATACAATATTAAGAATCATTTTTGAAACTCCTTCCTAAACTTATCTCATCATTTGCATTTCATCTATTTTATATAAAATTCCTTGTATTAACTCTTTTACATCAATTAAAAACTTTGCATTTCTATCTTTATCTGATATTGTCTGCATTTTTAGGAAATAATCTACGACTAATCCTTCATCACACGCATCAGAAAACAATGTATTGTAAACTATTGGAAATAATGAATCCTTAGTTTTTATTGTTCTTAAAATATTTTTTTGTGTATATTTAGAAAATTTATCATATCTTCCAATATATCCAACAATATTATTCATTTTTGAAGTATAGCCATTTTTTCTAGATTTAGCATAATTCTCTATAGAATGACGTTTTTGTGTCATACCATAAACAATTACATCTGAAATTGTTAAAACGTCTTGTGATAATTCATTTATTCCTTTTTTTAAATCCACAAGTACGATATCATATATCATGCTTGCCTTTTTTATTAAAGATACATAAAACGCATCTATTGTAGGTGTTTCTACGCCATCATACCCTGATAATACTTCTAATCTATCTTTAAAAATTATCCCTGTATAATCTTTTATTAATTCTGGAGACAATTTATTGCTTCCTTCTATTTTCATTAAGCCTGTAACTCCAGATTCAATTCCTACTGATTTTTTAGTTAAATTTAGTAAAGATAATAAATTGGTTTTTTGTGCTTGTGGCTTTAAATATGCAGCTTCTATCTCTTTATTATTTTCATATGTGGAAATTAGCAATACCTTTTTATTATGTTGTATTGCCATTTGAGTAGCCACAGCAATCGCTGTTGATGTTTGTCCTGTTTCTTTATCATCTTCTGTCCAAAAAGATACTATAGCCATTTTACTCTCCTTTTAAGATTAAATTTCTTTCATTATTTTCCTTACCATAGGTCCTTGAAGTTTAGGATCTATTTTAGCAACTATAAACTCCATTCCATCTTTGTACATACTAGTTAAGTTTTCAAATCTAACCTTTGCCACTTTTTGGTTATTTATAATTGCAGTTTTGTCTCCCATTTCTAAAGGAAAATATATTCTGTCATCTTCCCACATAACTTTTGAGCCTAATGATAAATAATTTAAATAATCATCATCTTCTTTAGTAACCTCTTTTGAAAATAATACTTTTGTCATTTTTATTGGAGTTGGAAATTCATTTAAAATTTCTAACCCTCTTCTTATATCATATGTATCAAAAGATGTTACAAAAAAGTTTTGTACCGCTTTATCTATTTTATAATTCATTGCACTTTCTGCATTATCTATGTCTACTAAAACATAGTCATATTCTAATGTATCTACAGTTCTATTTGTATATTCTGCTATTCCTTCTATATTTTTAAATCCAACTGCAATATCTATTTCTTCAAATTCTGTTATATAAGACAAAGTAGGATTTAATGCTGGTACAACGTATTTTGCTTTTTGTGTAATTGTTGTATCAGCAATTAATACTTTTTTGCCTAATACAGTTAGAATCTTAGCAATATAAATAATTAAATCTGTTTTATCGAAAGCTCCTATAAATCCTACTTCTTTCATATTTCCTCCTAATTCTAATTAATTAGCTGTACTTGTACCTGTTGTAGTTGTTGTGTTTCCTGTGCTTGCTGCTGCACTTGCTGCAGCTGCATCCTCAAGTGATTGTAAATATTGTTGTCTTAATTCTTTTTGTTGTGTAATATGTTCTTCTACAGAAGTTTCTAAATTAGATTGTCTATCTTCTGCATCAACACTATTTATTTGTCCATTAATAAAGTTTTCTCTTAAAGTACGATTATATCTGTTTGCTATAGCTGCTTTTGCTTCTTCTACTATATTTGGATTTGAATCCATTAAGTTAAGTGCTTCTGCATTTGGTGGATATGTAGGTGTTGCTGCAACTTGCATTCCTGGATCTGTATATCTTGTTACATACATTTCTGCTGTTGATAATTGATATGTTTCTATAATTGCACTTGACATTGCAATTGTTTCATCTTCTGATAAATTTATAGTAATTACACCCTCTGCTGGTGCTCCCGCAATCTCTGGAATTGTTACTTGTTTCTTAGCTACAACTATGTAATCTTGTCCATTTCCAAAACGTATACGAACATCTACAAAATCACCATCTACTAAATCTGTAGGTAATGATAACATATTATATTCTTGTCTTCTCAAGTCATTTGTAACTTGTTCTGAACTTGTTGTTAACATATCTTTAGTTAAAATTGTTCCTGCTTTTAAATCTATTTTTGCAACTATATCTGATCTTGGTTGAGTTAAACCTTCATCAGAATAGAAATCAGATGAAGTTGCTACATTTTCTGGTACTACAGCACCATCTGCTTCTTCTTGTTGTATATTAGGGACTCTTGATGTATCTCCTTCTATTGCTGAAATTTGTACTCCTGAACCTGAAGATATATCCTCAGACACTACATATACAACTCTTTTGGCTGCTTCTAGCTCATCTTGTGCCCTTTTTAAATTAATTAATTGCATAAATAATAACGCAATTACTATTGCTGCTATTATTAACATTACTAACATTCCTAATAAAAATGATACTCTTTTTTGTCTTTGCATTGGATTTGAAGCCATTTATTATTCCTCCTTAAATATTTAAAATTCAATATAATCTGATTTTATTTTACAACACTCTACCTTTTAAAACAATATATAGCATGATTTCGTAATCTAAATATAATATTTTTGTAACAAATCGGTAATATTATATCACAAGATTTTCCAATGCTTTCGCTACTCCATCTTCATCATTTGTTGTAGTTATAAAATCCGCTACTTGTTTAACTTGATCATTGCTATGTCCCATAGCAATTCCCATACCTGCATTTTTTATCATAAGTATATCGTTATTATTATCACCAAGAGAAACAACTTCCTCCTGTTTTATATTTTCACGTTTCATAATTTCTTCAATCGCATACCATTTATCCACATTTTTACTGCTTACTTCTGTATAATAATACCCTACAGATATTTCCTTTGTTCCAGCTTTTATCTTTTTCTGTGACATATGAGAAACTTCTAACACATCTATATTTGAAATATTTTTTAATTTTCGTAATATACTAGAAAATACTATCTTACTTTCATCACATATAGTCATTTTCAAAAACTTATCTGTGTTTAAGTTTTTTATATAATCATAAACATCTTCAACTATATTTATTTCTGTTTTTTTATCACTACTTTTTTTAGTATTTTCATAATTATAAAAAGCAACATTATAATTTAATGATTTTGCAATAACAGAATTTTCGGTATAAATATTATAATAAATACTATTTTTTTCGCATAAATCCACTATTTCTAAAACTTTTTCTTTATTTAAATAATTCTCATATAAAATTTCATCTTTTTGCATATCATATAATACAGAACCATTTCCAGAAATATAATATTTATTTGCACCTATTTCTTTTGCTATTGTAAGAACAGATTCTGAAATTCTTCCAGATGCTAATACTACCAAAATGCCTTTTTCTGTAACCTTTTTTATTACATTTTTAGTGTATTCAGTAACTTCTCCGTATCTATTCAATAAAGTTCCATCTAAATCAATTGTTATTAATTTATACATATTTTTATTCCTTTCTACTTATCATTACAATACTATATATTATTATCATTTTTTTTACAATATATATCTTTTTTATTTTTCAATTTTTTTCCAGAATATTTTTTTATGATTTACACATCATATATATTGAAAAGGCAAAGTTCTTTTCAACAAATTTTTTTACAATCCTAGGAGGTGAAATTTATAATGGCATATTCAAATTCAAACAAAAAATTAGTTCCTGAAGCAATGAACGCTTTAGATAAATTCAAATATGAAGTAGCTTCTGAAGTTGGTGTTAACTTAAAAGAAGGTTATAATGGAGATATCTCTTCAAGAGATGCTGGTAGAATAGGTGGAAACATGGTTAAGAAAATGGTTCAAAAATATGAAAACGAAATGTTAAATAGATAGTTTCCATTTTAAAATTTTTATAACGGATTCAAGAATTTTTAAGCATATCTTTATGCTAGAAAATCTGGAATCCGTTATCTTTTTATTATATATACCAAAAGGGATTTTGAGGAACGCCCCCAAAACCCCTTTTACTTATGCTTCTGGTTCTATTAAACCATAATTTTTATTATCTTTTAATTTATATATTACATTTACTTTACCATTTTCTAAATTAACAAATGTTAAGAATGTATTTCCTTTATTTTCTTGTAATTTTAATTTAGCATCTTCTGGTGTCATTGGTTTTATTTCATAATATAATTCTTTAATTATCTCATTTTCTGGCTCTGTTTGTTCTTCTTCTTGAGATGCTCTGATTGTTGCTTCTTTATTTAATCTTTCTCTTTTTGTTTTTGTTTTCCTTATTTGTCCTTCTAGTATATCTATATTTTTATCTATAGAAGCATATAAGTCTTTATGTGCAGTTACTGCTTTGTATGTAATACCTTGGTAAGTAACTCTTGTTTCTGCTATTTGTTCATTTCCTTCAACTTTTATTGTAACTGTTCCGTCAAAATCCTCTAAGTATTTTGTTAATTTTTCCATTTTCTTTTCTGCATAATCTCTTATTGCATCTGTTACTTCTAAATCCTTTCCAACAACTTTTATATTCATAAAAATCTCTCCTCTCAATTATTTTGCTTTCTTTTGTTGTAAATTTATTATATATGGTTAAATGCTTTTTTTCAAGTTTATTTTGTTTTTTTATACACTATTAAAAAATATTCTCCATTTTATAATCTTTTTCTAGTTTATCATTTAGATATAATTTAGCTATTATTTCCAATTCTTTTACTGCATCTTCTCCTATATTAAATGAAAATACTTTTTTATGAGGTGACATTACAATATATTTTATAGCTTGCATTGTTGATTTTTCCATATGAATGCAACTTGTATCTTGTTTTCCACAAATATTACACTTAAAGCCATTTGCCTTTAAACTAAAGAATTCTAAATTTTCTGTTTTATTACAATTTCCACAAGTTCTAACATTTGGTGCAAAACCAAGTATACTTACTAATTTTATTTTAAATATCGCTAAAATAAATTCTAGATCTTTGTCTGTTTCAGATATCATATATAGTGTATTTAAGTATAATTGTAATATCCTATATGAATTTTCATTTTCATTTGTAACATCAATTATTATTTTGGTTATAAAAGATGCATATTCTAATTTTTTCAAATCTTTTCTTATATTATAAAAAATCTCTATTGGTTCACATGAATTTATATAATATGTCGAATTAGTTTTATATAATATATAATCTCCAAAACACAAAAATTGGCTACCTACAAGGAGCGAACTTCTAAATCTTTTCGCTCCTCTGGCAGCACAAGAAATCTTTCCTAACCCTGGTGTTAACATTGTTAGCATTTTATCGAAATCACCCATATTACGTTCAACTAATATAATTCCTTTTGTCTTTATTGTTCCCATTTTTTTCTTCCTCTATTTTTTTCTCTAAATCTTTTAATTGTTTAAATTCCATAAATGTATTTATATTTCCTGTTTTTTTAAAGGTGTTCCAAGCTATTTGTTTAAACATGAAATCATCTCCTTTATGATATTATCTTTTGTATTTTATTCGTTTTTATTCAATTAGTTGAATTTAAATTTTTTCACTATACTATCTTTATCCTGCCAGTCTTCTTTTACTTTTACCCATACTTTTAAATTTAATTTTGTTTGCAACATTTTTTCTAATTCCATTCTTGCACTTGTTACTATTCTTTTTAACATTGCACCATTTTTACCTATGATAATTCCTTTATGCGAATTTCTTAAGCAATATATTGTAGCATCAACATCATAAATTTCTTCACCTTTTGTAGTATTTCTTAACTTCATTTTTTCTACTTCCACATATATACCATGTGGTACTTCTTCACTTAAAAATTTTAATGCTTTTTCTCTAATAACTTCTTCTACTAATTGTCTTGATGTTTGATCTGTATATTCATCTATGTCATAATATGCAGGTCCTGGTTTTAAATTTTTCTCTATAGCATCTAATATTGTATTTACTCCTTTGTTATTAAGAGCTGATATTGGTATTATTTCTTCAAAATCATATTCATTTTTATACATGTCTATAACTTTTAATATTTCTTCTTTTTTAATCAAGTCTATTTTATTCAAAATTAATATAGTTTTTCTATTTATTTGTTTTATTTTATCTAATATTATTCTATCTCCCTTTGTTATTTCTTTTTTTGAACAATCTACTATAAATAAAATAATATCTACATCTTCTGCAATTTCATATGCTGTTTCTAGCATTGTTTCACCTAATTTTGTTTTAGGTTTATGAACTCCAGGAGTATCTATAAAAATTATTTGCGAATGCTCTCTATTTACAATTGCTCTTATTGCAGTTCTTGTTGTTTGTGATTTATTTACTGTTATTGCAACTTTTTCTCCTACTAATTTATTTATAAGTGTTGACTTTCCAACATTAGTTCTTCCTATTATTGCAACAAATCCTGATCTAAATTCAGCCATTTACTCATTCCTTTCTATTTATTTATATTAACATATCTTAAATTATTTTTTTGTAGAAACTTAGTACTTATCAAATTTATTTCGAAAATATTTTATCATACTTTTATAATTAATAAAAGACTAGCTATAAAACTAGTCTTTATAAGTAATTAATTTTCAAATTCACTTTATGCACATAACTCAGCTTATTATTCAAACGTCACATTACTATCTATTGGACATATATTAAAAAATGTATTTCCATCGTTTACTTGTATCTCGTTTCCTTGCAAGTCTCTATATATAGTTTGAGAACTTCTACTACTTTTTACACATTTTATTTTTATCGCTTTACCTTTTGTTATATAATATCCATCATTTGTTCCCACATCAGCTAAATCCTGTCTATCTTTATTTTCGTTATCTTTTAATGGTGTGTTTTTAGCAAATGTAACTATTATATTTTTAGTTGTTATTGCTTCTCCAGTTTCCATATCAGTTTGTTTTTCGCCTCTTGCATATCTTGTATATCTTTTGGTTTCTGGATCATATTTATAACTTGTTGTATGCAAATCTGAATATGGTATTGTTACTGTATTTGCATCTATTCCTTCTTCTAAATTAACTTCGTCAAATGTATAACTTAACACACTTGCTTTACTTGATGTCGTATTATATTTTTTGTCTTTAGCTATTTCCAAAATATCTTTTATACTAGTTAACACATTGTGTGGTGAAGACTTCTGTTTTATTCTCCAAAAATCATCTGAACTTTCGGTTATACCATTAATATTATCTACATTTAGTGAAGAAATATCTGATTGCGCTTTTGGACTCCAACCATAATGAACATAAATTGCATCATTTTCTAAAGCATAATCTAAGAAATAATGTCTAGCACTACGTACAGGTCCTATTTTTTCTAAGTCTACTCCTTTAAAAAGAGCCATTAATCTGGTTTCTCCACCTTCTACTATTATTTCATAAACACTATATGCACTATTTAATCCAACTTGTGGCCATGCACCTTTGTGATTATCTATCATAACTGCTATAGGCCTGTCATTCCCATCAAATATACTTTTTGGTTGCTCTGGCTCTTCTTCTTTTAACCCTTCACCCACACCTAAGTCTACAGTTGGATTTTCTCTATCTTGATTGTATACAAAAAAATAATAATATAATCCTGCTGCTATTGCTAATATTAAAATTATTATTACAAATATTATTGGTAACTTTTTACTTTTGTTTTTTGTTTTGGATCTTTTTCCTTTACTGCTCATTTTATTCCTCTCTTATCTATTATTTAAATAATTGTATAATTTTATCAGCAAATAAAAAATAAGAAACTATTACAGCATTTAAAGCTGTTAAAACAACAGCCCCTGCTGCTACATCTTTTGCTATTTTCGCTTTCTCATGATATTCTTCTGTACATAAATCAACTACTGCTTCTACTGCAGTATTCATCATTTCTGTTCCTAGAACTAAAAATACAGAAAGCATTAATATTGCCCATTCTGCATTACTTATTTTTAATATGATTCCTAGTATTATTACAATAATTCCTGCAACTAACTGAATTTTTAAATTTCTTTGAGTTTTAAACCCATGTGCTATACCAGAAAAAGCATTTTTCCATGCTTCTATAAAATTTTTATTATATAATCTGCTATCTTTCTTTTTGTCCATAATTACTCCCTATTAATATTTAAATCCTTTAATACTTTTTCTTCTTTTTCCCTCATTACTTTTTTATCATCTTCTTGTATATGGTCATATCCCATTAAATGATAAAAGCCATGTACTAGCATATAGGCTAATTCTCTTTCAAAACTATGCCCATATTCATCAGCCTGCATTTTTACTTGACTTAAATTAATAATGATATCTCCTAATACTTCTGGTACAATACTTTTTTCTTCCTGTAATTTTTCTACTTCTTCTTTTTCGAACATAGGAAAAGATAAAACATCTGTTGCTCTATCTATATTCCTATATTCTTTATTATATGCTTGTATATCGATTGGTGTTGTGTAAATAATACTTATAGTTATATTTTTGTCTAATAAATTTTCTGTTTCAAAACATTTATCTATAACTTTTTCAGTTAAATTTGAATACATATTATTAGGTTCCACATTCAAATATTCTATATCTGCATACTTCATTTTTTTATTCCTTTCTGTTTATCTACCCAATCTCTTTTTTTTCTTGTCTTTTGATTCTTGAATATATTTTTTTTGAAGTTCTACATTTATTTCTTAATTCTTTCATTACACCTAATTCTACTAATTTACTCTTATAAAAATTTATTATTTTTGCATAATCTCTTTTTGCTGCTTGTAATTTTTTAAGATCTGCTTTTATAAATAATATTTCTTTTTGTTTTTCATATTTCTCTATATTTTCCTCTTTACATTTTTGTAATTTTTTATATTCATTCCAGAATAATTTGTATTCTTCTCTATCTGATGGTTTGTCCCAATATATTTTAGTAGAAAGCAGTCTTATATTATAATCTTCTATTAATTCTATTAATAGTTTATACGCTGCTTCTTTTTTGCTTGCTATTGTTGTGGTTACAATAATTTGTCTTAAATCTTTTAATATTTTTACATAGCATTGTTCTGCAACAACTAATGGTAAACTATGTGTAAATAATTGTCTACTTATTCCTAGTAAAATCATTCTCTTTTCTATAGTATCTTTAACATCTAATTTACCAACTGTAAATCTATCAAATTTTTCATATTGTGAGATTATATTTTTATACATATTACTATCATCTAATTTAAGTTTTAATGGTAGTACTTCTGTTATATAATCTTCTAATAGATCAAATATTTTATCATATATAATATTTTTATCTTGATATGTTAAATTATCTGCAAGTTGAATAGAATAATGTTTTAACACTCCCTTATATAATTGTTCTATTTTTTCACTATAAAATCTTTCATATCTAGGAAGTATCTTATTTTCTTCTGATTTTAATGTTTGATAATCTAATTGTAATAAATATTGTTGTTTTTTATATTTATATTCTAAATATTCTGTTTGTTTTAAGTGTATTACCTCATAATAATTTGAAAGTGCATCTTTCTCAAATTCTGTAGCTGTACCATTTTTTACTTTTTTGTAAATTGAGTCCATAATATATTTATCTATCGCTTCTAAATATAAAGTATATGCATCTTCATATTTTTTAGATAGATTTTCTTTTTTTGCTTCATCTTTAGTTTCATTTTTATATGCTTCAAATGATTTTACTAAACTGCTTCTTTTTATAGAAATCATTAATCCATTAATACCTAATTTGGTTGGTATTAATAATCTACTTATAGTATTTGTTAATTTTGTGAAAAAATTTTTGTTTGTGCTAACAACTCTAAGACTTCTTTGCTCCATGCTTATCATCCTTTCAAAATACTATTTTTTCATTAGTTCCTATATTTTCAAAGACTTCATATGTTACTTCTGCCTCTACTGCCTCATCTTTTATTGTATAATTAACTGTAACATTATTTATGTTATCCTTATTTGTTATTTTTTGATTTAATTTTTCCTCGGCTCTTCTTTTTGCTTCTTCCTTTGCCTCTTCCTCTGTATAGTTAATTTCATATTCTTTTATTTCAGAATTATTACATTCAATTAACTCTACGGGTATATAGAAATTTGAAAATAATTTTAATTTTTTAGTTGCATATATTGTATCATATTTTTCAAAATTTGAAAGCCTTTTATATAAATTTATTCTAAAATTATTTATATTTATTGCATATTTTTTCTCCATTTTTCCTGTTTTTTCCACTTTAGTTTCTTTAAAATTTACCGTTGCTTTTTCTGTATACCATACGCTTGCTTCGATTTCTCCTGTTGCTCTAACAAAACGCGTACCTGTATATTTTCCTTCCATCCAACCTGCAATTAATAAAGTTCCTTCTTTTACAACATCTCCCGGTTTTACCATTGCTGTTCCTGTATTAGCATTTATTTTCATTATTTTTCCTTCTTTATCTGATACAATATTACAATATTCATCTTGATTTACAATCTCTGGTTTTTCTTCTGCTTCCACTACTTCTACTATTGCATTAGTGCCTTTTAGTTCTATTCCCATCCATGCAATATCATTTCTTGCTAATCTTATATTATTAATTATTTCTTTTACATCTATATTACTTTTATTTTCTCCTATAAATAAACCATTTTCATTTAAAGATTTTAATATTTCTTCTTCTTTTAATGCATCTCCTGTTATTTTTATTTCTATATTCCAAACAAATCTTGATAATATTAATAGAGAAAGAATAATAAGAGACATCATTATAAGAAAAATCTTTCTTTTCTTATATCTATGTAAAAAAAAGGGGACTCCTTTTTTTCGGTCAATGCCCACTTTGCACTTTGTTTTTTTAGCTATTTTTTTTAACTTTTTAAAATCTCTTATCCCTATATTAGCAGTTAAATATATGTCATTCTTTTTTTCTATATCCCATAAATATATTTTCTGTATTCTACACATATTTATAAATCTTTCTATAAAATAGCCCTCTACATGTATATTTACAAAACCAGTAAAATAGCCTTCCAATCTTTTTATAATCACAGTATTTATTCCTCCTCTGTACTTTCAAGATATATTTTAGAAATTTCTCCACTTATAAGCACATCATTTTCATTTATTTGGTTTAAATTCATTTTATTCCCTTCTATTATTATTATTCCAATAGAAGTATTAATTTTTACCAAATATTCTTCATATTCTATAACCCCCATATAATTTTCAATCATTAATTGTTCGAATCCAATTAATGTTATTTTAGGTATATTTGTAGTTACTTCTACTGGTATCTCCAATAATCTTTCTAATTTATTTCTTGTCTTTTTTATTTTTATCACTCCTATCTTTCAAATTCATCAAGTGATTTAAATTCGTATCCTTCCGCCTTTGCTTCCTTTATAACACTATCTAGCACGTTTGCATTATCTTTTGAATTTCCATGTAATAACATTATCTCTCCATTATGTAAATTATCTAATATAATCTTTTTAGCATATTCTGTTCCCTTTTGGTTATTTTCATCATAATCTAAATATCCAAATGTCCACATTACATTTGTATACCCAAGTTCTTTTGTTACTGCTAAAGTTCTTTCACTATATTCTCCTTTAGGTGGTCTTATATATTTCATTTCATATCCTGTTTTTTCATATATTGATTGATGTAATTTCATAACCTCTTCTTTTATTTCTTCATCAGAAATGTCTGGAAGGCTTTTATGATTCACTGTATGATTTCCTACTTTCTTAATGTCTTTTTATTAAACATATTAAGAAGTATTAACTTTTATTACTTAAAAAAACCAAAAAATAATCAAGTAATATTAAATACTTGATTATTTTTCTATTATACTTTTATGTAATTATATTAATATAATCTCTGATCCATTTCTAATTGTAGATTCTCCAATAGTTAAATTTATATCATATGGTTTTGCTGTTTTTCTATCATATAATACTGGTAATTTTGACGGATTGTATTCCCCATTAGTAAATTCATTTATTGCTTTTACAATTAATTTTATTACTGTATATATTCTTCTATTTAATGGTATCCATATATCATATTCTTTCTCAACTGTTGGAACATATAATTTAACAAGTACTTTATTCATTTTCCTCACCGTTTTCCTTCATTCCTAATAATTTTACTAAAACCGGTTTTCCTTTTACAAAAGAATATCCATAGCTTTGACCGCATGTATTCATAAATTTAAAAGTTGATGAAACTGGTTTTAATAAATATTGTTCTCCAGCACCATTTCCTAACCAAAGTCCTGTATCCCCTGACACATATTTTTTATACCAATCTGAATATGTATAATTATTTACTTTTACTGTTGATTCAATAATAATATAATGACATTTTTTTAGTGATTGTGCATTTTTTAAACTTTCGAAAAATAAATCTTCACTGCCTAATTCAGTTATAAATTTATCTAATCCAATTATAATAAATAAAGTCTCCTTTATTTTATCTGCATTGTTTAATTTTTTAAACTCCTCTATATATTTATCTCTAATTGCTTCTTGCTTGCCTTGTAAAATATTTTCTGCGTCCAAAACTACAAATTCAATATTCGGTATTAATTTTATTATCTCTAATAAATTAATAAAGAATGAACTAAATTCTTCTATAGCATTAGCAATTATAGAATATACTAGATCTTTCTTTAAATCAATTCCATAAGGTTTTATAGTTCTATGAGAGATTCCTACTGGAACTGATTCTAGATCAGACATTGCAGACTCTAAGTGCTTTATTGTAACAAAATTTGGTACTACTGCAATTTCTTTTGCTTCAACAGTTTCTTCTACATTTCTTTCTTCTATGGTCTGTCTAACAGTTTCATTCCATGCTTCTGCTTCGCATATTTTAGCAGTTTGGAATTCAAAATATTTTTTCTCTTCTGGATTTACTAAACCTCTACCAAACAATCTAGAAGGTCTTTTCTTTCCAAGTCTGTCGAAAATACTCATATAGTCATCATCTTTGTTCATTTGCAATGCTATTTTTTGTTTAAAGTTTTGCAACATTCTATATCTTACTCCTGTTGTAGTACTTGCTGTAAAAACAAAAACAATTCTATACTTTAAGCCTTCCCTTAATAGTATTTCTAAAATCTCATCATATCCATTTGGGTAATTTTCTACGAATGACTCATAATTATTTAGTATTATTATAAATGTTGGAATAATTTCATTTGTAGCTTTAGTATATAGTTTAAAATCACCATTATAATCTGATAATTTTTCTTTTCTCTCTTTTAATTCGTTTTGTAGCATAATGAAAAATCTTGCTATTTTTTCATTATCATTTGCAAACATAACATCTCCAACATTTTTTGATTTTCTGAAGGCTTTAAGTGTCTCACTTCCAAAATCTAAAATATATAATTGTGCTATTTCAGAAGAATAATTAGCAATAATATCATAAATTAGTGTACTAATTAATGTTTCTTTACCACTTGCTGCATTTCCATAAATAATTGTATTTCCTCCAAAAGAAAGATTCAATGTCATAACATTTTGTAATTGTCTTGAAGGATCATCGTATTCTCCGATTACAGGATTAATTACATCAGGTTCTACTTCAACTTTATATTTATCTCTTATAGCATCTAAATATATTGTTTCTGGAATAGGATTTAGCCACAAAGGTGCTTCATAAATATTTTCTTTTTTAGCTAAATCACTTATATATTTTACTATATTTGTTAGTTGTTCCCCTTTACTCTCTGTTGAATTCTTTTTTACGTCATCTACTTTTTTTAGAATTCTTCCTGTACTAGAAATAAATTCGATAGAATTATCATACTCTTTTTTTACTTCATCAGATGGATAATACAAAGCTCCTGCCCAAGCAGATTGACCTAATGCCAAATAATCATCATTTCCTACTTTAAAATAAAATTGACCTGCACCACTTAATTTGGCTGCATCTGGTATATCTATTATATCTTTACTATCAGAAGGTGATTGAACTTTTAAACAAACACCAAATTTAGCATTACTACGAATTTGGTCATTTACAACTCCTCCTGGTTTTTGTGTAGCTAGAATTAAGTGAACACCTAAACTACGTCCAATTCTGGCAACACTTATAAGTTCATCCATAAACTCTGGTTCTTGTTGTTTTAACTCAGCAAATTCATCACTAATAATAAATAAATGAGAAATTGGCTTTTTTAACACCCCACTATGATAATATTTTTGATATTTATATATATCAACAGTACTTTCACCTGTTATAATTCTAGCTTCACTAAATTCAACTTGTCTTCTTTTTAATTCACTTTGAATTGATTCCAAAGATCTTTGTAAACTTCCTTTATCTATATTCGTAATAGTACCAACTAAGTGTGGTAGTTGAACATCAGGTCTTTTGAAAGCCCCAGCTAAACCTCCTCCTTTATAATCTATTAAAACAAATGTAACATCATCAGGGTGATAATTTATTGCTAAAGATAAAATGTACGTTATAATAAATTCACTTTTTCCTGAACCAGTACTTCCCGCAATTAAACCATGTGGTCCATGAAATTTTTCGTGAATATCTAGAGCTATATGTTTTCCATATCCATCAATTCCAATTGGTGCACTTAACGAAGTAGTTGAATCACTTTCTCTCCATCTATCTAATATATTTAATTGTTCTATGCGCCCAACATTATACATTTCTAGAAATGTATAACTACTTGGTAACAACATTTCTTTTTCTTCATTATACTTTATTAATATATTAAATAGTATTTGACTAACTTGTTCAAAAGAAAATATTGCTGATGTATTTACTCTAAATTCTAGCTTGCTTTCATCAAAATTTTGGCTTGCACGTAATACACCTTTATTTTCTTCTATTTCTATAAAGGTTTGACACTCATTTGGTAATTTTAGTATACTGTCTGTTAAAAATAATATACTAAATCCCATATTTTTTTCTTTTTTCAAAATTTCATTGATAACTTCTAAATCTTCCACATTTTTATAATCATCTATAATAATTAAATAATATGGTAGATTTTCCCTGTAATCAAAATTGCTTTCATATTGTTTTGTTCTCTTCTTTAATTCATCACTCAAATATTCTGAAACAACACTTATCTTGCTGCGTTCATCTGCAAAATAACGCATATCTTTTGAATTGCTCCAAACATGTGGCAACATTTTTGCAAAATCCCATCTTTTTTCTGAATTATCTTTCAAGAAAAATACTAATTTTAATTCATCATAGCTATGAAAAGTAACTAATTGTAATAATAAATTTTGTATATATCTATATTTTAATTTTTCATCTTGATAAATAATTGCAGAAATATTTTTATTTGTTAAAGATAACAATACAGGTGCTTCTTTTAATATTTTTGCTTTTTCAATACATTCAAGCATTAAATCATATGTTTCATTAGTCACTTCTACATTATCATCTTGTGTATAACTTATTTTTAGTCTTGATGGAACATCACCAATTCCTAATCTTACAGTTAAAAAGTCTTTATCTGATATTTGTCTTTCCCATAATCTAGAATGATCATATAAAATAATATCCATACATTCTTCTGCCGAAACATAAGTTTTATATAATACAGAACGATTTCTATTTAATAGTTCATCAATTGTCTCTATTTTTTTTGCTATATATTTTTTATAATTTTCAATTGTATCTTTTTCATTTAATTCTCTTATTTTTACGCTATATCTTCTATTTAAAACAGGAATTAATACTGATGTTAAAAGCATTGTAGCAGACATAACTATACTAAACATTGAACTTTTTAGATCCACTTTTCCCGATGCTAAATTATCTATAGTTTGTACAAGAGTTATTAATGTCATCATTGCCATAGAAAGAGAAGAACCTAATACTAGAGCTGCTGGTAATTCTCTATTTTTCTTTGAAATTTGTGGTGCTGATATTTTGATTTCTGTTTCATCAAGTAAATCTAATATTCTTGGTGTTCTCAAAAAATAGTTATCATCTATGTAATTATTGAAATCATCTTCATCATACTTTTTTATTAATTTATTAGAATAATTACTTACAGAAAAATAATTTCTATTACAATTTACCTTATTAAAAGGATTATTAATAAATAATTCTTTATCTATTAAAATAATAGTTAGACCAAATATAGATATTCTATCACCATTTGCTAGCATTCTTGTTGACATAGAGATAGGCTCATCATTAACATAAGTATTATACTTTATATCATAATTTTCTATAGACCATACCCCATTTATAAGAGATATTTTAGCTTGGGTTTTACATACTAGTGGAATATCATATGATATATGATTATTTTTTCTATCTCTGCCTATAAATATTGTTGATGTATTTTCTATATGAAGATGTGTATAATTATCTACATATACAGGTGAGCAGTATAATATATATACTTCTGGACTATTTCCTATGGTTACATAATAAAAACTATAATTCTTTAAAATAATTTTTTCTAATATCTCTTGTCCATTTCTAGCAAATCTAATTGAATCATCATTCATTATAATGTTTTTACTATTAATTATTCTACAGCGACTAGTACTTTTTATTTGCCAATTGTTATCAACGCTTTCTATATTAATTAGCCTTTTTTGTTCATAATTTTTATCATATAACCAATAATTTCCTGTAACTTCTCGAGGTAAAATTAATTTATTTATTGAATTTTTTCCTATAAGTGTAACTAACATTTATTTTTCTCCTTATACTTTACTGTTGTTAAAATTTTCCTAAAATTAATCGGACTATTCAAATTTATATATTTTTATACAATTACTTTTTTATAAAAGAAAAATAGTAATTCGTCTAACTTGGTCATTATAAGGAATTACTATTTTCGCAAAAGACGAAGTACAATAATATTTATTACACTTCTGGTTTAACTTGGCTCTCTTCTGTATTTTGTTGACTTAACTAAGAGAAGTTATTTTTAGTTTTTACCTGTAAGGTTTGTCCAAACATCTGAAGCTGTTTCTTGAATTTTATTAATTGCTTGTGTTCCTAAATCTTTAGCTGCATCAACTGCATCTGACATTACATCTCCAGCTGCTTCTACTGTATTTGCAGCACCTTCTAATAATTCTATTGTATTTGTTTGAGCTGTTATTTGATTATCTAATGCACTTCCTAAAGAGTCTAAAATATTATCTAATCTCTTGAATGCTGCTTTTAATTCTCTTATGTTGCTATCTCCTGAAATAGAACTCCAAACACTTTCTAATGATGAAGCTGTTGATGAAGCTTTTTCAGCTGCTTGTTTAGCTTCTTTAAATTTTGCTTCTATAGATTTTTGATCAGCTTGTACATTAGCAGTTCTAAATCTTAATTTAGCTCCTTTATTTGTTTTTGAAACATCATTTAATATAAGAGCAATTTGTTCTGTTAAACTACTTGAAGTACTTGATTGGTTTGAAGCTGCATAAGATTTTGCTTTTGCTGCAATTTCGTGTGGTATATCACTAACTGTAACTTCAAATACTTTGTTTAATCCTGGTATAGACATATTTACAACATTAATAAAGTTGTCATATGAATTACCAAACCAATTCTCCCTCATTGTATCAATTTTTTGAAAAGCTGCTTTTACAGCATTTTGCATGTCATTAGCTGCACTTGCTATTTGAGATGCTTTAACAATTATTTGATCATAGTCAATCTCTTTAATATCTGCGCCCATGATTCTTCCTCCTTTTATTTTATTATAATTATACTATATATTTATATTAATTAATTTGTCAATAAAAGAAGAAAAATGTCTTTAAAATGTAATATTTAAAGACACTTTTACATTTTTATTACTATCAAATTCTATTTTTCTTACTACTTTTTTAACTAGCTTATCGCTAGGGATATCTGCATCTAGGAATTTTTTTGAGATTTTTATATAATCAATATCTTTTGTCTTATTTATTTTTAATACTTCTTCAATTTTTACTTTTTCTTTTAAAAGTTTGTTTTTTTCAATTTGCTTTTTTTCATATATTATTTTAAAATCATCAATTTTTATTATTTTATTGACTTTGTCCTCATAAATTTCCTCTATTGTATTTTCCACATTTTGTAATGTATTATTTATTTTTTCTAATTTTACTTCTAATATATTATTTTGACTATTAGCTTCTTTCTTAGCATCATTATATATCTTTTTTAGTTCTGTCTTACTAAATTTTATCTTGCTTACTTCTTCTTTTAGTTTATTATAAAGTGCATTTTCTATTATTTCTGCAGATATTTGTTTACAACTACATAATCTTGTATAATTATTTCTTTTTGAACAAATAAAATACATTTTTCTCCATATACTTCCATCTTTTTTTATGTTTTCTCTTGTTCGCAATGTTGCAATATTTCCACATTCTCCACAATATACTAATCCTTTTAATGGATGATTATATTTTCTATTCCTTACTTTAGTATATCTATTCAATTTTTCTTGAGCTTTTTCCCAAATATTCAGTGCTATAATTGGTTCATGCATATTTTTTAAAACGATATGTTCTGATTGCTTTGTACATCTTACTTTTGCAATTTTATGGCTTACTTTTTGAAATTTTCTTCCAACAACATTTCCTATATAAACTTCATTTTTTAATATTTTTCCTATCTGTGCTCTAAGCCATACATATTTTCCATCTGGATTTGCACTTTTTCTTTTCATATATGTAGGTATTTTCAAATATATTGCTGGTGGTTCTATTTTTCTTTTATTTAATTCATCTGCTATTTTTATTGTAGACATTCCTTTATTTACATACATATCAAATATCTCTTTTACTATTTGTGAACTATATTCATCTGGTATTAAATGATTTTTTATATTCTTATCCTTTTTATACCCATATGGTGGTATCCCCGCCTGGTATTCACCTTTTTCTATTTTTCTTTGCTTAACACTTTTTATTTTGTTAGATATATCTTGTGCATAATAATCATTAAAGCTTAATTTAAACGTCAAAAACTGTAAGCCATCTGGTTTTAGTGTATCTACATTGTCTCCGAATTGCTATATATCTTATATTATTAGCAGGTAAATATCTTTCTAAGTAATATCCTGTATCTATATGGTCTCTTCCAAATCTTGATAAATCTTTAGTTATAATGCAGTCTATTTTTTCCTCTTCTATATCTTTTAGCATTCTTTGAAAACCTGGTCTATTAAAATTTGTTCCTGTATAACCATCATCAACATACTCTCCTACTTCAAAAAATCCTTTATGTTCTTCTATATAATTATCTATAATGTCTCTTTGATTTTCTACACTTTCGCTTTCATGATCATCTCCATCTTCTCTTGAAAGTCTTATGTATTTAGCCACTCTTATAATTTGATTTATCCCCTGTTGCATTCCTATTATTCCTTTCTTTTATGATTTTAGATTTATGCATTTTATAAATTCTTCCTTTAAAAGTTCTGCTAAAATTTGTTTTAAATCTTCTGTACCATATTCATAAATTATTTTTACATCTTCATTCTTTTTCATTTTGTTCTTCTCCTTATCTGCTCTAATTTTATGAAATTGTAAAAATGTTATTACTGTACATTAAGAAGTTAGGAGTATGATTTCCTACTATGTGTCCTTCGCTAACCATCCTTTTTACTAAATCTTCTGCTGTATTTAAATAATGTGCTGTTATAAAAAATGTAGCTTTTACATCATTTTCTTTTAGCACATCCAAAATTTGTTCTGTATATCCTGCCTCGTATCCTTCATCAAAAGTTAAATATATATACTTCTTTTCTTCATTTCCTATATATATTCCATCATATTTTTCCATTAATTCTGCATTTTCTTTTCCTACATCAGGTCTTTTGTGATTCTTTTCCCTTTTTATTCCCCAACCTATCTTTTTGTTGCTTAATTCGCTTCCATTGGTATACATTATTTGATTTTCTTGAAAAATTGTAAAAAAAAGTAAAAAAATTAAAATTATTCCACATATCGAAAAAAGTATTTTTTTGTCAAAAACTTTTATCATTTCGAACCTCCAATATTATTTTTTCATATTGACATTATCAAATTTTTAGATTATATTGTATTTATTATTGGAAAATATAGGTAATCGTCTAATTAGATATTTTTTTGTCTATTATTGTTAACTCAATATTATTCTATATAATAATATATATTATTTAGGAGATGAAGATATGTTAAATTTTGTTTTGTGCGACGATAATAAAAACATTTTAGACAAATTATCACAGATGCTGGAAAATATTTTTATTCAGAATGATTACAGTGCAAAAATTACTTATACTTGTGATAATGCAGATGACTTATTTGATTATTTAAGTAAGAACAATACAGATGTACTATTTCTTGATATAAATTTGAAAAATAAGTTAACTGGTTTGGATATTGCTGAACGAATTAGAAAGAAAAATAAGAAAATATATATAATTTTTACAACAGGTCATTTAGAATATGCTCTGGTTGCTTACAAATATAAAACATTTGATTATATTCCAAAACCTTTTGTTTCTGAAAGACTTGAGTTAACTATAGCTAGATTATTTGAAGACATCAAATCAAGTGTATCAAATTTTATTAAAGTCGGTAATTCCCAGATGTTAATTAGAGAAAATGATGTACTTTATATTAAAAAGGATAATATGAAGCTTACTTATCATACGCCATTCCATGATTATTCTTCATATATTGCTTTTACAAAAATAGAAAAGACTTTACCTAGAAATTTTATAAGATGCCACAAATCTTACATTGTTAATATTGATTGCATTAATTATATAGACAATATAAAAAATTGTATATATCTTACTAATAATGATGTTTGTCCTATTGGTCCAAAATATAAAAACAATTTACTGGAGGTTTTAAATAACTATGAATATGATACAAAAGATAATGAATATTTTAATGAATCCAAATGCAGAGCTAATTAATATAATTAGTATTCCTTGTACTTTAATTGAAGTAATTATTCACGTTAATATGTGTTTAGTTCTATTAAATATAAAAACTGATAGAAAACATAAATATTTATGCATTTTAATAATCACTTTGTTTTCTTGCATTAGCAGATTTTTTATTGCTTCACCATTTAATGTAATTTTAAATATTCTTATTATTATCTTCATGTACCTTGTATTTTTCAAAGTAAAATTATTAGAAGCATCTATCGGAATTGGTATACCATTTATATTAACTGCTTTATTTGAAATGATTTCATCTCAGATATATACCTTAATATTTAATAAGCAATATGCTGAATTTGCATCATATCCTTTATATTCAATTATATTTTTATTAATAGTATATAGTTGTTTATTTGTAATGTTACAATTTTTTAAGCGTTTTAATGTAAATATAACGTTGTTTACTAATTTAAATAAAAAAGATTATATTTCTATACTAATCACAGTTATTTTAGGATTTATCACAATATTTTTACAATTATATATAACTGCATTTTATAATAATATTCTTCCACATTCAGTAATTTTATTGAGTATAGCATGTCTAATTGCATACTTCTTTGTAAGTTTATTTAATATGATAAAAACAAAACAATTAGAAATTGCTAATAGAGATATTAATAATTTACAATTATATAATAGCACATTAAAAATAATGTACGACAACATTCGTGCATTCAAACATGATTTTAATAATATTATGAATGGTATTGGTGGATATATAACAGCAAAAGATATGGAAGGATTAACAAAATATTATAAATCACTTTTTAATGATTGCAATAATGTTAATAATTTAGCTGCTATAAATCCTGAAACTATTAATAATCCATCTATTTATGCAATATTAGCAGATAAATATAATAAAGCTGCTAATAAAAACATACAGTTAGAACTTGGAGTATTTATAGATTTGAATTCTCTTCATATTGATACATATGAACTTACTAGAATATTAGGAATATTATTAGACAATAGCATAGAAGCTGCCCAAGAATGTGACAGAAAATATATTAGTATAAGATTTTTAATGGATTATAGAATGAATAGACAACTTGTAATTATAGAAAACACTTACAAAGACAAAAATATTGATACATTTAAAATTTTCGAAAAAGCTTATACAACAAAACCTAATAACACAGGTCTAGGGTTGTGGGAAGTAAACAAAATATTAAAAAAGCATGATAATCTTGCAATTTTTACAAGTAAAGATGATGAGTTATTTAAACAACAGTTAGAAATATATTTGCCAAAACCAAGCTTATTGAAAATATAAAATAAAGTATGTAAAACATACTTTATTTTTTTACTAATTTTTAACAAAAATTAAAATACCTAAATAAATTAGGTATTTTTTGTCGTTGTAATTCAATTTGGTTAATTGCTTTTAGTCTTTTTTAATCATGCTAGCAGGCATTTTTGGTTGATGTATTATTCCTAAAACAAAACATGCTGTGTTAGATGATTTAGCATATTTTTCTGCTAATCTTGCTAAGAATTTTAACATATTAATTCCCCCTTTTTGAATTTATATAGCAAGAGGTCTTTCCTCTATTACTACCCATATACCTCATATCCATATTTATTTTTTGTAATTTTATATGCTAATTTCGTAATTGTTAGTGTTTGTACTAATATTCCTATAATTATCATATTAGAAATTACTTTATATGGAATAAATATTGCAATTACTAATTCTATACCAACAACTACAAATGCCCATATCTTACGCTTTCTTCTTTCTTTCTTTTGCAATACAGGTACATTTTCTGTATCTGCTGGTGCATATTTTGCAATCATTGCAAAACTAAATATAAATGTAATTGCTATTAATATGTATTTAATTGTACTGTCAAAATTCAATATACTTGCTAAATAAGCACTTCCAATATACATTGTATTTGTTGCTAAAATACAACCTAAATGTGTATGTAAATGAAATCCTCCTGAAAACATTCTATATGGTAAAATTATAATAAAAGAAATTATTGTTAAGTCAATTATATTTAGTAACCAAGCTAATATAAATGTTATAAAAAATTTTGGTACTTCCCCAATTAATAATTGCAAGCCATAACTAATTTCATCAGCTTTACTTTCATCATATCCATCAACAGATTTAATTATTTTTTTTGTTAATGAATTACAAATTGCTTCTATCACATTTATTCCTCATTTCTTTTACCTTAATCTGAAATTATTATAATTTTAAAAATTCTACTTATTCATTTTTGTTTGTAAAATTATTATTTGATTATGCTAAATCTTCTAATTTCTATTTTTACACATAAAAATATCATTTTTACCAATAGCACTATAGTTCAATATATTGTTTTTTTGTTAAACTAATATGTTTTATGGCAAAAAAAAGCTCAATTTTAAAATTGAGCTTTTTATATATGTATATTTTTTAATATATTCCAAACACCTTTTGTTTCTGGCAAATATTTAAATTCCATCTCAGCTTTTGTTGTTGGGTGATAAAATTTTAATTTATATGACCACAATGCTAATTGTTTACTCCTACTCCTTGTTCCATATTTAGTATCACCACAAAGTGCATGCCCTCTACTAGAAAATTGTACTCTAATTTGATGATGCCTTCCTGTTTTTAGATCAATTTTTACCAAACTCATATGTGCTACTTCATCATATTTTAAAACTTCATATTCTAATTCTGAATATCTAGCGTTTTTTGTATTTTTATCTGTAACAAAAGATTTATTTTTCCTTTCATCTTTTACCAAATAATCTTGCATAACTCCATTCGAATTTTCCATTTTTCCTTTTACCACAGCAATATAATTTTTCTTAACCTGTTTATTTCTAACTTGTTCACTTAATCTTGATGCAGCTTTAGAAGTTTTAGCAAATACCATAACTCCACCAACAGATCTATCTAACCTATGAACTAGTCCTAAATAAACATTTCCTGGTTTATTATATTTTTCCTTTAAGTATGCTTTTATAAGTGTTAGCATGTCATCATCTTTTGTTTTATCTGCTTGTGATGGAATTCCCGGTTCTTTAACAACTACAATAATATGATTGTCTTCATATAATATATTAAGCATTAGCTTCCTCCCATCTACCATATATTCCGCAAGGAAGCACAAGTTTTGAATCTTTCATTGGTAAGCCTATCTCTCCAGACTCAAACATTCCTTTATTTTTTATATTAAGTCTTAATATATTTTCTAGTACTTTAGCAGAAATTCCTGTAGTATATGAATTTATTAAGAAGAATAAAGGTTTATCTGAAAGAACTTTAGTACATAAATTTACTAAATCTGCTATATCTTCTTCAAATCTCCATACTTCTCCTTTTGTTCCCCTTCCATATGAAGGTGGATCCATTATTATAGCATCATATTTATTTCCTCTTCTTATTTCCCTGTTTACAAATTTTTCTACATCATCAACAATATAACGAACTGGCTTGTCTTTTAATCCAGATGCATTTACATTTTCTTTTGACCAACTTACCATTCCTTTTGAGCTATCTACATGACAAACAGAAGCTCCTGCTGAAAGGCATGCAACAGTAGCGCCACCTGTATAAGCAAATAAATTTAATACTTTGATATCTCTTTTGCTATTTTTTATTTTATTAATCATCCAATCCCAATTAACAGCTTGTTCAGGAAAAAGTCCAGTATGTTTAAATCCCATAGGTTTTATATTAAATGTTAAATTTTTATATTTAATTTGCCAACTCTCTGGAACTTTCTTTTTAAAATTCCAGCTACCTCCTCCTGTTTTACTTCTATTATATATTCCATATGCATTTTTCCATTTTTCTCCAAATGATTTTTCTTTCCATATTATCTGTGGGTCTGGTCTTATTAAAAATATATTTCCCCATCTTTCTAATTTTTCACCATCTGCCATGTCTAATATTTCATAATCTTTCCAATTATCTGCTATTTTCATATTCCATCTCCAATTACATATTTGATAATATTTTAAAAAAGTTGTATATAGCTATTATATTAGCTATACAAAATATTCCTCCTATAGAAACTAATAATCTAATTATATTATTATTGTTAATTTTTTTATGTTTTTCTTTACTATATTCTATAGTAAATATTTCGTCTTTTGCATATTCCATGTTTTCCACCCCTCTTTATAATATTTATATTCAAAAACACGTGGAATATGCTTTATTTAAGCTATATTTTACCATAATCGTTATACTTTTTTCAATATAATAGGTCAAAACCCTACTTTTTATATCATAAAAAGTAAAAATATACATTAAACTTTTAGGTTTAATGTATATTTCATAAAGGTAAAATATTATTTAATTATTATGCTTTTGCTATAGATAAGATTTTATATTTACTTACACCTGCTGGTACTTGAACTTCTACTACTTGATTTTTCTTTGCTCCTAGTAAAGCTGAACCTATTGGAGATTCATTTGAAATTTTATTTTGTGTAATATCTGCTTCTGTTGTTCCAACTATTGTATATTCGACCTCTTCATCAAATTCCATATCTAAAACTTTTACAGTATTTCCTACTTGTACTTTCTTTGTATCAATTTCTGAATCATCTATAATTTTAGCAAATCTTAATTTTGCTTCTAATTCCGCTATTCTATCTTCATTTTCTGCTTGCGCATTTTTGGCTTCATCATATTCTGAATTTTCTGAAAGGTCTCCAAATCCTAGAGCAACTTTTATTCTTTCTGCTATTTCTGCTCTAGTTTCTGTTTTTAACTTTTCTAGTTCAGCTTCCATTTTTTTATATCCTTCTTCGGTTAGTAGAATTTCTTTGTTGTTATCACCCATTCTGTCATCCCTCCTGAATAATTTTATTACTGCATTATCTTAAGTCAATATCTTTCTTTTGTCAAGTATTGTTTTTCATTTTTTTTATTTATATTCATTAATATCTATAATACCTCTTTTTCCTATAAAATTACTAATTTTTACCCCATCATCAACTATTTTTCTTTGAATATCTTCTATTTTCTTTCCTATAATATATGATTCGTAAAGCTCGTTTTTTTCAAATTCACCATCAGCTTTCTCTATATTTATCTCATAGTTACTTATGTTTATACCAGCAAATGATTTATTTATATTCGTAATTTCATTTTCTATATTTATTAAAATTGCTTTTCTGTTTATTTTATATTTTTTTAGTTGTTCTTCTGTAAAATCAATGTTTATTATAACTTTCTTATTTATTAAACTTTTATTTCTATTATTCATTACAGGTACTGTAATTGCTTCTTCTTCATATAATTTGTCTGCAAAAGTTTTAAACTTTCTTATATTATTAGTAATAATATTTATTCTTTTTATACTAGATATTAATTCATTTATATAATATAGATTTATTTTGGAGTAATCATTTACTAATATCGTTATTTCTATATCCTCTTTATTAGTTTCCAATATTTTTGATAAATATTCTATAATTTCTGGTATTAAATGTTTAAATAAAATTCTTCCATTTAATATATTCATATTGCTTGAATATATGTTATTAATAAACTCTATATTATGCTTGTCTTTTTTAGCAATAACTACATTTTTTATATTATCCTTTTTTAATTTTTCTATTACTTTTTCATTAAGTTTAGGAATTATATATTTTTTTCCATTTTCATATTCTTCAATTTCTAATTTATTGAAAAGCCTTTTAAAGAAATTTCTTTCTTGTTTAGATATAACATAACCAATCATAAAATCACCTTACTCATTTATATGAATAAGGTGATTTTATATTACTTATTTAATTGTTCTTTTACAAATGTCCAAAATTCATCATTTGTTTCTCTATCTTTTTCCCAAAATGCTATTCCTGCTAAATTATATTGATTTGCTAAATTTATTTTTTCGCCTACTGATTTTTCATTTTCAATCCACATTTTATATTTTTTTCCATCTTCTTCATATTCCACATAGTATTGTTTTAGCTCTTCATCCCATGTTGCTACCTGATTTTCTGGAAGTACATCAAACATATTCCTCATATTAACTACTTCTGGCTTAGCTGTTCCGTCTTCCTCTTCTTCCCATAATCTCATATATAGTGGTATTCCTAATATTATTTTTTCTGGATCAACATCTTCTTGACCTAAGAATTTCTTTATATTTGCCTCTATCCAGTTATATCCAGCTGTTGTACCTGCCTCATTAGAACTTGTACCATATTGGTCATATGCCATAAAAACTATATAATCTGCAACATTAGCAATCGTATTTCTATCAAAACACAATGACCAAGTCTCTGATCCATCTGGAGCAGTTACATCTACAGATAATGTTTTTCCAATCTTTTTTAATCTTGGAGCTAGTTCTATTAAAAATCTAGAATATACATCTTTATCTGATTCATTCATATTTTCGAAATCTACATTTACTCCATCTAAATTATATTTTTCTACCAAATTCATTAAATTTTCGATCATAGTTTCTCTTTTTTCATAGTCATTTAATATTTGAGAAGTTGTATCTTTTAATGAATTATTAGAAAACATTGCCCATACTTGATAATTATTATTATGTGCCCATTCTATATATTCTGTTCCAGTGTCTTCTGCATTATCATATATTTCTCCATTACTACCTCTTGTTAGAGAGAAAAATGATGGTGATACCACATTAACTCCATCCATGTTTTCTCCTGTTCTGTCCGGAGCATCTACGTATTCAGAATAGTAATCCCAAACCAAATTAACTTTTCCTTCAACCTTCTCTATATATTCTTTAGCTTCTCTAGCTACCTCTATATTACCTAAGTCTTCTTTCTTTATATAACCTATTGTTCCATCTTTTGCTCTTACTTCTACCCAATTGTTTGTTTCTTCTATATATACTACTTGTTCATTAGCTTCTATCTTTTCTAAAGTTCCTGACAAAGTTTGAGGTTTATATTTTAGTTTTGTTTCTTTAGTTGTATTTGCTACTTCTTGTTTTCTATCTAACGAATCTATAATAATTGTATTTGTATCTTTTATATATTCTAAGTCAACATCGTATACTTTTTCACTTATTTCTGAAAAAGGTAAATATATTGTATCATTTTTCTCTATTGCAGAAGAATTTAACTCCTCTTCTTCTCCATTTATATCTATTTTAGTATCTCTTGTACTCATTTTTGCTATATTTATTTCCGAGGTGGTTATAATGTCTCCATTTTCCTTATCATACTCTATATATTTATCAAAATAATTTCTTACGTCTGCTAAAGAAAGGAATACATTATTATTCTCATCTATATATACATCATTTTTCATTTTTAATGTAACATTATTGTTATTTATTAAAACTTTAGTTTTACCATCATAATCTTCCCTTATATAATTAGGAGAAAGATAAAACACTCCACCTAATATTGCAAGAAATACAATTACTATAAATATATTAAAAATTAATTTTGAACTATTTCTTTCGTTTTTTTCTTTCATTCTTTTTGCCATTTGTATTCTCCTTATTTTATAAATTCTTTTTTATATTATCATAAAATACTAAATTAGTGAATAAAATTTTAAAAAATATTCGTTACTTAACATAAATGCTCGTTTTTTCTTTACTTTTATGGGTATTTATGGTATAATTTTAGTGAATTGTGTAAGGGGGGATCTTTATGTGGTTAGTTTGGTTAGTAATAGCTGGCGTGCTGTTTGTAGGTGAAATTTTAACAGCTGGTTTTTTACTATTATGGTTCGCAATAGCAGCGGTTGTAGCTATGTTAGTTAGTTTTTTAACAACCAATTTATTTATTCAAATTTTAGTTTTTGTAGTAATATCAATTTTACTTCTTATATTTACAAGACCATTACTATCAAAATACACCAAAAGTGATAACACTGTAACAAACTCTAATGCAATTATTGGTAAAACAGCGTTAGTTACAGAAGAAATCTCTTTACTAAATTCTACAGGTCAAATTAATGTAGATGGAGAAATTTGGTCTGCTAAAACAATGGATCCAAACTTAACTATTCCAAAAGGTTCTAAAGTAGAAATTATTGGTATAGATGGTGTAAAAGCTTGTGTTGCAAGTAATTATCAAATGCCATCTAATTAAGCCACTATCGAAATCTTTGGTTTCGCCAAAGTGGGCTATATTTAATGAAGCCATTAATATAGAAAATAAATAAAAGGAGAATGAAAATGGGAGGAATTATATTTTTAATAGTATTAATACTTTTTATTGCTATAATCGCATATAAATCAATAAAAGTAGTTAAACAATCTGAAGTATATATAATTGAAAGATTAGGTAAGTTTCATAAAGTTGCAGATGCTGGTCTTACAATAATATTACCTTTCGTAGATCATGTACGTAGTGTAGTTAGTTTAAAACAACAAACAATGGATATACCACCTCAAGGTGTTATTACTCAAGATAACGTTACAATTACAATAGATACTGTTGTGTTCTACCAAATAACAGATCCTGCAAAAGCAGTTTATGAAATTCAATCATTAAAGAAAGGTATTGAATATTTAGCAATTACAACAATTCGTGATATCGTTGGTAAAATGTCTTTAGATGAAACATTTAGTTCAAGAGATTTAATAAACCAAAAATTAAGATCTATTTTGGACGAAGCAACAGATAAATGGGGTTGTAAAATAGATAGAGTTGAAATTAAAGATATTAACCCACCAGAAGATATTAGAGATGCAATGGAAAAACAAATGAACGCAGAAAGAAATAAAAGAGCTTTAATTTTACAATCTGAAGGTGAAAGACAATCTGCAATTACACTTGCCGAAGGTAAAAAAGCTGCTGCTATATTAGAAGCAGAAGCTGATAAAGAAGCTCAAATTAGAAGAGCTGCCGGTGAAGCTGAAGCAATTAGAAAAGTAGCTGAAGCTAAAGCTGAAGAAGTAAGAATGGTTTACGAAGCAATTAAGAAAGCAGATCCAGACGAAAAACTTATTCAATTAAAATCTTTAGAAGCACTTGAAGAAGTAGCTAAAGGTGATGCTAACAAAGTATTTATTCCTTTCGAAGCAACAGCTGCATTAAGTGGTTTAGGAGCTGCTACTGAAGTTATTAAAGATGGTGAAAAAAAAGCAGTAGATAAAAAATTAAAAGATATTGCAAAAGACCAATAAAAAAATCGGGAATCGTGAATCGGGAATTGGGGACGTTCCTTAAATCCCGATTTTTGTATTTTAAAAAGAGAAAGTATAAAACTACTTTCTCTTTTTATTTTACATATTGATTTAATATCTTTCTGTTCTTAAGTTTACAACTATTTTTTCTAATTCATCTACGAAATACTCTATATCTTCTTTTGTATTTTCTTTTCCTAATGTTATTCTTAACGCACTATTTGCAATGTCCTCACTTAGACCCATTGCAAGTAATACATGTGATGGTTGTGGCAGTCCACTACTACAAGCAGAACCACTAGAAGTACATATTCCTTTTTGGGCTAACAATTTTACTAAATCTTTACCATTTACATATAAAAAAGAAATATTTATATTTCCTGGTAATCTATAATTTAAATCACCATTTATTCTTATATATGGTATTCTATTTTTTATTTGTTCTATACAATACTTTCGTAAATTTAATAATTTTTCGTTATTTTGCATAATGTTGTCATTAGCCATTTCAATTGCTTTTCCTAATCCAACAATACCTGCTACATTTTCAGTTCCTGCTCTTTTATCATTTTCTTGATGCCCGCCATTTTGTAATTGTATAAAATCTATATTATCTCTTACATATAAAGCACCTACCCCTTTTGGCCCATAGAACTTATGAGCGGACATTGATAATAAATCTATCCCCATTTCTTTCACATCTATTTTTATATTTCCCACTGCTTGAACTGCATCTGTATGAAATATTGCATTGTTACTATGAACAATTCTAGAAATTTCTTTTATAGGTTCTATAGTTCCTACTTCATTGTTTGCAAACATAATGGATACTAAAATAGTTTTTGAATTAATACTATTTTTTAATTCTTCTAAATCTATAAAACCATTTTTGTCAACCTTTAAATAGGTTACCCTAAATCCTTCTCTTTCTAGTTGCCTACAGGTATTTAAAACTGCTGGATGTTCTATTCTACTCGTAATAATATGATTTCCATATTGTCTATGTGCTCTTGCAACACCCTTAATTGCTAAATTATCACTCTCACTACCACAAGAGGTAAAATATATCTCAGTTTGTTTAGCATTTATTGCTCTTGCTACATTTCCTCTTGCTATATTTATTGCTTCCTTGGATTTATACCCAAGCTCATATAATGATGAAGCATTACCATAATTTTCACAAAAATATGGTTCCATCGCTTCTTTTACTTCTGGTGCGACCGCAGTTGTAGCTGCATGGTCAAAATATATTGTTTTCATATAACATTACCTCTCTTATATAATATTATATGAAACAACTTATATTTATTTGACAAAATTTTACTACTATCAAGCATTCTTACTAGACAAAAAAAAGGGATTCTAGGAACGTCCCCAAATCCCTGTCTCAGTTATATTAATAGCTCATTCCACTATATAATTGTTGAATATAAGAATTATAATCAAATGGTGTTACTGTTTCTGGTTCTCCATAGTCTACACCAAAAGTATCTACTCTTACACTTTTTATTACTGGAGGATTAACTGGTGTACTTGCTTCTGAGTCTGATGAATCTTCAGATGTTGTTACTTCTGTTTCGTTTAATTTATCTAGTACATCCATTCCCTCAATAACTTTTCCAAATGCTGCATAATAACCATTTAAGCTTGCATTATCACCTGTCATTATAAAGAATTGTGAACCTGCAGAATTATAACCTTCTTCATATAATCCCATTTGGCTATAATCTGATCTTGCCATAGATATTACACCTTTTTCATGTCTTAAAATATTTTGATTAAATCCGTTTTGTACAAATTCTCCTCTTATAGCATAAGTTTCAGTAGTTGATCCACCATCTTTTATAGCTGATAATGTTGGTGCACCTGATCCTGTTCCCTCTTTATCTCCACCTTGAACCATAAAGTCTTTTACTATTCTATGGAATGTTAATCCATCATAAAATCCTCTATTTGCTAAAGTAATAAAGTTAGCTACTGTATTTGGAGCTTGATCTGGGTATAACTCTATTTTCATTGTACCTAAACCTTCTATTTCCATTGTTGCAACTGGATTTTGTTTTGTAAATGTTGCTTTTTGATAAATTGTATATCCTACTAATCCTATTAATACAATTACTAATATAATTGCTATAATCATAATTATTCTTTTTGTTTTCATTCGTTATCCTCCTACTTAAATTAAAGCATTATCAAAAACAAATTGTTCTTGCATTCTTTTTAATGATTGTTTTATTGTTTTAGCTCTTACCTCTCCTATTCCTTCTACCTCATCAAGCTCTGGAATATCTGCTGCCAAAATATGTTGAAAAGATTTAAAAGATTTTACTAAATTTTCTACTATGTTATTAGGTACTCTTGGAATTTTACTTAATATCCTATAACCTCTTGTATAAACTCCTACTTCATCATAATTATCGAAATTTTCGTACCCTAAAATTTTTGCTATTGAAGACGCTTTTAAAAGATCTTCGTAAGGTAATGCAATTATTTCATCTAATGCTTCATCTTCTGTTTTATTTGTTCCTTTTCCTAGATAATCTTTTATAATTAAAAGTTCTTCTCTTTCTAAACCTCCAACTAATTCCTCTAATTGCATACTTATAAGTCTACCATCTTGTCCTAATTCTGAAATTCCTCTTTGTACTTCATCTACTATCTTCATAACCATTTCTGCTCTTTGTATTGCATTTATTACATTATCTAAAGTTACAATATCATTAAATTCGTATTCATTTAATACATTTAGTTTACTATCAAATACCTTCTTATATTTTTCTAATGTTTGTAATGCTTGATTTGTCCTATTTAATATAGTTGATGAATCTTGTATTGTATACCTTAGATTTCCTTTAAATACAGTAATTATATTTCTTCTTTGTGAAATACTAATTACTAAAGCTCCTGTTTGTTTTGCTGTTCTTTCAGCTGTTCTATGACGTGTTCCAGTTTCTTTAGTTGGAATTTCTGGTGATGGAATTAGCTGTGCATTTGCATATAATATTCTTTTTAAGTCTGTGCTTAAAACTATTGCACCATCCATTTTAGCAAGTTCATATAATTTAGATGATGTATATTCTTCATCTATAAAAAAACCACCATCTACTATGTCTAAGACTTCCTTAGTATCAGAAAATACTAATAGTGCTCCTGTTTTTGCTTTTAAAATATTATCTAGTCCTTCTCTTATTGGTGTTCCAGGTGAAATTAACTTTAGTATGTCTGTGACTTCATCTTTTTTGCTGATTCTCACTTGTTACCAACCCTTTCTGCCTTACACCTTATGAACTATCTTAGTCCAATCGCTTTCATGGCTTCGTTAATATTTTTCACACCAATTATATCCAATTTATATGATTCTTTCAATAGTTTTTTGTTATTTTCTGGAATTATACATTTTTTAAATCCTAATCTTTCTGCCTCTTTTAGTCTTTTTTCCATCATATTAATTGTACGTACTTCCCCAGTTAAACCTACTTCTCCTAATGCAATTACTCCTTGTGGAATACTTACATTCTTAAAGCTTGATGCAGTAGCTAAAATTATCCCTAAATCTAATGCAGGCTCATTTACCTTTAGTCCTCCTACAACATTTAAATAAACATCTTGATTGCCTAACATAAATCCTGCTTTTTTCTCCATTACTGCTACTAACAATGTTAACCTGTTATAATCTATTCCATTTGCTGTTCTTCTTGGAAGTCCAAATACACTTTGTGTAACTAAAGCTTGTAATTCTACTAATAAAGGTCTTGTTCCCTCTACTGTTGCAACAACAACTGAACCAGACGGATTATCTTCTCTCTCTGAAATTAGAATTGATGATGGGTTTGTTATTTCTACCATTCCCTTTTCTTGCATCTCGAACATTCCAACTTCATTAGTAGATCCAAATCTATTTTTTACACCTCTTATCATTCTATAAGAAAAATACCTTTCGCCTTCTATGTATAATACTGTATCTACCATATGTTCTAAAACTCTTGGTCCTGCTATATTACCATCTTTTGTAACATGTCCAATAATTATAGTTGTAATCTTTCTAGATTTACAAATTTTCATTATCCTACTTGTTATTTCTCGTACTTGACTTACACTTCCTGGTGCCGAAGAAATTTCTTCTGAATACATTGTTTGCATAGAATCTATTATTACTAACTTTGGATTTAGTTCTTCTATGTTTTGGTCAATAATATCTATATCTGTTTCTCCCAAAAACAAAATATCATCATTTTTTATATCTAATCTATCTGCTCTCAATTTTATTTGTTCTGCAGACTCTTCCCCAGAAACATATAGGACTTTTCCTTCTCCCTTAACCTTGTCGCAAAGTTGTAAAATTAAAGTGGATTTTCCTATTCCAGGCTCTCCTCCAACCAATACTAAAGAACCTTTTACTAAGCCACCTCCTAGTACTCTATCTAGTTCTGCATACCCAGTAGAAGTTCTTTGCGCATCTTGACCAACATAACTATTTAAAGGCTTTGGTGCTTCTTGTATTTTCTTTTCTCTTTTTCCGCTTTCTACTTTTGTGGAAATTTTTTCTTCAAAAAATGTATTCCATGAATTACAAGCTGGACACTTTCCCATCCATTTTGCAGATTCATACCCACATTCATTACATACAAAAATTGTTTTTGCTTTCATATTGCTCCTTCAAAATAAATCTCATACAGTATTTCTTTTCTTTAGTTAAATAATTCTTCTAATCCTAATGATAATACAAACATTGCATGTGACCAACCTAATCCAATTACCCATTTAGATTTCATTTTTTCATTATCTATTTGTTCTGCAAGTAAACCTAAAGGTGTAGCTGTATCTATTACAAATTTTAAACATTCATTTGCTTCTTTTGTTGCTCCAATCTTTTTATAATATATATACATCCATAAAGTTGCTATTGGCCATGGATTTTTTCCACCCATATAACCATCATTTTCAAACCTTAAATATCCTCCTGTATATGTTCTTAGTGTCAAATTAATTTTTTGTACTGTATTTTGTATTAATTTATCATTTGGATCAAATACATTAAATGGTGTAATTGCCCCCATTATGCTAATATCTACATAGTTATCTTTTGTATTTCTTAGTAATATGTTTTGTTTTTTATCACATAAATTCTCTAAGATATAATTTTTGATTAATTCTTTATATTCTGCTAATTCATTAAAATCTTCTGGTAGTTTAAATTTTTTATTATCTTTTTGTAATTCCTTATATATTAATTCCATTGCTCCAAATGCAGCATATATTGCTGATAAAGAATACAAATGAACTCCTTCATTCATTTCCCATAAATCATAGCTTACATGTTTATATATCTGGCTTCTATCTAAATAACTATATTTTGTTTCTACAGCTTCTTCTTTATCATCATCTCTATTTAATAGATGATCCATATATTTCTTTAAAAATTCAATTGCATTTTCACACATAGACAAATTATTTTTTAATAAGTCCATATCTCTCTGTTTAAGTCTAAATTCCTTTATTTTGAAATGTTGATATAGCCCTGCAATTACACTTCCTGTTTCATCTATCTGATATCCCCAACAAGGAGCTAGTCTTCCGTCTGTATAAAAACGTTGTTCCCACATTCCATTTTGACTTTGTGTTTTTCTTAGGAAAATGTTATAAAAATTGTCTGCATCTTTATACATTCCTACCATATCTAAGGCTTGCGAAATAGTTACAGCATCTCTTGGCCAACAATACGCATATCTTCCACATAAATCTTTTTCTTCGTCTACTTCTAAAGCTGCAATAATTCCTCCAGTTTCCTCATTAACTAATAAAGGAAATAATAAAATTGTTCTTCTTAAGATTTTTTGTATTTTTGCATTATATATTTCGCCATAATCTTTTACTTTAATAACATCATGTTTTTTTACATATTTTCTCCAATAAGCTTTGGTATCCATCATCAATCTTAAAGTATCATATTCTTTTATTTCGTCTATTTTTTTTATTAAATCATCTAAAACATCTACTTTATAGTTTTTATTTATATATATGTATATATTAAATTCCTTAGATTCCCCTGGTTTTAATACTCCAATATCATATGCTATTGCTGAATGATTAGACATTGCTATATAATCTTTATCTTCGATTACACCAGAGCCAATACTTGCTTCTACATTATTTAATTGATAACTAAATATTGGCATATTAGAAAAAGTAGTCATTGCAAAACCATGACTATATTGAATCATTGCATTATCACAGATTCTAGCTCCTACCATGTTATTTAAATTAGAAAATAATTTAGAATCTATTAAAAATTTAACATCTAAATCAATTTTGTTATAGTTTGTAAATGTATATCTTCTAATTACTACATCCTTTTTCAGTGGTATGAAATCTTCCTGTTTCATGTTTAATTTAAAATATGTATTTTCTATTTCTGTATTTAATACATTTGTATCTGTAGAATAATATTGATTATATACATTATTTATATCATCATGAAGCTTAATAAGTGCAGAATCATTTATTTTTACACCTGTTTCGTAATAATCAATAAATTGCTTATAATCTGCCGTTGGATAACTTAATCTTAATAGCTCACCTTTTTCTGATAAGCTAA
This sequence comes from uncultured Clostridia bacterium, assembly GCA_944391965.1. Classification (GTDB taxonomy): domain Bacteria; phylum Bacillota; class Clostridia; order TANB77; family CAG-508; genus Merdicola. The sequence continues at coordinate 43,323 of CALXVH010000007.1, forward strand.
CAAGCATTCTTCTATTTCCTATAATAGCATCATTTAAATATTTTCTTTTCATTTGTGTTCTCCTTTATTTATTTACAATTCTATTAATTTGTCGTTGTAAGTCCTTAATTTTCTCGCTTAAACTATCTAATCTTCCCTCTTCGATATCTTGATCTGTTAATTCATCATTTACTATATCTTCCATATCATTAATTTTTTCTTTTAATGCGTTTAATCTATCTATAATTGCAAGTTTTGTAAATTTGTTATCTTCTTTTTCCGGTCTTCTATATCTTCCTATTAACCTTACAGCTGTATCTGTAATCTCATATGTTTCTCCAAAACTTGGAATTGAAACCGGTAAATTAGTTGTCTCTATTATTTTTTCTTTTAATACTTCTTGTCCTTCTGGTTCTCCATGTACTAAAAAGATATGTTTTGGTTTCTTTAAGAAAGAATATATAAAGTTTAGTAATCCTTCTTGGTCAGCATGTCCAGAATAGCCTTCTATATATTCTATTCTAGCATTTACAGCTACTTCTTCACCAAATAATTTTATTTTTTTTGCCCCATTTACTATGCTATAGCCTAGTGTTCCAGGTGCTTGATAACCTACAAATAAAATTGTATTTTTAGGATTCCATATATTATGTTTTAAATGATGTTTTATTCTACCAACATCACACATTCCACTTGCCGAAATTATAATACATGATTCATCACTTTCATTTAAAGCCTTTGATTCTTCTACAGTACGTGTAAATTTTAGTCCTGGAAATTCCAATGGATTATTTCCTTTTTGTATATATTCTTTCGTTTCCTCGTCAAATAAATTCATATTATCTTCGAAAACTTCTGTTGCAGATATAGCAAGTGGACTATCTACATATACTGGCACTCTCATCAATTCTTCATATTTTTTCCTAAATTCTTCATCATCTCTTTTATCTTTTAGCTTATTTATTTCAAACAATATTTCTTGAGTCCTACCAACCGCAAATGATGGTATAACAACAGTTCCACCTTGTTCCAAAGTTTCAGAAACTATGTCTAAGAATAATTCAGCTTTATCATCATTTCTCATATGTAATCTACTACCATATGTTGATTCCATAACTAAATAATCTGTATCCTCTATCATTGTTGGCTCACTAAGTAATGGAATATCATTATTTCCTAAATCTCCAGAAAATACTATTTTTTCTTCCTTACCATTTTCATTTATCCATACTTCAATTGTTGAAGAACCAAGCATATGCCCTGCATCATTAAACCTTACATGTATATTTTCATCTATCTCAATTATTTCATCATATTTCACAGGCTTAAATAATTCTAATGATCTTGCCGCTTCCTCTGCAGTATAAAGAGGCACTAATTCTTCTTCACCTTTTCTTATTCTTTTCTTGTTCTTCCAACCAACTTCCATTTCTTGTATGTGACCACTATCTGGTAACATTATAGAACATAAGTCACAAGTAGCTTTTGTGGCAATAACGTCTTTTCTATAACCTTCTTTATATAATTTTGGAATTCTTCCAGAGTGATCAATATGTGCATGTGTTAATAGCATAAAATCTATACTATTAATATCAAATTCAAATGGTTCTTCATTTTCTAACTCTTCTGTTGCTTTTCCCTGAAACAAACCACAATCAACTAAAAATTTTTTTCCTGCACCTTCTACTAAAAAATTAGAACCAGTAACAGTTTTAGTAGCACCTAAAAAAGTTATTTTCATGTTTTTCCTCCTTATGAAAATATTTTTATTTTCTTCTTTTCTTTAACTTTGTATTTACCTATATTTTCTGGAATAGCTATATCTTTAGATGTTTCTTCTACATCTCCATCCAAGTAATTTGCTCTTATTCCTTCTTGTATATGTTGTATATTTACTTCCACATTTTCTAAAGTAATTATTCTTAATGAGAATATATTCTTTAAAATTTCATCATTTATATAGTTATTAGAATTTACTGAATTTATAAGTCTTTCATCTATTGCTTTTGTAATTAAAAATTCTCTCATATTGTCTATGTCTTCTTTTAGTTCTTCATTATCTTTTAAAAGTTGACTTCGTGTTATTGGAATTAAATTATAATATCTAAATTCATAAAGTAATTCTAATACTTCTTTCTTTCCTTTTAATTTTTCTGCCAATATTTTATAACCTTTTAGAAATAATTTTTGTAAATTAATTAATTCATCTAATGCTGTTGTATTACTTTCTGCTATTACCTTATAATCAAAAAGTTTAGTTTTAGTAGTTTGTTTTTTTATTTTTTTCATAAATTGTCTTGGATCTATTGTTCTATTATATTCCATAATCTTATTTATACATTTTTGTCTTTCTTCAATTAAAATTTCTTTTAATTCAGACTCATTTTTTATTGATTCTCCTGATTTATTTCTTGCTACTAATTCTTCTGTTAATTTATCAGTATCATTTATACATCTATCTAAATTTTCTACTTGTCTTAATAACTTCTTTTTATCTCTTGATATTTCCTCAACATATTTTTTCATGTCTTGAGGTCCTTCATCTTCTTGTACTTCTAATTCTTTAATTTTTGCAGGATGTCTTTCTATATACACTTTTAATATTGTTATCATTATTTGGTTAAATAATTGTTCTGCCATTTCTTGATCATATCTTCTATTTAATTCTTTCTTTAATTCTGCTATATAATCAATTTCTTCATTTTTATTATATATCCAATCCTTTAGCAAATCATTTCCGGCAATTATTCTAATATCTTGAAATATTAAATTAGAATAAATATCTTCAAATTCATTTGGTTCTATATACCAAGCAAATCCATTAAAATCTCTTAAAAGCTCTATGTTATTACTTGAATTTCCGTTTTTTAGAATCTCTGTAATTGCATCTTTCAAAATTCCATATTTATCATTAACCATAGTTTCATTGTCATACAAACTATAAATTCCTTCTAAAATATATTTTTCGTTTGGAAATACCTCTAATTCTTTTGTATCAGGATTTGCCATATATTTAGATGTTGTATTATTTAATACAACACTTTTTTTACTTTCTGGTTTTATAATAATTAAACTATTACAATCATTTTTTACAATATTTATAAAATTAACTAAGATCTCTTCTTTATCCGTAATATCTCTTTTTACCATTTTATAATCATTATAATTTGTTTCCATTTTATATAAAACACTTAATATTAAATTTTTACCAGTACTCGAAAAATCTTTTTTTTCTAAAACTTGTTCTAGCATATTATTATAATCCTTATATTTTAGCTTAGAAAAAATCTTTTCTTTTGGCATAATTTTCCACCTTTCTTATGTATTCTCTTCTGGCATAGTTCCCATTTTTAACTCATCCAGTCTTTCTTTTGTTATTAGAACTTCTCTTGGTTTGCTTCCTTGATATCCAGAAATAATTCCTCTCTCTTCCATTTGATCTATTATTCTACCAGCTCTTGCATATCCTACTTTAAATCTTCTTTGTATAAAAGATGTTGAAGCTTGTCCAGTTTCTACAACTGTATCTATTGCCTCCATTAATAGTGGATCTGCATCATCTTCCTCTTCCATTCTATCAAGTTCTTGATCTGTACTATTTGCCTTTTCTATACTTTCAATAATATCTTCATTATATTTAGCTTCTCCACCATTAAATTTCAAGAAATCTACTATTTTTTCTACTTCACCGTCAGATACAAATGATCCTTGAACTCTAGTTGGTTTTGATGCGCCTGATGGATAAAATAACATATCTCCTTTACCTAATAATTTCTCTGCTCCTACTGCATCCAATATAGTTCTAGAGTCTACTTGTGATGAAACAGCAAACGCTATCCTTGATGGAATATTAGCTTTTATTATACCTGTAATTACATCAACAGATGGTCTTTGAGTTGCAATTACTAAATGCATTCCTGCTGCTCTAGCCATCTGTGCTAATCTACATATTGCATCTTCTACATCTTTTGCTGCAACCATCATTAAATCTGCAAGCTCATCTATTATTATTACTATTTGTGGTAATTTACCTGTTCCACCTTCTTTTTCTATTGCTGCATTATATCCTTTTATGTCTCTTACACCTTTGTTTGCAAAAAGACTATATCTATTTACCATCTCTTGAACAGCCCATGCTAAAGCTCCTGCAGCTTTTTTTGGATCTGTTACTACTGGAATTAATAAATGTGGAATTCCATTGTACACAGATAATTCAACAACTTTAGGATCTACCATTAATAGTTTTACTTCATTTGGTTTTGCTTTATACAAAATACTTGTAATTAAAGTATTTATACAAACACTCTTACCAGAACCTGTACTTCCTGCTATTAAAACATGTGGCATTTTTGCAACATCTGCAATAACAGCCTCTCCACCAACATTTTTTCCTAATGCTAATGCTAATTTTGATTTATGATTTACAAATTCTTCTGTTTCTATAATATCTCTTAAATGTACCACTTCATTTTCTTTATTTGGAATTTCTATTCCAACAGCTTGTTTACCTGGAATTGGTGCTTCTATTCTTATACTCTCTGCTGCCAAACTTAATGCAATATCATCAGCAAGATTTGCAATTTTATTTACTCTTACACCTTCTGCAGGTTTTACTTCATATCTTGTAATTGCAGGTCCAACAGAAACATTTTCTACTTTTGCAGATACACCAAAGCTGTATAAAGTTTTTTGTAATTTTGCTGCAGTATCTGTTAATGCTTTTTTTCCACCTTTAAATACTCTACCTTCACCTTCACTTAGTAACTCGATTGGTGGAAATTCATAATTTTCTTCTTCTTCTGTTAAACCATGTTCTAATACTAATACTTCTTTCGTTTTTTCTTCTTTCTTTTCTTGCTCCTGTTTAAATAAATTTGCTTCAATTTGATTTGGTTTATTTTCTTTTACTGGCATATTTGTTTCTTCTTTACCATGACTTAATTTTTTCTTTTTTGGTTCTGTTTCGTTTAAATTAATTGTAATTTGCTCTTCTATTGGAATTTCTTCTTTTTCCTCTTTTACGTCTTCGTTTTCTTTCTTCTTTTTCTTATTCTTTACTTTTTCCTTCTTTTTCTCTATTAATACTTTATTTTCATCCTCTTCTGCTATATCCTCTTCCTCATCTTCTTCATATTCTCTTCTTTCTTTCATTCTTTCAAAATAATCCCTTATTATCTCTGCTGGTTTTATTTCGAATAAATTAATTAATGTAATAATTGCTACTCCAATTAATAATATTATTCCTCCAATAGCTCCTAGTAATTTAAAAACTGGCATTGCAATTATTGCTCCTATAACTCCTCCTGCTATATTTTGTGTTCCTAAATCATATGCTTCTTCTAAAAATGTTGAAAAATCTAAATTTATAGATAATGTTCCATTATTTATCTCTATAATTACCATAGTTGCAGCAATACATACTAAAAATATGATATAATTAATTATTTTTTTACTTAAATATTCTTTATCGTCTACAGCTATTTTTATAGCCATTGCAAATGTACCTACTGGAATAATATATTTTATCCATCCCATTATTCCTCCTAGTACAGGGCTTAAATGTTCTCCAATCCAACCTGATTGTGCATATATTAAAACACAAAGTAATAAACTTGTTATTATCATAACAACAACTACTAAATTTTTATCTATATTATTTTTCTTTTTCCTCGTTCTTGTAGCAGTTCTAGTATTTGATGTTCTTCTAGTACTTTTTGCTCTTCTTGCTTTTGCCATTATACTCCCTCCGATTTTTACTATATACAAAAGCGGATGCAATATTTTCTACGCATTGGTAAATGCTAGAATATCTAGCATCCGCCATAAGTCTCTAGTACAGCTAATTCTTCTAGTAGAAGAATTAGCTTACTATATACAAAAAAAGGTCAGATGTCTGTATCATCTAAAAAATAAATACCGACCTCTGACTTCCAATTTATTTTAATTCTTTTCTATTATTTTGTATAACTTTTAGTGCATCTTCTAATGCTGTTTGAATACTTCCTAAGACATTATCAGCATATTCTTTTGTTCCTTGTGATATTTCTCTTGACATTTCGTTGGCAGTTTCTATTATTTGTGCCTTTTGCTCATACGCTTTTTTAGTAATTTCGTGCTCATCTATCATAGAAATAATTCTTGTTTCTGCTTCTTTTACTATATCATTCGCTTCTTTTTGAGCTTCAGTTAATATTCTCTGTCTTTCTTCTTTTACCCATTTTGCTTGTTTTAATTCATCTGGAAGTTTTAGTCTTATCTCTTTTATAACTTCTAATATAGCTTCCTTGTCAACAATTGCTTTATCAGTAAATGGAAGTTTTTTACTTTGTTCTAGTATTTCTTCTAGGGTTTCTAATAATGTGAAAATCTCCATTTGTTTACTCCTTTCGCATAAATATTAACCTTGCTCTACCATATTTTCTAGTATCATAAATATTTATACTTAATTTCATTTCATTAATTTCATTTATTACCCTTTCAAGTTCATCTGTTTCTGCTATTATTACACCTTTGTCTGTTAATAAATTTTCATTATTTATTAATTGTACACTCCTACTTATACATCTTGTCCCATATGGTGGATCTAAATAAATGAAATCGAATTTTTCTTGTGAGGTTTTTAAATAGTTTTCATAATCTATACATAATATTTGTACTTTTTCTTCTGCTCTTATTTTTTTTACATTCTTATTTATTACTTCTATTGCTTTTTTGTTTTTATCACATAGTACAGCTTTTTTGGCTCCTCTGCTTATAGCTTCTAGTCCAACTGCTCCACTACCAGCAAACAAATCTAATAAAACAGAATCTTTTATATCATTTTGTATAATATTAAATAAAGATTCTCTAACTCTATCTAAAGTTGGTCTAGTATCTAGTCCATCTAAAGTAAATAAATTTGTTCCTCTCGCTAATCCGCCTATAATTCTCATAATACCTCTTTACACAATATATTTTATTAAATATTAAAGATATGTCAATATTATTAATATAAATGTAACATACATTTAATAGTTCTGTAACAAAGCCAATAAAAGACAAATTTTACAAATAAAGGTAAAACTTGTCTTTAGTTTGTGCTATAAAATTAAAATGTGGATAAACTCCTATTTTTCTTAATTTTCTTCTTCTTTATTTATATCTTTTAATAATTCCAATTGAGATATTAATAAAGCTTCCATTTTTGCTTTATATACATCAAATTGTTTTTTAAGGTCATCCATTTCTTTTTTCTTCATACTTATTTCTTGTGATAAAGTATCAGCTTCTTTTTGAGCATTTCCTTTTGCATCTTTAACTATTTGTTCTGCCTGTTGCCTTGCTACATTTTTTACGTCTTCTGCCGCTGATTGAGCCATAACTAAAGTACTTTGTATAGTTTCTTCTATATTTTTATAATGAGCCAAACTTTGCGTTAATTCATCAATTGTTTTTTTGGCTTCTGTACTTTCTTTATAAGCTTTTCCATAATCTTTAGTTAGTTCATCTAAAAAGTCATCTACTTCTTCTACACTGTATCCATTAACCATTTGTTTTGAGAACTTTTTATTTTCTATATCTAATGGTGTAAGCATATTGCTACGCCTCCTTCTTGCATTTAATTATATAATCTGTATAACCTTAATATAAGCACGATTATACGTGCTTATATTAAATTTGCTAATGATTATAATCGTCAGTTAAAATTTGAACTACAAATTAATTTTTAGTATTGTTTTTTAACCAAGATACTGATAATTTATTTGATATTTCTTCTCTTGCCATTTCGTTTGTAATTTCATAATTATAAGGTGCTATTAAGAATATTGAGTTTGAAACTTTTTGAATATGTCCATCTAACGCAAAAACTCCTCCACTAATAAAGTCTACTATTCTTCTAGCAACATCTTTATTTACATATTCTAAATTTACAATTACTGATTTTTTCTCTTTTAAAAATTCACAAATTTCTTCTGATTGATCAAATGTTGTTGGTTGTGAAATAACCATTTTTATTTGTTGAGTTTGTGGCATAGATACCACTTTTTCTTTATTTCTCTTTCCTCCACCAAATATTCTTCTATCTTCTATTTCTTCATTTTCATCATCTTCATAACCATCATAATTATTATAATCGTTGTTATCATATGTTTTTTCTTCTACTTCTTCTGCATCTCTTTCTGTATCCATTCCAAATAAATCCCATACTTTGTTCATTATAGCTCCTGCCATTAAAAAAACCTCCTAATATTTCTCCTTTGTTGGTATTTGCATATAGTATCTAACTTTTTTTTATTATTGTCAATACTTTTTGTTTTTGTAATTTATTTTTAATATTATTGTAATATTTCTGTAATATTACTGTACATCTTTGTTTGCTGTTGTTTGAATCTCATCATACATATTTATCTTTGTACTAACATTTAATTCAGATGAATTATATCCCATATTTTTCAACTCATCAGAACTATAATTATCTATTATTGAATAACTTTCATTTTGTTTTTCTACTTTTACCAATACTCTAGTTAAATAACCCGCTCTATTTCTGACTACATAAGCTAAGTCATTTTCTTTTATAATTGCAGTATTAGGTACTTTATAACCTGAATATTGCCAAAATATAATTTCAAAAGAAATCTTCCTATTACTTATTAGTTTTTCTACATCTTTAGTTATTTTAAAAACTAATAATACATCATCATTGGTTTGTTCCATAAGATATTCCACACTACTAGATATTTCATCACCATTTGACAAACGTAAATCAAGTTTACTTCCCTGCTTAATATCATGTAATTGATCTTTTTTCAAAATTGTTGCAATATAGCATTCATAATTATTTACTACTTTTCCACATTCAGTATTAGTTGCTATTGTTTGTCCTGTTTTTAAATTCAAATTTTCAAAGAAAGATCTATTATAACTACTGAAATCATCTGGTGTTAGTACTTCTTCCAAACCATCTACTTTATAAGATACAACTCCACTCATTGGAGCTTTTATATATTCACTTCCCGAATTCAATTGGTTTTCATATTTTTTTCTTTCTTGTATTAGATTACTTAAATATGAACCAGCCTCACTATTTTCACCTACAATATTTGTTTTTTTGGTAATATAATTTTCAATTTCCTTCTTATATTCCGAAATTTTTTGCACATTATTATTTTGGGAAATTTCTGATAATCTTAAATCTATTTCTTCATCTAAAAGTTTTATATCTCCTGGAAATACTGTATTAGTGGATTTTTTTTGTGCTTCGCCTATTTGCTCATCCAATTCTTGAATTTTCTTAATTAGTTCTTCTTCTCCTGTAGTATAATATCTAAATATATTCTCATCTTTGGCACATTTTTCTCCTTCTGTTTTTATTTGTACCATACCATTTTTATAATTATTTCCCTGTACTTTTGTTTCTCTTCTTATAATATATCCTTCTACTTTTTGTTCTTCAGAAATAGAACCCTGTTCTACCAAAAATACATCAGTTGGATGTATAAATAATTGCCAAGCAGTATAGCCTGCATATATTACAACCATTATTACTAATATGCATATAAAAACTATTTTTATCTTATTCGTTTTTCTTTTGCTTTCTATTTTTTCTTTCAATTTATCTCCTCCAAGATAATTTCTATGTTCTTTTCAATTCCATCTTCTGCTTTTAACCAAATTAATTCTTTTATTGCTTTAAACCATGTAATTTGCCTTTTAGCATATCTTCTACTTTCTTGCTTTATTTTTTCTACCATTTCTTCATATGTACATCTATTTTCTAAGTATTGGACAACTTCTTTATAACCTAGTCCTTGCATTGCTGTAGGAAATTCATTATATTTTTCTTTTATATTTTTTACTTCTTGAATTAAACCTTGGTCTAACATTTTATCAACCCTAAGTTTTATTCTATCATATAATTTACTTCTTTCATAATTTATACCAAACACTTTATAATTATATTTTGGTGGTTGTTCTCTTGAAATCTTTTCTAATTCAGTTTTGTTTTTTCCTGTTTGATTATATATCTCTAAAATTCTTAAAATTCTTTTTTGGTCATTTGGACTAATCTTAGAAATGGCCTCTTCATCAATTTTTTTAGCTTGCTCATATAATTTATCCAAACCTTCTTTTTTTACTTGTTCTTCTAAATATTCTCTATATTTTTTATCAAATTCCAATTGAGGATAATTAATATTATATATTAAGCTATTTACATATAATCCTGTTCCACCTACTACTATAGGCACATGTCCGTTTTTTATTATCTCTTCGATTGCATCTTCTGCATCTGCTTTAAATTCCGCAACAGAATATCTTTTGTCTGGAGAAACAATATCAATCATATAATGTTTTATACCCTGCATCTCTTCTTTTGTAACTTTAGCTGTTCCAATATCCATATCCTTATATATTTGCATAGAATCTGCAGAAACTATTTGTCCTTTTATTCTCTTTGCAAGTTCTATGGATAAACCAGTTTTTCCTGAAGCTGTTGGTCCTCCTATTACTATAACATCTTTCTTTGAAATTGTCTCTTCCACTTTTCCCTCCATTTTATTTTCTTTCAAATTTTCTCTCTATCTCATATTTAGACATTTTTATAACAGTTGGTCTTCCATGTGGGCATGTAAATGGATTTGGTAATTTTAGTAACTCATCCATCAAGCTTTCTACCTCTTCTTTTGATAAAACCATATGTGCTTTTACTGCTGCTTTACATGCTATTGTTGCTAAAAATTTATTTTCAATTTCTTGTTTTGCTGTTCTCGCAACAGAATTTATCTCATCTAATGTTTCTAAGAATAAATCTCTGGTATTAAGGTCTATACATATACTTGGTGTTCCTGAAATTTTTATAGTGTTATCTCCAAATTCATCTATTATAAATCCTGCTTTTCTAAATAATTCCATATTCTCCTTAGCAATATTCATTTCTTTATGTGTTAATGTTATTATATCTGGTAAAATCATTAATTGAGAATCTTTTTCTTCATCTGAATAAAAATTCTTCTTTACCTTTTCAAACATAATTCTTTCATGAGCAGCATGTTGGTCCATTATGTACATTTCATCATCCATCTCGAAAATGATATAAGTATTAAATACTATTCCTATAAACTTATATTGTTGTTTATATTTATAATCATCTTCAATTGTTTCAAATAAAGTTGTATTATCTTCTTTTGTAATTGCTTTTGGTTCTTCTTTTTGTTCCTCCTCTATTTTTGGTGGTTTTGTACCAAAAATTTTAAAATACATTTCGTCAAAGCTTTCCTTTTTTTCTTCATCTTTTATATTTTCATTTGTTAAATTCTCAATTTGTTTGTCTATCTCTTTGCTAGCTTCTTCTAATTCTTCTACATCTAATTTAATATCATCTTTTTTTGCTTCATCTTTTCGCTCATTAGTTGTTAATTCTTCTTTTACATCATTTTTTTGTTCGTCTACTTTTACTTCTGTATTTACAGTTGCAGTTTTTTCTAAAGTTTCATTTATGACTATTGGTTTTACAGCTTCTTTTTTCTCATCTATATTTTTTTCTTCATTATTTTTTAAAGGATTATAATTTATATCTTTCCTACTTTTTTCTAAATCTTCTTTAATCTTTTTTTGTAATTCTAACAAACTATTAAATGTATTATTTTTAATCTCTGTTCCTACTGTAGTTCTATTTCCAAATAATGAACTACCTGATATATGAGTATCATTTTCTTCTTTTTCTGAATTTTTAATTAAATCATTTTTTAATAAAGTATCATTTACTGCATGGTATACAGATTTAAATATTTTTGATTCATCAGAAAATCTTACTTCTAATTTTGCTGGATGTACATTTACATCTACTTTGGATGGATCCATCTCTATATTTAAAATTGAAAATGCATATTTTCCTATTGTAAGTAATCCTTTAAATCCTTTTTCAATTGCTCCTGATAATGTTTTATCTTTTACATATCTATTATTTACAAAGAAAATTTGATTTGATCTGTTAGATCTTGCTATTTCCGGCTTTCCTATAACACCTGTAATATGTATATCTTCATAAGTATACTCCACTTTTAACACATTTTCCGCAATATTTTTACCATATATAGCATATATAACAGCTTGTATATCTCCATTTCCAGAAGTCTGAATAATCACCTTTCCAGAATTAATTAATTTAAATGATATATTAGGATTTACTAATGCAAGTCTCGTAATAGCATCTTCAATATAGCCTGACTCTGTAAAATCTTTCTTTAAAAATTTATATCTAACAGGTGTATTAAAGAATAGATTTTTTACAGTTATTGAGGTTCCCGTTTTACATCCAATTTCTTCATGCTCTAGGATCTTTCCAGCTTCTACTACTAATCTTGTTCCTATTTCATCATTTTCTGTTTTTGTTATCAGTTCTACATTTGCAACAGCTGCAATACTTGCTAAAGCCTCACCTCTAAACCCCATAGAGTGAATTGTCTCTATATCACTTGCTTGTCTTATTTTACTTGTTGCATGTCTTTCGAAAGCAATTTCTGTATCGTCTTTCGCAATTCCTTTACCATTATCTGTAATTCTTATATAAGATATTCCTCCATTTTTTATTTCTACTGTTATAGAAGTAGCTCCTGCATCTATTGAATTTTCTACCATTTCTTTTACTACAGATGCTGGTCTTTCTATAACTTCTCCTGCAGCTATTTTATTTATTGTTAATTCATCTAATAAAACAATATTACCCATATATTTTTTCTCCTTTTCCTATATACACTACCATTCTGCCAGAAATTATATCATTATTTTTTTAGTAACACAATAGATATATTTCGAATAAGATATATCATACTAAGAAAAAACTTAAGGTTAAAAGAAAAGGGAGGTAATATTTATGTGTTGTAATAATGATTTATTATGGTTCATCATTCTTTTCTTAATACTTTTCTGCGGATGTGGAAATAGTAGAAATTCTGGATGTGGATGTGAAACACCATGTGACCCATGTGGTTGCTAATTAATTTGCTAGTTTAAGATCTTTAAACAGTTATACTTATGAAATTCGAAAGGAGGGATTGATATGCCAGAAAATAGAGGTTGTGGATGTGGTTTCGGTTTTGGAGATGATTGCTGCACATGGATAATACTATTAATTATAATATTCTGTTGTTGTGGTGGAAATAGAAGAAACGGATGTTGTTAATTAGATTTTTGCAACACTTCTAAAAATTCAAAAAACCGGTTGGTAAATTATTTTACCAATCGGTTTTTATTAGATATCTTTTATTATAACTTGTTTGAGCAGGCTAGTAATACCTAGTCTGCTCAAACATACTAATTGGAAATAATCCAGCCGACATGAACGGCACTGTGAATCCTATCAAATTCACAACGTATAAGCTTTGGACTCTCCGGATTATAAATATGATACCCATATTTATCCACACCCAGAATTATCGCCAAATGGGAATCGGTGTTTTCCTGCTCCTGCTTATATATAGTATCCCTAAGCAAGAAAACCGGTACTTTTCTTGTCTTGATCGCCTCTAGCACCTCTTTTATGTTAGCAATTCTCCTGCTCTTAAGTCCGAAGTACCTCGGAAGAAACTTGTCAAACCAAATGTATGCTCCGTCTTCGTGCTTATTGTAGCCAAGCTCTACTGACAGCTTTGCTAACTGCTCGATAGACACTCTTTTTTCTGAATCAAAGTATCTCTCCAAAAATTTTGTTGCAACAATGGCCCCTCCACTACTTGCCACAGTAGCAGTAATATCTCCATTGTTCTCATCTTTTTCAGTTAGAGAACTTTGCACTGGCATTGATTTTACCAGTTCCGCAGTCTCTTCAGTTACTGCATACAACAGTCCCCCTTCTGGACCCTTCCATGTTTTCAGGGATTCCTGAAGTGACTCTGACTCTTTCTTCCAAGCTACTTTCAGCTCATCATAAATCGCAGGTGCTACATTTGCCTCTAAAAGTTCCCGCGCCATTATCTCTGCTGTTCTTGTCCATTCCATACTGTTTCCTTCCTTTCTGCCAAACTCTGGCGTACATTTTTTAACTTACTCATCAATCATTCTACCATATTATGTAACTTTTTTCAAATAATTAGCTACTTTTGGCGTAAAAAAGGACTTAAAGTTTCAACTTTAAATCCTTTTTATTTTGCATAATAGGGATTTCAGGAACGTCCCCAAAATCCCCCCTTATTGCTTTAATATTAATACATTCCGCCCATGTCTTGCATTCCTGCGTTTGCTCCTCCACCGCAGTTACATTTTTCTTCTTTTTTATCTGCTACTAAGCTTTCTGTTGTTAATATCATAGAAGCTATACTTTCAGCATTTTGTAAAGCACTTCTTGTAACTTTAGTTGGGTCAACTACACCTGCTTTTTTCATATCTTCATATTTTTCTGCTCTTGCATTAAATCCAACACCTTTAGCTGATTTTTTAACTTCTTCAACTATAACTGCTGGTTCTAATCCTGCATTTCTTGCTATTTGTTTTGCTGGTTCTTCTAATGCTTTAAGAACAATTAATGCACCTAATTTTTCGTCTCCCTCTAAAGTATCTACAAATTTGCTAACTTCTGGAATTACATCTATATATGTTGTTCCACCACCTGCAACAATTCCTTCTTCAACTGCTGCTTTAGTTGCAGATAATGCGTCTTCTATTCTTAATTTTTTATCTTTCATTTCTATTTCAGTTGCAGCTCCAACTTCTATTACAGCTACACCACCAGCAATTTTAGCTAATCTCTCTTGTAATTTTTCTTTATCAAAATCGCTCTTTTCTTCATTTATTTGAGCTTTTAATTGTCCAATTCTATCTGCTATTTGTTGTTTATCTCCCATTCCATCAACAATTATAGTATTTTCTTTTTGAACTTTAACTTGTTTTGCTCTTCCTAATTGATCAATTCTTGTATCTTTAAGTTCTAATCCTAAATCACCTGTTATAACTTCTCCACCTGTTAAGATAGCTATATCTTGTAACATTTCTTTTCTTCTATCACCATATCCAGGAGCTTTAACAGCAACTACATTTAATACACCTCTTAATTTATTAAGAACTAATGTAGATAATGCTTCATTTTCCATATCATCACAGATAATAACTAATTTTGCAGATTGTTGCATTAAATTTTCTAATAATGGTAATATTTCTTGAATATTACTTATCTTTTTATCTGTAATTAAAATATATGGATTATCTAAAACAGCTTCCATTTTTTCTGTATCTGTTACCATATATGGAGAAATATATCCTTTATCAAATTGCATACCTTCTACTACATTAACTGCTGTATCTGATGTTTTTGATTCTTCTATTGTTATAACACCATCATTAGATACTTTTTCCATTGCTTCTGCGATTAAGTTTCCAACTTCTTCATTATCTGATGATACACTTGCAACTCTTGCAATATCATCTTTTCCACTTACTGCAACACTTATTTTCTTTATTTCTTCTACTGCTTTTTCTGTTGCTTTATCCATACCTCTTTTTATTGCCATTGGATCTCCACCAGCTGCAACATTTTTAACTCCTTCTTTTACCATTGCTTGTGCTAAAACTGTTGCTGTAGTTGTTCCATCACCTGCAACATCATTTGTTTTTGTAGAAACTTCTTTTACAAGTTTTGCTCCCATATTTTCGAAAGCGTCTTCTAATTCGATTTCTTTTGCTATTGTTACACCATCATTTGTTATTAATGGAGAACCAAATCCTTTATCTAAAACTACATTTCTTCCTTTTGGTCCTAATGTAACCTTTACTGTATCTGCTAATTTATTTACACCATTTAATAATGATTTTCTTGCATCTTCGCCAAATTTAATTTCTTTTGTCATATTAAATTACCAACCTTTCTTTTTTATTATTCTACAACAGCTAAAATATCTGATTGTCTTACAATCTTATATTCTTCACCTTCATATTTAACATCTGATCCTGAGTAAGTATTGATTATTACTCTATCTCCTTTTTTTACATACATTTCTTCTAATTTTCCATCAATCTTTTCTCCTGGTCCAACCTCTATAACTTTTGCTGTTTGTGGTTTTTCCTTTGCTGATGTTGATAAAATAATTCCACTTTTTGTTTTTTCCTCTTCTTCTTCCATTTTTAATAATACTCTGTCTGCTAATGGTCTTATCATTACACATTACCTCCTATATATATGATTATTAGCACTCTTTCTTTGTGACTGCTAATAATTTATACCTTTTTTTAGCACTTGTCAAGTATGTTTGCTAATTTTCACATAAAATTCACATTTCTTTTTATTAAGGCTTTTCCATATTAATTTTATTAGCTCTATTCAGTTTTTAGAACACTTTTTTCATTTATTGTTAATATTACTATTTTATGCTATAATTATGTTAAGTATTTGTTGTTTTTTCCTATGTTTCATTTAAATAGTTTACATAGAGGAAATAATTTTTAATAGGAGGTACATTATATGAAACAACATCATTTTTTTCGGAAGGAATGGAAAAAAATCATAATCATCTTTATTTTAAGTGGAATAGTAACAATCATTAATTTACTTACTCCACAATTTACAAGTAAATTACTTGTAAATCTTAGTAACTTTAAAAAGGCCTTACTGCTGGCCAGTGTATTATTTTTGCTTGGTCTTTTATCTCCCTTGCTAAATCTTATAAAAAGCAAAATTTCAATACGCTGTAAAATGTCAATCTCCAAAAATATAAAGATGGTAGTTGCTAAAAATCTTATCAATTCAACATCAAGCTCTATAAAGAAATACAACAACAATGAGCGGTTAGCTTCTATCGTTTGTGAAGGAGATAACTTAGTAAACAATATATTTGTTGTTGCAGGACAATGGATTAGTATCCTTTCAGGTATATTTGTACTTATTTATACTGCTTTTATAAGTTTACCAATCTTCTTACTTTTTATATCTAGTTTTATAATTCTGCTTATATATCAAAAATCTACTTTAGGTAAACTTAGTGCAAAAGCAGAAAAAAGACAAACTGCATATGAGAAAACTCATGGACTTATTCTTGAAGGGATAGAAGCAATATTAGATGTAAAAGGTCAATTGCTAGGGCCTAATCTAAAGCATATCTTTGAGGAATCACTAAAAAATGAATCAACTTCATCAATCGAAGAAACAGATGCGATAGCAAAAAATGATATGGCTAGTTCAATTGTACTTCAAACATTACTATTTGCATTTTTAGGTTTAGGACTATTTCTGATTAAAATTGGAAACTTAAGTATAGAAGAATTAATAACTTTGTATATGTACAAAAACTACATAATGCTTTTAGTTTCATCCATTTCAAGAGTTTTACAGTACTATTCTAAATATACTGTATCAAAAAATAGAATCGATGAAATTCTTTGCTATAATTCTATACTAGAAAAAGAAGAATATGGTCATAAACATTTTCATCCAGAAGACGTTGTTAGTAATATTAATTTAAAAAATGTTTCGGTAAATGTAGAGGGTAAAACAATTTTAGATAATATCTCATTAGAAATAAAACCCAATTCATTTATTGGAATTGTTGGTGAAGGCGGTTGTGGAAAATCTACACTTCTTAAAGTTCTATCTCGAGATATAATCCCAGACACTGGAATTGTCGAACTAGATGGAATGGATATAAGAAAAATTGATGATTACACAATCAGATCTATTATCCGACATGCACCACAAACTCCTTTTATTTTCACCATGACCTTGAGAGAAAATTTGCAACTTGCAAATAGCAAGGCCACAGAAAAGGATATGTGGAAAGCTCTTAGATATGCTGATGCTGATAAATTTGTAAGGAATTTAGAGAATGGTCTTGATACAGTAATTAATCGTGCTACTCTTTCTGGAAGTCAATTGCAAAGATTGGCACTAGCTAGAATTCCACTTCGTACTTCAAAAATAATTCTACTTGATGAGGCAACATCCGCAATGGATAATATAACTCAGAGTAGGATTATGTCAACACTAAAAAGTGTTACTAAAAATCATACTGTAATTATGGTAGCTCACCGTATTCATATACTTCAAGATGCAGATGTCATCATTTATATGGATAATGGCAAAATTGTTGACAAAGGTACATATTCTGAATTATATAAAAATCCATCATTTCGAAAACTCGCAGATGAAGGCTAGAGCAATGCTCTAGCCTTCTTTCTTAGTTGACTTAATCGTCCCCATACTTTCTATCTTTAGTAGCTTTTACTAGTCCAACAAATACTGGTGATGGTTTGTTCGGTCTTGATTTTAATTCAGGATGGAATTGAACTCCCACAAAAAATGGATGTTTTTTATATTCTACAATTTCTACTAACTTTCCATTTGGCGAAACACCTGAACATAATAATCCAGCATTTTCTAATCTATCTTTATATTCATTGTTATATTCAAAACGATGTCTATGTCTTTCTGATATATTTTCTTTTCCATACAATTCTCTTACTGTACTATTTTCTTTCAATAAGCAAGGATATGCCCCAAGTCTCATTGTTCCACCTTTTTTCTTTATTTCCCTCTGCTCGTCCATTATATGTATAACTTTATTTTTAGCACTTTCTTCGAACTCTTCTGAATTTACATCTTCTAAATTTAATACATTTCTTGCAAATTCAACAACAGACATTTGCATACCTAAGCAAATTCCTAAGAATGGAACATTATTCTCTCTTACATATTGTATAGCTGTAATCATTCCTTCTATTCCTCTATTACCAAATCCTCCTGGTACGACGATTCCATCATAATCTTCTAATTTTGCTTTTACATTATCTTTATTAATTTTTTCTGAATCTATTAAATCTACTTTTACTTTTACATTATTTGCATACCCTGCATGTGTTAAACTTTCTATAACAGATATATATGCATCTTCTAGTCTAGTATATTTTCCAACAATTGCAATTTTTACCGTCTTATCTTTAATATTTTCTATTTTTTCTATCATTTCTTGCCATTCAGAATTGTCTGGAATATAGTTATCTAATCGTAATTGGTTACAAACAGCTCTACCTAATCCTTCCTTTTCTAACATAAGTGGCACTTCATATAAACATTTTGCTGTTTTATTTTGAATTACATTTTCTTTTCTTACATTACAAAATAGAGCTAACTTTTCTCTTATTGAATCTGGAATATCTATTTCACTTCTACAAACTAATATATTTGGTTTTATTCCATAAGATTGTAAATCTTTAACTGAATGTTGTGTTGGCTTTGATTTTATTTCATTAGAACCACTTATATATGGAAGAAGTGTAACATGAATATAAAGTACATCTTCTGGATTCTTCTCTAATCCTACTTGTCTTATTGCTTCTATTATAGAAAGCCCTTCTATATCGCCAACTGTTCCACCTATTTCTGTAATTACTATATCAGTATCTGTATTTTCAAAACTATATATCTTGTCTTTTATCTCGTTTGTCACATGTGGAATAACCTGTACAGTTTTTCCTAAATATTCTCCTTCTCTTTCTTTTTCTAATACTTCTAAATAAATTTTACCCATTGTAATACTAGAATCTTTAGTTAAATTTTCATCAATAAATCTCTCATAATGTCCTAAGTCTAAATCTGTTTCTGCTCCATCATCTGTAACAAAAACTTCGCCATGTTCATATGGGCTCATTGTTCCTGGATCCACATTTAAATATGGGTCAAATTTTTGAATTGTTACTTTATATCCTCTATTTTTTAAGAGCCTTCCTAATGATGCTGCAGTTATTCCTTTTCCAAGTCCTGAAACAACTCCTCCTGTTACAAAAATATACTTAGTATTCATCTATATTAACCCCTTTCTAAAAATTTTATAAATCTTTAAATATATAGTAGCGATTTTTCTTTTATTTTAAAAGCCTTATTACTATATAAAAAAACAAAAGAGAGATTAAAAAATCGCCAAAATCGGTTTTTTTTTAATCTCTCACTTTAATTAATTTATTGTATTG
>CALXVH010000008.1 GCA_944391965.1 uncultured Clostridia bacterium
ATAGATTATATTAAATATAAAAAAATAAAGAAAGGAGTCATATGGTTATTTAAGTTATTAAATATATCATACAAGTAAATTAATGAATTTTTCAAGATTAAAACAATCTCTTGCTAATTTAATAACATATAAAGGACCAAAAGATTCATATGATTTTTCTTTAAACATATCTACTTCTAAAAATGTAACATATGAATCTAACGAAAAAGTTTCCATTAATTTAAAAGATAATAAGAATATTATTGACAGAAAATATAATACTTTAATAAATAGTGATATTATAATTAGAAAATTTAAATTAAAATCTAACAACAAACCTTATTCTGCTTTTATTATATACATTGATGGCATGTCTGATTCAAATTTAATAAATCAATTTATATTAAAGCCTTTAATGTTAAGAAATAAAGCGAATACTTATAAAACTCATAGTCTAAAAACTATTAATAAGGATAAAAAAGTAATTATCCAAAGAGATTCTAATGACTTGGCAGTAGAAATAGAAAATTCATTATTACCACAAAATTCTTTAGTAAAAGAAACAGAGTTTAATAATATTTTTTCTGCTATTAATATGGGAAATTGCGTACTTTTTGTAGATACCTTAGATATTGCTTTTAATTTAGATGTAAAAGGATTTAAACAAAGAAGTGTAAGCTCTCCAAATAATGAAATCATTATTAAAGGTCCACAAGAAGCATTTGTCGAATCTATTCGTGTAAATACTTCTATGTTACGTAGAGCAACAAACACTGAAAATTTAGTTATAGAAAATGTTTTAGTTGGAAAACTAAGTAAAACACCATGTGCTATATGTTATTTAAAAAATATAGCACATTCAGATTTAGTAGCAGAAGTTAGATATCGTTTAAACAATTTAGAAATAGATACCCTTCTTTCTACAGGTCAATTAGAACAGTTAATATGTGAAGATAATAAATACAATATTCCACAAGTATTATCAACTGAAAGACCAGATAAAGCTGCCAAAAATTTATATGCAGGCAGAGTTGTTATTTTAGTAAATGGAAATCCATATTGTATTATTTTACCAGCAACTATAGTTGATTTTATTTCTTCACCTGAAGACACAAATTTAAGACCAGCTTTTGCTAACTTTTTAAAATTTCTAAGATTCCTTGCTATGGCTATAACTTTATTACTTCCTAGCATATATATTGCGATAGTTGATTTTCATCAAGAATTATTACCAACGGAATTATTGTTCTCTTTATGGGCATCCAGAGAAAACGTACCTTTCCCTATAATTTTCGAATTATTAGTAATGGAAATTTCATTTGAATTAATTCGAGAAGCTGGTCTTAGGGTTCCTTCCCCAGTTGGTCCTACAATTGGAATAGTAGGCGCACTTGTTTTAGGTCAGGCTGCAGTAAGTGCTAGTATTGTTAGTCCATTCCTTATAATAATTGTTGCGATTACAGGTATTGCATCTTTTGCTATTCCGGATTTTTCATTTGGCTTTCATTTAAGAATTACTAGATTTTTATTTACAATAGCGGCATATATCGCTGGTTTCTTAGGAATTGCAATTGGATTATACGTTTACTTGTGTATTCTTTGTAGTATTAAGTCATTTGGTGTACCATATTTAAATCCAAATGATAGTATTAATTTTAATAAAAAATCTAATAATTTCTTTGTTATGCCAACATGGATGCAAGAATTTAGACATAATTATCTTCATCCAAAAAGAGAACGTGCACAAAACAATATAAGTATGAAATGGAGGCATCCTAATGAATAATATAAAACTAAGTAATCTCGAATCCATTGGGCTTGTTCTTATAATAATCATAAATCATGTCATACTTAACTTTTCTAAAAGTATAATAGCTAATACTGGTTCTGCCTCTGCTCTAAATATATTATTCATTGGAATAATACTTATCTTATTTGTTCAGCTACTACTATTTTTATTTAAACATTTTTCTGGTCAAGATATTTTAGATGTTTCACAATATTTAGGAGGAAAAATATTAAAAGTAATTACAGGCTTTCTTTTTATAGCTTACTATATAGTTTTTACAAGTGTTTTGCTCAGAAGTTTTTCGGAAAATTTAAAAATAATATATCTAGATAAACTTCCTATAGTAGTAATTGTAATCTTTTTCATTTTTGCAATTACTTTTGGAAATAAATTAGGATTTAAAGTAATTTCTAAAGTTAATTTACTAATACTGCCAGTAATCCTATTTTGTATAATATTTGTTTTGCTTGCTAATATAAAAAATTATGATTTTAATGGTCTATTTCCTATTTTAGGAAGTGGAATAAAATCTACCTTTATTACCGGACTAAGTAACATGTTTGCATTTTCTAGTCTCTCTATACTTTATTTTTTACCACCAATGGTAGAAGACTCAAATTCGTTTAAAAAAATCGCAAGAATCTCAACTATTCTATCTGTAATATTATTCTTTTTTAGCATAGTTTCTTTTTTGTCACTATTTCCTTTTATAAGAAACAGTGAAGAAATAATGGCATTATACCTAGCCACTAGATATATTGAATTTGGTAGGTTCTTCCAAAGACTTGATGCAATATTCTTATTAATTTGGACAGTTGCAGTTATAAGTTATTTATGTATAGCTACTAGCATTTCTATAAACATATTTAAAAAGATTTCTAATATATTAGATACTAATGGCGTTCTTTATTGCTTTGCTGGAATAATTTTTCTTATAAGTCTAATACCTACTAATCTAGCACAATTAAATTTTATCGAAATTAATATATTTAAATATGTGGTATTTATATTATTATTTGCTTATAGCCCATTAGTTTTAATATTTGCCAATATAAAAAAGAGATTGAGGGGTGGAAAAAATGAAGAAGTTCCGTAGATTTTTACTCTATATTCTTGTATTCTGTATTATTTCTATCCTTATTTTCTCTCTTTCTGGATGTTATAGTATTCAAAGTATAGACGATTTAGCATATGTAGTTGCACTTGGAATAGATTTAGGACAAGATAATAATTTAGAACTTACTATACAACTTACTTTTCCTAATAGTTCTGACAGTACCTCTACTTCTGGAGAAGCAGCTCCAACAATTATAAATAGTGTTGAATGTTCATCTATTAATAGTGGTATAAGCTTACTAAACAGCTATATTAGTAAAGAAATTAACTTATCACATTGCAAAGTTGTAATATTTTCCGAAGCAATTGCAAACAGAGGAATTGGCTCAGAAATATATACACTTTCTAATCAAGTAGAAATAAGACCTGACTGTAATATAATTATCTCTAAGTCTTCTGCTAAAGAATATATTACAAATTCTAAACCAGAATTAGAAAACTTAGTAGCAAAATATTATGAGTTAACCCCTTATTCTAATGAATATACCGGTCATATTGTAAATGCTACAATTTCAAGCTTTTTTAATTCTTTAAGTGCAAATTATAGTGACCCAGTTGCAATTTTAGGAAATGGAAATAAACTTAATTTAAATTCTTCTGATACCTCGATAGATCCAGAACAAGAATTTAACATTGTAGCCGGTCAAAATCCTTTAATTGAATATGATCGAAAAAGTGAAAATTTGGGTGTAGCAGTCTTTAAACAAGATAAATTAGTAGGTGAGCTAACAGCATTTGAAAGCTTATTACATCTAATATTAACAAATCAGTTTGAATCTAGCATAATTTCGATAAATAATCCTTACAAAGAAAATTCTTCTATAGATGTTGCTCTTTACTACCATAAAGATACAAAAATAGATGCAAGATTAGTTAATGGTTCACCATATGTAAAAAGCAAAGTATATCTTAATGCAAGATTACTGTCTGTAGATAAAAATTCTGAAAGTTTAACACCAGAAAAAATTAATGACTTGGAAGTTTTAATAAATTCATATTTGGAAAATGCATTTCTAAATTATCAATATAAAACAGCTAAAATATTTGAAGCTGATATAGATAATGTTGGTAAAAATTTAATTAAACATTTTAAAAATGATAAAGAGTGGAGCGATTACAACTGGTCTGCAAATTATAAAAATACTTTTTTTGATATTGATGTAACTACAAATATTAAATCAAGCTTTTTATTATCAAGTTAGGAGTTTCTTATGTTTTTTGTAATTTTAATTATTTCTATTATTATTTTTTGTAAAACCATTAATTATGCAATCTATGAGATAAAAATAAACAGCAATAAATCTGCTGGTATAACAATTATTGTTATGGCATTTGTAGTTTTAATCTTTGCTCCGTTTATTACTTTATTTAGATAAATTCATAATAAAATTCCTCAGAAAAAAGTCTTTAGTAAAAACTAAAGACTTTCTTCTTGCTCTATTTCGGGTATTCTTTTAAAAGATATTCTTTTTTCTTGTTTATTTGCATCTATTACTTCTATATTTATTTTATCTCCTATTTTAAAAGTTTCTTTGCTTCTTTCCCCTATTAAAATTTTATGGTCTGCATCATATTCATAATATTCGTCACCTAAATTTTCGAATCTAATAAGACCTTCTACTGTATTCTCTAATTCTACAAATACACCAAATTGTGTAACTCCAGAAATGATACCTTCGTATTGTTCCCCAATCTTTTTACTCATGTATTCTGCTTTCTTTATATCTACACTATCTCTTTCTACTTGTGTCGCAATTTTTTCCCTATCAGAAGATTGTTTTGCATCACTTTCTGCTACTTTGTTATAAAACTCAACTTGCTTTTCTGACATTGTATAATCATTCTTCAAATACTTAGAAATAATTCTGTGTATAAATAAATCTGGATATCTTCTAATTGGTGAAGTAAAATGACAATAATATTGGCTGGCTATTCCAAAATGTCCTTTGTTTTCTGAATCATATACAGCAACTTTTAAAGTTCTTAAAATCATATTAGAAACTATTTTTTCCTCTGGCCTTCCTTCTACTTCTTTTAATATTTTAGAAAATTCAGCCGGATAAATTTTTCCCTCTTTAACATGAATTTTATATCCAAAATTAAATAATAATTTATTTAATTCATTTACCTTTTCTATGTCTGGTTCTTCATGTACACGATATATAAAAGGTGCTTTAAGCCAATAAAATTTTTCTGCAATTGTTTCATTTGCTGCTAGCATAAATTGCTCTATTATTTCGTTTGCAAAAGTTGTTTCATATTTGCATACATCTATTGCATAACCATCTTGGTCTAAGATAATTTTACTTTCTGGTATATCTAAATTTAAGTATCCTTTTGCTAATCTCTTTTCTTTTAATATCTTAGCTAATTCTTCCATAAGTTTAAAATCTGATATATATTTTCTATATTTTGCTACTACCTCTTCATTTGAATTATCTAAAATTGCTTGTACATCTTTATATGACATTCTTCTTGTAACATTTATTATTCCTTTAAATACTTCACTTGATATTATCTTTCCTTTGTTGTCTATTTCCATACTTACAGATAATGTATATCTATCTTGTCCTTCATTTAAACTACAAATTCCATTTGAAAGTTCTCTTGGAAGCATTGGAATAACTCTGTTTAGCATATATATACTTGTACCTCTTAATAGTGCTTCCTTGTCTAGCAATGTATTTTCTTGTACATAATGGCTTACATCTGCTATATGAACATCTAATTTATAGTTTCCATTTTCTAGTTTTTGAACACATACAGCATCATCTAAGTCTTTTGCATCTTCACCATCTATCGTAAAAATATCATATTTACCACGAAGATCTACCCTACCTTCAATATCATTAGGATTAATTTTATCTCCAAATTTTTGTGCTTCTTTTACGACATCTTTTGGAAATCTGTATGGCAAATCATAATCTTTAATTAAAGAAAGCATATCTATACCTGCTTCATTTACATTTCCTATGACCTCTAATATTTTTCCTTCTGCTTTCTTACCTTTTTGTGGATATTTAGTAATTTGTACAAGAACTTTATGATTATTTCTAGCTTTTCCAAAGTTCTTTTTAGAAATAAATATATCTCTACAAAGCTTTTTATCATCTGGTATTACGAATCCAAAATTTTTATTTTTTTGAAAAGTTCCTACTAAAGTATCTTTTTTGTGCTCTATAACTTTTAATATTATGCCCTCCTGTCTTGCACCATTTGATTTCTTCTTTAATTTTACTAAAACTCTGTCACCACTAAACGCATCTTTAGAATCTTCTTTAGCAATATATATATCATCTTCTTGGTCTTCTACAACAACAAAACCAAAACCTCTTTCATGTCTTCTAAATATTCCTTCTATAAATCTATTTTCTTCTTGCATTTATCTCTTCCTTTCGAAATAGTGATTTTTGGACGTTCCTGTCAGGGATTTGGGGACGTTCCTTTTTTCCCTATTTCAGGGATTTGGGGACGTTCCTTTTTTCCCTATTTAATTTATTATTCCAAACTTAATATACTTTATAACATAACGCAAAAAAAGCAGTCATTAGCTGCTTTTTCCTTCCGATTATTTTACTAACATAAATACAATTCCTAATATAATTGTTAAAATTGCAAATATAACTCCTAATATAATTGTCCATCTTTTTTGCTTTCCGGCTTTTGTTCTACCTTTATTTTTATCATAAAAATTGTTTGTTGCAGTATCTGTAATCGCTCCAGATGCTCCATTATCTTCTTTTTCTTGAACCAATGTTAATATAATAATTGCTGCAGCAACTATAATATATATTACTATTAATGCATATTTTAATATTTCCATTTTGTAAATTCCTCCCAAGTTTTCAAACTTTTTTTATTTTAACATATATGTTTTATAAAATCAAATATTTTAATCATTTTTATCTTTTTTGAATTTTTTCCATATAATGTTAGGCTTTCTTTCTTTTTCTGGTATTCTATCTGTAACTATATTTTTTATTAATATTTTCTTTAAAGTGTCTTCATTTACATCAGCTATTAATTTACCATCTTTAGCAACTGATATTTTTCCAGTTTCTTCTGAAACTATAACCGCTATTGCATCTGATTCTTTAGATATTCCAATTCCTGCTCTATGCCTTGTTCCCAATTCTTTTGAAATATCTTGACCACTCGCTAAAGGTAACATACATGCCGCTGCCTTTATTTTATTATTACTAATAACAACAGCTCCATCATGAAGTGGAGTTTTTGGTACAAATATATTAGTTAAAAGTTGTGGAGATACATCTGCATCAATTAAAATACCTGTATCTATAATATCTTTTATTCCAATATCTCTTTCTATTACTATTAAAGCTCCTATCTGTCTTTTTGACATTTCTTCTGCTGCTATTACAATTTTATATATATCTTCTTTATTTTTTGTTTCTATATCTTCGGCAAATCCCAAATATTTTTTTAGCTTATTAGAACCTAATTGTTCTAATGCTCTTCTTATTTCTGGTTGGAAAATAATAATTAAAGCTAAAACTCCCCAACTAACAACTCTATCAAGAATTGCATGTAATATTGTAAGTTTTAATACTCCACTAAGCCATGTTATTACTAATAATAGCACTATTCCTTTTAAAACTTGCCATGCTCTGGAATCTTTTGTTAGTTTTAATAATTTATATGCTAAAAATATAACAATTGCTATATCTAATAAAAATAGTATTAAATCTACTGGATGTTCCCACATTTGCATAATTCTAGCTAAAATATTAGTTTGGTAAAAGTCTGAGATTCCTGTAATTATATC
The DNA here is from genome assembly GCA_944391965.1 of uncultured Clostridia bacterium. GTDB lineage: Bacteria > Bacillota > Clostridia > TANB77 > CAG-508 > Merdicola. The sequence continues at coordinate 7,671 of CALXVH010000008.1, forward strand.
ATCTTTCATTATTTACTCCCTATTACATACCAATTAAATAGTATACTAAAGTTCCTCCTACGCTAACTACCATTAATGCTGCTAAAATGCCTGCTGTGATTTTTACAAAAATATTGCTTCCTGAATGTTTTTTCTCTTTTTTAGACATTTTAAATCCTCCTTGTATATACATAATACGAATATAGTTTACCACATTTTATTTTTTTTGTAAACCTAAAAATTTTGTCAAAAACTTAAAATTTATTAATCCCTATTTCTATATTTCATAAAAATAGGGATTTAAGGAACGTCCCCAAATCCCCGATAGGAATGTGCTCAAATCCCTTAAGAACATCCCAAAAATCCCATTTTACTATTAGTCTTCGTCATTTATGTATTTCTTTGTGAATCTAAATTGAATTATTACTCCAAATACAAATAGTATTGCATCTATTAAAGTAATTATTATAAATGTTTCTTTTTGCACATTTTTTACTTGTTCTACATAATTATTTTGACTTTCTATCATGGTATTTTTCTCTTCATCGTCTACATCTTCACTGTTTTGTATTTGTTCTTCTGCTGCAGCTCTTGTATCTTCTAGACCTATTATTGTTACAGCATAATTTAACGCATTAAATAAAGAAACAACTATTAGTACTAGGGCATAAAAAATTATGATATTTCTTTTAAATTTAAATAAATTTTTATCATCCATTTTTCTTGTTTTAAATATATCTGATGTTGCAAGCTTTGTTGGAAAAAATATTAATATTCCCATTGTAATAATAGAAAATATTGATAATACTAACATATTAACTTTTCCTAACATAAAATATGCTATAACTGCTAATATTATAGATATTACAATATAGTATAGTATAAATCTCCAAATAAATGCCCAAGTCATTTTTCCAGAAGTTTTTAATTCTTTATCCATTCTTTTTCCTCCGTATAACTTATAAAATTTATATTGATATTATATTCTGTTTACTAAACCATGTCAAACTCATTCTTTAATTAAACTTTAAAATAGTAAATATTCATCATTCTTATTTAGCGGGGTTATTTTATGTAAATTATGATATAATATATTATGTAGCATAGTACATAGAAAAAATAATAAGTAATTAATCCTCTTTAGACATTCTTTTAAGCGGTGGGGTATGCACTTTTCCCCACCGCTTTTTCTATATATATATCAAAATTTATTTTTCTTTATCTAACAAATCTTTAATTGTATGCCATGCTAAAACCGCACATTTAACTCTTGCAGGCATATTAGAAACGTTTTTAAATGCTATAGCATCTTCTAATTTTTCAAGTTCACTATCATCTTTTATTTCTCTTTTAATCATTCCAATAAAAGTATCTATAATTTCTAATGCCTCTTCTTTTGTCTTACCAATTAAAGTATCTATCATAATAGAAGTAGAAGCTTGTGATATAGCACAACCATGTCCAGTAAATGCTAAATCCTCTATCACATCACCATTCATTTTTATTTCTAATTCTATTTCGTCACCACAACTTGGGTTATGACCCATTTCGCATTTGTCAGGATGTTCTAATTTTCTCTTATTATGTGATGCCATACTATGTTCCATAATTAAATCTGTATAAACTGAATCTAAATTATCCATTAGTCTATTCCTTTCTTAAAACATTATGTCTATAATAATAAGTTTTAAGCTTTTCTCCATTTCTTAAACATATCATTAGCCTTATTAAGTGCCATTATTAATCTATCTATATCTGCTTTAGTATTATAGATATACATACTTGCTCTACATGTTGCAGGAAGATTTAAAAATCTAATTAATGGTTGTGCACAATGATCACCTGCACGTACACAAACATTGCAAGAGCTTAAGATTGTTGCTGTATCATGTGGATGAACATCTTTTATATTAAATGATAATACACCTATTTGATTTTCATTTGTCTTTGGTGCATATAATTCTACAAAATCTAATTTGTTCATTTCAGCTTTTGCATATTCTAAAAGTTCATTTTCTATTTTTTCTACATTGTCCATTCCTATATTTTCTAAATAATCTATGGCACTTGCTAGTCCGACTGCTCCACCAATATTTTGTGTTCCTGCTTCAAATTTTGATGGTGGCTTTGCAAATGTTGTTTCCTGTTCGTAAACGTATTCTATCATATCTCCACCCATAAGGAAAGGTGTCATTTTATCTAACAATTCATATTTTCCATAAAGTACACCTATTCCCATTGGTGCCATTAATTTATGTCCTGAAAATACAAAGAAATCTGCATCCATTTTTTGAACATCTACTTTAATGTGTGGCACACTTTGAGAACCATCAACAATAACTATTGCACCAACTTCATGTGCTCTTTTTATTATTTTTTCTAGTGGTGTTTTTACACCTAAAACATTAGATATCTCTGTTATACTTACTATTTTTGTTTTATCTGTAATCTTCTTATTAATTTCCTCGTCTGTTATTTCGAAATCTCTATTTATATACATATATTCTAATTTAGCATTTTTTATTTTTGTAACTTTTTGCCAAGGTACTAAATTAGAATGATGTTCCATAATAGAAATAACTACATTGTCTCCTTCTTGTAGATTTTCTAATCCATAAGAATTTGCAACTAAATTTAAAGCTTCTGTAGCATTTTTTGTAAATACTATTTCTTCTGGTCTTTTAGCATTTATAAATTTTGCAACTTTATCCCTTGCCTTATCATATTCTGCTGTAGAATCTATACTTAAATCATATGTTCCTCTATGTGGATTTGCATTATTTTTATTATAATATTCTTCTACTGCTTTTAATACCTGATAAGGTCTTTGTGATGTTGCACCACTATCTAAATATGCAATATCTCTATTTTCAAATATCTTAAAATCTTTTCTAATTGTTTCAGGATTCATTAATCTAGCCTCCTATCAACCTCTTCCAAAATTAAATTTTGTACTGCCTCTTCTTTAATTCCTTGTATTACAGAATTAAATCTTGCTTTAACAATCATTTTCTTTGCTTCTTTTTCACTTATTCCTCTTGTCATAATATAGAATAAAGCCTTTTCATCTACTTTACCTGTCGCTGTACTATGTTCTCCTTCTACATCATCTTCTATACATAAAAGCATTGGTAATGCTTTAGAATATGATGTATCAGAAAGTAGTGTACAATACTCATTTTCTTTTCCTTTTGCTTTTTTAGAACCTGTTTTAAAATCTATTGTACCTTTAAAATTCTTTCTTGCCTTATCTTTTAAAGCTCCATTTACTTCTATATCTACATTTGTTTTTTCACCATATAATTCTGTAATATAATTTAAATCTATTTTTTGTTCTTCTTTTCCTAAATAGATTGAGTGTAGTTTATTAACTGATTTATAACCAGCCAATTTTGCGTAATAATTTACTACATTATATTTTCCACCAAACTCTACCATAGAAAATAATGTTTTGCTTTCATCTTCTATATTAGAATTTACAGAATAAAAATTATTTATTTTTGTATTTAATAAATTTACAATTGTTACATGAATATTGGCATTTGCTCCAATTTGTGCATTACAAATTCCATTATGATATCCATCGTTTTCATCTTGTGATTTATATATAACAATTATATTTGCTTTTGTATCTTCCTTTGCATCTATATTTATATTATCAACTAAAACATTATTAGATTTGTCCAAATTAAATTCTATTATAATTGGCTCTTTTAATTTTTTATCTACATTTATTTTTAAATTTACATTTGCTTGGTTATTTGATTGATTTAAGAAATACTCTCCTAAACCAAATTTTAAATTTATATTTTCTTTTTCTGAACTTACACAATTTTCATTATCTGTTATTTTCACATTTGAAAATTCTTTAATAGCTGGTTCTACAAAGTCTTTTATTTCTATATTATTTATTCCATAATTTTTTGATGTTCTAACTGGAGTTTCGTTTAATACTATATTTTCCATTATCCTATACTCCCTTCTAATTCTAGATTTATTAAGTTATTCATTTCTACTGCGTATTCTAAAGGAAGTTCTTTAGAAATAGGATATGCAAATCCTCTTACTATCATTGCTTTTGCTTCTTCTTCTGAAATTCCTCTTGACATTAAATAGAATATTTCTTCATCACTTATTTTTCCTATTTTTGCTTCGTGTGAAAATTCTACTTCTTCTGTTCTAATATCACTTACTGGAATTGTGTCAGATTTAGATTTATTATCCAACATTAGTGATTCACAAGATACAGATAATTTAGAATTTTTAGCAACTGGCATAACTCTTTCTAAACTTCTAAATGTTGCAATTCCACCATCTTTAGAAATTGATTTAGAGTTAATTACTGATGAAGTATTTGGTGCATTATGCACAACTTTTAAACCAGTATCTAGGTTTTGTCCATGTCCTGCAAAAGAAATTCCTGTATATTCCATTTTAGAATTTGCTCCATTTAAAACTGCCATTGGATATAACATAGAAACTTTTGATCCAAATGAACCTGTTACCCATTCTATTTTTCCGCCTTCTTCTACTAAAGCTCTTTTGGTATTTAAGTTCATCATATTTTTAGACCAATTCTCTATTGTTGAATATCTTAAATGTGCATTTTTCTTAACAAATAATTCTACACAACCTACATGTAAATTTACTTTGTTATATTTTGGTGCAGAACAGCCTTCTATAAAATGTAAGCTTGCTCCTTCATCTACGATTATTAGAGTGTGTTCAAATTGTCCAGATTCTGGTGAGTTTAATCTAAAATATGATTGTAACGGAATATCTACTTGTACACCTTTTGGTACATATACAAATGATCCTCCTGACCATACTGCTCCGTGTAATGCTACAAATTTATGGTCTGATACAGGTACACATTTCATAAAATGTTCTTTTACTATATCTTCATAATCTCTTACAGCTGTTTCCATGTCTGTGTATATAACACCTTGTTTTACTAAATCTTCTTTTATACTGTGATATACAACTTCTGAATCATATTGTGCACCAACACCTGCTAAAGATTCCTTTTCTGCTTCTGGAATTCCTAAAGCATCAAATGTATTTTTGATATCTTCTGGGACATCTTCCCAACTGCTTTTCATATCTGTTTTTGGTCTTACATATGTTGCAATTTCGTCCATATTTAATTCGTCTAGATTTGGTCCCCATGTTGGAAGTGCTAGTTTGTTGTATGTCTCTAATGCTTTTAATCTAAACTCTCTCATCCAAGGTGCATCATTTTTTTGTTTTGAGATTTCTTCTACTATTTCTTTAGTTATTCCTTTTTTAGATTTATAGCTATATTCATCTTTGTTTTTTATGTCATATATATTTCTAGAAATATCTTCTATTTGTGTTTTCTTTTCTGCCAATTCTTTCACCTCTATTTCTTGTATTCTTCATATCCTTTTGCTTCGATTTCGCTTGCTAAATCTCCTGTACTTGTTTTTATTATTTTTCCGTCCACTAAAACATGTACATAATCCACATGTAAGCCTTGTAAAATCTTTGTTCCATGAGTTATTATTAATACTCCATTATTTTCATTGCTATACATTTTTATTCCTTTAGAAACTGTTTTAATTGCATCTACATCTAGTCCTGAATCTGTTTCGTCTAGGATTGCAAGTTTTGGATTTAATGTAAGCATTTGTAGTATTTCATTTTTCTTTTTCTCTCCACCAGAAAAACCAACATTTAAGTTTCTATTAGCATATTCTGGTTTCATTTTTAATTCTTCCATGTTTTTTTCTAATTCTTTTTTGAATTCAAATATTTTAACTGGTTTTCCTGTTGTTGCTATTTTTGCATATTTTAAAAAGTTTGTAACACTAACTCCTGGAATTTCTTTTGGTGATTGGAATGACATAAATATTCCTTTTCTTGCTCTTTCGTCTGTTTTTAGTCCATTTATGTTTTCACCATCTAATATAATATCTCCTTCTGTTTGTGTGTATTCTGGATTTGCTAATATTACATTAGAAAGTGTAGATTTACCAGCACCATTTGGTCCCATTATTACATGTACTTCACCTTTATTTATTTTTAAGTATAATCCTTTTATTATTTCTTTATCTCCTGCTTTTGCATGTAGATTTTTTATTTCTAATAATGTTTCGCTCATTTTAATAACTCCTTTTTATTTATATTTATGCTCTTTATTAATAACATTTTTATTTTTGTTAGCTTACGCTAACTTTAATACATTTAATATGTGCAACTTTTAAATTGCACATACATATTGTATTATATTTGCAATTGTTTGTCAATGCTAACAATCTAATTTTTCCGCAATATTATTACATTTTCCACCTTTTTACCACAGTCATAGGAACTTCATAATCTTCTACTAAATCCGATATTTCTTTTGAGATTCCATTCATAAGCCAATCTAATAAAATTTCTTTTTTTACAGGCATTTCGCTTTCTATTTCCAAAATAATCATATCAATTAAAGCTCTTGCAGTCATTTCCACTAGAAATTCTAATTGTTTTGTAAGCTCAGTTGCAGTTTTGTGTTTTATAAGCTTTTTTAAATAAAATCTTGTTTTATTTAAAATTAACGTTTCAAATGCTTTACTAGAATCATCTTTTATTGCATGCATATAAAAATTCTTTTTCTCTGCTAAAATATCTATAATATATTTTAACCAACTTTTTATGCTAAATTTTTCTTCGCCAGTATAAATTACAGAACCACAGTCTTCTTCATATATCCAATTAATTAAATCCTTTTTATCTAAAAAATACCTATAAAAAACTTGTCTTGATATATCACAATTTACAGTTATATCAGTAATCGTAATTTTATCTATAGGCTTCTTTTCGACTAAATTCATTAGTGAACTTGCAATTTTTTTCTTCGTTTTATCACGAACTCTCACGTCCTCACCCCACATATTTTTTTACGAACATTCAGGATATGTAAAAATTTTGTCGGAATTTAAATTTTGTATATTTACTATCTCATTTTTTACCTATATGATTATACCATATATAACAAATCTTTTAAACATAACAGGGGGTAAAAAATGAACACAGTAAAAACAAAAGAGCCAAAAACAATAGTTCAAAAAACAAATACTACAGATAAAACAATTTTATCAATTATACGAAACGAAAATAAAGAATTAAAAGAAGAAAACTCTAATAAAAATACAATGTTAGCTTCAACACAACGTGACTATATCGCTGGCGAAGTTTCTAAAGATTTAACACAAAGAGTTTTATTACCAAAGAAAATTGTTGATGCACATAAAGATGGAATTTTACACTTTCACGATATGGATTACTTTATTCAACCAATCCATAATTGTTGTTTAGTTAATATAAAAGATATGTTAGAAAATGGTACTGTTATGAATGGCAAATTAATAGAAGAGCCAAAAAGCTTTAGAGTAGCATGTATTGTAATGACTCAAATAATTGCAGTAGTTGCTAGTAATCAATATGGAGGTCAATCTCTTGATATAAGCCATCTGGGCAAATACTTAAGAAAATCACATGATAAATTAAAAGAAAAATATAAGATTGCTTTTGGAGATACTTTATCAGATAAAGAGATAGAAAAAATTGTTAGAATTGGTGTAGAAGAAGAATTAAGATCTGGTGTACAAACAATTCAATATCAAATAAATACATTAATGACTACAAATGGTCAAACTCCTTTTGTTACACTATTCTTAAACCTAAAAAAAGATGACCCTTATATAGAAGAAAATGCAATGATTATAGAAGAAATTCTAAACCAAAGAATTCAAGGTGTAAAAAATGAAGTTGGTGTTTATGTTACACCTGCATTTCCAAAACTTGTTTATGTTTTAGATGAACATAACTGTTTAAAAGGTGGAAAATATGACTACTTAACAAAACTTGCTGTAAAATGTTCTGCAAAAAGAATGTATCCAGACTATATCTCTGCAAAAAAGATGAGAGAAAATTATGAAGGTAATGTATTTAGTCCAATGGGTTGTAGAAGTTTCTTGGCTCCTTGGAAAGATGAAAACGGAAATTACAAATTTGAAGGTAGATTTAATCAAGGTGTTGTAAGTATCAACTTACCTCAAATAGGAATTATTGCGAATGGTGATGAAGATAAGTTTTGGAAATTGTTTGATGAAAGATTAGATTTATGTTATGAGGCATTAATGTGTAGACATCATGCATTAGAAGGTACTTTATCTGACATTAGCCCTATTCATTGGCAATATGGTGCAATAGCAAGACTTAAAAAAGGTGAAAAAATTGATAAACTATTACATGGTGGATATTCTTCAATTTCTTTAGGATATATTGGATTATATGAGCTTACAAAATTAATGAAAGGTGTATCACATACTGATCCTGTTGGAAAAGAATTTGCCTTAAGAGTTATGAAGCATTTAAAAGCTAAAGTTACAGAATGGAAACAAAAAACAGGAATTGGTTTTGCCCTATATGGAACCCCTGCTGAAAGTTTATGTTATAGATTTGCTAGAATTGATAAAGAAAAGTTTGGAGATATTAAAGATGTTACAGACAAAGGATATTACACAAATTCATATCATGTAGATGTTAGAGAAAAAATTGATGCTTTCTCTAAATTAAAATTTGAAAGTGAATTCCAACCAATTTCTAGTGGTGGTGCTATATCTTATGTTGAAGTACCAAATATGCAAAATAATTTGAAAGCTTTAGAAGAAGTTGTTAAATTCATATATGATAATATTCAATATGCAGAATTTAATACCAAATCTGATTATTGCCAAGTATGTGGATTTGATGGAGAAATAATTATAAATGATGATAACGAATGGGAATGCCCAAATTGTGGTAACAAAGACCAAAGTAAAATGAATGTAGCAAGAAGAACTTGTGGTTATTTAGGAGAAAATTTCTGGAATGTTGGTAAAACAAAAGAAATAAAAGCAAGAGTAACACATTTATAGAAATTTGACAGGTGGATTGGGACATTTCTCAGGATTTTTGGACGTTCTGCAGGGATTTAGGGACGTTCCTTTTTTCCCTATATAAACTAACACTTATTTTCACTTACAACAAAAAATCGGGATTTTAGCAACGTCCCCAAATCCCGACGTTCTAATATCCCGATTTATAGTGGTTTAAATTTCTTTGTTTCTTTATATTTACCATATTCTTTTGGAATATAATTGTCACTCCAATAGTGTTTTTCTCCTATTGGTTGCTCTTTTTTATCTGTTTTTTTATAACTATTATAATGTACTCTTTTATCAATTTTTTGTTCATATTGAAGCTTATTCTTTTCTATCTTATTTTTTACTTTAATTTTATTTTTACGTTCTAACTTAGGTGCCTTAACATTCTTTAACATTTGCAAATATTCATTTAATCTTTCTGTAAATTTTTTATTTTCCTCTTCTCTATGCAAATATTCTATATGAGGAGTTCTTTTTACTTGTTCCTGCTTTGTTTTATTTTCTATTTTTTTATTATAATTATTATATTGTTTCTGCTTTTCAGGTTCTACTCTCTTTTGCCCTTTCTTATTATCTTCTTTTACATATTCTACTCTTGCATATGTTTTCTTTTTATTTTGTTCTTTAAGCCTCTTTTGCAATTGTTTATTTTCCTTATCTCTATTTTTTAATTTTCTTATATATTCACTATCTTTATTTCCAATTAATTTATTTATATAACCATCCGAATATTCTCCTAATGATTCTATATATAATTTAGTTATTTTTTCTGGTTTCATTTTAGCAATACTTCGTTTTGCATAAAACCTAAAAGTTAAAACATACATTCCTAACTCGTTAAGTTCTACTCTCACTTCTACTGGCTTATTAGAAATTCTGCTAAAATCTCTTTTTATTTTTTCTATTTTCCTTTTAATATCTTCACCAGAATATATTTTAGAATCAAAACAGTATTCTACAGTTTTTGCTTCCATACTCAAATTACATCAACATCCTTTTTCGTTTATTTATGTTAACATATTTTGAGCTAAATTTCAAGGATTTTACCTTATAAAATTAGTTTTAACTGTTTTATTTACTGGTTTATTAATATTATTTTGCTTTCCACTTTCTATACATTTTAAAATCCATGCCATATTTTTTCCTAAATTATACATTGTTTGCATACCTTCTAAATCTTGTACAACCTCTTCCCTATTATTTCCATGTACATTGTTCCAATATGTAGAAGATACTATTGGCATTTGGCTAATTGTAAAATATTTGTTAAGCACATCAAAAGAAGCAACTGTTCCTCCTCTTCTAGCACTAATTATACTTGCACCTGGTTTAAATTCAAAAGCTTTTTTACCTGCATAGAAGGCTCTATCTAAAACAGATAAAATTCTTCCTGATGGATGTGCATAATATACTGGTGTACCAAAAACAAAACCATCACTTTCCTCTGCTTTTTCTATTATTTCATTTACGATATCATCATTAAATACACATCTAGCATTTCCATTTTTAGCGCACATTCCACATCCAATGCAATCTCTTACAGGTGTTCCACCTAAATTTATAATTTCTGTTTCTACACCTTCTTCATTTAAGCTTTCTGTAACCTTACTTAATGCAGTATATGTACACTCTTTTCTAGAACTTCCATTGATTAATAAAACTTTCATGTTAATATCATTCCTTTCTTAAATTTTAATTTATCTTAATTTCGTCAGTTATTATTTAACATTTACTTATAATATATTTAAAAATACAATTATTTATGCTTTCATTTTCTGGATGAAATTGTACTCCAAAAATTTTATCATTATATTCTATAACTTCTATAGTACCATCTTCTGCTCTCCCTTTTACTTTTAAAGGTTCTTCAACTTTTGGAATCCTATATCTATGAATACTTGGCATGTTTAAAACTTCTTTTTTAAATAAATCATATAGTATGCTATCTTTATCCAAAATCACCTTATGCTTTATATCTTCTATATTATCTCTTGTTAAGTCAGCATTTCTATGTCCTTCTATAGGCTCTGTAAAATTATATTTATTCTCTCTTAAATCTTCAAATAGCTCTATTATACTTCCTTCATAATTTCGCTCTTTCTTTTCTTTGCAAAGTAAAAAGTATACAGCTAAGGTTTGCATTCCCATACAAATTCCTAATAACGGTTTATTATTTTTTACTGCATAATCAACAACTTGTAGATGATATGGATGTATTTTTCCTCCACCTGACAATACAAAAGCATCATATAAATTTAAAGTTTCTTCGTCTACATATGCACTACAAGGCAATACACCACTAGCAATTGCTCCTGCCTCATTTATTCTTTCTATATAATTATTTATAAAATAATATTTATCTTCATATACCAAGTCTGTCTTAAATAAATTATTTGATGCTGGTACAAGCCCTATCACCTCTTTCATATTTTATCTTCCTTTCTATACTTTTTTCGCAATTACCCAAAATACATGCCAGTGTTTCATTTGATGCATTGCAGATTCTCCATCTCTTTCTATCTCATTTAATTTTAATATTTTAAAATCTTTTAATAAATCTTCTATTTCTTCTTTTTCATAAAATTGTATTTTATCATTTCCAAACCACGAATCATTCTTTCCAAAGAAATTACATAAGAAGTAACCATTTTCATTTAAAGAATTTTTTATTTTATCTAGCAACTTAACTAATGCTTCTTTATTACAAAAAGGTAAAGCTTCATATGATATAACTAAATCTGTTTTTGGTAAGTATGCTTCAGAAAATTTAGCCTGCTCAAAAGCTAATCTTGCTTTTTCTTCTGCTGTTAAATCTTTATACAAAAATTTCGTCACATCAACTCTATCAATCGCAGTTACAGTTATATTGTTTTGTACTAAGAATTTAGTATCTCTACCTGCACCACACCCTAAATCTACTGCTGTTTTTATACTTGGATTATTCTTTATAAAATTCACCAAGATTTTATGTGGCTCTAGTTTACTATTATTTTCAAAAAAATTCATTTTATTTCCAAATCTCCCCATTAATAAAATGTGTTAATGCCATTATAAAGGCTTGTTCTGCTAAATCTATTCTGCTAACTTGTCCATGGCTTAACTGAGCTATTCCACCTCGTGGAGCTTTAATTTCTTTAGTCTCGAAAAGTTCTGCAAGCACATAACTCAATTCTTTTTCTTTTATTTCATCTATATATCTAGTTGGAATTGGATATGCAGGTCCGAATCCAACAGCTCCTTCTTCATCTTTGTTTTCGATATATACTGTTGTTAAGTTTAGCCATGTTCCAAACTTATCTGTTATTCCAGATTCCATTGCAACAAAAAAATCCGCTTCTAAATTACTTTCTTTTGCATATTTTTTTAAGTTCTTTACTCTATTTCGTGCACCTTGTAAAATTTCATCATTTACTGGTTGGTCTGCAACTTCTGATTCTACACTTATTCCCTCTATTGTAACATCATTAAAGTACCTTTCGAAGGCTTTTTTTGCACCTTCTATTTTTCCATTATTTTTCGTTCCAATTAGGATATTCATCTTTTATCACCTTATCTTAACAAATTCTCTAGAACTATAGATTTTGATATATCTAATTCGCTTCTCATATAATCATGATATTTTTTTAGCTGTTCATTTTCCTCTACTATTTCGCCTGTTTGTATATCAAACCATAATTCATCATAATAGAAATCATTTGTAACGATTCTTTCGTTATTTAAACATATAAAATCTTTTTTAGCTAACATATTTGTTCCTAATGATACTCCTGGATCCAAGTTACATAGGTATGCAAGTGTTGGTTTTATATCCAATTTACTAACAGTTTTATCTATTCTTAAATTACTAATGCCTGGTATTCGCATTCCTGCTAACACTCTAATATAATTTAATTTTATATCTACATCTGTAACATTTCCATCTAATTCACTTAAAAATTCTATCATTTCGTTATTATATATATCTAGTCCATTGTGATCCCCATATAAAATTATTACAGTATCATCATATAAGTCAGCTTTTTTTAGCTCATCTATAAATATACCAAATGCATAATCTGCATAATTTGCAGATTCTAGATAGTTTCCAAAGAATGTATCTTTATATTTTCCAACATCTATATTAACTTTACCTCTATCTTGCAAACCGTCTAAAGTAAAACCAGTATGTGATGAGGCAGCAACAATATATGATACAAATGGAGCGTCATAATTTGATAATTTTTCTACTGCTTGTCTATATAATAATTCATCTGATAAATATCCCATTACATCTTCTGAAATATCTGCAAAATTATCTTTTAATTCTACATGATCAACTTCCATATTGTTGTATACATTAGTTCTATTCCAAAAATATCCATAATTTCCGTGCATATATGAAGTTGTATAATCCTTTTGATGAAACATCTTAAAAATATCATCATAAGTATTTTTATAGTATCTACTATATGCCATTCCATTCTCTACGGGATATAATGATGTTACTGTTGAAAACTCTGAATCTGCTGTTGTAGAATAGCTTTGCATATACATATTAGAAAGTCTTATATTTTCGTTTATAAATTTATTTAAGTTTGGCGTTACTTCTTTACCATTTATTGTTTTATTTAATACAAATTCTTGCATAGATTCTAGTTGAAGAATTATTACATTTTTGCCTTCCATTGAACCTGCAATATCTAGATAACTCTCTTCATATTCTTGATTATATTCATCTTTTAAAGAATTATATGCTTCCATTACTTCAGTCTTATTTTTATATTTTGCCTGTTTTGAGCCATCAATAGCATTTAGTATATCTGATATATGATACCCATAAATTGTTGCTTTTTTTATTTGTGTATCCCTATTATATGGGTCTTCTAAAGCTTTTTCGTTTCCATCTATCGCTGATGTAATAAATACATATATTGCGAATAATCCAATTAATGTTCTAATAACAATATATTGTACTTTGTTTTTTTGTCCCTTTTCTATTTTTATAAATTTTGATACAAATAAAATCACAAGAAGTAGTATATCTATAAAATAAAGTATTTGATGCATTTTTAATAGCATTGGCAATGTTGACATTATTTCTTCACCATATTGAAGATTAGTTATTTGTAATACAGATAGCACATTACTTGAATAAGTATAATAAATATTGTCTGCAAACAAAATTATACTAATTATTGTATCTAATACTATTCCACCTATATTTCTTCCTTTTTTAGGTAATAAAAATAATATTCCAAATAATGATAAAATATATATTATACTACTTTCTATTGTTTTTATATCAATTTTTTCATTTATACATACTGTACTTTTATAAAATAATATAGTTTTTAATATTATAAAAATTGCGAGTATGATAATGAAAAAACTAGAATTTATAACCTTATTTAATATTTCTTTTGTTTTTTCTTTCACGTTTTTCTCCTTTTTTCGACAATTATTTCAATAAATATATCATATTTTTTAATTCTTTTCTAGATATATTTTATTATTACAATTTTTTGGTATTCCTTCTAAATTCGGTCTAACTAAGCACTTAGGTTGAATAATTAACATAATTATGGTATAATAAAAAGTGACTATAAACGTTGCATTGTGTCTTGTATCATAATTGATACTTTGCAACTAGATAAGAAAAGGAGAACAATATGATGACAAACAAGAATGCAACTGTTAACCCTGGAACAACTAAGGCAAGACCTGCTTCTGTGCTTCCTAAAGTTACTAATCCACAACCTACACCCATCGACCGGCTAAAAGATTGGTGGAAGAATCACTTTGGAACCCAGAAGGCTCGGCAGGCTACTGCAAAATCAGTTTCTCGTAGCATAGCTAATGCTATAAGAAGCTTTTCAATGGCAATGACGTTTAACCTAATATTGGCTCTGTTGGCAATGTTAGTCGTTGAATTCTGTCCTGAAGTTTCTGGAAAATGCCCTGTCTTCTTCCAGTTATGTGAAGGAATTCTCGTATTTTACGAATTTCTGCTAAGAGCCGTATTCACCGTACTTAAGGCATTTATTCAGCTGTTCACGCTGAACTGGCCTAGTGCAGCAGATAGCCTCTCAGCAATGCTTACAGAAGGTGGACGTCTTCTAACTGAACTGTTCAACTGGGTTCAGTCAATTACATTCTAACTTCTGTAATGCTATCGCATTACTCGAAACACATCTCTTTTAAATCTTTATCCCTCGCCACGCTGTGACGAGGGCATTTCTTTTGTCAAAACCCAAAATTCTCCCAATCCTAGCTTGGAGTTTTCCAAAACAAAAAATCGGGATTTAAGGAACGTCCCCAAATCCCGAAAGGACATCCCAAATCCCGAAAGAGCATCTTATTCTACACTCTTTAAACTACTAATCATATCAATCTTCTTTAATGCAAAATAGGTAATTACATTTACTATAATTGTAAAAGCAACTGTAATTAAAATAGCATATAAATAACTTATTGGATGTATAACTTTTGCAAATCTAAGCATATTTATCTCACAAGTACCAATTATAAAGTAATTTAAGAAGTAACCTCCAATTAGTCCTAGTGCAATTCCTATTATTGTTAATAATATGGTTTCTCTTGTTACATAAGTATATACTTCTTTATCATAAAAACCTAATACCTTAATTGTCGCAAGTTCTTTTTGTCTTTCACTAATATTTATATTAGATAGATTATATAATACCACAAATGCAAGCAATCCTGCTGAAACGATTAATATTACAACAACATAATTTAATGAACTAATCGTATCATCCAAAGTTTTCTCTGCATTTGAATTTAACGAAACTGTAGACACCTTACCACCATCTAATAACTTTTTAGAAAGTTCTTCTTGTGCTTCTTCTGATAAATTATCTGCTTTTACAAGTAATACATTTGTATTATATATTTCTCCATATAAACTCTCATATATATCTTTTGTCATGTAAATATAATGAGCTATATAATTTTCTGTTATATCTGAGACCTTAACTTCTTTATTTTCTTCTGAAGTTCCTTCTAATGTTATTGTATCTCCAACATTTACATCCAATAACTGTGCCAATTTATCTGTTAAAATAACTCCATCTGACGATAAATTAACTTCTTCTTTCTTATTATCCACATCATTTATTGTAATAACGTTTTTTAACTCTTCTGCATTATTTGGAACCACTACTTGCAAGTCTTCTGAATATTCATTATGATTTGCAGTATCTGCTACCATATATGTTTCTACAACATTATTAACATTTTCAGTATTTTGTAATTCTGTAATAACACTTTGTCTTTCCTCATCATTTAGACTACTCTTCATACTAACTTGAAAGTCATATAAAAATACTTTTTCATATTGATTTGGTAATATAGTAGATATAGAATCTTTTATTCCAAACCCAGTTAATATTAAAGAAGTACAACCAAAGATACCTATAATTGTCATTAAAAATCTCTTTTTATATCTAAATATATTTCTAATAGTAACTTTTTGCGAAAAGTTTAGTCTTTTCCATATAAATTTTACTCGTTCTAATAAAACTCTTTTTCCAAGCTTTGGAGCCTTTGGTCTTAATAGATTTGCTGGTTTTTCTCTTAAATCTCTTGCTACTGCATATATTGTAGCGCCAACAATACAAATATATATAAGTGCTAAACCAGATGATGAATGTTCCGAATTAAGTCCTACTACAAATTCTGGAATTGTATACATCATACTATACATCATCCAAATAACTCTTGGTATTAATTGCAATCCTATAACTATTCCAATTACACCACCAATTATACAAGCCAAGCTAGAATACAATATGTATTTAAACATTATTTGAGCTTTGTTATATCCTAAAGACTTTAATGTTCCTAGTTCTGTTCTATCTTCTTCTATCATTCTTGTCATAGAAGTTAATGACACCAATATTGCTATTGCAAAAAATACAATTGGAAATACAATGCTTAAGCTATCTACACTTTGCGTGTCTTGTATAAAACTTACATATCCACTATTCTGATTTCTATCTAATATATACCATTCTGCACTTTCTATCTCGTTAACTTTTTCTTTGGCATCAATTAATTCTGTTTCTGCATCTGCAATTTTAGTATTAAACTCTTCTTTTTTAGTAACTAATTCTGCCTCTGCTGTTTGTATTTCTTGTTTTGAAGTTTCTAATTCAGCTTTTGCATTACTTAACTGTGTTTCTGTCTTCTTTTTAGTACTTGCTAAATTTTTTTCTTGTTTACTTACTTGTGCTTTTGCTGATTCAATTTTGGCTTGAGCATCACTTATTGTGTCATTTGCAGAATTTATCTGGTTTTCTATTTCTGTAATTCCAGCTTGCAACTGCGTTTTATTTGTTTCTAATTCCTGTTTTTGAGTTTCCAAAGCTTGCTTTTTTACAGTTAAAGTAACTTTTTCTTCTTCACTTAAACTACTATCGTTTAATTTATTTACTACATCATTATATGCTTGTGTTACTTGTTCTAGTGATTGATTTACCAACTGTAATGTTGATGTTAACTCTGTTTTTTTAGTATTTGCTTCGTCTATTTGAGTTTGAGCATTTTGTTTTTGTTCTTCTAGTGTTTTCTCATTTTTTTCTATTTCGGCTTTTGCACTCTGAATCTTCTTTTCTGCATTTGCAAATTCTTTATTGGCTTTTTCTTCGTTTGATTTTATCTCACTCTCACCAGTTGTTATTTGCTTTTTGCCATCTTCTATTTTAGCCTCTGCATCAGCTAGCTGTTTTTCTCCATCAGCCTTTTGAGTATTAAAATCGTTTTCTGCCTCTTGAATTTCTTCATTTGCTTCATCTATAAGTTCATTATATCTTGCAGTCTCTCTTTCTCCTTTAATTGCTTCTATTTGGCTCTTTGTATCTTCTACATAATTCTCGTATTTAGTAGAACTTGTTGTATATTTATCTGCATCTTTTAAAGTTACATATATTTCGGTATATACATCTGATTCTATATTATCTCTTGAAACATAAATAAAATTATTTATTGTTCCAGAACCTAAACTTGTTGTCCCTCTTTCTCTTGATATATATAATGGACTTTCTACAGTTCCTACTATTTTCAAATCTAATTCTTTAAGAATTTCATTTTCCCCATTTGCTTCTAAAGTTATAGTATCACCAATTTTTTTATTTGCACTTGTTAAAAATGATGGCTCTACCAAACATTCATTGGCATTTGATGGCATACTTCCTTCAATTAATCTCGGTTTATTAATTTCTTCTATTGTTAATATTTTAGATACTAATTCTTTATTATTTACTTTTACTAAAATATCTTCTGAATATGTACCATAAACATTTTCTACATTCTCTATATTTTTTATAGCATCTATATCACTATTTGTAAGCCCTAATGTAGACATTATTTGTATATCATACACATTTTGTTCTTTATAATACTTGTCTATAGTATCTACCATGTCTGGAGATGTAGCTCTTAAACCTGCGAAAAAGCCTACTCCTAATAGTGCTATAAGCAAAATAGAAATAAATCTTTTATATGATGTTTTTATTTCTTTAAAACTATTTTTAAGTAGTGCTTTTTTCATAGTTCCACCTCCTTATTACCATTCTATCTCCTCGATTGGTGTTGGATTCTCATTTATTATCATATCTTCTGCGGTTCCATTTTTGAATTTTATAACTTTATCTGCCATTGGAGCTATTGCTCCATTATGAGTAATTATTATGACTGTCATATTTTCTTTTCTAGACATATCTTGCAATAGCTTTAATATTTGTTTACCTGTTTTATAGTCCAATGCTCCTGTAGGTTCATCACATAGCAATAACTTTGGATTTTTAGCTATTGCTCTTGCAATAGCAACCCTTTGTTGTTCTCCTCCAGATAATTGTGAAGGAAAGTTATTTTTTCTTTCTGCTAAGCCTACCTTTTCCATTACTTGTTCTGGATTTAAAGATTTCTTACATATTTGTGTTGCAAGTTCTACATTTTCTATTGCAGTTAAATTTTGAACTAAATTATAAAATTGAAATACAAAACCTATATCTTCTCTCCTATATTTTATTAAATCCCTATTTTTTAATCTGGAGATTTCTTTATTATCTACTATAACTCTTCCAGATGTGGCATTATCCATACCACCTAATATGTTTAAAGCTGTAGTTTTGCCTGCCCCACTTGGACCTACTATTACAACTAGTTCTCCTTTTTCTATGCTTAAATTCGCATTACTTAAGGCGTGTATTATAACTTCTCCCATTTTATAATCTTTACATACATTTTTAAATTCGATATATGACATAATAATCACTCCTTTGTTAAGTAATTATATAAAGCTTGACATCCTTTTAGTACTTCTTCATAAGTTTTGGTAAAATTTCCTGTGTACCAAGGATCTGCTATATCTTTTTTCTCATTTGTAAAATCCAATAATTTATATACTTTATTTGCTGTATCTTTACCTACAATTGCTTTTATTCGTACTATATTGCTATTTTCCATTCCAATTATATAATCATATTTATAATAATCTTCCTTTTTTAGTTGTTTAGCTCTATGTTTTTGAAATGGTATATTATGTTCAAGTAATTTCTCTTTAGTTCCATAATGCATATCATTTCCAATTTCTTCTGTACTTGTTGCAGCAGAAGAAATGTAGAAGTTTTTTTCTTGTCCGTTTTTTGCTACTATGTCTTTAAAAATATATTCTGCCATTGGTGATCTACATATATTTCCAAGACATACAAATAGTATTTTTCGCATATTATTTCCTCCTATATAAGAATTGTATCATACTTTTATGTCCTTTTGGTAAATTTCACAAAATTTTCCAATATTACTTTTTTTATATTTTTTTATTACATTTTTGTAATAAAAATGTTGACATTTTTTAATATTTGTCCTATAATGAATTTATATTATGGAAAATACTAAAGATTTTTGACATAGATACTATAGATAAAAAGGAGAGAAATACAATGGAAAATTATAATAAAACTGATTGTTTAGCTTTAACAATCAGAAAAGAACATAGGTTGGTAGTTATTAACAAAGCAGTTAAGAAAACTATAACAATTTCTGTTAAAACTATATTGGCAGCAATATGTTTAACTTTATTAAATGTCTTTGTTTAATTATATATTCAATACAACGGGATTTGAGGGACGTTCCTTAAATCCCGATTTTTTGTGAAATTAATAATTGCATACTAAATTATATATTTAATTTACTCTAAAAAATAAGTGCCTCTTTTCATTAAGAAGCACTTATTTTTAGCTTTCACTAGCATTTATAATTATTTGCTGGTTTTCTACAATTATATTTAAAATATTTTTTCCTTCATCTGGTTTTAATCTTTTCTGATTATCTGTATAATATTTTTTTATGTCTTTATTCATGTTATCTCCAATTTGTGCTAAAGACATCTCTTCAGCATTTTCTTGTTTTTCTGCTTTTTCTATTACTTTATCTTTAATATTTATATCTACTTTTACTATCTCTTTATCATCAACTTTATAATATAAATTAACTGTTCCTGTTTCTAAATTTTCTAATTTATAATGAGCTCTTACTAATTGCATATTTTTCATATTCAAATGCTCTATTACCTCATTATTTAAGTCATTTAAAACTAAAATATCTGAAGATATTTTTTTGTCTGAATTACTAATTCTTACTTCATTGTTTGTTTCACTACTTCTTATGTTAGTAATTATAAAATATCCTGCTATTAGTATAATAATTATGACAAAGAAAATTAATACTTTTCTTTTATCTATTTTTTTTGAACTTCTACTTTTTGCTTTTTGGTGAGAACTAGATTTTCCTGCTGTCTCATTTTTATATCTCTTTGCCAAAATATTTCCCCCTTATTATAAAATATTAGGTTATACGTCTTAAGTTTTATTATATATAAAAGGTAGAAATCACTTTCTACCTTTTATACTTTTGTGATTATTCAACATTTACTGTCACTACTGCTTCACGAGCTGGATTATTTGAATCATCTGTATAAGAATATATTATCTTATATGTTCCAACTCTATTAGTATCAACTTCTGGTAACTCTATATGTTTACCACTATTATCTGCATAATAAACTATTCTGACTTTATAGTCATGTGTTACATATGCATTATCTGTTACTGTTGCTTCTGGAATTGTATATGATTCTTGTGAACCAGCTTTTATTGTTACGTTTGTTTCTCCATTTACTGTAATTACAGGGTTTGTTGCATCTGTAACTGTTACTTTTACAACTGCTTCACGTGCTGTATTATTACCATCATCTGTATAAGAATATATTATTGCATATACTCCAGGTTGTTTCGTATCTACTGCTGGTACATCTTTATGATGACCATCATTATCATAATCTGGATAATATACTATTCTAACTTTATAATCATGTGTTATATCTGCATTGTCTTCTACAGTTGCTTTAGGCACATCATACACTTTTTGTGAACCTGCTTCTATCGTTTCATCTTCAGCATCTACTTTAATTGTTGGATCTGTTGTATCTTTTACAGTTACAAATACATCATTATATGCTTCATTACCAGCTTCATCTCTAGTTACATATTGTAATTTATATTCTGTATCACTAGTTGAAGGTCTTCCCATATCTACATATACATTAACTAATTCTGGTGTAACTTCTCCTGAGAAGTTATCATTTCCAGAAACTTGTGGATATAATTCTTTTGGGAATTCTATATCTTTATTAGCTTCAACTGTAATTCTCCAAGGATCTGAAACAAATCCTGGTGCAGTTTTATCAAATATTACTGATGTAGTATCTAACACATCATTTTCTTTAGTTTGTGTTATAGTATCTCCTACATTTCCTGCTAAATCAGTATATCCATAAACTTCGAATGAAACAGGTCCTTCTGTCATATCTTCTGTCATTGTTAACCAAGTAGCATATTGTGTTCCTGAACTTACTTGTCTTTCTTGTTTTACTTCAAGTTCTATTCCATTAATTTTGAATTTAGGTTTTACAGATAATTTTTCTGAAATATTTACATATACCCAAACATTATTACCAACTTTTGCATATCCGGCATTTTCTTTATTATTGCTTTGTATTCTAGCAAATGTATAAGTTGGTTTTGTTATATCATAAGTAAATGTAAATGTTGCTGTATTTCCAGCTTCATCACTTGCTGTTACAGTATTTACTCCTTCATTTAAATAATCTTTAAGCTTTTCATAAGAAATTTCACCATTTGTAAGAATTAATGTTCCATCTTTGCCATTAATTTCATAAGAAGTTACACCATTATTATCTGTAACTTTAAATCCTATTTTACTATAATGTCTTTCAGATCCTACTGAATCTGCTGTTGGTTCTATAGTTGGTTTTGAGGTATCAATTACTACATTTGTATATGTTCCATCATTTATATCATCATTTGTTAAAGGTGGTGTTCCTTCATTTCCTGCTGCATCTTTGTATCCATATACTCTAAATGTAACATCACCTTCTGGTGTATTTTCGTCAATCTTAACATCTGCCATGTAATAATAAACATTTGCTGCTTCATTTGAACTATCTGGACGATATGTTACATCATATACATTTCCAAACATCTCAACTTTTGGTTCTACTGCTAATTTTTCTGGGAAAGATACTAATACACGAATGCTGTCACCAGCTTTTGCATATCTTTGATCTCTTGTATCTTCACTACTTGTATTACGAGCAATTCCTAAATTTATTTTTTCAGGAGCTGTTTTATCATATACAACTTTCCAATATGGATCGTAATTAATTTGTTTATTTGTTAAAGTATCTCCTGTATTTCCTGCAATATCCATATATCCATAAAGTTCGAAGTTAATTTCTCCCTCTGGTAAGTTCATATCTTCTGTTATATGGAAATTAGCTAAATAAGCGTTTGTTTTCATATGTGATGAAGTTAAATCACTATATCCACATTTAATATCATCTTTAATAACATTTCCATTTGCATCTAATATTCTAAGTTTTGGTTCTACTGTTAATTTTTCATCATCAAAGAAAGCTAAGACTCTTATTTCATCGCCTGTACCTGCAATAGCTATATCTTCTCCTTCTTCATAATAATGTGTAATATTTGTTATTCCTAATTTAGAAGCTTTTGGAGCTGTTTTATCAAAAATTACATAGTAATTGTCATTACCTGTTGAAGTAACTTCTGTTCCTGTATTTCCAGCTAAGTCTACTAATCCTTTAACTGTTACTGGGATTTTTTCTCCTTCTACTAAGTCCATATCTTCTGTTAAATCAACATATATTACATATTTATTGTCTTCTAATGGTGGTTGAGGATTTACACTATATTCTTTTCCTCCAACTACTATTGTAGGATTACCAGCTAATGGTTCTGTTGTATTTACTGTTATAGCTATTCCTTTATTTTGTCCTGGATTTTGTGTTAATCCTGAATAATTTTGATTTCTTGTTGGATTATAGAAGTTTTGAACTCTTAGCTCTCTTAAAGCTGGTACAGTTTTATCAAATGTTACAGATGTATTATTTGTAGTTGTTGTAATAGTATCTCCAACATTACCAGCTAAATCTTCATATCCAGATATTTCGAAAGACATTTTTCCTTCTGTCATATCTTCTGTCATTGTTATCCATCCAACATATATTACTCCTGCTGGATCATTAATAATTGTATTTGTTGTAATACCATTTATTTTTATAACTGGATATTTAGATAATTCTTCTTTAATTCCTACTTTTACCCAAACTTGATCTCCAACTTTTGCATATCGATTATTATTAGCATTTGTAGTTGTAAATTCTACAAAATATGGAGTTGGGTTTGTTTTATCATATTCTACACCTTGATCTATTCCAGGATATTTTAAATCTGTATTAGTTAATGTTGTTCCAACATTTCCTGCTGCATCTTCATATCCATAAACTTCAAATTTGATTTCACCTTCTGGTAAATTCATATCTTCTGTTATTGTAAATTGTCCTGAATAAGCATTAGTATTCATTGATTCAGAAGTTAAATAAGCATCAATCATATTTACTTCTTTAACAACTTTATTATCTGCTCCTAATATTCTTATTTTTGGCATTACTGCTAATTTCTCATTATCAAATTGTACAAGAATTCTTACATAATCACCTGTTTTAGCATGATATATGTCTCCTTCTTTTGCGTCATAATGAGATCCATTAACTATTCCTAATGCTGTATATTCTGGAGCTACTGTATCATATATTACATATGGATATTCTTTGCTTGTTGTTTGTTCTTGAGTTATATCCTCTCCAACATTTCCTGCTGCATCTTCATATCCATAAATTCTATATTGTATTTTACCTTGTGGTAATTGTAATTCTTCTGTTGTATCAAATTCTACAAAATAGAATTGTGCTGCTTCACTCCAAGCTAAATCCATTGTTGTTACTTTTCCATTTTCTCCATAAATATCAACTTTTGGATTAACTCCTAACATTTCTGTAAATGTTACATATAATCTTATATGTTCATCTCTTGTTGCAAGTGTAATATCTCCACCATAGTTGTCATTTGTCCAGTTAAATATACCCATTGCAGAAAGCTTTGGTGCTACTGTATCGTAAACAACTCCTGGATAAGCTTCTTCATTTATTTCTGTTACTACTTCTCCAACATTTCCTGCTGCATCAGCGTATCCAGAAATTCTAACTTGAATTGGTCCTTCTGGTAAATTCATTTCATCTGTTAAAGTAAAGTCTGCCATATACATATAGTAATTGTTTTCTGGATTAGAAGAAGAATCTCTATATGTACAGCTAACTTCTTTAACATTTCCATCTTTTCCAATTACTTCAACTTTTGGTTCTACTGCTAATTTTTCTTCGAATGCTACTCTTAATCTAATTCTATCTCCTGTTGTAGCAACCGTAGTATCTTTACCTTCATTATAATGTGTATCATTTAACATTCCTACTGTTTTTACTACTGGTGCGTTATTATCATATGTTACTTGACCATATTCTGATGTGAAAGTAACATCATCATTATCTAATATTGCTTCATTTCCTGCTAAATCAAAAGCATTTGTTACTGTAAATGGTACTTGTGTTCCATCTGTTAATCCTAAAATATCATTATCAATTACGATATCTGCAACAAATGTACGTTTTCCATCTACTGTACTTCTATATTCAAAGTTAGCAGTTTGAACATTTTTTCCTGTTCCAATTGTTAAAATTGGAGTTCTAGACATATCCATATCCTCATTAAAGTTAGCTTCTACTCTTAATGTTTCTCCATCTCTAATCCATGTACGACGATTTGCATCGCTTACATTTAAGATATATAGTGGATGTCCTGCATCTTTATTTCCTGAATATGGGGCTGTTCTATCATATATTACTTTTGAATATTCATCACGATTAATTTTTGTTTGATCTAATTTTTCTCCAACATTTCCTGCTATATCAGCATATCCATATACTTCGAATGGTATTTCACCTTCTAGCATAGTTTCATCTAATGTGAAATCTACCATATAGTAGTAAATGTTTTGTTCTGGATTTGAGCTTGCTGGACGATATGTTGCTGTATATTCTTTTCCAAATACTTTAACTGTTGGTTCAACTGCTAATTTCTCTGGGAAAGAAATTAAAATACGAACTTCGTCTCCTTCTTTTGCCCATGTTAAATCTTCTACTTTATTTACATAGCGTGTTTTATTTAATATTCCTAATTTTGAATATACTGGAGCTATTGAATCATAAGTAAATGTATATGTAGATTCATTTCCAGCTATATCTCTTACTGTAATAGTATTTATACCTTCAACCAAATATTTTTTAATATTAATAAAGTTTGCATCAGTTGTTGAACTTGGTGTTAGACCTGTAATTAAAGTATCATTTATTTCATATTCTACTACTTTATAATTATCTTTTAATTTAAAACTTACTTTGCTAAATATTTTTTCTTCAGCACTTCCTACGTATTGTTCATCTGGTTCATTAATATTTTCTGTTCCTTTAACAATGATTTCTGGTGCTGTACCATCATAAAATACTCTGTGACCATTTGTTGGTCCATTTTCATCTGGGATTGAATTTCTAGCTATATCTTCTATATTAGATACTCTTAATGTAATTTCTCCATCTACAAAAGTTGTATCTTCTGGAATTTCATATTTTACAGAATAATCCCATCTATCTTCTGCTGTTTGTCTTACTGTTACTAGTGAATCTTCCATTACATATTCTTTTCCATTATTAATTAATGTAAATGTTGGATTATGTGCTAATTCTTCATTAACAGCTATATACATATATATAGTATCTCCACGTTTTACATAATATTCTCTTAAATTATTTGATTCACCATCTTTTAAAATGTTTGTAGCTAGTCTAACAGGTGCTGTTACATCTGTTACATTTGCATCAACATTAGCTAACAACTCTCCACCATAAACAGTCATATTGCTCCAAGCTAAAGTTAAAGCTTGTGTTGGAATTGTTTCTGTAGTAGTTGTTGTTGCTACTTGAGTACTACCATCTGTTGTTGTAGTTGTTTGTTGAGCTGGTGCAGTAGTAGTTGTTGTTGCTGGTGTTGTAGTTCCAGCATTAGTAGTTGTAGCACCATCATTATCAGCTACTGTTGTTTGTTCTTCTTGTTGTGGTTCTTCGCTTTGTGTTGCAGTTCCTTGGTCATTATTATCACCATTATTTTCAGGGACTGCATCTTGTGTTTGTTCACTATTGCTACTGTTTTCGCCTATAGCTGTAGCTTCAGTTTCACCTTGGTCTCTTAAGAAAACTACTACCATTGAAATTGCAGCTATTACTAATATTGCAATTATAACTATGGCAATTATAGCTTTCTTACTTAAACTTTTCCCTTCCATAAATTATCCCCCTATAATTTATTTTTTTACTTCTTCCGCCTTAATAATGAGTCTAGCTTTATTTCCGTTTTCACAAGTTATTAAGGTGACTTCTCTAGTTTCTTCTTCTTTCGTTTCTAATATGCTAACATCATTTGGATCTGTTACAAAAATAGAATTGATTTCATATTCAACAGTATTTTTTTGTAAATCTGTTAAATAAATTTTATCTCCAGCTACAAGTTCATCATTTCTCCCGAACATTGTTCCATCATAATTATTATGACCAGCTAAAGCTAAATTTCCTATTTCGTTAACATTTCCACCACTAAAACGGGTTATTGATGTTCTCATGTTTTCTTTTGTAGTAGTATCTAGAATTGGATATTCTAGTTCAATTTTGGGTATATTAATAATTCCTATAACAGAATTATTACCAAATTTAATAGGCTCTGTTGTCTCCTCATGTTGTTTAATTTCTTCTACTATTTGTGCATTATTTTCTTCATTAATTTGATTTCCAATATATTTTTTCGCTATAAGTGCAATTACAATAATCGCAAAAATAATAACTATAAAAAGTAATATTTTATAAAATACTAACTTTCTATTTTTCATTTTTCTTAGATAAACTTCTTATTCTAATTGCTATTATTACTATTGCTACTACTGCAACTCCTAATAGAATAAATAATATTGGATTATCGAATGTAACTGGTAGCTCACTTCTTGTTTCTGTTTTTACAACTTCTTTTACTTCATCCTCTGAAGTTTCTTTCTTTGAAGTTAAAACTTGTGCATCATATGTTGTAGTTCCATTTAATTCTTTCTTTAATAAAACTACATATTGTGTACCGTTTTCTGCATCAACAGGTTGAGCTATTGTAGCATTTGTTACTTCTTTCCATTCTGTATTTGTTATAATATTATTCCATAAATTAGTATATTCTTGTGATAATTTAATTGATTCAAATATATCCATATCACTGTTTATTTTGTTCATAACATTAACTAATTCTTGGCAATTTGCATTTTCGCCATTTAATAGAACAACATCATAACTATATTTTGCATTTGCATCATCAGTAATTTTTAATGTTCCTTGTGTTACTGTTCTTATTACATTTTCTTCTCTTGTTTCTTCTGTTATAGTTTGAGTTGCATCAACTTTAATTCTATTTGTTAAAGTTTTCATTTCATTAATTTCTGCTTCAGTTGATACTTCTGATATATTTATAGGTTCTGCTTTCTTTATAATTTCGTCATCTATTTTTACCCATAAATATGATCCAACTTGACCCTTTGAAACTTTTATTACTTTATTTCCTTTTGTATCTTCTGCTGTATACCAATTTAAATTATTTTCTTCAACATCTGCACTAGTTGTTATTGCATAAGAATATTCATCATTTAAGTGACCATTTAAATAGATTAAATAATCTCCATTGGCATTTTCTAGCACTGCCATATCTTCGGCTGTAGCATTTACAGTGGCGTTTAAACTTAAAATAAGAGTAACTGCCATTACAATTAATAAAATTTTAGAACTTAACTTTTTCATTCTATTCTCCCCTTTCCGCTACGGAAACATTATATTACACTTCTTTACAAAAGTAAACAGTTTTACTAATTTTTAGCAATTTTTTTATGCGTTTTTCCTTATATCCGTAGACTTTTGATGGTTTTTATGGTCTATTGTTCTATTTCTATTTATTGATTGCTTTTATACTATATATATGAAACGTTATAAAAAAACAGCATATAAAAATCAAATTCTGTTACGGACAGGCTAATTTAAGCATATTTATATCGCAAAAAAATACACCCCTGTTTAAGTATAAATGACTAATATACTTAACATGGTGTATTCATTTTAAAACAATATTAAATCTCTATTTTAATTATCGGAACTTCTAGTTCTTCTTTTGTTAATCCACAATGTGTTGATACCTTATTATCAACTTTTCCAGTTGCTACAGTCAAATAGTTTTCTAGCAATATTCTAGTACCACTTGTTGATATAGCTACATAGTCTCCAACAAAATCATCAATCTTCTTATGTGGAATTCCTTCTCCTAATAATCCAGAATTTAAAAACTCTTCCTTTAATTCATTTAATATATTTTCTCCCATACCATCTAATATCAGCAAAACTACATTATTATAATCTTTTTTTAATATTTCATCAATTTCTGGTAAACTATTATATTTACTTTCTACGTTATAATATTTTAAAATTGATGTTATTAAATTTAATATACTATTATTATTAGTCTGGTCGTATCATAAAATCTCCTTTATATCCATTTTTCTACATACTCATTCGGTATTTTTAAATTTCCTTTTCCTGATCCAAGTTCAATATTTGGTTTGTTTTTTCCGTGATAATCACTTCCACCACTTTTGTAATATCCTCTTTCATTACAGATTTTTTCTAAATATTTAATATTTTCATCTGAAAATGTATTATGCATACATTCAATTCCATCTATATTGTAATCAGTTAGAATGTTAGCTATAAATTGCTTTTTGTCTTCTGCCCATCTGTATATGAATAAATGTGGTAAAAATACTAAGCCGCCACAATTTTTTACTGCATCAATTGCTTCTTGCAAACTTGGGTAATCTGCAGATTTATTTATATAGAATGGGTATTCTTGCTTTCCACAATATTTTTTAGAAAACACGTCAAATTCTTCCCACAAGTCAGTTGGTAATTTTTCCTTGTTTTCCTCATGTGATATTATTTCATAATATATCTTTACACTTGCCCAATCTTTTTGCGCATTAAACTCTATAGCGTTTTTTTCTCTCATTGTTAGTCCTAGTTCTAAACATTTTTCATATAAAATATTAAAATATTTATTTTGTATAACATCTCTCGATTTATCTTTATAATAATCTTTTATCCAGGTTGACATTTTATCTGTATTTATTTTATATCCTAATATTTCTATTATATGTGTACCATATGCACATTTTATTTCTATGCCCGGAATAACTTTACCAGTATAGTATTTGGGTATATCTATTTTTTCTAATTCCTTATATCCATCACAGGTATCATGATCAGTAATAGATATATAATCCAAATTTAAGCTTTGAGCTTTTTGCAATATCTCTTGAACAGAATCTGTACCGTCAGAATAAGTAGAATGAATATGTAAATCTATCATTTTTATACTTCCCTTCTTTGTATATTCTCTTTTGCACTTTTTATTAGTTCATCATGTACAATCCCATTACTTATAAGTGCACCATTTATTGCTTCATCATATCTTTGATCATTTCCAAATAAATCTGTTACTCTTCCTCCTGCTTCCTCTACAATTACTTTTACTGCTGCAATATCACAATTTTTTCCTTTTGTCCCAGGAAATACGCAGCAAGTAAAATCACCTGTTGCTACACACATACATGCTCTTATAATACTTCCCACTCCTATAAAATATGTTTTTTGATATAGTTCATTTAACATTGGGATAACATTATATACAGCTGCTGGCCACATATCAAAATGACTTATACTTCTTTCATCTTCCAATTTATAATCATTTACAGTAATTTTCTCATCATTACAATATGCACCTTGTCCTTTTATTGCTGAATATAATTTATCTAAAAATGGATCATATACTACACCTACTTCTGGTACTCCATCTACTACTAATGCTAAAGAAAATACAGCAACTGGAATATGCCTCGCATACATAGCTGTTCCATCTACAGGATCACATCCCCATACATATTTACTTTTTCCAAATTTTTCTTCTTCTCCATCTACAGAATGATTTGGAAACTTTTCTTTTACTTTTTCTATTAAAATGTGGTTAATTTCTTTATCAGCTAAAGTTACAATTGTTTTATCACCTTTATAGCTCGCTCCGTTATCTTGATAAAAATATTTTTTCATAATTTTACCAGCTTCGGTACAAATCTCTTTTGCAAATGCTAAATATTCATTCTTTTCCATTTATTCATCCTCCTCATTCTATATAATAAATTTCGAAATCAGCAATTTCTCCAGTTTTATTATAATTATTTCTAATATAAGCTTTAATTGTTTTTGATTCTTGTCCTACTAGATCTTCATCATTTATTAAAATAAATGTATTTTCTAATTTTTTTATTTTATTTAGTACCCTTTCTTCGCCTTTATATCCCCAGTTTCCTAATAAAGGTAAGTCAAAATCTTGATTATTTCCATTTAATACAAGTTGATACAAATTTGCTTCTGTAGAAAATATAACAACATTTTGATTATCAGATTCTTTTTGTTTTACAAAATTTACGACTTCTTCTATCTTATCATTTAATTCTTCTGTTGAAGATGTTCCAAAAAATGGATTATCATAAGTATATGTATAATCTTTATTTAATAACATACACCCATAGTCAAAAATATAGTATAAATTTAATGCAATCACTACTAATAAGTACCCAATCAATATGATTTTTATTATTTTTAAATCAAATAATTCTTTCATTCTACTTACTAGTTGCTCAATAAAATATACACAATATAATACAGGAACAAATGTTGCTAATATGATATGAGTTGTATTAAATATTGGGTATCCCATAAATAAACTTGGAAACATAAAACATAAAAAGAATATAGTAGACTTAACAAATTTACTTTCTGAAGTTAATTTAAATTTCTTTTTTATCAATACCAGTGTTATTATTGTTAGGAATGGTATACAATAAAAAATAATATATCCCGAATTTACAGAAATATTGCTACGTGCAAATTCTCCTATTCCTAAAAAGCAATAATTTATAAAATCTTTAAATTGACCTTGTATTGCTAATCCCGCTATCCATGTTAAAGTTATACATAAAAAAATTGCATATGTAGAAAACAATTTTTTTAAAATGCTTTTTATATCTTTTCTATAATTGTAAATTGTAAATATGCTTAAGCCAATTAAATAATATATACCTATGTTTTGCTTGGTAGCAAATACCAATGCAGCAACTCCCCCCTGCTCTAATGGTCTTACCTCAAACTTTTCTTTTCTTATGATTAAATACATACCCAATAGCCAAAAAAGTAAAGCTAAAATATTATAACTTGCTCCAGATTGGTAAAAATCTCTCGAAAAAGGTAAAACAATTAAAATTATATATATCACTGCTCTTGTTGTTGATACATTTAATTTTCTTAATATATTTAAACTTAGAAGACATATTATTTCAAAAATAACAATTGCAAATAATTTGTATGAAAAGAAATTAAAACCAAATATGCTTAAAAAAGCATTAGCTAAATAGAAATATAAAGGTGTATCTATTACATTATTTTGAGAATATAATTGTATTCCATTATGTAGTTTATATACATTTGAAAATGTAAATGTAACTTGCAGTTCATTAACACCAACTATCAATCCAGCAAAGCATAATAATATAAGTATTGCACTAAATAAAACTTTATATTTTTGTATATATTTCTTAACTTCCATCTAATACCTCTTACATGTCTTTACATACATCTATCCATTTTTCATAATTTGAAGTTTTTTCTAAGTCTGCAATTGTTAATTTTACTGCACTATTGCTACTTCCACATGCAGGATAAATTACATTAAATCTTTTTAGTGATTCATCTAAGTAGACTTTCACATTTTCATTTACTCCAAATGGACAAACACCTCCTGGCTTATGTCCTGTATAATTTTCGACATCATCATATGGTATCATTTTAGCCTTTGTATTAAATTCTGCTTTATATTTACCGTTATCAATCTTTTTATCTCCTGCTACTACTATTAATATTGCTTCATCATTTACTAAAAAAGATAATGTCTTAGCTATTTCTTTTTCCTCACAATTTAAAGCTTTTGCTGCCTCTTCTACTGTTGCAGAAGAAGTATTAAATTCCATTATATTTTTTTCTAAATTATATTTTTTTAAATATTCCTTTGCTTTTTCTAATGACATTGATTCTCGTCTCCTTATTTTTTACTGTCCATATATTCTTTTACTATATCCCTATATGGTTTTTCCTTTTCTTTTAATTTATTACAGTTCATTCTTTGTACAAATCTATCTAGTTCCGTTCTTAACTTTTCTTTTTCTTCTTCCGTATTTGCTAAAATCTCTAATTCTATAAAATTACCTACGCCATAAATTCTATCTATCATAATGTTATATTCAAATCCATCAATATTTTTTGAATATACTTGTCTATATTTTTTAAATGAAACATATTCTATATATCCAAGTTGATTTATAACGTATTTTGTGTCTTCATAATCTTTTGGGTCTAATTTTAAATTTACTTCTTTTTTTCCATATTTTTCTGTGCTATTATCTGTTTTTGGTTTATATGTAAGTTCTAAAAAATCTTCATTTGTCTTCCTTGTTCTTAAACAAGTTCTTGTTTTTACAAATTCCAAATTTTTATCTGTAAAATATGTATCTTCTTCCACACTATCTTCTACAAGTTTAAAATTTTCATCCTTAATTTTTTCTAATACATCCTCATAGTTTTCTCCTAGATGATAGCTTGCCTCTAATTCTATTCTACTAGACATCTTGACCCTCCTTACTTTTATTTTTTTGTATATTATCATATTCTATGCATTTTATCAAACAAAAAAGATGTAGGATTTTTGTTTTCCTACATCTTTTTTTCTTTAAATATTTTTCTAAATATAAATCTTACAAATGGTCCTGCATAAAATAATTGCCAACATAAAGCCATAGGGAAATTTAACACTGCTATTTGAAGCCAGTTAGCTATTATATTTTCCATTCCTTCATAATTAAATAATATACTTCCAAAAAAGCTCATTATTGGGCACATAAAACACACTATTACTGTTGATATTGCCATTGTTACTAAAATTGGTGGTGTTTTCTTTGGATCTAATAATTTTAAAGCTATTTTCTGTGCTAATTTACCTATTAAGAAAAACTCTAGTATAAAAGCTATTACTCCCATAATTGGCAATTCTTGAAGTGCCATTAAAAACACTTCATTTGATAATCCTCCCATATTTGTTGAAATGTTATAGCAAACCATTGCATAAACCATTACTATAACCATTATTACTGTAAATACTGCATCTTGAAATTTGTTCTTTGGCATAAAATATTCTCCTTTCATTATTTATTTTTAGACGCAAAAACAACACATATTTCTATGTGTTGTTCGTTAATCATTATATAAATAATGTACGTTTCCAATTTTATACCTATTATATATGTTATTTTCTATTTTTAATTTATTTGTCTAGCATTTTGACTTTTCTGACAAATAAATTAGTCAAAAATTATTATATATTATTTTTTGATTCTTTGTCAAGTATTGGTTACTCCATATATTTTTTATACATTTCGTCTGCTACTTTAAAGAATTTTTCTTTATTATCTATTAAATCTTGCAATTCTTTTAAAGCTTTTTCTCTATATTCATTTTCTATATAATCTTTTTTAGCAGCATATCCTTCTTTTCCAAACTTAGTTACTGCATGCTCCCATGCTCTTTGAATCTGTTCTTCTTTTCCTATATTTCCATAATGTTCTTCTCCATATTCATATGTCCTTCTAAAAAATATTTCTATTGTTACTGTTTTATCTGCTGATGCTAATATTTTTCCATATATATTTCTAGGTTCTCCTGTTTTAGATGACCTATGGTCTTCTATGGATTCTTTTATTAATTTTAATTCTGTTGTGTTAAAAAATCTATTTAGATTTTTGTCTTCTCCCATTATTTTTGCAGATACTTTTTCATGATTCTCTCTATCTATATGATCACCAATGTCATGATAAGCTACTGCTGTATATAGAATGTCCAAATTCACATTATACTTTTTACCTAATATTAAAGCATTTCTCATTACTTCTTTTATATGCCTTATATCATGTGATTTTCCATTCTTATTGTATTCTGGAAATATCTTTTCTTTAATATATTCTTTTAATTCGGGACTAATTTCAGATTTTTTAATTAAAAGATGATAATGATAAGAACTACTAGTTGTTCCTTTTTCCTCATAAAAATCTTCGATATGTTCTACTAATTCTATTATGTTGTCTTTAAATAGCTCTTGTATTAAATCATAATCTGCATAAAAATGAGGAATTCCATTTTCCGGTCCATCTTCTATTCTTATTTTTGTATTTTCATCAACTACTGGAAAATCTTTATTATTAAAGGCTGGAGAGCTTTTAGATCCTAATGTTAAATAGCATTCTCCGTCTTCTCTTAGTACTCTATTTATTTCTTTAATTATTTTTTTAACACCTTTAGTATCTGTATGTGATATAACATTTCTACAAAGAATGCAATCAAAAGAGTTATCTTCGTATGGCAGATTTAGCATATCTCCAATTTTATAATCTACATTTAAATTTAATTCCTCTGCCCATTTTTTAGTAGCATTTACCGCTTCTTCGCTTAAGTCAAAAGCATATGTATTAAATCCATTTTGTGCAAATAAAATTGTATGTCTTCCAATTCCACATCCTAAATCTAAAAAAACTTTTTTCATTTCTTTTTTCCATCTATTTAGCAAGTAATATGATTCAATACTTGGTTCTTTCCAAATATCAAGTTTACTAGCCTTGCTCCAGTTCCATGCTTTAGATTCTACCATTACAATATACCTCCTTTTTTGCTATATTATCATAATTACTATATACAAACAAGAAAAATGGATAGTTTTTACTATCCATTTTTCTTAAGCATGTAAATTCTGACCTGTAATTATATATCATTCTTTGCATTAATAAAAACTTTTTTATCTTTTTAATAATCTTAAACTATTTAAAACAACTGTTAAACTACTTAATGTCATTGCTAAACTTGCAATCATTGGGTTTAAAGCAATTGGTAATAGGCCTGTTGCAAGTGGTATCATACATACATTATAAAATAATGCCCAAAATAAATTTTCTTTAATTATTCTTATTGTACGTTTTCCAAGATCAAATATTTTTACTATATTATCCATATTTTCGTTCAACAATATAACATCTGCAGAATCTGCACTAATATCTGTTCCATTTTCCACACTTATTCCAACTGTTGCAGCTTTTAAACTTGGACTATCATTAATTCCATCCCCAACCATTGCTACATTATTATTCTTATTTAATTCTTTTATTTTATCTAATTTTTGCTCTGGATTTACATTGCTTATAATATTTTCTATTCCTATTTGTTTTGCAATGGCTCTCGCTGTTTTTTCATTATCTCCAGTAAGCATTATGATTTTTTTATCCAATTTTTCTAATTTTTTAATTGTATCTGTAATATCTTTCTTTATTGTATCTGCTAACCCGATAATTAAAACAGTCTCTTTTTCATCAAATAAATATACTATGCTTTCACCTTTACTTGCAAATACTGCTTCATTATCTTTTAGTTTATTTTCTACATTCATTTTTTCTACATATTTGTAATTGCCTGCATAATATTGCTTTCCATTTATAATTCCTTTAACTCCAAGTCCTGGAACTTCTTCGAAATCTTGAACTTCGAAAATGTCTTTTTCATTATTATAAATACTTTTAGCTAATGGATGATTTGAATTTTTTTCTAAACTTTTCAATATTTTTAAAGTAACCTCATTATACACTCCATCTGCTATACTCATTTTTCCTGTTGTTAATGTCCCTGTCTTATCAAATACAATTGTGTCTACTTTGTTTATTGCTTCTAAAGTTTCGCTAGACTTTACTAATATTCCTCTTCTACTACAATTTCCAATTGCAACTACCATAGCAAGTGGTGTTGCTAATCCTAGTGCACATGGGCATGCAACAACTAAAATACTTACTAATGCCAAAATTGATTGATTAATATCTTTGGTTATTACAAAATTTAAAATAAATGAAATTAAGGCAATGATAAATATTGCTGGAACAAAATATCCGCTTATTTTATCTGCAATTCTTGCAATTGGAGCTTTTGTATTTGTAGCTTCTACCACCATTTTTACTATATTAGAAATACTAGAATCTCTACCTATTTTTTCTGCTTTATATTCGATATATCCATCATAATTTATACTTCCTGCAATTACAGTATCTCCTACTTTTTTGCTAACAGGCTTACTTTCTCCTGTTATAAATGATTCATCAGTATGTGTTTTTCCACTTGTTACAGTTCCGTCAACCGCAATCTTTTCGCCAGGCTTACTTACAACTGTATCTCCTTTTTGTATTTCATTTATAGTAACTTGTAATTCTTTTCCGCCTTTTAAAATTGTTCCATTTTTAGGAGTTATTGTTACAAGATTTTTAATTGTATCAACTGCTTTATCTTTATTTTTCTTATCTATATACCTACCAATTTTTACAAAAAGAATTATTATTGCTGATGATTCAAAGTACAAATGATGTACCAATGATGTATTTCCCATAAATACTTGAATAGTATTCCACAAGCTATACACAAAATTTACGATTACTCCAACGCCAACTAAAGAATCCATATTAGGCATTTTGTGAATAATATTTTTTATTCCGCTTTTTATAATATCAAATCCATAAAAAATAAATAATAGTGATAAAACCATTAAAGTTATTGCATATATTTGTGGGCTTTCCATCATATTTAATATGCTAGGAGTTGGTAAGTTGATCATCTGTCCCATTGATATATACATTAAAATAATTCCTAATATAGAAAATATTATTAGTTTAATTAATTCATTGTTTTTCTTTTCTTCTTTCTTTTCTCCTAAACTTTTAAAACCAGCTTCTTTAACAAATCTATTTAAATCTTTAATACTTAAATTATCTTCATATTCTATTAAGGCTGTTGCCATAACCAAGTTTACAGAAGCATTAATTACTCCATCTTGCTTGTTTAAATACTTTTCTAGTCCATTTGAACAAGCACTACAAGTCATTCCTTCTATATTTAAAACAATTTTTTTCATATTTTACTCCTTCAAGATTTTAATATATGGATTTTGGAAGATTGGGAATTGGTGAGATCGGGATTTGGGAACGTTCCTCAAATCCCGAATTAAATATCTTTATAAATTTTAATAGGGATTTTAACAACGTCCCTATTTCCCTATTTCCCCATTTTCCTTATTTTTTATTTTACTTTAAATCCTAAATTTTCTATTTTTTCTTTAACTACATTCATATCTATTTCTTTTTTACTTTCTATTTTTACTATTCCATCTTCGTGGTTTGCTTTTACATTTTTTATAGCTTTAACATCTCCTAATGCATTTTCTATTCTTTTTTCGCATCCTCCACACATCATACCTTCTACATTTAAAATAATTTCATTCATTTTTATTCCTCCTTTTATATCTTTCTATAATGTATAAATATGCATTTTTTATAAATGTACTATTTATTAAATCTTTTGAATAAACTCATAAGTTCATCTATTACTTCTGTATCATTTTTTTCTATACTGTCTGTAATACATGAATATAAATGATTTTCTAATATATGCATAGATAAACTTTTTATTGAACTTTCTATTGCTGATAATTGAATTAATATATCATTACAATATCTATCTTCTGCTATCATATTTTTTATGCCTTTAACCTGTCCTTCTATTCTATTTAATCTATTATTTATTATTTTCCTTTCGTCTTCGCTTCTTACCGTCTTTTTGTTGTTACAACATTCTTTATTCATTTAATCACCTCTTGATATATAATATACCCTATATAGGTATTTAGTCAATATAGGGGTATACTTGTTTTTTTATTGAAATATTAGTGTTTTGTTGATATATTATTACACATAATAAAGAGAGCGCCGGTTAAAGCGCTCTCCTTATTTTATTCGTTCGGTATTATACTTCCCTCCGTCCACAGTTGGTACATTTCGTTTCCACGATACCAGCATTGGCCTAACAGACCTAATGCAGCATATTCTTCGGCTCCCCCTATCCTAAGATTTTCCTTGTCAGCCTTTTTTAGGCTAACATTAAAGGCCCGGAAAGCCACATCTTCGAGAGCAACTGCTTCATTTTCGATAAGCAGTTTTTCCAATTCTGTTGCCCATATCTCTGCAAACGATTTTGCAGTGCTTGTTTCTGTTTGTTCCCATTGAGCTTTCTGCTCTTCACTTTTGAATTTCATTTTTTTCTACCTCTCTTATTTTGTGCTGTGGTCAACGAGTTATCTTAACTATTTTACCATATTTTTACATTATAGTCTAGAATAATTGCATATATTTTTCTTATTCATTGTAGAATACTAACTTTTATTTTTTACTTTTTTATGTAAATGTGATATAATATATAGACCAAAAACTGTTGAAAAAATGAAAGGAGGACAATTTATGTCCAACAAAGTAAAAGCCGTGCAAGATAACATCTGGTTTCCAGATGTTAGTCCAATTCTCTACCGGGGAGTTGGTTCATTAGTTCAGGTACAGCGACTGTATCTGGATGAAGTAATGAGCGAAGCAGACAAACTTCGTGGAAATACCTTTATCCCGAATTATCTGGATATGTATCACACGAAACTTTCAAATTACTTGACAAAGTACTACAACTATGAATCACTTTCAGAACTCGAAAAAGAGATTATCGAGCTGAAACGATTCTTGTCCAGTTTGAAAGTTCCATGCTCCATATCAGGTAGGTTAAAGAACTACATATCTTTTCTTGAAAAGGTACGTAGTTTCATCTATGATGGCTTAGATCCTTATTCAATAAATGATGAATTGGGATTCAGGCTTATCGTAGGAACTCAGCGTTATGACAATGAAAAGACGATTGAGCAACTCTATGAGGTTGCTAATAAGGTAATCGCCTTCTTCGTTATTCGGAAAGGGTATCAGTTAATAAAGCCTTCACCAGCAAACGGGCTTGGCTTTAATCCTGAGCTATTCCCAAAGGTATTTGTTCCCAGTAAAGGGCTCATATACCCGGAGTACACAAAATATGTAAAAGATTATTTTGTTGCTCCTAAGAAAAAGGGATATCAAGCACTTCATATGGTATTCGTCACAAAAAGCGGACTTACAATTGAAGTCCAGATACGTACTTTTGCAAGTCATTTTCATGCAGAGTATATTGCGACTCATCTGCTTCATAAAGATGAACGTTATGGAACTGACACTAGTAAAGAGCTCACTCCAGAGGAAATTGAAGCGGAAAAGAAAAGGCAAGCTGCTATCAAAATTGTTTTTGACCCTGAAAAGGTCAATCTGGACTCATATTTTTCTGCGAATGGTCAAACTTTAGATTTGATCGGTTTGCAAGAAACTATACGAGATCCATTTAACAACTTCTACGTTGCTTAAGGTCTCGTAAAACGCCCCTCTACACAAGAAATAAATTTCTTTCTGTGTAGAGGGGCGTTACTTTATTTATTTTTTTCTGTCAATGGAACATATATTTTTGAAAAAAAGAAAAATACATATGGATTTTCGTCTGTTCTAGTATTTATACTTTTAATTTTTTCATTATTAATTAATTTTGCTTCTATCTCTTCAATCGCTTTTTTATTTGAATTTACCTCATAATATGCTGGAAATATATTATTTTGTCCTTCATACCCTGCTAATATTTCAGGATTATCTGGAAAGCGTTCTTTCATATTATTTAATGCATCTTCTTTTGATTTATATGTTATTTCTGCATTTTTATCTGTTTCTTCTATTACATTTTCTATCTCTGCTCGTTCTTCATCTGTTATAGAATCTTCTAAATATATTGTCATTTCACTTACATACTTATCATAATTAACAAATACTGCAATATTGAAAACTATCAAAATAATTAATACAATGGAAATCGCTATAATAATTTTAGTTTTCTTTTTCATCTTCTTTTTTATCTTTTTCAAATAATCAATTTCATTATTAGTAGTATTAATTTCATCATCTTCATTATTCATTTCAGCATATATTTTTGCACATTCATCGCATTTTTTTAAATGTTTTTCTACAAATTCTTTTGAGCCTTGTTTTAAACAACCATCTTTATAGCTAAATAGTAAATCTTGAACGATATCACATTCGTTTTTCATCTTTATCCTCCTTTATTTTTTGTTTTCCTCTAAAATATGTAACTCTTACCCAGTTTGGCGTTTTATTCATTACTTCTGCTATTTCTTCATTTTTTAGCCCACCTAATAATTTTAAATACATTACGCTTTTTGTTTCATCATTTAGCTTTTGAATTTTCTTTAATAAATCTAGCTTATCCTCTTGTAAAAATATATTTTCTTCTAGTGAATTTTCTGTTATAAGTTCATTTTCTACATCTTCTAAAGATATATTTTTCTGCTTTTCTTTTTTTCTTATATCTTTATACAAAATAAATTTTGCAATTTGACACAACCATGTAGAAATTTTACTTTCTCCTCTAAATTTATTTATGTTTTTAACAGCTACTAAGAAAGTTTCTTGTACTATATCTTCACTTAATTCTTTGTTTTTGGTTAAGCAGAATATGTATTTATATACTATTTGAGCATAATTATTATAAATCTCTTCTATATCCTGCATAATTTCCCCCTTTCATTTTATTAGTGTTAAAAACTTTATTTTTGTTACATATTTTTTAATTTTTTCTTCTTTTAATTATATCGTCCTCTGCTAGTTTGCCTATTAATAAAGATGAATTTACATCATGTAATTTATTATTTTGTGCTACAATTTTTTCATCATAATTTGCATAGCAATATTTGCAAAAATGCTTACACGTATTATATGCGCCTATATCAGCCATTTCTACGCAATTACACTTTCCACCGCTACGTGCTTTCCATTTTTTGAATTTAGTTTTTCCAGTTAGTCTATCTGCTAATTCTTTTCCTAGACAATCTGCTTGTATAAAGCCATATTCCACTAAATTTCTTTCTTCAA
This sequence comes from uncultured Clostridia bacterium, assembly GCA_944391965.1. Taxonomy (GTDB): domain Bacteria; phylum Bacillota; class Clostridia; order TANB77; family CAG-508; genus Merdicola. The sequence goes on from CALXVH010000008.1 coordinate 49,217, forward strand.
AACAGGTTTGTACTGTCATTCCATTATTTTTAGCACTTTTACTAAAACTCTTTCCTATTGCTTCATAATCACTTTCTTTAAATTCTTTTAATCTTAAAAATTTATAATTATTTCTAACATTTTTATAATCATCTATAAATGAAACGATAAAATGCTTTATATATCCATTTAATAACTCGCATAAGTGATTAAATGCTTTTATATGATATTCTATAGTGTATTTATCACTTATAAATATTGGATCATATCTTATATATATGTTATCTATTCCAACTATCTTCGAAATTTGCTTGATTGCTTCTACTATTTTTCTTTTAGCTGGAACCCCCGGTTCAATATCACTTTTATATGGAGTTAAAGTAACATGAAATAATATTGGCTTTTCTATTTCTTTTAAATATGGAATTATTGGTATTGGATTTTTTGTACAAAATAAGATGGCATCAACATCTTCCACATATATTCTACTAACTTGCTGTTTATAAAATGGATTTCTTACATCGAAAAATCCTTCCCTATATCTGTTCATAAACCATTCTGTGTAAAAAGCTACTATATCTGTTCTTCCACTTACATTTAAAATCATTTTCTACCTCTTTATTTAAAATATATATTCATATAATAATACAACCTATAAGGCAATTTATCAACTATTTAATTCAAAACAAAAAACTCCCTTTATTACCTTTTACAGTAATAATGAGAGTTACATAATATTTGAACTTTAAACTCCGTCCCTAAAGTTCAAAGTTCTTTTAGGCCAATTTCCCTTTTCCACCTTTAAGTCCGCCATTTGCGTATCCTTCTAATACATTTGTATCAAAAGAAAATACCATATTATTTTCTTCACGATTTCTTTTTAATGCTAATTCGATTTCTTTATCTAATAACTCTGGATATTCCATTCCTGCTGCTCTCCATAGATGGAAAGATAAACAGCCAGGAATAGTATTTACCTCGTTTACATATACCTCATCTGTATCTTCATCAATTAAAAAGTCTATACGTATTACACCTGTGCAACCTAATATTTTAAATGTTTCTTTTGCTAAAGTTTGAATCTTTTCTTTTAATTCTTTACTTATATCTGCTGGTAATTTTAAAACTCCTGCATTCATAGATTGTTTAGCTCCACCGGTCTTTTTACCACCAGAGATATATTTATCTTCATATGATAAAATATCTGATGTTTTATCTAATTCTTCACATTCTGAAGCATTACATTCTTCATAATCACCTAGAACAGAGCAATTTACTTCTTTTAAATTCTTTATAGCTTTTTCTATTAAAATCTTTCTTGCATATGTAAATGCATCTTCTATTGCATCTTCTAATTCTTCTCTATTTTTTGCAACAACTATTCCAATACTTGATCCTAGATTAATTGGTTTAACAATTACAGGATATTCTATATTAGCTTCAACATTTTTTACAATATCTTCTACTTCTTCATTTTTGTAATAACATTTGCAGTCTAAAACAGGAATATTATTTTCTTTTAAAATTGTTTTAGAGACATATTTATCCATTCCAACTGCAGATGATGTAACATCGCACCCCACATATGGTAAATTAAACATTTTTAAATAACCTTGAAGTGTACCATCTTCTACATTTGTACCATGAACAATAGGAAATGCAACATCTATATAGTCATAAACTTCATTTTCATAAAATTTCTTATTTGTTCTTAATAATACTGTTTTATTATCTTTTAAAGAAAGTGTTACTTGTGTACTAATCCTTTTTAAGTTTTCTATATTTGTATATTGTTTTATATCATCAACAAAATCTCCACAATACATTTTATTATCTTTTGCAATATATATAGGTACAATATCATATTTTTCCCTATTCATATTTTCTATTGCTTGAAGTGCAGTTATTATAGATACTTCATGTTCTACACTCTTTCCACCAAAGAAAATACCTAATTTAATTTTCATAAAAATTACCTCTTTCCTATAAATTATAATTATCAGGCAAATCATTTTCCAATAAAACTGTTACTTCATCTTTTAAATTCCAACTTATAATTTGACTAACAGCTTCTTGTGGCAAATTCACCTTAAATACTTTTTGTTCATCATAATTTTTTTCTTTTATTCCTTTAAACATTGCTTCATAATTATCTGTTCCAACTAAGAAAATATAATCACAAACCTCTGCCATATATTTTCCAAATTCATAATTATATTTTTCTTGTTCTTTACCAAGTTCTATAAGACCTGGTGTAACTATTATCTTTATTCCTTTAAATTCTCCTAATGTATCTACTGCTGATTTTGAACTTATTGGATTTGCATTATATGAATCATCTATTATTGCAATATTACCTTTTGGCAATAGTTCTAACCTATGTTTTATATTTTGTATTTCTCTTACTTTTACTGCAATTTTTTTCATTGGAACTTTTAAATAATCTGCCACAGCTATTGCTCCCGTAATATTTACAATGTTATGTCTTCCTATTAATTTTGTTTTTAATTCTTTTTCTTCATTAGTTTCTTTATCTAAAATTTTAAATCTTAATCCTTTATTAGAAGATTCTAAATCATATGAATTATAATCTAAATCTTTATCATTTACTCCATATGTTATCCTGTTCATATCTAATTCTTTATTTTTTATATATTCATTATCATAATTTATAAATATAGTTCCATTATTTTGTTTCACACTATCTGCCAACTCAAATTTAGTTTTTATTATATTCTCTATGCTGTTAAAACTTTCTAAGTGTTGTGGACCTATAGATGTAATTACTCCTAATTTTGGATTTACAATATCACATATTTCTTTAATATCCCCAACATTTGTTGCTCCCATCTCACACAAAAATATTTGATGGGTTGGTTTTAATTCTTCTCTTATAGTTTTTACGACTCCCATTGTTGTATTATAATTTTTAGGAGTTTTTAAAACATCATATTTTTCTGATAATAGACTATACAAAAAATTTTTCATACTAGTTTTTCCATAACTTCCGGTTATTCCTATAACTAGTAAATTTGGCATTTCATTTAAGATTCTTTTAGCATCGTTTATATATCTTTTTCTTCCTAGCTTTTCTATAGGTTGATTTATTAAATTTGACAATATTATTAGCATATTTGCAAATATATTTATAAATATTAATTTAGTTATTATATAATTTTGTATTCCTCCAACAAATAAAATTAAAATTGATATTAACAAGTTTGTAAATATTAATCTTTTTACTCTACCAGTATATTTTAATGATATTTTTGAATTTTTCTTTGGAATATTATATATTATTGAAATTGCTAAAATAATTATTGTAAGTATATTTAAAAATATATTATCAAAATAGGTTAATATTGTTGATATTACTAATATTAGCTGTAATAATATTTTTTTTATATTTTTTCTCATCCATTTAAAATGTTTTAAGAAGAAATATGAGTTTAATTGCAACATGTGTGTGTTAAATATTAGTAATAATATATAATTTATAATAAGTTCTATTATAATTATTATCTTCATACATATCCTCCGAATTTATTTTCCCATAAAATTTTTAATTATATTATTTATTTGTACAGGTATTTCCAAAAACACATAATGAGAACATCCTTTAAAAGGTACTAATCCTACATTTGGTATTTCTTTTTCCATAATTTTTGCGTCTTCTATTGGTGTTTCTGTATCATTTTCTCCCCATAATAGTAATGTTGGAACATTTACTTTTGGTAATCTATCTTTTAAATCTTCATTTACTAATTTTACTAATGTATTTCTCATAACAGGTGTTGCATTACGATAATCTACTGATCCCATTTTTTTCTTTAAATTTTCTAGCGCATTTGGTGCTATCCTTTTTGCAATTCCCGTATTTAATACTTTTTTACCCAATTTTACTATAGATAATTTTGCTTTTTGTTTTGCTGTTTTTTTATGAACTATACCTGCACTTCCTATTAAAACTAACCTTCTTACTTTAAATTCTAAATTTCCTTCACTTAGCATTTTTATAGCTATTCTTCCACCATTTGAATGCCCTATTAATGTTATATTATCTATTTTATTTATTCTTACAAATTCTTTTACTAATTCTATAAATTTATCAGTATTCCATGCTTCTTTTGGCTCTTCTGATTTTCCAAAACCTGGCATATCAAAATAATATACTTTTGCATATTTAGAAATATTGTCTATTAAATTTTTATATACATTATAATCTGTCCCCCAACCAGGTAAAATTAAGACATTATCTCCTTCTCCTTGCTCTATGTAATTAATATTTAATCCTAAAATATTTATATTAATCAGCTCCTTATTATTTTTTACTATTCTATATTTTATTGTATGCTAATATCAACTCATACTTTTTCACGTATTTTATTTTATTTCACGTTTATTTCACACTTTTATATTGACTTTTATATATTATGTAAATATAATAGTTGTATATTTGGAGGTTATATATGAAAAAGAATTTTATACGTTTAAATATAAATGATAATTATTTATCTTTTGGTAATTTTTTTAGAATTTTAAAAGAAGAAAGTAATAATTCTGCAAGCTTTTGGCAAGCAGATTTATTCTCTATAATTTTTAATACAGATTCAATTGCAGATAGCACTGTTAATAATTACTGTACAGGCTTTAGAGCAATTAATTCTACATATAAAAATTATGTTAAAAGTTTAAAAAGTGAATATATTAAAAATCCTAACACTTTACTCCCTATTTTTTCGGAAATATTAAAATTAATAGATATTAATATTCCAACAAAAATTACAATTAATATCTTTAATACAAATGAAAAAATGCGTCATATTTGTACACGACTATATTCTATTAGTAAAAATGATTCAGATATTACCACTAATCTTTCTAATCGTTTATACTCAAATTTAACTAATAACGATTTATATAATTTTATCGCAGAAGTATTATTTTATACTGTTTTAGATAAAAAACAACCTATTTATATTGACGAAAATTTGAATAATATAATTGAGAAAAAAATATATGATACCAATATTTCTGTAAACGATATTGAAGATTTTATTAATATTCAATTAACTTCTGGCATTTGGTCTATTAGAGGTATCTATGAATTAGCAAGACATGGTAATCCTTTTGCATGTTTTGAAATGGCTTCTATGGAATGTTATGGAATTATAACTGGAACTGCTAGATATGAAAAAGCTTATGATTACTACCAAGTTGCTGCCAAGTCAAATCATCCAACTGCAAATTGGGCAATTGGTTATTTATATTATGAAGGACATATTGGTACTAAATCTAAACACGATATCTATTTGGCTTTAAAATATTTTAACAAAGCTAGAAAATTAAATTGTGCCAATGCTTATACCAGTATTGGTAATATGCTACTTTGTGGTAATATTCCACATATTTCTAAAAATGAAGAAAAAGCAATTGAAATGTTTAAAATTGCAGCAGATATGGGACATGTTTATGCATTTAATAATCTTGGTAAGATTTACGAGGCTCGAAATGACTTAAAACTTGCTTTTGATTATTATATGAAATCTGCTAATTTAGGTGATAGTTGGGCTCAGAATAGAGTTGGTGAATTTTACAGATTAGGCAAAATAGGAAATATAAATTTACAAAAAGCTTTTGATTATTACACTTTATCTAGTGAATCACCAAAGTTTACATTATGCAATTGGTCTAAATATAATTTAGCAAAATATTTTTATAAAGATGGATGTTTAGAAATTGGAATTCATAAAGATTTAGATAAAGCTACTTCTTTGTTTGAAGAGTCATCAGTTGAACTTATAGAATCCTTAGAAGAATTGATCTATATATATTATGATTTATATTTAAAAAATAATAATTCAGAAAATTATTTTAAGAAATTAAATTATTATATTAATTTAATAGAAGAACATAATGATTATAATTATGAAATTGCTAGTCGTATAAATAATAAATTGAAAAGTTTAAAAAATAAACATTTAAAAATAGAATTACCTTAGTCTTTTATATAAACTAATACATGACTTCCCTATTTTTATTGTAGGAAAGCCATGTACGAAACATGAGATTACTTAATTACTAAGATTTCCTTATTTACAGCTCCGAAGAAAAAGTACTCGTCGCTATCCGGAAAAAGCACGTGTTTAATAACATTCATGTCACTCCATGTATTGTGCCAGTTTCTTATGGCTATGCTCTTCTCGCGGTTATAAGTAATTTCCACCCTTTCGCCGGTTTTTAACTTAAGCGCTGACATTATGTAGCCTTCATAAGGTACATTGATTGTCCCATAGACTTGTACCTCTTTAATTTTCTGTACTACCTCGTCAGACAGCCATATTTGTGTGCTTTCGCACTTGTTGTCCCGAATGCAATTTACAATTAGTTTCCTAATTGTTTCTTGTACATTCGTTTCTGCTACTATTTCTCTCATATTTCTTCCTCCTGTTAATCATTTGCACTTAATGTGCAATGTGGATAAATCTACGAGTTTCTCAAACTTTATTATAGCACATTTGCTCATAAAAGGCAAAACTAGTCATTATTCTTCTTTTTTGATAAATTAGTATTGCTCATGTTATTTTCTTATGATATATTAAATAAAATTAACAAAGGAGGAAATATTATGTTAGATTTATTTTTAATAATAATCTTAATAATAAGTTTGGCTAAACCAGATATTCTATTAGCAAAAAAAGTAAAAGAAAAAGCTTCTGATGAGCAAAAACAAATTCTCGTAAAAAATTATAGAAAAATTTATGCTATTTTAATAGCTCTTTTCGAATCTTTAGCTATAATGCGTTATAGTACAATTATTGGTGGAGTTTTAGCAATTATTCTTATTGTTTTGTTTTTTACAATTTCTTGGCCTGCTACAAAACAGAATAAGCAGATACTAAAAGAATTAGAAATATAATTAAACCTCCTATTTTCTAATAGAAGGTTTAATATTTTTTCTGAATATACTTTTTTATTGAGCGCATTTTTTGCAAGGTGTTAATCCAGCTGATAAAGCTGCGTCTAAAGTTGTTGAATACGAATTTTTCCCTCCACAATCTGGATCATAATGATATCTTTTCCCAGTTGGAGTTCTGTATACTGTTTTTCCATTTGAATTATTCGACGTACTTTTTGAATTTGTCTTCTTTGTCGTTGTAGTAGTTTTAGAAGTTGATGTATCTTCTTTCTTTGTGCTTGCACTTTCTGCAGCTGCTTGTTTTTGTTTCTGCTCTTCTGCTTCCTTCTTTGCTTGTTCTTCTGCTTTTATTCTTTCTTGCTCTATTCTGTTATTATCAATTATTTTTACTGTTACTCTATTACTTTCTAGCCCATTATTTGTTTTAACAAAAATTTCGCAACTTCCTTCTGCAATTGGATTTATCTTCAATGTAATTTTATTTTCAATTATTTCTATATCTGTTCTTTCTATAGTTGCTACTTTATCATTTGATGAACAATACTCTAAACTATCAATATTAGCATTTTCTGGTGCTATTTCTAAAGTAATATTCTTTGATTCATTTATATCTAGTTCTATTTCAGATTCATTAAATTTTAAATTTGTTATATCGATATTTTTAGTCTCTTGCACTATATTTGTACTTATACTTGTATTGGTATCTACATTGGCAATTATATTAGTATCCGTCACATTTGGTACATCCGGCATACTCATTCCATATATAATTATTAATATGATTGGTAAAATAATTTGTATATGCTTAATTTGGTTTAATTTTGTTTTTTTATATAGTACTGGTAATAAAGATATTCCAAATAACATCATAAAAAATCCTGCCAAAATATTATTAATTAACATTCCACTAAATCCTGTTAATATAAAAAACACTCCACAAATATACCTTAATACATTAGATACTTTTTTTCCTGTTTTATTTTTTTCTTCCATTTATACTCTCCCCTTTTATTTCATCTAAAAAATTTCCCCCAGCCTAGTGGTTTATTCAAGCTAAAACGCCAGAAAAAACAATAATTGCTCATTTTATGAACAATTATTGTTTGTAAGACTTAGGCTAAAATATCCAATTAGCTCAAGTCCTATAGCTGAAAATTCTCCAATAGGACAATCTAATTCTTCTACATCTCCATTCCATCCATTTTTGTGGATCCACTTATTCCCTTCTTGCCTTATAAAATGAAAATTAGAATGTTTTCCTTTTAGCAACTCTTCTGTATTGTAATAGAAAGCTATTTTTATACATTGTTCTTCTACAATTTCTTCTGCAGAAGACTCAGTTGCTAAAATTCCTAATATTTTCAAATCACTTTTTAATGCTTCGATTAACTCTGAAACATTTGAGTAGTGAACTTTTCCTGAAATTTGTCCAATATCTCCAAAGTAAGAAATTTTCTCATCTATAAGGCTTTTTAGAAAAACCTGATTATTTTCCTCATGATCAAATATTTCAGTAGGTATAGTATTTTTTAATGCAAACATAAAACAATTAAAATTTCCTTTTGGTAAACTATTCCAGTCTACATTCTTACCAAAATTTTTCCGTAATATTTGGCTTTTCATACAACTAATCTCCTTTCATATTGTTTATGTACATTATAGCATATTTTAGAAATTATTGTCCAAATTCTATATAAAAAGTGTTAGTATAAATTTTTTATATATTTTATTAAATTCTTAGTTTGAAATTTAATTATGTTTCTCTGATTTTTTCGATAATTTTTTTACCTTTAATTAATATTTTTGTAGAGAATTTTCCTATAATAAAAAATATATTTAAAAATAATATTATTTACCTATTGCATACTAAAAAAAAATAAAGCTATAAAATATTGATTTCTCAATACTTTATAGCTTTTATTCTTGGTGCAGATGGCCAGAAAAATAATACCTTTTTATATTTATTTTTCAACAATCTTTAATTTTTTTAATGCAATTTTAATGCAATTACTTATTATTAAAGTTCCAAATAAATCCCTAATATATTTATTATAAAATGAGGCGTTTTAAATGTCAAGAAATTATAAAAATGAATTGCAAAAAGAAACAAAATTAACTAACTTGATAAAAATTGACAATAAAATATTAAAAAATATTCAAAAAAGTATTGACAATATACGTACGTATATTGTATAATATATACATACCAAGAAGAAAGGTGGTGATAATATGAAAAAGTTAATAAAAAAAGTGCTTTCCTATTTGGCACATAGAAAAGCACAAAACACTAGAAAAAAAGAAATTAAAGCAATGTTCGAAATGCTAAACAATCTTTAATCTAGGCAAGAGAGGAGCAATCCTCTCTGCATATTAATTATAATATATATTTTTTTAAATTTCAAGGAGGTTAAATATGAAAGATAAATATGCAAACCAAAAAAAATATATGAAAGAAAATTTAGTAAAATTAGGTATTGATGTAAAACCAGAAATTAGAGAAGAGTTTAGAAAATGTTGTGAATTAAATAATACTTTGCCTTCACGTGTTCTTAAAGAATTTGTAAATAAATATATAGAAGAAACGCAAAAAAGAGGCAATAGAAATTAATCTACTGCCTCTTCTCTATTTTTTTCTTAATATTAAATTATTTAAGATATGTAGAGCCTTGATATTTTGCTGCAATCCAGCCGCTAGGTATTCTAACCCAAATATCTCCATTTAAGTTTTTAACTTCTTGAACTGTTACTCTAGTTCCTTCTTTTAATGTTGCATTTGTTTGATTTAATGCATTCTTTTGTCCATCTTCTGTTAATTCACTTTTTAATTTACGTCTTGCATCTGTTCCTGCTCCATCTCTTACTTTTACATTAGTAGTTAATGTATATGTAGTTCCAACTTTATAATCTCCACTATTTAACCCTAAAGCATCTTGATTTTTTGGTCTTAAAATACAAACGTATCCAGAAAAAGGTGTATCTCTATATCCTATTGCTAGTTTTTTTACACCATTTTGATCATACCATCTTCCGTTTACGTCTATTAAGCCTATATGTCCATATCCTCCACCATAATTTGATCCATATACTAAAACATCTCCTGGTTGAGGTTTTGTATTATTAGCTAATTTAGTGAAATAATCTTTTGGATAATTTGTAGCCCAATCTTTAGCATTTCCATATGCTTTGAAACTTTTTCCAAATACTTTATATAAGTATTGTTGTATTAAACTTACACATTGTCCTTTATACTTGTTATTTGGCTCTGGATTAGCTACACTTCCTTCTGCTAATCCCCAACTTCCAAAATCAGCTAAATTCATATACTATTCCTCCTTTTGTCCTATTTTCTTTAAATCCGCTATACCTCCAGCAGACATAGTTCCGAAAATACAAGTTATTA
>CALXVH010000009.1 GCA_944391965.1 uncultured Clostridia bacterium
ACACAGAAGTCAAGCTCTAATGTGCCGAAAATACTTACGAGTTACCTTGTTGGGAAGATAGGCTTTCGCTAGATTTTTTTATTTATATTTAAATAAGAAAAGAAATTAGAGATTAAATACTGTTTAATTTGTAATTTCTTTTTTTGTTTATATTAGTTGATGTTAGGAGAGTAATTTATGGGAAGAAAAATATGGAAAGCTGGTACTTTCGAATATCCATTACCAGCTGTAATGGTATCATGTGGCACTATGGAGAAAAGTAATATTATAACCGTTGCTTGGACAGGAATTCTAAACACAAATCCAGCAATGGTATATATATCTGTTAGACCAACAAGATACTCATATAATTTGATTAAAGAATCAAAGGAATTTGTAATAAATTTAACTAATAGACAACTAGCTTATGCTACTGACTGGTGTGGAGTAAGATCAGGAGAAAAATATGATAAATTTAAGGAAATGAAATTACATAAAGAAAAAGCTAAATTTGTTAGTGCACCTTTAATAAAGGAAAGTCCTGTTTCTATTGAATGCAAAGTTAAAGATATAATAAAATTTGGTTCACACGATATGTTTGTGGCTGAAGTACTTTCCATAGATGCAGACGAAAAGTATATTGATGAAAAAGGTGCATTTGACATATCAAAGTGTGACCTAATTGCATATGCAAATGGGGGATATTATCCTTTAGGAAAGAAGATAGGAAAATTCGGATTTTCTGTTCAAAAAAGAAAAAATAAAAATGGTAAAAAAAGTACAAAAAAACTCTAAGAAATGCATTATTATTGTTGACTTATTAAAAAAAACATGATAAAATATTCAAGCGTATGTATGAGATATTACATGGCTCACATCGTTTCAAAGAAATATTAGTAACGGAGGTGTATTATAGTGGCAGCAAAAGGAGCAAGAGAGATGATCATCTTAGAATGCACAGATTGTAAAAGAAGAAATTATACAACATTTAAGAACAAGAGAAATAATACCGAAAGATTAGAAATAGCTAAATATTGTAAATTCTGTAAAAAGCATACAAAGCATAAGGAAACAAAATAAGCTATTTTTAAGGAGGAAAGAGAATGGCCAAAGATAAGAAAAAAGTAAATGCTAGTGAAGATAAAAAGAAGAAACATTTTTGGAAGGATTACAAATCAGAATTAAAAAAAGTTAAATGGCCAACAGCAAAAGAACTTTTTAATAGTACAGCTGCTGTACTTGCAATAGTATTCATTGTTGCTGCTATTGTAATAGTTTTAGATTTAGCTTTTGAATCACTAAGTAGATTAGAAGTAAAAGGTATAGAAAACTTACAAAATTCTATTGTGATTGAAGATAGTGCTGATAATACTGTAAGTTCAGACGAAAATGAATTACTTGAAAATGCAATTACAGAAAATGAATTAAATGCTGCTGAAAATACAGTAGAATAAAATTTTTAGCAAGGAGGCCAACTATGTCTCAAGAACAGGACATGCAACCTAAATGGTATGTTGTACATACTTATTCTGGTTACGAAAATAAAGTTAAAACAGATTTAGAAAAAACAGTTAAGAACAGAGAGTTAGAAGACTATATTTTTGATATTGTTGTTCCTATGGAAGAGCAGATAGAAATAAAAGATGGTAAAAGAAAAACAAACTTAAAAAAAGTTTTTCCTGGATATGTTTTAGTAAAAATGATTGTAACTGAAGAATCTTGGTATATCGTAAGAAATACTAGAGGTGTTACAGGTTTCGTTGGTTCAGGTACAGATCCTATTCCTCTTACTGAAGAAGAAATAAGAAAAATGGGATTTGAATTAACAGAAGTTAATGTAGATTATGAAATAAATGATTCTGTTAAAATATTAAATGGACCATTAGAGAACTTTGTAGGAGTTGTACAAGAAATTAACAAAGAAAAACACAAAGTTAAAGTTTTGGTTTCTATGTTTGGAAGAGAAACTCCAGTAGAACTAGAATTTTCACAAGTGCAAAAAGTATAATATTGAGGTCATAGATTTCAATAAAAAATACAATTGAAAATTCATTAAAGGAGGTGCAATGTAAGATGGCAGAGAAAGAAGTTGTAAATGTTATAAAATTACAAATAGAAGCTGGTAAAGCTACTCCAGCTCCACCAGTAGGTCCAGCATTAGGTTCAAGTGGTGTTAATATCATGCAATTTGTTAAAGAATTTAATGATAAAACTGCAAACCAACCAGGAATGATAATTCCAGTTGTTATAACAGTTTATAAAGATAAATCATTCACTTTCATAACAAAAGTTCCACCAGTTGCTGTACTTATTAAAAAAGCATTAAAAATAGAAAAAGGTTCAGGAAAACCAAACAAAGAAAAAGTAGCTAAAATAACAACAGAACAAGTTAAAGCTATAGCTGAACAAAAAATGGAAGACTTAAATGCAGCATCAATAGAAGCTGCTATGAGTATGGTAAAAGGAACAGCTCGTAGTATGGGAGTTGTAGTTGTAGATTAATTATAAAATTGGGAGAATGAAAATTCGCTAAAACCAGAGGAGGTAAAAATGAAAAGAGGAAAGAAATATCAAGAAGCTGCAAAGCTTATTGAAAAAGGTAAATTATATGAAGCTAAAGAAGCTTTAGAATTAATCGAAAAAATGCCTAAAGCAAATTTTGATGAAACAGTTGAGTTACATGTAAAATTAGGTGTTGATTCTAAACATGCTGAACAACAAGTTAGAGGAACAGTTGTACTTCCTAATGGAACAGGAAAAACATTAAAAGTTCTTGTGTTCGCAAAAGGAGATAAGGCTAAAGAAGCTGAAGAAGCTGGAGCAGACTTTGTTGGTGCTGAAGAATTAATACCAAAAATTGAAAAAGAAAATTGGTTTGACTATGATGTTATAGTTGCTACACCAAATATGATGGGTGTTGTAGGAAGACTAGGAAAGATTTTAGGACCAAAAGGATTAATGCCAAATCCAAAATCTGGAACAGTTACTATGGATGTAGCAAAAGCTATACAAGAAATTAAATCAGGAAAAGTTGAATATAGATTAGATAAAACTAATATTATTCACCTTGGATTTGGAAAGGTTTCATTCGGAGCTGATAAGCTAGAAGAAAACTATAAAACAGTTATAGATGCAATTATAAAAGCAAAACCAGCTGCTGCAAAAGGACAATACATAAAGAGTGTTGCTATTGCAAAAACAATGGGACCAAGTGTATATGTTAACCAAAAATAATTTTATATAGGCCAAAGAAAGTAGGCGATTAGTAAGTCCTACCGAGGCAAAAGTGCGGATTATCCTAATCTTTATGCCTCGTAAACTGGCTATAAAGATTAGGTTTATTTATTTAGGAGGTGAATACTAAGATGGCAAATCAAAAAGCTATTGAAAAGAAACAATCAGAAGTATCAGCATTAGCAGAAAAAATGAAAGAATCAAAATTAGTATTATTAACAGATTACAGAGGAATATCTGTAGAAGATGTTACAAGATTAAGAGCTAATTTAAGAAAAGCAGATGCTGAATATAAAGTTATTAAAAACAATATTACAAGAAGAGCATTAGCAGAAGCTAAAATTGAAGGATTAGAAGATTTATTAGTTGGACCTACAGCGGTAGTTCTTTCTAGTGAAGATTACTTAGAACCTTTAAAAGCAGTTTATGAATATGCAAAAAATAATGAAACTTACAAAATAAAAGGTGGAGTTATTGATGGAAAAGTAATGACAACAGAAGAATTAATTACTCTTGCAAAATTACCATCAAGAGAAACACTTATATCTATGCTTGCAGGTGCTTTACTTGGAAATATTTCAAAACTTGCAGTTGCATTAGATCAAGTTAGAGTTCAAAAAGAAACTAATGAATAATTAAATAAATTTAATAGAGTAGTGGACTTAAACCACAATAATAAAAATTAGGAGGAATAAAAAATGACTATAGTTGAAGAATTATTAGAAAAAATTGATGGTTTAACAGTAGTTGAATTATCAGAATTAGTAAAAGGAATTGAAGAAAAATATGGAGTATCTGCAGTAGCAGCAGCTGCACCAGCAGCTGGAGCAGTAGCAGGAGGAGCTGCTGAAGAAAAATCTTCTTTCAATGTTGTATTAAAAGAAGTTGGAGCTAACAAAATCCAAGTAATCAAAGTTGTTAGAGATGTAACAGGATTAGGATTAAAAGAAGCTAAAGATTTAGTTGATGGAGCTCCAAAAACAGTTAAAGAAGGAGTTTCTAAAGACGAAGCTGAAGAGATTAAAGCTAAATTTACAGAAGCTGGAGCTGTTATTGAACTAGCATAGTAAATTTATATAATATAAAAAAAGAAATTGTATTTTATATGCAATTTCTTTTTTTTATGTTATAATCTTTGCATAAGGAGGCTTTGCTTATGGGAAAATATGTTGGAATTATTGCTGCAATGCCAGAAGAGATGGAAGCAATAAAAAATAAAATGTTAAATACTAAAGAAATAGATATATTTAATTTAAAATTTTTCGAAGGAAAAATAAAGAATCAAAAAATAATTTTAGTAAAATGTGGCGTAGGAAAGGTAAATGCTGCAAGAACTACACAAATAATGATAGACAAATTTGATATAGACTATATTATAAATATAGGCTCTGCAGGAAGTATTAATGATGATGTAGAATATGGTGATATTGTAATTGGTAAATATGTATTACAACACGATTTTGATATTACAGCATTTGGACATGAAAAAGGATATATAAGCAATATTGGTGTTAAACTAGAGAGTAATACAAAATTAATTAAAAGATGTGAATATGTAATAAAAAACATGAAGGAAAATAATTATAAATGTGTAATTGGAACAATTGCAACAGGAGATATCTTCTGTACGAGCAGAAAAATGAAAGATAAAATTCGTACAAAATTTGATGCAGATTGTGTCGAAATGGAAGGAGCAGCTATTGCGCAGACTGCATATTTATCTGATACTCCTTTTATAATTATTAGATCAATTTCAGATAGTCCAAATGAGGAAAATCAAATTGATTTTAACAAATATTTAAAGATGGCCGCAGATAGATGCGCTATTTTTATAGAGAACTTAATGAGCGCAAACTAATTGACTTTTTAACAAATTCATTATATACTAATACCTATGAAAAATAAGGATATAAACTATATTTCTAAGGAGAAGAATTAGGATGTACAAAAAGAAATTATTAATAATTTTAATTATTATTGCAATTTTATCTGTAATGACAGTTATTTCTAATGCTACAACAAATGGGGTAATTACAGGAGAAACAGTTAAATTACGTGAAGGACCAAGTTTGGATGCTGGACTTGTTACATTACTTTCAGTAGATAATAAAGTTGAAGTATTAGGAAAAGAGGGAGATTGGTATCAGGTAAGATATAGAGATTATGAAGGATATGTATATGCAGATTATATAGATGTAGATGGTGAGGTTGTTGATAATACAGCTACTACTAATCAAGTTACTAACAATACTATAGAAAATGTAGTTAATACTGTAGAAAATACTGTTTCAAATGAAGTTGCTCCACAAGAAAATGTGGTGGATAATAATACAATAACAAATACTACAGTAGATACAACAAATGATGAACCACAAAATAGTGTTATAGGTACAAATCAAAAAATATTAGAAGAAATAGAATTAAAAATATTACCATTAATAAATGCTGAGACTTTACAAACATTAACTAAAGACACTATAGTAACTGTAGATGATGAAGCAAATGGTTGGGCTTTTATATCAACTGATTTAGTTTCTGGCTGGATAAGAGCAGATAAATTAATTGCTGAAGAAGCAAATCAAACTTCTACAGAACAAACTAATAATACAGAGCCAGCTGAACAAACACCAGCTACTACAGAACCACAAACAGGTTATATTAGTGCAAGCAGTGTTAATGTTAGAGCAAGTGCAAGTACTTCTGCAAATGTTGTTACAACACTAACAAGAAATACAGAAGTTACTATAGAAGGAGAAGAAAATGGTTGGACAAGAATAACAACAAGTACAGGCGTTAGTGGATATGTGTCAAGCGAATATATTTCAGATGAACAAGTTCAAGCAACCAATAGAAGTGATAGTGAGAGAACTCAAAAAATTGTAGAATTACCAAATACTGCAACTGATGTAACAGAAACAGAAGAAGTAAATACTGTTGTAAATAAAGGTGAAGAAGTTGTAGATTACGCAAAAACATTATTAGGAAAAGACTATGTTTATGGAGGTGTTGGTCCAAATTCTTTTGATTGTTCAGGATTCACTCAATATGTATATAAGAAATTTGGAATAAATTTATCACACTCAGCATCTGCACAAGCAAATATTGGAACTACAGTTTCTAAATCAGATTTGCAATTAGGAGACATGGTATTCTTTTCACAAGGAGGAAGTTCAATAGGACATGTCGGAATATTTGTAGGTAATAATAGTTTTATACATGCTGCAAATCCTCAAAAAGGAGTTGTAATAACATCATTAGCTGATGGATATTACACTAGTAATTATAAAACATCTAAACGAGTATTATAGTTGGGGGCAAAAAGAAATGAGGTAATTTGAAAAGACCGATTATAATAATATTAATTTCATATATTGTAGGTATATTAGGGGGCTTATACGTAAATAGTATAGCCTTCTTTTGCTTTATAATGATTATTGGAATAGGTTTTGTTTGTATAAGAAAAATAAATAATAAATATTGCAGATTTATTAGAAAGCTACTAACAAAATATGTAGAATTGCTAGTTTTTATTAGTTTGACTTTTGGATATGTGTATACAAATATTTTAGATTACAAGTATGATACTATGTATTTTTCTGAAGAGGAAATACAAGAATATTGTGTTGTTATTGGAGGAAAAGAGGAAAAAGAATATAAAAATTTATATAAAGTAAAAATTGTTAATAGTAAGAATAAAAAAAGAAATGGAACAAGATTGTATTTAAGGGTAGATAAGAAAGCTGATATTGAATTAGGAGATATGTTATTTGTTAAAGGCTCATATATTGAACCTGATGTAGATAGAAATGAGAGGGGATTTAATTATAAAGAATACTTGAAGAGTATAGGCATATATGGAACAGTAGAAGTTGATAAATATAATGTTATTGAAAAAGAAAAAATAGATAAATTTTTAATGTATACCAATGGTCTAAAACAGAGGCTAAAAAGTAATATAGAACAAGTAATTAAAAAAGAAGAAAATAAAAATTTACTTATTGCTATGATTTTGGGTGATACAGAGAATTTAACAGAAAATTTAAAAGAAGATTTTTTAAATAGTAATTTATATCATATTTTGTCTGTATCTGGAGGACAAGTTGCAAATATAATAATAGGGATCACAATAATTACTAAGGCTTTTAAAATACATAAAAAAATAAAAGATACTGTTTTAATAATAATACTTATGGTATTTATGTTTCTCACAGGATTAAGTCCTTCTATTATTAGAGCATGTATAATGTGTATTATAAGTTTAATTAGTGGCTTAATTCTTAGAAGATATGATATAGCTAATAGTTTAGGAATATCATTACTTATAATCTTGTTAAACAATCCTTTTTCAATAAACAGTTTAAGTGTATTATTATCATATTTTGGATTTTTAGGAATTATAGTTTTAGGTAGTTTTACAATTGAAAAAGTTAACAAAGTAGTAAAAAATAATATTATAAGATATATTCTTAATATTATAATTAGTTCTGTGGCTGCACAAATTTTTATTTTCCCAATAATTCTATATATTTTCGGTACAATTTCATTAACATTTATTTTTTCGAATTTATTAATTATTCCATTATCAACCATAATTACAATTATTGGATTTTTTATTATGATATGCCCATTACAAATATTTGCAATAGTAGAGCCAATGATTGAAATAGAAATAAGAGTAGTTAGCTTTTTTGCTAATATAGGTATTTCTAAAATTTATTGTGTCATTCCTAACATTCAGGAGATAATAATTTATTATGTAATGAATATATATTTATATTACATGATAAGAAGAGAGTACATGTATAAAATTAAACACTTTTTTAGAAAATATAAAAAAATAATGCTAATATGTATGGTCATAAGTAGTATTGTAATAACTATTTATAAAAATACACCAAAGGATTTTTGCATTAATTTCATAGATGTTGGCCAAGGGGATTCTACACTTATAACGACACAGTATAATAAAAAAATATTAATAGATGGTGGAGGAAGTGAATTTGGTTCAACTTTTGATGTAGGAGAGAAAACATTATTACCATATTTATTAAAGAAAAAAATTCATAAATTAGATTATGTTATTATTTCTCACTTTGATTCAGATCATGTTGGTGGTATTTTAACTATTTTAGAAGAATTAAATGTAAAAAATATAATAATTGGAAAACAATTTGAAAAATCGGAAAATTATGAAGAATTTATAAAGGTAATTCAAGATAAAAAAATGAAAATATATAATGTGGAAGCAGGTCAAAGAATTAATATTGATAAAGATACATATATAGATATTTTATGGCCAGATAGTGCTAATGTTATTACAAATAATATATTAAATAATAATTCTTTAGTATGTAAGGTGAATTATAAGGAAACAACAATGTTATTTACAGGAGATATAGAAGAGATTGCAGAGGAAGCAATTTTAAATAAATATGAAAAAAGTTTACAAATACTAAAATCGGATATTATTAAAGTAGCACATCATGGGTCTAAAACGTCTTCTAAGAAGGAATTATTAAAATGTATTAAGCCTAAAATAGCATTAATTGGAGTAGGAAAAAATAATAAGTTTGGTCATCCAAGTATAAGCACTTTAAATAATTTGAAAGAAATAGGCTGTAAAATATTTAGAACAGATGATAGTGGAGAAATAGGTATTACGATTAATCAAAGAGGAAAAATAGTAAAAATAAAAGAATGGATTAAATCTTCATAAGTTCATCTCTTTTGATAAAAACTCATAAATATGATATAATAGAGGTGTAATCATAGGTTGAACAAAATGAGGAGGGTATGTGACATGAAAAAAATCAGAGAATGTTTTTATCGGTTGTTTAACGTTATTGAATATCTGGTTTTTGATCATCATTGGGATGATGACATTGAGATGATGGTAAGAGGAGATGTGAGGACAGAATTATTATGGTTCTTACTAATCTTACTTGCAATCATCGTTTTTGCGATTTAGATCGTACCCAAAAGCACACTGTCTTTAGTAGTACTAAGATAGTGTGCTTAAAACTTTTTATGTATAAATTTGCTAATAATTCTACATAATAATATAAAACAGTTAGAAGGCAGGAGATTTATATGAGCAAATTTAAAATAGTTTTAATATCAATATTTACAATAGCATTGATAATATTAACAAGTGCTGTAGTATATCAGAATATAAAATATGATAAATTGGCAAAAGAAGAAGAGAAAGTGACAGATGAATGCATTTATGAAAACAACGAGATTGAGAATGATATAGACGAAATAAAAGTAAGTGAGACAGAAACTAAGGTATCGCCAAATGCAGAACTAGTTATAAAAAAAAATTATAAAGAATGTGGTCATACTACAGAAGAAAAAAGGAATGTAGCAAATGACATGGTAAACAAAACACAAGAAGAAATTGAAAAATTATATCCTGATTATAAAGTAGAGAGTTTTTTAAATAATAAAATAGTTTTAATAAAAGAAGAAGAAGGGCAATGTGACGAACATTATATTGTAAGAGATGAAAATAGCAATATTATGATTTATAAGATCCTTGGTGACGGGACAGAAGAAATATATCAAAATACAGGTATATCAACAGAATATTTGCCAGAAACAGATAAAATAAGTTTAAGAGATGGAATAAAGGTTTTTGGACGAGAGAATTTGAATAGTATTATAGAAGATTTCGAATAAAATTAGTTGTGAATAATAGTATATACTAAAATTAAGTAACAAAAGACAGTTCTATTTTTTAGAACTGTCTTTTGTTTTGTCTACAAATTGTTCATTTATTTTCAAATTTTCTTTCTTTAAATATCCTTGCATATAAAAAGCTTTTATATACATAATTAAAGAAAAGATTGTAGAAATTAATGCTAAGTAATAAATGTATATACTAAAGTCAAATGAAAAATCAAATTGTTTTATAAACAATGAACATACAATAGCTATATAAAATAATACTGTAGCAAGTTTTCCATACCATCTACTTGAAACAACTAATTCCTTTCCATATAGGAATGAAGCTCCTGCAACCATAATAAATTCTTTTAAAACAACTATAATAATTATCCACATAGGAATTATATCTTTTATAGCCAAAGTTCCTAAAGTTATTATTTGAGTACATTTATCTGCCAAGGGATCAATTAGTTTTCCAAAATTGGTAATAAAATTAAATTTCCTTGCAATGAACCCATCTAATATATCTGTTAAGCCTGATATTGTAAAAATAATAAAGGCTGCAATATATGAATCATAAACTAAGTTTAATACAATAAAAGGTATAAGTATAAATCTAAATATTGTTAATATATTAGGAATTTGTTTAGCAATTTTTTTCATCTATAATCCTCCATTATAATATTGTAAATGTTAATTCATCATTTTCCAAATCTACTTTTACGGTATTACCATTATTTATTTCTTGCCTTAATACCTTTTCAGATAATTCATCTTCAACATAACGTTGTATAGCTCTTCTTAAAGGTCTTGCACCATATTTTAAATCTGTTCCTTTTTTCATTAAATATTTTTTAGCTTCATCGCTTACGATTAAACTGATATTTTTATCTGCAAGGGCTTTACTTGTATCTGCAAGCATTATATCAACAATTTGGATTAGTTCATTTTCTGTTAAACTATCGAAAATAACAATTTCATCAACTCTATTTAAAAATTCAGGTCTAAATGTTTCTCTAAGACTAGATTCTATTTTTTCTTTATTGTAAGTTTTTGATGAGTTAAAACCAATAGAATTTATATTAACATTTGATCCAACATTTGATGTCATTATAATAATTGTATTTTCAAAACTTACTGTATTTCCTTGTGAATCTGTAAGTCTACCATCATCTAATATTTGTAATAATATATTAAATACATCTGGATGAGCTTTTTCTATTTCATCAAAAAGTACAATTGAATAAGGCTGTCTTTTTACTTTTTCTGTTAATTGGCCAGCATCATCATATCCAACATATCCTGGAGGTGAACCAATTAATTTTGAAGTAGAATTACTTTCCATGTATTCTGACATATCAATTCTTATAATCATTTCTTCATTTCCAAACATCTCATATGCTAATGATTTAGCAAGTTCTGTTTTTCCAACACCTGTAGGTCCTACAAATATAAAAGATGGTGGTCTTTTTGTGCTTTTTAAACCAGCACGATTTCTTCTTATTGCACGAGCAACACTATTTACTGCTTCATTTTGACCAATTATCCTAGTATGAAGATTTTTTTCTAAATTTAACAATTTATCTGTTTCAGCCTCTGTTATTTTTGTTACAGGAATTTTAGTCCAGCTTTCTATAACTTGTGCAATATCCTGAACGGTTAAGTTTGGTACAATAATATTTTTCTGAATATCATCAATTTCTTGAATGATTGAACATTCTGTGGCCTTTAATTTTGCTGCTTTTTCATAATCTTGATTAGAATCAGTTTCGGTAGTGGCTTTTGCACTTTCTGCAGCGATTTCTTCTTGTTCTTCTTTTACTTCTTGTAATCTCTTTTTTAATACTTGTAGTTTAAATAAGTCTTGATTATTTAAATTAATTCTAGAACAAGCTTCATCTAAGATATCAATTGCTTTATCTGGTAAAAATCTGTCATGTATATATTTTTCTGACATTGATACAGTTTTTTCTATAACTTCTTTAGAAATTTTTACACCGTGAAATTTTTCATAATATTGTTTGATTCCCTCTAATATTTCTACAGTATCTTGAATAGTAGGTTCTTGAACAATTATAGGTTGAAATCTTCTTTCTAAAGCAGAATCTTTTTCGATATATTTTCTATATTCTTTTAAAGTAGTTGTTCCAATTAATTGAATCTCTCCGTTAGCTAGAGAAGGTTTTAATATATTAGCAGCATTCATAGAATGATCTGCATCTCCAGCTCCGATAATATTATGGATTTCATCTATTACTAATATAATATTACCAAGTTCTTTACATTCGTCTACTAAAGATTTAATTCTTGCTTCGAATTGTCCTCTAAATTGTGTTCCGGCTATTAAAGCGGTCATATCTATTAAATAGACTTCTTTGTCTAATAATTTTGGTGGAACTTCTTTATTTGCTATCTTTATTGCAAGTCCTTGAGCTAAAGCAGTTTTACCAACACCTGGTTCACCAATTAAACAAGGGTTATTTTTTGACCTTCTATTTAAAATTTGAATCATTCGCTCTATTTCTTTATTTCTACCAATTACATTATCTAATTCATTATTTTTGGCTTTTTGTGTTAAATTTGTACCATATGAATCTAAGAATTTTCTTTTCTTTTTCTTGTTTTTAGAATTTCTTTTTTGTTGTTTAGTATTAGTATTTTCAGATTCATTAGAATCAGTATTAGGTGTTATAAAACCAGCGAATAATGATTCTAATGGCATGCCATTTAAGTTTTTATCTGTAGAATCGTCATCTTCAAGAGAGTTAGGGTCATTACCTAAATTAACCAAATTTAAAGATTCTAAATTTAGATTTTTAGATAAGTCCTTAAAAAGTGATTCTATTTGATTAGACATATTATTATCTCTATTATTATTTAGAAGGTTATTTTGTTTTGAAATAACATCTAATGGGTCAATTCCTTTTTTCTTTGCACAATCATAGCATAAACCCTTTAAAGATTCTTTTCCATCTTTATCTATAGAATTTATAAATATGATTGCAGTATTCTTTTTACATTCTGAACAAATCATTAATTAAGTTCTCCTTTATTGAAAATTTATATTTTATACAATATATATAATACTATATTATTATACCACAATAGTCAATGTTTTCAAACAATATATCTAGTTAAAAAAGTTGAAAATTATATATCTAAATGTTATAATTAAAATGAAGTTAGAAAAGGAGTACATATGAGAAAAGTAAAAATACCTAAAGCACAAATATTTTGTTTTATTCTCATAATGATTGTTTGTATAATAGCTATTGTAGAAGCTTTATATTATGTAATGAATGGTGATATTAAAGAAAATGAAAATGTAGGAGATAATAATACAAATGATATAGAAATCTCAGAAATGAATTTAGTAGAAAATTTTGATGATTTATTTCAAAATACATTTGAAAATACTAATACATCAGAGAATGCTGAAAAAATAACAGTAGATAAAGACTATGTATATACAGAATATGAAAAACAAGAAATTAATTCTGGAAACTATGAAATAGATGTAAATATCCCTACAATTAATATAAATTCAGAAGAAGTAAAATCATATAATGAGGAAATAAAACAAATATTTCAAGCGAAATCAGAAAGTATACTAAATGGTGGGGCAGATAGATCAATATATTCTGTAGATTATGAAGCATATTTAAATAATAATATTTTATCTGTAGTAATAAGATCAACACTAAAAGAAGGAAGTAATCCACAAAGATTAATTGTACAAACATATTGTTATGATATTAAAGAAATGAAAAAAGTTGAATTCCAAGATATTATGAAAATTAAAAACTTAGATACAGCTACAGCACAAGATAAAATAACAAGACAAATGCAAGGAAAACAATCAGAAGCAAAAGCTTTACAAGACTTAGGATATCCTGCTTATATAAGAGATTTACGAAGTGAGAGATATGACGTGGAAAATATTTCTAATTTCTTTATGGATGATAATAATAATGTTTATGTTATATATGCATATGGTAATTCTGAAAATACAGATGTAATAGATATAATTATATTTTAAAAGCAACAATCTTTTCATTGTTGCTTTTTTTGTTGATTCTCTATAAGTATGAAAATATAGAGTTAATTACAATAAAAAAAGAAGCACTTTGTAGTGCTTCTTTTTTGAAAATAAAAGGGGATGTTTTTAAACATACAGTCAGTAATTGGAGTAATAAGTATTACTGACTTCTTTTATAATATACCAATGAATTTTGTTCATTTTGTGAACTTAAAGTGATATATTTGAAAAATATAATTTGATTAGCTAAAATTTTTATGGACACGAAATATTTAATTACGTGTCCATTATAAACTAATTATTGTCAGATGGTTGTTCTTGTAATGTGACTTTTATGTCCATTTCTTTTCCATTTCTGTTTATTTTTAAAGTGATTTCATCACCAATTTGATGTTGATTTTTTATATTATTCAATTCGTCCATGCTTGTTATAGAAGTTCCGTCTATTCCTGTTATAACATCACCAGCTCTTATACCAGCTTTTTCAGCTGCACCAAATGCTTCGACAGAAACTACATAAACTCCTTGTACTAGATTATTAGCTTTTGCAGTTTGTTCATTTAAGTCTCTACCAGTTAAACCTATATAAGGTCTTGCAACTTTTCCATTAGAAATCAATTGTTCAAATATTGGTTTGGCAGAATCTATTGGAATTGCAAATCCCATACCTTCAACACCGGTTCCATTTAATTTTAATGTATTTATACCAATAACTTTACCTTCACTATTTACTAATGCACCACCACTATTACCAGAATTTATAGCAGCATCTGTTTGGATAAGATTATATGTGTTTCCATCTGTACTTTGTACTGTTCTGTTAACAGCACTTATAATTCCAGAAGTTACAGAACTTTGCATTCCTAAAGGAGTACCAATAGCCATTGCAAATTCTCCAACAACTACACTACCTGAATCTCCTAATTCTGCGGGAGTTAAATCGTTTTTATCTATTTTAATAACAGCTAAGTCTGTTTGTGAATCTGTACCAATAACTTTTGCTTCATATTCTGTTGTATCATTATATAATGTTACTGTAATTTTAGTAGCTTCAGAAACTGCATAATAAGAAGAAGAATCGCTAGAACTAACAACATGGTTATTAGTTAAAATATAACCGTCTTCGCTAAGTATTATTCCAGATCCTTCTGCAGCTGCAGCTTGTGAACCACTAAAAATAGAATTTACAGTGTATTGTACTTTTATTCCAACTATTGATGGTAAAACTTTTGCTGCAACATTTGTTGCTGTATCAGAATATCCTGATAAAGATACTAGATTTTGAGTTCCTACAGCTTGTGTAGAGGTTGTTTTAGTATTTGAAGATGAGCCTATTATACTATTTCTAATTGTTGGTATGCCAAAACAAGTTCCAACTACTAAAGCGGCACCTATAACTCCTGAACAAAATGGAATTAAAACACTTTTTCCAAAACCTGTTTTTCCTTTTTCTTTAAAAGCTTTACTATTTTTTGGCGGAAAATTAAATTTTTTATTTTCAACATTTTTTTGCTTATTCTCTTCCATTAAAATTACCTCCATTTTTATTATCTTATACTAAACTAATTAAAAGATACAATAGTTTTGTGAAAAAACTGTGAAAAATGTGTATTTCTTTATTGTAATAATGAAAAAAAGAATATATAATAAGAGAAAATTGGAGGGAAATATGAGAAAAAAAGGTTTTTTAAATCTTAAATTAATATTAATTGTGTTAATAATAGTTGTATTAGTAATAGTAGCAGTTTTTTATGTGAAAAATAGTTTACATGACCAAGAATTGCAAAGTTTGAGTACAACTATGTTGCAAATACAAGCTAAAGCAAAAGTTATAAATGAAAGAAATAAAGTAAATAATACGAGTGATTATATAGGAAAAGATATAACAGAAGAACAACTAAAAAAATTAAACATAGAAAATAATGGAAAAGTAAAAGTTTTAGGTGAAGAAGAATTAAAAAATTTAGAGGTTACAGAAACAAAACCAAATCAAGACTTTGTAATAAATTATGAAACAGAAGAAGTATATTATTTAGAAGGGTATCAAACAGATAATAAGAATATAATTTATTCTTTAACTGATATCAACAGTCTAGCAGTAGAATAATGGAGGAAAAATGAAAGAGAAAGAAGAGGAAAGACTAAAAGAATTAAAAAAAATAGAATTAGCTTATCATAAAAATGGGATAAAATATATTGCTGGTATAGACGAGGCTGGAAGAGGGCCACTGGCTGGACCTGTTGTAGTAGGATGTGTAATAATGCCTGAAGATTCGATGATAGAAGGAATAAATGATTCTAAAAAAGTTTCAGAAAAGAAGAGAGAAAGATTATATGACGAAATTATAGAGAATGCAGTAAGCTGGTCAGTTGCAATAATAGATAGAAAAGATATAGATGAACTTAATATTCTTAATGCTACTAAAAAAGGTGTTACAGAAGCAATAAAAGGTTTAGAAATAAAACCAGAATTAATTTTAGTTGATGCTCTAAATGGAATAGATACATGTAATATAAAATATGATTCTATAATTAAAGGTGATGCAAAATGTTATAGCATTTCTGCAGCATCAATACTGGCTAAAGTTACGAGAGATAGAATAATGAGACAATGGGATGAAGTTTATCCTCAATATGGATTTGCAAAACATAAAGGTTATGGAACAAAAGCACATATAGAAGCTCTTAAAGAATATGGACCATGTCCAATACATAGAAGAACTTTTATAAAACATTTTGTTGATGAATAAATACTTAAGAAAGTTGCACTTTAGTAACAATAAAATATAATATGGAGAAAAATGATGAATATTATTGATATTATTGCAAAAAAGAGAGATAGTAAGGAATTAGAAACCGAAGAAATAAATTATTTTATTGCAGAATATACTAAAAATAGAATAGAAGATTATCAAGCAGCAGCATTAATTATGGCAATTTATATAAATGGTATGACTTATAGAGAAACAAAAGATTTAACTATGGCTATGGCTAATTCTGGAGATATTTTAGATTTATCAGAATTAGGCACTAATGTTGTAGATAAACATAGTACTGGTGGAGTAGGTGATAAGGTTACTATAATTTTAGCTCCATTAATAGCTTCCTTAGATATTCCAGTAGCAAAAATGTCTGGAAGAGGATTAGGTTTTACAGGAGGAACTGCAGACAAGATTGAATCTATTCCTGGATATAACACTGAAATCTCTGAAAAAGAATTTATTAATAATGTAAAAAATATAGGAATAAGCTTAATTACACAAACACTTAATTTAGCACCTGCTGATAAAAAAATATATGCTTTAAGAGATACAATTGCTTGTACTGAAAGTATTCCGTTGATTGCTTCTAGTATTATGAGTAAAAAAATAGCAAGTGGAGCAAATAAAATAGTTTTAGACGTAACTTGTGGATTTGGTGCTTTTATGAAAAATATAAATGATGCAAGAGAACTTTCAAAAACTATGATTGAAATAGGAAAATTAGCTAATAGAGAAACAGTATGCGTAATTACTAATATGAATGAACCATTAGGATTCGCAGTTGGGAACAGCTTGGAAATAATAGAAGCAATAGAATTTTTAAAAGGTAATATGCCAGAAGATTTAAAGCAAGTTGTATTAGAACTTGGTGCATATATGGTTAAACTCGCGGGAAAAGGCGAGAATATAAATGAAAATAAAGAAAAATTATTAGGAAATATAGAAAATGGCAAAGCATATAATAAATTTATTGAACTTGTACAAAATCAAGGTGGAGATATTGAATATGTTAGAGATATAAATAAATTTAAAAAAGCTGAAATAATAAGAGAAGTAAAATCAACTAATGAAGGATTTGTACAAGAAATTAATGCTGAAGAAATAGGAAAATTATCTTGTGAATTAGGAGCAGGTAGAAAAACAAAAAATGATAAAATTGATTTACAAGTAGGAATTGTTTTAAATAAGAAAATAGGAGATTTTGTGAGTAAAGGTGAGAAGTTAGCTACAATATATGCTAATGATATAGAGAAGGCTTTAGAAACAGAAACAAAATTATTAGCGATATATAAAATTGGAAAAGATGAAATAAAAGAGAAAACAATTCTTGATATAATAGAATAAAGCTTTTGTAGAAATCTTTGATCTCGTTTGTTATAAGTTAAGCAAAAACAATAAGAAAAAGTTGATAGAAATAAATTCTATCAACTTTTTCCATTACACATTTTTTCATATTCTTTACACTTTATTTTATAGTCCATTTGCATACATAAACATTTATAGTACATATATCCTTGTTCATATTGATTCATAGGATTAAAGAAATTTTCTGGATCAGGAAAATCATATGATTGATATCCATTTAAATTTGAAAAATCAATATTTTTATCCATAAAATCAACCTCCTAGTTATACATATTCAAAAATACTAACAATATTACTTAAATCTAAAGACAAAAAACTAAAAAAATGAAATACTAAAAAAGTATAAAAAGCTGCTATAAGTCCTTGTAAAAATTTACCTAAGATATATGGCTTAATAGAAACATCTGATTTTGCAGTAAAACTATATACTTGTAATAAAACTGATATTCCACCAAAGCCTAATATAAATGCACAAATAATAATACTAAAAGAAATATTTTTTATAGGAATACTACTTATTTGTTGTAGTCCATTAGTTATTTCTAAAAAACCATTTAAAATTCCTTGAGCAAAATCAGGTGTAATATGTAATAAATTAAACAATGGACTTAATATTGTACTACTTAAATCCATAAGATGTGTTCTATTAAAAATGGAAATAATTACAGAGAAAAGAACTATAAATCCACCAATATTAAGTATTGTAAATATAGAATTTTTTATTGCTGTCGATAATACATCTCCAATATTAGAACGATTAACAGTAGTACTTGTTATATGGGATGTAGAAGAGGATACACTAACATTTGCATCTTTATATTTCCAAAACCTAAAAATAACTCCTACTGTTAATGATGCAAGAATATGAGTAACTAATAATATAATACCTGTTGTGGTATCTTTAAAAAGTCCAATACCAATTGTTCCTAAAATAAATAATGGACCAGAATTATTAGTAAATGCTAATAAACGTTCTACTTCTGGTTTAGTTAAAATATTTTTATTCCTTAAATCACATACAATTTTAGCACCAACAGGATATCCACTAACAATTCCCATAATTAATGGATAACTACCTTCGCCAGGGACATTAAATAGTGGACGCATAAACTTATTAAAAAATTTACCAAGAACATTTATTACATTTGTATGACTTAAAAGTTCAGTAGCAATAAAAAACGGAAAAAGAGCAGGAATAATATTATTTGCCCATAAATATAAGCCGTTTTTGGCAGCTGCTAGGTTAGATGTAGAGAATAATACGAGTAATATCGTGAAAAGTACAAAAATAATACTAAAAAAGTTTTTTCTAAGTGACAAAGTAAGTATCTTCATAGTTTCTCCTTAAAATGAATATTTATTACTATATATATTTCAATTTTTTGGAAAATATTATATAATATAACTGTTAAAGGAGAGAAATATGAATCCAGTATTAGCAGAACTTACTAAATCGGACAAATTTAATGAATATTTGGAAAAATTAAAAAAAGAACAAGCCCCAATATCAATATTGGGGTTAGCTGGCGTGGGAGCACCACAAATTTTAGCTTCTACAGAGGAAAATGTAAAAAGACCAGTGTGTCTTATAACATATAATGAATTGCAAGCAAAGAAACTTGCAGAAGAAATAAGAAATTATATTAATGGAGTGTTCTTTTTCCCAAAAAGAGAAATATTAGCATATGATTATGTTGCAGAAAGTAAAGAACTTCCATATGAAAGAATAGAAGTTTTAAAAAATATTAAAAATGGAAAAATTAAAGTTTTAGTTTGCTCTATCGAGTCTTTGCTACAACCAATAATTGCAGAAGATATTTTATTTAAAAATAAAATATCTATAAAAGTTGGGGAAACTTACGATTTAGAAGAACTAAAAAGAAAAATTTCTATGTTAGGTTATACCAAAACAGAGATGATAGATGGAAAAGGTGAATTTAGTAGTAGAGGTGGAATTTTAGATTTATCATTTGATGATAAATATGGAATAAGATTAGAATTTTGGGGAGACGAAATTGATTCTATTAGAAAATTTGACATACAAACCCAAAGATCTGTAGATATGATTCAAGAAGTAGAAATAAATCCACTGCACGAATATTTATTAGAAAATAGTCTAGAAGAAGTATGTAATAAAATATTAGACAATATAACCGAGTATACAGAGAACCAAAAAAATAATGTAAAAGAAGATATAGAACTAATAAAGAGTGGAGAGTATATTTCAAAAGTTGATAAATACTTTAAATTCTTTTATAGTAAAAAAGCTACTTTATTAGATTATATTACAGAAAAATATATCTTATTTTTAGAAGAGCCAAAGAAAATATTTGCTAGAGGAAAAAATATATTAAAAGATATAGAAGAATTAGAAAATGCTTTAATAGAAAAAGAAAGAATAATTCCAAATGCATTAGAAAACTATATAAGTATAGAAGAATTTTCTGAGAATATTAATGAGAGAAAAAAGGTATATTTAATTTCTGATGATTTGGGAGATAGTTTTGAATCTGAAAAATATTATTTCAGATTTAGAACATTAAATTATAATAGATCAGACTTTAATAAATTTATTGATGATATATTAAAAGCAAAAACTGAAGGAAAAAAACTATATCTATATGTTAATTCTAAAGAAAAGGCTAAAAAATTACAGGCTGTTTTAGATGAAAATGAAATTATTTCTGAATATAAAGAAGATTTAAAATATTCTGAAATAAGTAATGGAATTGCTGTAAAAATTGTTGTAGGAGATTTGGCACAAGGATACGAAAGTTATGAAGCTAAGATATTAGTAATAGTAGCAAATGATTTAATTAGTATAGAAAAAAGAAAGAGAAAAAAAGCAAGTAAGCTTTTTAATGAAGCAGAAAAAATCATTTTTTCAGAATTAAAACAAGGAGATTATGTAGTACATAAAATTCATGGTATAGGTCAGTTTGTTGGGGTAAATACTATTGTTACAGACAAAACAACAAAAGACTATATCAAAATAAAGTATAAAAATGATGATATGCTTTATGTACCAACAGATCAATTAGATAATGTAAAAAAATATATTGGAGGAGGAGACTCTCTTCCAAAAATTAATAGACTTGGAAGTAAAGAGTGGGAAAATACTAAAGAAAGAGTAAGGAAAAATTTAAGAGAGGTTGCACGAGAATTAATCGAATTATATGCCAGAAGACAGAAATCTAAAGGATATGCTTTTTCTAAAGATACTCCTTGGCAACAAGAATTTGAAAATAGCTTTATTTACCAAGAAACAGATGATCAATTAAGATGTATCGAAGAAATAAAAAAAGATATGGAAATGCAAAAGCCAATGGATAGGCTATTATGTGGTGATGTTGGATATGGTAAAACAGAAGTTGCAATTAGAGCAGCATTTAAAGCTGTTATGGATCAAAAACAAGTTGCTTATTTAGTACCAACTACAGTTCTTGCAGATCAACAATATAAAAGTTTTAAAGAAAGAATGCAAGATTTTCCAGTTAATATAGAAGTTTTAAATAGATTTAGAACTAAAAAAGAGCAACAAGAGATTATCAGAAAACTAAAACTAGGTGAAATTGATATTATTATAGGAACACATAGAATATTAAGTAAAGATGTTGAATTTAAAGATTTAGGATTATTAATAATAGATGAAGAGCATAGGTTTGGGGTTAAAGATAAAGAAAAAATTAAAGAATATAAAAATAGTATTGATGTATTAACAATGACTGCTACACCAATTCCAAGAACATTACATATGTCAATAGTTGGTGTAAGAGATATGTCTATAATATATGAACCACCTCAAAATAGGAAACCTGTGCAGACATATGTATTAGAGTATGATGAAGAAGTGGTAAAAGAAGCGATTACAAAAGAGCTAGAAAGAGATGGTCAAGTATTTTACTTATACAATAATGTAGAAGGTATAGAAAGAAAAGCAAATGAGATATTAAAATTAGTGCCAGAAGCAAAAGTAAGTTATGCACATGGCAAAATGTCTGGTAATGAGTTAGAGAATATAATGCTTGATTTTATTAATGGAGAAACAAATGTATTAGTTTGTACTACAATTTTAGAATCTGGAATTGATATACCAAATGCAAATACAATAATTGTAGAAAATGCAGATAGGTTGGGATTGGCTCAGTTATACCAAATAAGAGGAAGAGTTGGAAGAAGTGATACACAAGCATATGCATATATTACTTATAAGAGGGATAAGCTATTATCAGAAGTAGCAGATAAAAGATTAAAAGCAATGAAAGAATTTACAGAGTTTGGTTCTGGATTTAAAATTGCGATGCGAGACTTAGAAATAAGAGGAGCAGGAAGTATGCTTGGGGAAATACAACATGGTCATATGGAACAAGTTGGATATGATACATATTGTAATTTACTAGATCAAGTTATAAAAGAAATGAAAGATATTCCTCAAGAAGAAGAGGAAAAAGATGTACAAATAGATTTAAATGTATCAAGTTATATTCCAGACAGTTATATAACCGATTCAAGCCAAAAGATAAAAATTTATCAAGATATTGCTTTATGTAGAACCGAAGAGGACATCCAAAATATAATAGATGAAATGATTGATATTTATGGCGAGATTCCAGCAGAGGTAGAAAATTTATTAAATATTGCAAGGATAAAAGCTTTGGCTAAGAAACTATACATTTTTAAAATTCAGCAAAAGGCAAATGGTGTAGTATTTTCTTTTGAGGGAGAACGTTTTAAATTTGATATTGTGGATAAACTACTTAAAGAGTATAGAAATAAAATTAAGTTTTCACCAGGAAAAGACCCATATATTACATATAAGATAGAAGAATTATCAGATGACAAAATTTTGCTTAATGTTAAAGAGTTCTTAAAATTTTTATGCGAAAACTAGGAGGTAAACATGCAAATTATTACTAGTAAAGATAATGAAAATATAAAAAGTATAAAAAAGCTAAAGGAAAGAAAATATAGAGATTTAAATAATGAATATATAATTGAAGGAATAAAAATATTAAAGGAAGCTATTCAAGAAAGAGCAGTAATTAAAAAAATTGTAATATGTGAGGAATGCCTAGCTAATAACATAATAGATGAGAAACTTTTGTATGAAATAGCTAAATATGATTGTTTATATGTTAGCAAAAAGATTTTTGAGGGACTTACAGATGTTTCTAGACCACAAGGAATTTTAGCAGTAGTAGAAAAAAACAATAAAAAGGATATTAATTATAATGAAGATATAATTGTAGCATTAGATGGTTTGCAAGATCCAGGAAATTTAGGAACAATATTAAGAACTTTAGATAGTGCAAATTTATCACAAGTTATAGTATCTAAAGATACAGTTGATGCATATAATCCAAAAGTTGTAAGATCAACTATGGGAGCTATTTTTAGAGTTAATATAGTAGAGGCAGAAAATCTAAAAGAAACTTTAAAAGAAATGAAAAGACATAAATATAAAGTTATGTGTACAGACTTAACAGCAAGTAAAAATATTTATGAAATAGATTATAATAAAAAAATATTAGTAATTGGAAACGAAGCAAATGGAATATCTAAAGAATTGCTAGAAATAGCAGATGAAAAAATAATTATTCCAATGCTAGGGAAAACAGAAAGTTTAAATGCATCAGTAGCAACAAGTATCATAGTATACGAATATGTAAGAAGAAAAATAGGGATTCGGGGACGTTCCTTAAATCCCTATATAATTTATTAAAATAAAAAACACAGTATTTAAACAAAATACTGTGTTTTTATCATATAGATAAAAAATCTAAATATAATAAGGTTTATTTGATGATACAATTGCAAAGTAATGTGTACTAAGTGATAGTCATTTTTGCCAACTGACTAATTAACTGTTTTCATCATCTTCACAATTTAGTGCTTTCATAATTTTAGGATAAATTTCTGTAGCATTATTTTTCCAATTATCTACAATTCTTTTGGCATGTTCACTAGAACCAGCAAGAGTTCTAATTTCAAATACTGTTTCTCCATTTTCTGTTATCTTGCAAGAAATTTTAAAAGATTTTTCATTTTTTGGTATATATTCAGCAGAAACAGATACTTCGTTTTCTATTATATTAAGTTCATTCTTAAAATTTTTGTCTACTTTTAATTTTAAAATACCTGGAATCATATCACCAGTTAATCTTAATGCCTCTATGCCTTTTGGAGTTATTTTGTAAAGAGTATTTTCATCAAGTTTTATTGAAGTTATATATTCTGCAGATATTAAATCTAATAAAAATTGTTGAAAATAAAAATAATTAATGTCTGTAATTGTTAAGACTAATTTTAAAAACTCATCATTTGTAATTGGTTTATTAATTTTGTATAGAATATATAAAATTAGTGCTTTTAATTCTGCCATAGTGTCTTTATCAGAAGATAATTTCATTTATTGTTCAACTCCTTATGTGATAATACAGAAATTATAACACTAAATGACAAAAAATACTATTATATTTTAATAAAAAATGCTATAATCATTTTAATTGTTGGTACTGATTTATAAAGTATAATTTTTTTCAATGATGTGCTATTTTAAGTGGAGGTAATAATGAAAAACTACTATGAAATATTAGAGGTTAGTGAAAATGCATCTAAAGAAGTAATAGATAAAGCATACAAGGTATTGGCAAAAAAATATCATCCAGACTTACAAGAGGAAAAAAATAAAAAAGCTGCTGAAGAAAAAATAAAAAGTTTAAATGAAGCATATGAAGTATTATCTAATCCTCAAAAGAAGCAAGCTTATGATGCAAAAATCGAAAGAATAAAAATAGAAGAGGAACAAAGAAAACAAGCAGAACATCAAAGATATGTTAATAATATTAGCAATGTTTATGCTAGGCAATATGAAAATGTGCAAAGAGATGCAGAAAAACATAGAGTTATAAACAAGCAATTTAAGAAGGAATATAAAAAAGAACTAAGAAGATTAAAAATAGAAGGTTTCATTAGAAAAATAGTTGCAATAGTAAGTGTGATTGCAGTACTTGCATTAATATGTTTTATTATATATATAATTCCTGCAACCAATAGATGGCTACATAGTTTATATGAAAACAATATTATAATAAAAGCAATTGTTGATGCAATAAGTTAATTTGTGTAATAAAAATAAAAATTTGACAGATACTTAGTATTAAGTGTATAATATTAGACTGGAAAGATAAAAAAGAGAAAGGAAGTTTTTTATATGGTTGATAAAAGAAAAATTGTATTAGTAGGAACAGGTTTTGTTGGAATGAGTATGGCTTATTCTTTATTAAATCAAGGAGGAATTAATGAATTAGTATTAATAGATGTTTTAAAGGATAAAGCAGAAGGAGAAGCAATGGACTTAGCACATGGTATGCCTTGTGCTCCAAACGATATGATTATTAAAGCCGGAGATTATGATGAATGTAAAGATGCTAACATAGTAGTAATAACAGCTGGATTAAGTCAAAAACCAGGTCAAACAAGATTAGATTTAGCTTCCGCAAATGCAAAAATAATGAAAGAAATTACAGAAAGTGTAGTTGCTAGTGGATTTAAAGGAATATTTTTAATTGCAAGTAACCCAGTAGATTTAATGACATATGTAGTAAGAGAAGTATCAGGTTTCGACAGTTCAAAAGTTATTGGTTCAGGAACAGTTTTAGATACAGCTAGATTAAGATATTTAATAGGAAAATATTTAAAAGTTTCTAGTAAAAATGTACATGCATATATAATGGGAGAACATGGTGATTCATCATTTGTTCCATGGAATCATGCTAATGTAGGATGCAAAAAAATGGCAGAAATTATGAAAGATAATAAGCATCCAATGGCAGATTTAGAAAAAATATATACAGAAGTACAACAAGCAGCTTATGAAATTATAAATAGAAAGAAAGCAACATATTATGGAATTGGTTTAGGCCTAACAAAAATAATAAAAGCTATATTAAATGATCAAAATGAAATAATGACAGTATCAACATATTTAAAAGGAGAATATGGTCATGAAGGACTATATATAGGTGTTCCAACAATTATAAATAGAAAAGGTGCAAGAGAAGTATTAGAATTACCTTTAGAAGGTGACGAAAAAGAAAAATTCGATAAGAGCTGCGAAACATTAATGGCTATGAAAGATGAGATTGATAAAGTTATAAAAGGATAATCTAAAAAATAAGTGTAAGATTAAAAAATCTTATACTTATTTTTTTGCAAATTAAAAAATTACAAAAATATTACAAATATCTATTGACTTGCGGGCGTATGCGTTGTATAATTATTGGGCATGAGATTAGCGATGAAGTAGAATGTGGCTACAAGCTTACAATACGTAGGTTTGGAGGGAACTTCTATGGAGTATGTCTTGGCTTAGACCGGGCGGTAAGTTAAGTTAGCCGTGTGAGCAAAGCGAACTACGGATAACTTATACAGCGAAACTGTATAAGAAAATCAGTAGAGCATTAAGCATGTGCTACAAAATACATAATGCACTTATCCCAAGATAATCATGCCAACTTGGGTTTTTATATTGGAGTTTTACGAAACACCAGGGTGCGTTTAAACTTGCCTAGGTACATTTAAATATTTTAAGGAGGGAAATTATACTATGGCAACAACAAATCAAATGGTAGGAAGCGAAAAAATAAGAATAAGGTTAAAAGCTTATGATCATGTTATTTTAGATCAGTCTGCTGAAAAGATAGTAGATACTGCTAAAAAGACAGGAGCAAAAGTTTCAGGACCAATTCCACTTCCAACACAAAAAGAAGTTGTAACAATCTTACGTTCTCCACACAAATATAAAGATTCAAGAGAACAATTCGAAATGAGAACACATAAGAGAGTTATCGATATTCTTTATCCAACACAAAAAACTGTTGATAACTTAATGAAGTTAGAATTACCAGCAGGTGTTGATATAGAAATAAAATTATAAAAAATAATAAAAATAATTAATAACGAAGCCAAGCTAGTTACTAAATAAAATGTAATTAGCCAATAGTTAAGTTAGTCGTGCGAAGCGTAGCGAGCTACGAATAACTTATACGGTGAAACGTATAGGAGGAAAGAAAAATGAAAAAAGGATTAATAGGAAAGAAAGTTGGAATGACACAAATATTTGATGAAAAAGGTATGATCATTCCAGTAACAGTTATAGAAGCTGGACCTTGTGTAGTAGCACAAGTTAAAACAGTAGAAACAGATGGATACAATGCTGTTCAATTAGGATTTGGAGAAGTAAAATCTCACAAAGTAAACAAACCACAAGCTGGACATTTTGCAAAAGCAAATGTTGAAGCTAAAAAACATTTAAGAGAATTTAGATTAGACGATGTTCAAAATGTAAAAGTTGGAGACGAAGTAAAAGCTGATACATTCGAACAAGGTGAAAAAGTTGATGTTCAAGGAATATCAAAAGGAAAAGGATTCCAAGGTGTTATCAAAAGACATGGACAACACAGAGGACCAATGGGACATGGATCTATGTATCATAGAAGACCAGGTTCAATGGGATCAACAACTACACCAGGTAGAGTATTTAAAGGTAAGAAATTACCAGGACATATGGGTGTACAAAAAATAACAATCCAAAACTTAGAGATAATCAAAGTTGATATGGATAAAAACGTATTATTAGTAAAAGGAAGCGTTCCAGGACCAAAAGGAGCTATCCTAAAAATAAAATCAAGTGTAAAAATGAGCAAATAGGAAGGGAGGAAAAGTACAATGCCTAAAATAGATGTATATAATATGGAAGGTAAAAAAGTTAGTGATGTAGAATTAAACGACAACGTATTTGGAATTGAACCAAATGAAGCTGTAGTACATAGTGTATTAGTTAACTACTTAGCTAACCAAAGACAAGGAACACAAAGTACAAAAACAAGATCAGAAGTATCTGGTGGTGGTAGAAAACCATGGAGACAAAAAGGAACAGGTAGAGCAAGACAAGGTTCTATAAGAGCACCACAATGGGTAAAAGGTGGAATCGCATTAGGACCAAAACCACGTTCATACAAATATACTGTTAATAAAAAAGAAAGAAGATTAGCAATACGTTCAGTATTAAGTTCAAAAGTTTTAGAAAACAATTTAGTTGTTTTAGACAAAGCTGAAATGAAAGAAATAAAAACACAAGCTATGGTTAAAACTTTAGCAAACTTAAAAGTAGAAGGAAAAACACTAATCTTATTACCAGAAAAAAATGAGAACGTACAAAAATCAGCAAGAAATATTAAAAACGTTAAAACAACATTAGTAAATACAATAAATGTTTATGATTTATTAAAATACAATAAACTAGTTGTAACTCTAGATGCTGTTAAGAAATTAGAGGAGGTGTACGCATAATGAGACCAGAAGAAATAATAATTGCTCCAATAATTACAGAAAAAAGTAATGATGGGTTAAATGAAGGAAAGTATACCTTTGAAGTAAATCCAAAAGCTACAAAAATAGATATTAAAAATGCTGTTGAAAAACTTTTTGAAGTTAAAGTGTTAAAAGTTAATACTATGAATGTAAGCGGAAAACAAAAAAGAATGGGAAGATATGTTGGAAAAACATCTGACTGGAAAAAAGCTATTGTTACAATAGATACAAATCCAGAACAAAAAACATATTTAGCAAAAGGTGGAAAACAATCAAAAATTTCTAAAAAATATAAAGATTCTATTGATGAATTTATGGGAGCTTAAAAGTTAGCTGTGCGAAACGAAGTGAGCTACAGATAACTTTGTAATCAAACGAAGTGAGATTACGTTCAGGTGAGCTTCGGTATAACAAAGCGAATCAGAAAATTATAAATCAACTATCTGGAAAATACCAGGATAATAAAGAATATCTGCATGTAGAGCAGGAAAAAATCTACAAATATAAATTGAGAAAGGAAAATTAAAAATGGCAGTTAAAAGATTTAAAGCATATACACCATCAAGAAGAAACATGACAGTTTCTGCATTTGATGAAATAACAAAAAAGACACCAGAAAAATCTTTATTAGCAAAGAAAAAAGAAAAAGCAGGAAGAAATTCTTATGGAAGAATTACTGTTAGACATCAAGGTGGAGGAAACAGACAAAAATATAGAATAATAGATTTTAAACGTATAAAAGATGATATGACAGCAACAGTTATAGGAATCGAATATGATCCAAACAGAAGTGCAAATATAGCTTTAATTCAATATGAAGATGGAACAAAAGCATATATCTTAGCACCTTTAGGATTAAAAGATGGAGATAAAGTTGTATCTGGAACTAAAGTAGATATTAAACCAGGTAACTGTATGCCAATTGAATCTATACCAGTAGGTACAATGATTCACAATATAGAATTAAATCCAGGACAAGGTGGAAAATTAGTAAGAAGTGCAGGTCAAGAAGCACAACTTATGGCAAAAGAAGGTAAATATGCACACGTAAGACTTCCTTCAGGAGAAATGAGATTAATCTTAACAAGATGTAGAGCTACAATTGGAACAGTTGGAAATGCTGAACATGATACAATAAAAATTGGTAAAGCTGGTAGAAAAAGACATATGGGATGGAGACCACAAGTTAGAGGATCTGTTATGAACCCAGTAGATCACCCACATGGTGGTGGTGAAGGTAGAGCACCAGTAGGACACGCAGGCCCATTAACACCTTGGGGTAAACCAGCACTTGGATACAAGACAAGAAATAAAAAGAAATTATCAAATAAATTCATAGTTAAGAGAAGAAAATAGTCTTAAAGGAGGGAAATAAATAAATGTCAAGATCAAGCAAAAAGAAACCTTATGTACAAGAAAAACTTCTAAAGAGAATAGAAGAAATGAATGAAACAGGAAAAAAAGAAGTATTAAAAACATGGTCAAGAGCTTCTACAATATATCCTCAAATGGTTGGACATACAATAGCAGTTCATGATGGTAGAAAACATGTACCTGTTTATTTAACAGAAGAAATGATAGGTCATAAATTAGGAGAATTCGCTCCTACAAGAACTTTTAAAGGTCATGCTGGAGATAAAAAATCTACAGTTAAGAAATAAAAAATAACAAGGAGGGAAAATAATGCAAGAGCAAGCAACAATTAATGAAGCAAGAGCACAATTAAAATTTGCTAGAATATCAGCTAGAAAAGTAAAAATAGTTGCAGATTTAGTAAGAGGTAAAAAAGTTGATGAAGCATTAGCTATAATGAAATTTACACCTAAAGCATCATCACCAATACTAGAAAAATTATTAAAATCAGCAATTGCAAATGCAGAGAATAATCATGATATGAGTCATGAAAAATTATATATATCTGAAATATATGCTAACCAAGGTCCAACTCTAAAAAGAATTAGACCAGCTGCAAAAGGTTCAGCAGTAAGAATTAGAAAAAGAACAACACATATAACAATAGTATTAAGAGAATGTGAAGATTAAGAGAGGAGGAATTTTAGAAATGGGACAAAAAGTTAATCCACATGGTGTAAGAGTTGGAGTAATCAAAAACTGGGATTCAAAATGGTATGCTGATTCTAAAAACTTTGGCGATTACCTTGTAGAAGATTACAACATTCGTAAAGTATTAAAGAAAAAATTATATGCAAGTGGAATTTCTAAAATTGAAATAGAAAGAACAGCTAAATTTGTTAAAGTAAGCGTTTATACAGCTAAACCAGGTTTAGTTATTGGTAAAGGTGGAAATTTAGTTGAAACATTAAAAGAAGAATTACAAAAAATGATAGGAAAAACTGTAAACTTAAATATAGTTGAGGTTAAAAATGTAGATATGGATGCACAATTAGTAGCAGAAAATATCGCAGGACAATTAGAGAGAAGAATTTCATTCAGAAGAGCTATGAAACAATGTATGCAAAAAACAATGAAAGCAGGAGCTCAAGGAATTAAAACAGCTGTATCAGGAAGATTAGGTGGAGCTGATATGGCTAGAACAGAATTCTATAAAGATGGTACTATACCACTTCAAACATTAAGAGCTGACATTGACTATGGATTTGCAGAAGCAGATACAACATATGGAAAAGTTGGTGTAAAAGTTTGGATATATAAAGGAGAAGTTCTTCCAACTAAGAAAAACGTGGAAGGAGGAGAGCAATAATGCCATTAATGCCAAAAAGAACAAAATACAGAAAACAACAAAAAGGTAGAAATAGAGGAAAAGCAACAAGAGGAACAAAAGTTACAAACGGAGAATACGGAATTCAAACATTAGAAGCCGGATTAATAACAGGAAATCAAATAGAAGCAGCACGTATTGCTATGACACGTTACATCAAAAGAGGTGGAAAAGTTTGGATAAAAATATTCCCAGATAAACCTATTACAAGTAAACCAGCCGGAACTCGTGGTGGTAAAGGTAAAGGTGCTGTAGAATATTATGTAGCTCCAGTAAAACCAGGAAGAGTTATGTTCGAAATAGCTGGAGTTCCTGAAGCAACAGCAAGAGAAGCTTTAAGACTAGCTATGAATAAATTATCAGTTAAATGTAAATTCGTAGCAAGAGAATCTGAAGATAAGGTGGGTGATAGCAATGAAGATTAGTAAAATAAAAGAAATGTCTTCACCAGAACTAGAAAAAGAATTATCTGAATTAAAAACAGAATTATTCAAATTAAGATTTAGTTTAGCTACACATGGATTAGATAATCCAATGAGAATAAAAGAAGTAAGAAAAGACATAGCAAGAATAAATACAGTTTTAACAGAAAGAAAAATAGCTGAAAGCAAAAATGCTTAGAAAGGAGAAGTTCTAATGGAAGAAAGAAATCTTCGTAAAGTTTTAGTTGGAACAGTTGTATCTAATAAAATGGATAAAACAATCGTTGTTGCAGTTGAAACTAGTAAAAAACATAAAACATATGGAAAATTCGTTAAAAGTACTTATAAATTAAAAGCACATGACGAAAATAACGAATGTCAAATTGGAGATAGAGTAAGAGTAATGGAAACTAGACCTCTTTCTAAAGATAAAAGATGGAGATTAGTTGAAGTTATTGAAAAAGCAGTTATAAAATAACTTATTATAGAAGGAAAAGGAGGTACTAATTAACATGGTACAACAACAAACTATATTAAAAGTTGCTGATAACACTGGTGCAAGAGAAATTATGTGTATTAGATGTTTAGGTGGTTCATATAGAAAATATGCTAAAATAGGTGATGTTATAGTAGCTTCTGTAAAAACAGCTATACCTGGTGGAACAGTAAAAAAAGGTGATGTTGTTAAAGCAGTAGTTGTAAGAACAAAAAAACCTACAAAAAGAGCAGACGGATCATATGTAAGATTTGATGAAAATGCAGCAGTAATTATTAAGGAAGATGGAAACCCAAGAGGAACACGTATATTTGGACCTGTTGCAAGAGAATTAAGAGATAAAAATTATATGAAAATTTTATCATTAGCTCCAGAAGTTCTTTAGTCTGTTAATTTTAAAATATCAAAGATATTTTAAAATGTTACAGACTAAAGATACAAAAATCACAAAGTGATTTTTGTAATCCTTAGAAAGAAAATAATAATAAGTATCTTTGCTGATACATAAGATAAGTGGGGAATTTTATACTCCACGAAACCGAGCTAATAAATTAAACATAATGAGATAAAAGCAAAAATTGTAGAAAAGGAGGAGAATCCTATAATGAGAATAAAAAAAGGTGATACAGTTAAAGTTTTATCTGGAAATGATAAAGGTAAAACAGGAGAAGTATTAGAAGTAATTCCAAA
This sequence comes from uncultured Clostridia bacterium, assembly GCA_944391965.1. Taxonomy (GTDB): domain Bacteria; phylum Bacillota; class Clostridia; order TANB77; family CAG-508; genus Merdicola. Next base: position 32,771 of record CALXVH010000009.1, read on the forward strand.
AACACAAAAAATAGTTGTTAAAGGAGTTAACATCAGAAAAAAACATGTAAAACCAAGAAGACAAGGTGAAGAAGGAGGAATTATACCATCTGAATACCCAATACATAGTAGCAAAGTTGGTGTAGTTTGCCCTAAATGTGGAAAAGTAACAAGAATTGCATACAAAGTAGAAAAAGATAGCAAAGTTCGTGTATGTAAAAAATGTAATGCAGAAATAAAATAATGTTAAGAAAGGAGGATTTGTATCCTAATGGAAAAATTAAGAGAACAATATGAAAAAGAAGTAGTTCCAGCAATGATGAAAAAATTCAATTATAAATCAATAATGGAAGTTCCAAAATTAGATAAAATCGTTATAAATATTGGTCTTGGAGATATTAAAGATAATCCAAAATCATTAGATAATGCTATGAATGATTTAGCTATAATTACAGGACAAAAACCAATAGTAACAAAAGCAAGAAAATCAATAGCTGCTTTTAAATTAAGAGAGGGAGTTAATGTTGGATGTAAAGTAACATTAAGAAGGGGAAAAATGTATGATTTCGCATACAAATTATTCAATGTTGCTATGCCAAGAATAAGAGATTTCAGAGGAATTTCAGCAAATTCTTTTGATGGAAGAGGAAATTTCTCTATGGGTGTTAAAGAACAATTAATATTCCCAGAAATAGAATATGATAAAGTAGATAAATTAAGAGGAATGGATATTATTTTTGTTACAACAGCAAAAACTGATGAAGAAGGAAAGGAATTATTAAAACTTCTAGGTATGCCATTCAAAAATTAGTCCAAAGAAAGGAGATTAATATGGCTAAAAAATCTTTAAAAGTAAAACAACAAAGACCACAAAAATATGCTACTAGAGAATATAATAGATGTAAAATATGTGGAAGACCACATGGATATATTAGAAAATATGGAATTTGCCGTGTTTGCTTTAGAAATTTAGCACATAAAGGAGAAATCCCAGGTGTTAAAAAAGCAAGCTGGTAGAAGATAAAAAAAGGAGGGAAACTTAAGTGAATACTACAGATCCAATAGCAGATATGTTAACAAGAATTAGAAATGCAAGTGCTGCAAAGCATAAAACAGTTGACGTTCCTGCTTCAAAAATGAAAAAAGCAATAGCAGATATATTATATAATGAAGGATATATTAAATCTGTTGAAGAAATAGCAAACGAAAATCAAGGAATATTAAGAATAGCTTTAAAATATGATGAAAATGGGGCTAAAGTAATAGCTGGAATTAAAAGAATAAGTAAACCAGGATTAAGAGTATATGCTTCTGCTGAAAAATTACCAAAAGTTTTAAATGGTTTAGGAATCGCTTTAATTTCTACATCAAAAGGAATTAAAACAGATAAAGAAGCAAGAAAAGAAAATCTTGGAGGAGAAGTTTTAGCATATATTTGGTAATTTTAACAAGAAGGAGGGAAAAACGAAATGTCAAGAATAGGAAATGCACCTGTTGCAATACCAGAAGGTGTTGAAGTAAAATTAGACGGACAACATTTAACTGTAAAAGGACCAAAAGGTACATTAGAAAGAGAAATTCATAAAAACATAACAGTTACAATAGAAGATAATGTAGTTAAAGTTACAAGACCAGACGATGAAAACTTTAACAAAGGTTTACATGGGTTAACAAGAACTTTAATTAAAAACATGATAGAAGGAGTAAAACACGAATTTACAAGAACATTACAAATTAATGGTGTAGGTTATAGGGTACAAAAACAAGGAAATAACTTAAACTTAACATTAGGTTATTCACACCCAGTAATATTCGAAGCTCCAGAAGGAATCACATTTGACGTTCCAGATGCAAATACAATCATTGTAAAGGGAATTGATAAAGAATTAGTTGGTCAAACAGCAGCAGTTATCAGATCTAAAAGAGCACCAGAAGTTTATGGTGGAAAAGGTATTAAATATGATTATGAAGTTATCAGACGTAAAGAAGGTAAAGCTGGTAAAAAATAGACTTTAGTTTATAGAAAGGAGAGAGCAAAGTGATTACAAAAACAAACAGAAAAATGGAAAGAGCAAGAAGACATGCTCGTGTTCGTAGAAAAATAAGCGGAACAGCTGAACGTCCAAGATTATGTGTATATAGAAGTAATACAAATTTATATGTACAAGTAATTGATGATGTTGCTGGAAATACTTTAGTTTCAGCTTCTACATTAGATAAAGAAGTAAAAACTAAATATGCAAATAAAGAAGCAGCAAAAGAAGTTGGAGCACTTATAGCAAAAAGAGCATTAGAAAAAAATATTAAAGATGTTGTTTTTGATAGAGGTGGATATATCTATCATGGAGTTGTTAAAGAATTAGCAGAAGCTGCAAGAAATGGTGGATTAAACTTCTAATAAATAAAAAATAAAAACTTCTAAAATATATTAGGTATATTTAAAAAGAAAAGGAGGAAAGAAAACCGATGCAAGAAGAGAATGCAGTTGAATTAAAAGAGAAAGTTGTTGCAATAAACAGAGTTGCTAAAGTTGTTAAAGGTGGTAGAACTTTTAGATTTAGTGCTTTAGTAGTTGTTGGTGACGGAAACGGACACGTTGGTGTTGGAAATGGAAAGGCAGCAGAAGTACCTGATGCAATAAAGAAAGCAATAGATGATGCTAGAAAAAATTTAAAAGAAGTACCAGTAGTTGGAACAACAATCCCTCACGAATTTATTGGTAAATTCGGAAGTGCAAGAGTAATGTTAAAACCAGCAGTAGAAGGTTCTGGAGTTATTGCAGGAGGAAGTGCAAGAGCTGTATTAGAATTAGCTGGATACAAAGATATAAAAACTAAAGTTCTTGGTACAAATAATCCAAGAAATGTTGTGTATGCAACAATGAACGGATTAGAAAATATGAGAACAGTAGAACAAATTGCTAAAAAAAGAGGAAAAAAAGTTTCTGATATATTATAATAATAATATCAAATTTTAAGGAGGTGCAATTTACGAAATGCAATTAGGAGAATTAGGACCATCAAACGTTAGAATTAAGAGAAAAAGATTAGGTCGTGGTATCGGTTCAGGTCTTGGAAAAACATCAGGAAAAGGACATAAAGGACAAAAAGCTAGATCTGGCGGTGGAGTAAGAAGAGGATTCGAAGGAGGTCAAACACCTTTATATAGAAGACTTCCAAAAAGAGGATTCAATAATATCCATGCTAAAAACTATACAGAAGTAACTTTAACAATGTTAAATAAGAGTGAAGCTTCAGAAGTTACAGCAGAAAGCCTATTAGCAGAAGGAATTATAGGAAAAGTTAATGATGGAATAGTAGTAATAGCTACAGGAAAATTAGATAAAAAATTAACTGTTAAAGCTAAGAGATTTACAAAAGCAGCTGCAGAAAAAATAGAAGCAGCAGGAGGAAAGATTGAGGTGATTTAGTTGTTTAAAACTATAAAAAATGCATTAAAGACACCTGAAGTAAGAAAAAGATTATTATACACATTAGTATTGATTATAGTATTTAGATTAGGATGTTTTATAACTGTTCCAGGTGTAGACTTGGTACAAATACAAAATGCTATGCAATCATCAGGAAATACGCTAACAGGATTAATAGATATAATCTCTGGAGGAGCATTTTCTAGATTTTCAATATTTGCAATGTCAGTAACACCATATATTACAGCTTCAATTGTTATACAATTATTAACAATGATAATACCTTCACTAGAAAGATTAGCAAAAGAAGGTGGAGAAGTTGGAAGACAAAAAGTAGATAAGTATACTAAAGCACTTTCAATTGTGCTTGCTCTAATAGAAGGAATCGGATTATATTTATCTTATCAATCACAAGGAATATTCGTAGATTCAGGAATATTATCAGGAGTGTTAGTCGTAACAGGTCTTATGGCAGGTACTGCATTACTTATGTGGCTTGGTGACCAAATTACTAATAAAGGAATTGGAAATGGAGTTTCAATGATTATCTTTATTGGTATAGTATCAAGATTACCAAGTGCGGTAAGTTCAATTTGGTCTTTAATAATGACACAATCAGGCTTTAGTACAACTGGATTATTAGTAGCTTTAGCTATTGTAATAGGAGCGTTAATTTTAGTTACAGCTGTTGTATTTATACAACAAGCTGAAAGAAGAATACCAGTACAATATGCTAAAAAAGTTGTTGGAAGAAAAATGATGGGTGCACAAAATACATATATTCCATTAAAAATAGCTATGGCTGGAGTTATGCCAATAATATTTGCATCATCATTTATGACATTCCCAGCAATGATAATTCAAATATTCGATCCAAGTATTGCAACACATACAGGATTTTGGAATGTAATATATAATTTCTCAGTAGCTACTTCAAGTTCAGATGTGGCTATTGGTTACACAATAGCAAATGCAATAGTTTATTTACTATTAATAGTAGGATTCACATTCTTCTATATATATGCAACATTTAATCCAGCAGAGGTTTCTGCAAATATTAAGAAAAATGGTGGATTCATACCAGGTATAAGAGCTGGAAAGCCAACTACAGAATATCTATCATCAGTGCTTACAAAATTAACATTGTTTGGTGGTTTATTCTTAGCACTTATAGCTATACTTCCAATGTTTATGAGATTTACAAATTTAAATGTAGCATTTGGAGGAACATCTATACTTATTATAGTTGGTGTTGCATTAGAGACAGTTCAACAATTAGAATCACAATTAGTAATGAGACATTACAAGGGATTCTTAGAATAAAATTTATTGTATCAGGGTACGACTCTGAGATTTGCAGTCGTGCCCATGCAATTAATTATTATATGGATATATTGGTTGTAATTGAATATTATTTTTTAAATATATACTGCAAAATATATATTTAAAAAATAATATTTGCATAAGAAAAGATAGGAGTGAAGAAAATGAATATTGTTTTATTAGGTGGACCAGGTAGTGGTAAAGGAACAGTATCAAATTTATTTGAAAAGACACAAAATATGGGTCATATTGCAACAGGAGATATGTTTAGAGAAGAAATAAAAAATGCAACAGAATTAGGAAAAAAAGCACAAGAATATATTGACAAAGGAAATTTAGTACCAGATGAAATAACAGTCAATATGTTAAAAGGAAAAATAAATCAATTTAAAGATTCAAATGGTGTAGTATTTGACGGATTTCCAAGAAATAAAAAACAAGCAGAAGCACTAGAAGAAATGCTAGAAAATCAAAATCAAAAAGTCGATTTAGCACTATTTTTAGATATCCCAGATGAAGATATAATATATAGAACTGTAAAAAGAAGAATTTGTTCAAATAAAGATTGTGGAGCAATATATAATTTAGAATACAAGAAACCAAAAGTAGAAGGTATATGTGATATTTGTGGAAGCAAATTAATTCAAAGAAAAGATGATAATGAGGAAACTATAACAGAAAGATTAAGAGTATATCATGAACAATCAAAAGAACTTATAGAATATTATGAAGAAAAAGGTCTATTATATAGAGTAAAATTACATGCAAGTGTAAATATAACAGAAGAAATGGTAAGTGAATGGTTAAAAAACTATAATGAAAACAGATAAGGAAGTAATATAAATGATATATATAAAATCTCCAAAAGAAATAGAAAAAATGAAAGAAGCTTGTAAAGTAGCATTTCTTGCACAAAAAGCTATAGAAGCAGCAATAAAACCAGGAATTACAACTTATGAATTAGACAAAATTGCAGAAGAAACAATGAGAAAAAATGGAGCAATTCCAGCAGAAAAAGGATACCCAAGTGGAGTAGACGGTGTTCCAGATTTTCCAGCAAGTATTTGTAGTTCTGTAAATGATGTTGTAATTCATGGAATTCCTTCTAAAAGAGAAGTGCTAAAAGAAGGAGATATTGTAAGTGTAGATTTAGTAGCATATAAAGATGGATTTAATGGAGATTGCTGTAGAACATATGCTGTTGGAAAAATAGATAAAGCAAGTCAAAGACTAATAGATGTAACAAAACAAGCTTTTTTTGAAGGAATTAAATATGCTAAAAAAGGAAATAGACTAGGTGACATATCACATGCAATAGGTGAATATGTAGAAAAAAATGGTTTTTCAGTAGTAAGAGAATTTCAAGGACATGGTATAGGAAGAGAAATGCACGAAGATCCAGGAATTCCAAATTACGGAAAAGCAGGTAGGGGACCTAGGTTAGAACCAGGAATGACATTAGCAATTGAACCTATGGTAATTGCAGGAAAACCAAACATTTTAGAATTAGATGATGGATGGGGAATTATAACAGAAGATGGAACAAGAGCAGCACATTATGAAAATACAATTTTAATTACAGAAAAAGAGCCAAAAATCTTGACTATAGTGTAAAAATGGTGTATACTATATTAGCTATTTATAGTTAAATTAATGTTTAAATTATTCGGGAGGGAATAAATTTGGCAAAAGAAGATGTAATCGAAGTAGAGGGAGTTGTTGTAGAAACACTACCAAATACTAATTTTAAAGTAGAACTTGAAAATGGTCATCAAATATTGGCACATATTTCAGGAAAACTTAGAATGAACTATATCAAAATATTACCAGGAGATAGAGTAAAAGTAGAATTATCACCATATGATTTAAATAGAGGAAGAATAACATGGAGAGCTAAATAAATCCTATTAACTTAGGTATGAAGTGTGAGATGAGATGTGTAGTTAAACCACACATCTGATTTCACGCTTCATAATTGCTCAAGTAAATGTATAAAAAATGAGTAATAACAGGAGGTGTATCAAATGAAAGTTAGAGCATCAGTAAAACCTATATGCCCAAAGTGCAAGGTTATTAAAAGAAAAGGTGTTGTTAGAGTTATTTGTGAAAACCCTAAACACAAACAAAGACAAGGATAATTAGACAGCATAGTTTATACATACAGTTATAATTGGGAAAACCAATTATACAAATCCTATGGTATAAGCACAAAAATGGTAGCGGCTGAAGAGTATATCTCTTTATCAAATTTGTGTTCATATATAAATCTTAATACTTAAAAAACAAAAAATTTGGAGGTGCAATTATGGCTCGTATATCAGGAATTGATTTACCTAGAGAAAAAAGAGTAGAAGTTGGATTAACATATATTTATGGTATTGGTCTTTCAACATCACAAAAATTATTAAAAGAAGCTGAGGTAAATCCAGATACAAGAGTAAAAGATTTAACAGAAGATCAAGTACAAGCAATTAGAAAAGCAATCGATTCAAATCATCTATTATTAGAAGGAGATTTAAGAAGAGAAGTTGCATTAAACATTAAAAGACTTACAGAAATAGGATGCTATAGAGGATTAAGACATAGAAGAGGTCTTCCAGTAAGAGGACAAAGAACAAAAACTAATGCTCGTACAAGAAAAGGTCCTAGAAAATTAGTAAGCAAAAAGAAATAATTTTTAGGCTCGAAAGAGTATAAAAAAGGGAGGTAAGCTAGAAAGATGGCTAAAAATGTAACAAAAAAGACAGTAACTAGAAGAAGAGATAGAAAAAATATAGAAAAAGGTTCAGCTCATATTCATTCTAGTTTTAACAATACAATAGTTACAATTACAGACGTTAAAGGTAATGTTATATCTTGGGCAAGTGCTGGAGGATTAGGATTTAAAGGTTCTAGAAAAAGCACACCATTTGCTGCAGGAGAAGTTGCAGAAACAGCAGCAAAAAAAGCTATGGAACATGGTTTAAAAACAGTTGATGTTTTTGTTAAAGGACCAGGTTCTGGTAGAGAAGCTGCAATAAGATCACTTCAAACAACAGGTCTAGAAATAAGCAGCATCAAGGATGTAACACCAATACCACACAATGGTTGTAGACCACCAAAAAGAAGAAGAGTATAATTAAGAAATAATAAATTTGAAAGAAGAGGTGTAAAAGACAAATGGCAAGATATAAAGATGAACAATGCCGTATATGCCGTAGAGAAGGTCAAAAATTATTCTTAAAAGGTAGCAGATGTTATTCAGAAAAATGTAGTATTGCTAGAAGAAATTATGGACCAGGAGATCATGGTCAAAAAAGAAATAAACTTTCTGAATATGGTACACAATTAAGAGAAAAACAAAAAACAAGAATGTATTATGGAGTTGGAGAAAAACAATTCAGAAAATATTTCGAAATGGCTTCAAATAAAAAAGGAGTTACAGGTGAAGAATTATTAACAATATTAGAAAGCAGATTAGACAATGTTGTTTATAGACTAGGATTTGCTTCTTCAAGAGCACAAGCTAGACAATTTGTAAATCATGCACAATTTGATGTAAATGGTAAAAAATGCAGTATACCATCATACTTAGTAAAACCAGGAGATGTAATTTCTGTAAGAGAAATTAAAAAAGATAATGTTGCTATAAAAGCTAATGTAGAAGAAAACGCAAGTAGACCTACTCCAGATTGGCTAGAAAGAGATTTCGATAATTTATCAGGTAAAGTAGTTAGATTAGCATCAAGAGAAGATATTGATTTACCAATAGAAGAACATCTAATCGTTGAATTTTACTCAAAATAATAGAAAACCATAAAAGAATGGTAAATATTTTTAAAAGTTGCAAGCCAATGCAACTCTATTAGGAGGTAAAAATGATTGAATTTGAAAAGCCAGACATACAATGCTTGGAAGTTGATGAAAAAAGAAATTACTCAAAATTTGTTTGTGAACCATTAGAACGTGGATATGGTGTAACAATAGGTAATTCATTAAGAAGAATATTACTTTCTTCTTTACCAGGAACAGCAATTACAAGTATTAAAATAGACGGTGTTTTACATGAATTCTCTACAATTCCAAATGTAGTGGAGGACGTGCCAGAACTTATTGTTAACTTAAAAGATGTTCGTCTAAAAATGGATGGAAATGAAGAGAGAGTTATTAGAATTGATGCAAAAGAAGGAGAAGTTACAGCTGGAGATATAATAACTGATGGTGTTGTAGAAGTTTTAAATAAAGACTTACATATTGCAACAGTTTCAGAAGGTGGACATTTAGTTATTGAAATGACAGTTAATACAGGAAGAGGATATAATACTGCAGAGCAAAATAAGAAAGAAGGACAAGATATATCTGTACTTCCAATAGATTCAATTTATACACCTGTAAAGAAAGTAAATTATTCTGTAGAAAATACTAGAGTTGGACAAATGGTAGATTATGATAAATTAGTAATAGAAGTTTGGACAGATGGTAGTTTAAAACCATATGAAGCTCTTAGCTTAGCGGCTAAAGTTATGACTGGACACTTAGAACTATTTATAGATTTATCAGAAGCTGCAAAGAATACTCAAGTAATGGTAGAAAAAGAAGAATCTAAGAAAGAAAAAGTACTAGAAATGACAATAGAAGATTTAGAGCTTTCTGTACGTTCATTTAACTGTTTAAAGAGAGCTGGTATTGTAACAGTAGAAGATTTAGTAAATAAAACTCAGTCAGAAATGATGAAAGTAAGGAATTTAGGTAAAAAGTCATTAGATGAAGTAACAAATAAATTACATTCACTAGGATTAGACTTTGCGCCAGATGATGATTAAAATAAATTAGAAAGGTGTGAAAAAAGTGGCAAAGAATAGAAAACTAGGAAAAACAACTGCACAAAGAAAAGCATTGCTAAGAACACAAGTAACTGATTTATTAGTAAACGAAAAAATAACTACAACATTAGCTAGAGCTAAAGAAACTCAAGCTATAGCTAATAGTCTAATTGCTTTAGCTATTAAAGAAAAAGATAATTTCGAAATGGAAGATAAAAAAATAGTAAGAGCAAAAAGAGATACTAATGGAAACAAAGTTACAGAATTAGTAAAAAGCAAAAATGGTAAGGAATATTTAAAAGTTGTTAAAGAAGAAGTAACAGAAAAAAGACAAAAAGATATGCCTTCAAGATTAAATGCAAGAAGAAAAATAATGAATACTGTTTGCAAAGTTAAAGATGCAGATGGAAGAAACATAGATATTCCAGCAAAATTATTTGGAGAATTAGCAGAAAGATATGCTACAGCTGGAAAAGTTGGAGGATATACAAGAATAATTAAAGTAGGACCTCGTAAAGGTGATGCTGCAGAAATGGCAATATTAGAATTATTAAAATAATTAATAAATATATAAACTACACCTAAAATATTAAATATAATTTAGTATTTTAGGTGTAGTTTTTTTTATAATGTAAATAATTCATATATAGGAGAGATATATGAATTTAATTTGGGAAATTATAAAATTAATAATAGAATTATTAGTAATAATCTTTGTGTCTAAAAATTTATTGGTTCCAACACTTAGAAAAATTGGAGAACTTCTAGAATTAAAGCCACAGACTATAGGAAATATTTCTGGAATTGCGACAAGTATTCCTGAATTTTTAACAGTAACATTTTCGTCAATTAGTGGTATGGCAGAGGCAGGAATTTTTAATATACTAAGTTCTAATATTATTAACAGTATTCAATATATATTGGCTATGGCTATAAATAAAAATCTAAGTGTTTTAAAAAATAAAGCTTTAAAAATAAATTTGATATTAGTTTTGCTAACAATAATCATCCCAATAATTATCTGGAAAATAGATATAGGAGATAGTGTAGTAATAGCTGTAATATATATTATATTATTTTATATTTTTAATAAAATAAATAAGCATTATAGTGGAAGCTTAAATACTGAAACTAAAACAATTACACATATAAAACCGAATAAAAAGAAAATACCTATTTATCTTGTATATATTTTACTAATAGGAATTATATTATATTTAGTAGGAAATTTGCTAAGTGACACGCTAGAAAATTTACGCTATATTTTTGATGTTTCAGAAATTATTATAGGTATAGTTTTGGGAATTGCAACAAGTATACCAGAATTTGTTACATTTATAGAAAGTCAAAGATTTCATAAAAATAGTAATGAAGAACTAGGTGTAATAGAAGCTAGTAATAATCTTTTAGTATCTAATACATTAAATCTATTTATAATTCAATCAATATCAATTATAATAATAAATTTTTTGGAATAATTTGAGAAAATTTGAATATACTTACTATAGGATGATTGAGGTGATAAAATGATTTATGAAACATATATAAAAGAAAGTAAAATTATAGATAAGACAGATGAAGAGAAAAGCTTAGATTTAGTTAAATCATTAATAAAGACAAAGATGGACTTAGAATTAGCAACTAAAAATTTTGAATTTGCTGATGGGGAGCTTGTAGATTATTATGTATATCAGATGAAAGCTAATCAAGCAAAAATAAATTATTTATTGAAAAAGATAAAAAGAAGAGGGCTAATAATAGATAATATTCAAGAAAGAGATATTAGAAATTTAACAAAACAAGAAGCAATGTAATGTATATTTGTCCGTATATTATCATAAATATTAGTAGGAGTGATGTATATGGACTATAATAATATGTTAGTTTTTGCAGCATCGATATGTTTTATATTTTTATTTGGAAGAATATTTGTAAAACCACTTAAGTTTATATGTAAATTGGCACTAAATTCGGTTCTAGGAGGTTTATTAATATTAGTAATAAACTTTATAGGTCAGGGATTTAATTTCCATATAGGACTAAATATTTTTACATCTGCCTTAGTTGGATTGTTAGGATTGCCGGGTGCAGTACTATTAATAATATTGCAATTATTTATATTATAAAAAAATACTTTTTAATATAAAATGTATATGATATAATTCCATTGTGGTAGATGTTGCCAGTTAAAAAGATAAAAAGAATGGAGAAATAAAATGATTAATGAACTTAACCCTATAGGAATTGGAACATATAAATTAGATATGGAAAATAAAGAAGAAACATTAGAAGGATTATTATATTCAGTAAAAAAAGGACAAAACTATATAAGTACAAGTTTAATGTATTCAAACTATGAAATTGTCGATTTTTTAAAACATTTTTTTGATAAGATTAACAGAGCTGATATATTTGTAATGTCACACTTGGAAAAGTATATAGAAAATAAAGATGATGTAGAAAAACAAGTAGATGAGTATTTAAAAAGAATGAATATAGAATATATAGATGCATTACAAATTCATACGCCAGAAGTATGTAAAATACCCTTATTAGATGTATATTATGAAATGCAAAAAATGTGTGAAAAGGGAAAGGTTAGATACTTATCTACTAGTAATACAACATTAGAGCAATTAAAAGAATTAAATAAAAATTTTGGAATATTTAGTTTTGAGGGAGTATATAATTTAGATTGTAAAATATATGAGAATATTGGATTAGTTGAGTATTGTAAAAATAACAATATAAAATTTATATGTTATCAAGCATTAAGGAGAAATAAGATAGCAGAAGCAAATTATAAATTTTTAGTAGAAATGGCAAAAAAATATAATAAAACTCAGAATCAAATTCTAATTAATTGGATGTTAAAAGAAAAAGGATTATTCACATTGATAAAAACAACACAAAAGGAATATATAGATAGTAATTTAGAAGCATTGGATTTTAAATTACAACAAGAAGATGTACAATTATTAAATGAATTTCAAAATGAAAAATTTAATAATATAGAAATAGATTGGGAAGCTAATAAAGGTGGGGTAACCATAGATAAATTGGCCAGCCAATTTTAAGATATAAACAAAAAAGCGACTTTTAAAGTCGCTTTTTATGATGTAGGGAAAAAAGGAACGTCCCTAAATCCCTATTCAACTGTTACAGATTTTGCTAAATTTCTAGGTTTATCAACATCTAATCCCTTTTCTTTTGAAATGTAATATGCAAGTAATTGCAAAGGTATTATAGATAATATTGGTGATAAACAAGGTTCTGTATCAGGAATATTTATTACCTTAAAGAACTGTGATTCATTTATCTTTTGGTTTGTTATTACTAAAGTTTTAGCTCCTCTTGTAATAACTTCTTGGATATTACTAATTGTTTTTTCAACCAAATTAGGGTTTGTAATAATTCCTACTACTGTAACATCATTTTCTATTAAAGCTATAGGGCCATGTTTTAATTCTCCTGCAGCATAGCTTTCAGAATGAATATATGAAATTTCTTTTAATTTTAAAGAACCTTCAGATGCTACATAGTAATCTACACCTCTACCTAAGAAGAACATATCTGTTTCTTTATATACGATATTAGCAAAGTTTTTTACTTCTGCAACATTTCTTAATGTTATTTCTGCTTTTTTTGGTAATTCCAAAAGTTCTTTTTTCATCGCATCAATTCTTGAGTTTGGAATTCTATCTAAAACTTCTGCAAAATATAATGCTAAAATATTTAATAAAACAACTTGTGAAGTATATGCTTTTGTAGAAGCAACAGCAATTTCTGGACCTGCATGTGTATAAATGCAGTAGTCTGCTTCACGAGTTATAGAGCTACCAATAACATTAGCTATTGCAATAGTTTTAGCACCTTTACTTTTTGCTAATTTTAGAGCTGCAATTGTATCAGCTGTTTCGCCAGATTGACTAATATAAATACATAAAGTATGTTCATCTATTAAAGGATCTCTGTATCTAAATTCTGAAGCTATATCAACTTCTGTTGGAATTTTACAGAAATTTTCGAAAGTTGCTTTTGTAGCAAGCCCAGCATTCATTGCTGTACCACATGCAACAATATATATTCTATTAATAGTTTCTAAAAATTCTTTTGTTATTTCGAAATCATTAAAAGATATTTTATCTTCAGATAATTTTGAGCCAATTGTTTCTCTTATCGCATTTGGTTGTTCATAAATTTCTTTTAACATGAAATCATCATATCCATCTTTTTCTGCTGATGCAGTATTCCATTCGATACTTTTAATTGGTTTATCAATTCTATTTAAATTATTGTCATAAAAATCTATATTATCTCTTGATAATACTGCAAATTCTCTATCATTTAAAAAATAAAAATCTTTAGTAAAAGATAGAATAGCAGGGATATCAGAAGAAATATAATTTTCGTTTAATCCTCTACCTATAACTAAAGGACTATCTTGTCTTACAACAATCATATTATCTGGATAATATTTGCACAAAATTTCTAATGCAAAGCTTCCTTTTAACTCATCACAAGCTAATTTTACAGCTTTTAAAAAATCTTTATCTTTTTTATAATAATAATTAATAAGATTTGGAATAACTTCTGTATCTGTATCAGAAAGGAAAGTATATCCATTATTTTCCAAAAATTTTCTTAGTTCATGATAATTTTCTATTATACCGTTATGTACAACAGCAAATAGGTTTTCATTGTCATAATGTGGATGTGAATTTGTAGCTGAAGGCTTTCCATGTGTTGCCCATCTAGTATGACCAATACCAATAGTACCTTCTAAATCATTTATTCCATCCATTGCCTCTAAATTTGCAATTCTTCCTTTTTCTTTGATAACTTTTATGCCATCTTTTTCTACTGTGGCAATTCCTGCAGAGTCATAACCTCTGTATTCTAATCTAAGTAAACCGTTAATTAATATGGGTTTAGCTTTCTTGGTTCCTATGTAACCAATTATTCCACACATATATTGTTCCTCCTATAAAAAAATAACCAAAAAGTAACAATATAGCTACACAATTAGATTTGTTCTACTATCACTAGTAGGTTTTGCTAATATTTATGGTTGTAGCAAACCACAGAGTACCCGCCGAATATTTCGATAAACTCTGACCTCGTCAACACTGTAAGTGTCCTGGCGCTTTGTATAATTGTCATTTATAATATATAAAATAAACCTCCTTTCAAATTTTATTATATTGTAAACTTTTTGGTTTACGTTATTATATTATAATAAAATAAAAAAAGTATCAAGTCCCTAGCAAAATTAATAAGTATTGCTAATTTGATAAATATGGTATAAAATAAAGAAATGTAGCTAAATGTTTATGTTATCAATCCAGAGTTGGAGGGAAGATTATGTTATTGAAGATGGATGATTATTATCGGATTTGGTACGAAGGAAAAAAATTTGATTTCAAAGTTTTAGAAATCAGAGAGTCCACACACATGTGGGTTGTGGGTAGTAACGAAAAGGCTAAAGAATTACATGTTAGATTTCTTAAGCCAAATGAGATACCTGATGAAAAATATTATGCAGATTTGTTTGATGCATTAAAAAAAGAAGTAAGAACTGGACGATTTGCTGAAAAATTTGGAAAGAATATATTAGAAATAGTATTCCAATTTAACAAAGGGGTCACAATTCGGTTCCTTGCTAACAATATAAGGGCCGAAATCGGAACAAGGGTAGCAGAAACAGTATTATTCATGAACGGTAAAGAAATTTATGACGAATTAGATCGCTTGTTTATGAAATTGAGCAAAAGTCAAACTGATCTTTGGATTTGTTCAGACTTTAATGAAAATGTATGAAAGAAATCTGGTATAAATGCGTCTCAGAGATGAGACGCGTTTATACGTATATTAAAGAATAGTTTAAGTGAATATTGAAACAAGTTTTGAAGAATGCTATAATATATTGAATAATAAATAGGAGAGGTAAAAGAATGGGGGCTAAGTTTAATATAGAAGAGGAGATTAAAAAGTTACCATCTAAGCCAGGTGTATATCTTATGCACGATAAAAATAATAATATCATATACGTTGGTAAAGCTATTTCACTAAAAAGACGTGTTACGTCATATTTTAGGAAAACAAATAAAACTGAACGTATAAAAAAGATGGTATCTTTAGTTGATTATTTTGAATATATAGTTGTAAATAACGAAGCAGAAGCATTAATTTTAGAATGTAATTTAATAAAAAAATATAGACCAAAATTTAATGTATTATTAAAAGATGACAAAACATATCCTTATATAAAAATAGATATAAAATCAGATTTTCCAAATGTAATTATAACAAGAAGATTAATAAATGATGGGTCAAAATATTTTGGACCATATGCTAATCCTGGAGCAGCAAAAGAAATGGTTGATTTTATAAAAAGTAAATATAAAATTAGGCAATGTAGAAGTTTTAAATCAACCCAAAGACCATGTTTAAATTATCATATAAAGAAATGTTTCGCACCATGTGTAGGTTATATATCTAAAGAAGATTATAGAAAACAAATAGATGAGATAATAGATTTATTAGATGGAAAGACAAGTAAAATAATAAAAGAGCTTGGAGTTCAGATGGAAGAAGCTTCTAAAAAATTAGAATTTGAAAAGGCTGCATATTTAAGAGATAAAATGGTAGCAATCGAAAGAATTTCGGAAAAACAAAGAGTATCTAATATTTCGGAAAATAATATAGATGTTATTGGAATTGCAAAAAATGAACTAGAAGTTTGTGTAGAAATATTTTTTGTAAGAGGAAGTAAAATGGTTGGCAGAGAATATTACTTCTTCCAAGATTTAGTTGATATGTCAGACAGCGAGATTTTATCAGGTTTTATAAAACAATATTATATGGATAATCCTAATTTACCAAATAAAATTATGATGAGAGATGAGCCAGAAGACAAATACACAATAGAAGAATGGCTTTCTAATATTGCAAATCATAAGGTAGAGATAAAGACTCCTCAAAAAGGTGAAAAACTTCGTTTTGTGGAAATGGCAGAAAATAATGCAGAAGTTACTTTGAAGAATAAATTTGAAGATAAAAATACTTTGCTACTAGAACTAAAAGATGTATTAAAAATGGATAAGATACCAAGAAAAATTGAATGTTATGATATATCTAATATATCTGGCACAAACATGGTAGCTGGAATGTGTGTAATGCAAAATGGGATTATAAAGAAGAATTTATCTAGAAGATTTAAGATAAAAACAGTTTATGGGCAAGATGATCCTAGATGTATGGAAGAAGTAATAGAAAGAAGATTAAAACATTCTCTAAATGGAACTAGCACAGGTTTTGGAAATTTACCAGATGTAATATTTGTAGATGGAGGAATTACACAAATTAGAGCTGCAAGAAGAGTTATTGATAAATTAAATGTTGATATTAAAGTTTTTGGAATGGTAAAAAATGATAAACATAGAACTAGAGCATTAATGGATGAAGATAGAAATGAAATAGAAATATCAGAAGAATTATTAAACTTAATTACAAAATTTCAAGATACTGTTCATGATACCGCAATTTCTTATCATAAAAAATTGCGTGAGAAAGAAATGACAGAATCAGCTCTAGATAGAATTTCTGGAATAGGAGAGGTAAAAAGAAATTTATTATTAAAAAGATTTAAAACTGTTAGTAATATAAAAAATGCATCACCAGAAGAAATAATGACTGTAAAAGGAATAAACAGAGATTTAGCAATAAAAATAAAACAAGAATTACAATAATATAATAAATAACTGCTTTCGTGAATTATAGAGAGCAGTTTTTTGTTAGACAATATATGGAAAAAATGGTATAATAATTATGTTTACAATCTGTTGAAAGGAGAAAGAATAATGAGAAGAGAGCGGTTAGGTTACAAAGTGGGAGATTTACTAGTAGTAAAATCACCAGAAAAAGGAATCGCAGCGAAGGTAGAACTAAACGCAGACGGAACAGGAGTAGCAAGTCTTATGAATTGGGATGACTCAATCAAGCTGGAGATGAAAGCTATCGAAGAAGAGGAAATCCCATCTAAAAAGAAAATAATAGCAGGAATGCTACTTTTCTATTTGGGACTAACAGGACTATTCATTTGTTTTTCAGGTGTTGTAGTTGGAATTATAGTGGGCATGTACTTCATTGCAGTAACAATTATGCAATTCTATTTTTTATTGCCACAAATTATTTATAGTATAAAGCATAAAGAAGAAGTTCAGTATGCTAACATATTTAGAAAAGCTTATGCTTGCCAGAGTAAGGGGATTTGGATTAATAAAGACAATATATTATCAGTTAAACCATCTTATGAAGGCTTCATAAACGAATCTAATATTAATAACATAGGAATAAGTTTTATAGGAATTATTTTTACACCACTTATGTTAATTACACCATATGTTAATATAAGTACTATAATTATAATAGATGTGGGGATACTTCTAATTCTTGTGTGGTCTATGAAAAATGGAAAGTTAATAGAATTATCAAGAAAGATAAATGAGCTCCTAGTATATAGAAAACCAACAGAAGAACAGATAGATATGGCTTTATTGGGATTTCAATTCCTAAGAATATACGAAAATATGTCGGATTTAATGAAGTGGTTCTACTTTCACTAACGCTCGATGCAAAAGCAATGAAAAAACAGTCATAAACCTAGATTAGGTATGGCTGTTTTTTCAATTTTGATAAAATTATAAATCTAAAAAGCAATCAAAAATGTTGCTGTTAATTAAATTATACAAAAAGGGATTTTAGGACCGTCCCCAAATCCCCATAAATCTATAACAATATTCCAGCTTCTAGAGCAATTTTAATCATTTTTGTTAATCCTTGTTCGCGTTCTTCTGGTGTTGCTTGTTTGTTTATAAATTGTGAGTCTACAACTGTCATTAAACAAGCAGCTTTTTTATTTAAAAGTTTTGCATTGTAGAATAATGCAAATGCTTCCATTTCTGCTGCTATAGGATTTATATTTTTGGGAATTCTATTAAAGAATTTTTTAGGGTTTGTCATATAAAAATCTACAGCGTCTGTACAAACAGTATTTCCTTCTGTTACTTTTATATCAGAAATGTCAGCGACTTGTTTTATTATAGAATTAAGATTTTTATCTGCTGAACAAATATGGCAATCGTCATTATTAAAAGTAAGTGCATAATTTCCTTCTGTATAGACGTCATCTGCAAGAACAACATCAAATAGGTCTAATTCTTTAATATATCCTCCACAAGATCCAATTCTTATAATATTTTCTACATCATAAAATTTATATAATTCATATGAATAAATTCCAACACTTGGCATTCCCATACCATGTGCCATAACAGAAATCTTTTTTCCTTTATATAAGCCTGTATATGCTAACATATTTCTAACAGAATTAACTAATTTAGCATCTTCTAAAAAATTTTCTGCTATATATTTTGCACGTAAAGGATCTCCAGGCATAATAACAGTTTTTGCAAAGTCGCCAATTTCAGCTTCATTATGTGGTGTCATACATAAACCTCCTTAATATTAAATTTTATATTAGTATATCATAATACTAAAAATTTATAATCTTGTGATATATAAATGTAACATAAAAGTAATATTGTGGAAATATACAAATTAATGTAAAAAATGTATAATATTTGTAGAAAAAGCGTAAAAAGGAGAGATAAATATGTGGACATGTTTATATTTAAGCCATATAGTAGTAATCATAATGATTATAATAGCTATATTAGGAATTATTTATGGAATAAGTCAAAAAAAGATTAAGGTTTATCAAGTTATTGTTATATTCTTATTTTGTGTAATTTCAATGGCATTAGTTACAGGAGTAACATCAATGCAATGTATAGATGATTTAAATAGTGATATAGACTCAGATGCAGAAACTATTATGACAGATTATTGGACATATGATTCTAATGATATGTCAATAATGGATAGCTATGTAGAGGGTTATACTAAATTAGTAGATTTAAAAACAGGAAATTTACTAGCTGTTAAGGATGTAGCTGTATCAACTGGAAAGCCAGTAATAGATTTAAGTAATAAAGAAGAGGCAGATGCAGAATGCCAATCAATAGATATACAAGATGAATTAAATGCTACAGATGATTATTTAATTACTTTGGATTCAAAAGAATTCATTAAAGCAACAGATAATATTTACTATATAACTTATGATTATACATATACTAATGCAGAAAATAATTCAGAAGAAAAAGGAAAAGTGTATTATATTGTAAATAGTAATAATCAAATTAAAACAATTGTTATGACAAGCATTAATAATGAAGAAAAAGAAGCTGAGTTTGAGGAAAGAGTATTAGAAATCATTAATACAATGAATTTATAAAAGGAGGTAAAGTTCATGTTAATAGCATTAAATTTTGTTTTTGATATCATAGTAGCAATTTTAGTGTATGAGTATTTTAAAAGAGATAAAAAAATTGAAGCATATGCTGCAGCTGTTATTATAAAAGTTGCATATTTCTTATCATCAACAGTAATTACAGGACAATTTAATTTTATAGGATTTATAATATACATATTAGTAATGGTATGTGTTGCACGACTATTTATTATAATAGTTCAAGAAATTTATAAGACAAATTTACATCCAGTATTATTTATAGTAGTTACAGCATTAATTGGAGCATTAATAATGTCATTGATAGGAGAAATTTTATATACATTATTATTTAAACTAGTAACTTTATTTGCAGCTACATTCCATTATTCTTTAGATAAAATTTCTTAGGTACTTGAATCAAAAAAACTAATGTGATACAATACAATAAATTAATTAAAGTGAGAGATTAAAAAAAAAAACCGATTTTGGCGATTTTTTAATCTCTCTTTTGTTTTTTTATATAGTAATAAGGCTTTTAAAATAAAA